>JAOBWK010000076.1 GCA_025463305.1 Ilumatobacteraceae bacterium
GGACTATCAGCGAGCGGTCGAGCTGTTCGTCGCCGCTGGCGCCACCGCCGAGGGAGAACGGGTGCGCTTCCCGGCAGGGATGTGCCGCAGCATCATCCAGGCCAGCGCGCCGCGTCAGTACACCCAGCACGGCCGCAACGCTGCCCGCAACGTCGAGATCGGTGGCATGAACACCGTCTTCGCCCCGAACTACGGCTCGCCGTTCGTTCGCGACCTCGACGGTGGCCGCCGGTACGCAACGCTGGCCGACTTCGAGAACATCGTCAAGCTCGCGTACTCGTCGCCGTACATCCATCACAGCGGCGGCACCGTCTGCGAGCCCGTCGACATTCCCGTCAACAAGCGCCACCTCGACATGGTGTACACGCACCTCAAGTACAGCGACAAGCCGTTCATGGGTTCGGTGACCGCGAAGAGCCGCGCCCAGGACAGCGTCGACCTGGCCCGGATCGGTTTCGGTGGCGACCTGCAGGACCGCACCGTGATGACCAGCCTGATCAACGCGTCGTCGCCGCTCGTGTGGGACGAGACGATGCTCGGCTCGGCCGACGTCTACGCCCAGAACAACCAGGCGTGCATCTTCACCCCGTTCATCCTCGCCGGGGCGATGGCGCCCGTGACGGTGGCCGGCGTGTGCGCGCAGAGCCTGGCCGAGGCGATGGTCGGCATGACCTTCGCCCAGCTGGTGCGGCCGGGCGCGCCGGTGATCCTCGGCTCGTTCGCCTCGTCGATGTCGATGCAGACCGGCGCCCCCACGTTCGGCACCCCGGAGCCGGCGTTGGTGCTCTACGTGATGTCGCACCTCGCCCGGCGGATGGGCGTTCCGTTCCGCTCCGGTGGCGGGTTGTGCGCGTCGAAGGTGGCCGATGCCCAGGCCGCGTACGAATCGGCGAACACGATGCAGCCCACCATCCTCGGCGGCGTCAACTTCGTGCTCCACGCCGCCGGCTGGCTCGAGGGCGGCCTCACGTTCGGCTACGAGAAGTTCATGCTCGACATCGACCAGCTCGGCGCCTGGCACACGTTCGTCAAGGGGGTCGACATGACCCCGAACGGCCAGGCCGTCGACGCGATCATCGGGAACGAGCCGGGCATGCACTACCTCGGCACCGCGCACACCCTGGCGAACTTCGAGACCGCGTTCTACCGCAGCAACACGGCCGACAACAACAGCTACGAGCAGTGGCTCGAAGAGGGCTCCACCGATGCCGAGACCCGCGCCAACAAGCTCTACAAGAAGAGCCTGGCCGACTACGAGCCACCGGCGCTCGACGACGCGGTCGACGCCGAGATGCAGGACTTCATCGCCCGCCGCAAGACCGAGATGCCCGACGAGATCGGCTGATTTGCCGGGCTGTCCGACGCTTTTCGGGCCCGGTCCCTGTCATCATCTACACTTACCGTTCTGCGGAATCTTCCCGCACACCGGTTTCCCACCGAGAGGATCTTCCACGTGAGCAACACCCCGAGCAGCGACTTCCCCACGACCGCGAAAGTCGTGGTCATCGGTGCCGGCATCGTCGGCAACGGCGTGGTCGGGCACCTCGCCGAGCTCGGCTGGCGCGACATCGTCCAGATCGACAAGGGGCCGCTGCCCAACCCCGGCGGCTCCACCGGCCACGCGTCGAACTTCATCTTCCCGGTCGATCACAACCGTGAGATGGCGGCGCTGAACCTCGACAGCCAGAAGCAGTACACCGAGATGGGCGTGAACACCGAGTGCGGCGGCATCGAGATCGCCCGCACCGACGAGCGGATGGAAGAGCTGCGCCGCCGGATGGTGTCGGCCAAGAACTGGGGCATCCCCGCGACGATGGTCACGCCGGCCGAGATCAAGGAGATGGTGCCGTTCATCAACGAGGAGATCCTCGTCGGTGGCTGCCACTTCCCGACGGTGTCGGTGGTCGACTCGCTGCGTGCCGGCACGATCTTCCGGGAGCGGGCCCAGGCGCTCGGCGCGCTGCAGACCTTTGCCAACGTCGAGGTCGAGGACCTTATCGTCGAGGACGGCAAGATCGTGGCCGTCGTCACCGACCGCGGCCGGATCGATGCCGAGTACGTCGTCATCTGCGTCGGAGTCTGGGCGCCGAAGCTGGCGGCGATGGCCGGTGCGTTCATCCCGCTGACGCCGGCCGTGCACCAGATGATCGACGTCGGCCCGATCCCGGTGCTGGAGGAGACGGGCAAGGAGCTCGGCTTCCCGATCATCCGCGACATGGACACCTTCTGCTACGAGCGCCAGAGCGCCGGCAGCATGGAGGTGGGCTCGTACGCCCACCGCCCGATCTTCATGAAGGCCGAGGAGATCCCCTCGATCAAGGATTCTCGCCTCTCGCCGACCGAGCTGCCGATCACGATGGACGACTTCGATCCCCAGCTCGAGCAGGCGCTCGAGCTGATGCCCGAGATCCTCGGCACCGCCGAGATCAAGTACGCGATCAACGGCCTGCTCTCGCTCACCCCCGACGCCTTCCCGCTGATCGGCGAGATCCCCGAGGTGAAGAACCTCTGGTCGTGCTGTGCGGTGTGGATCAAGGAAGCGCCCGGCGCGGCGCGCATGCTCGCCGAGTGGATGACCCACGGCCAGCCCGAGGTGGACCCGCACCACAGCGACATCGCCCGGTTCTACGACTACGCCAAGAACGACTCGCACGTGCGGGCCCGCTGCGCCGAGCACTTCCAGAAGACGTACGGCATCGTCCACCCGCGTGAGCAGTGGGCCAGCGAGCGCGGCGTGCGCACCGCGCCGTACCACGATCGCACCGAGGCGCTCGGCGCCGTGTACTTCCTCGCCGGTGGCATGGAGCGGCCGCACTGGTACGAATCCAACGCCGGCCTCGTCGAGAAGTACGGCGTCGAAGGCCGCGAGCACGAGTGGGATGCCCGCTGGTGGTCGCCGATCATCAACGCCGAGCACCTCGCGCTGAAGGACAGCGTCGGCATGGTCGACCTCGCCCCGTTCGTGGTGTTCGAGTTCGACGGCCCCGGCGCCAAGGACTTCCTCCAGAAGATGGCCGTCAACAACGTCGATGTCGCCGTCGGCAAGAGCATCTACACGCCGCTGCTCGACGTGAACGGCGGCTTCCGCTCCGACCTCACGATGCTGCGCATCGCCGAGAACACCTACCGGGTGATGACGGGCGCGTTCGACGGACCGCGCGACAAGTTCTGGTTCCAGCACAACCTGCCGACGGACGGTTCGGTGCACTTCCAGGACCTGACGTCGTCGTACGCCGTCATCGGCCTGTGGGGCCCCAACGCCCGCAAGGTGATGACCAAGCTCACCGAGGCCGATGTCTCCAACGAGGGCTTCCCGTACGGCACCACCCAGGAGGTCCTGTTCGGCAGCATCCCGGTGCGCCTGTTCCGCATCTCCTACGTCGGCGAGCTCGGCTGGGAGATCTACGTCCAGACCGAATACGCACGGGCGGTGTGGGACAAGGTCGCCGCCGCCGGCGAGGAGTTCGGCATCGTGCCCGTCGGCGCCGGCGTGTACGGCACCACCGGTCGCCTGGAGAAGGGCTACCGCCTGATGGGCAGCGAGCTCGACGGCGAGTACACCGTCGTCGAGGCCGGCCTGGCCCGTCCGAAGGTGAAGTCGGCCGACTTCATCGGCAAGGCCGCATACCTGAAGCACCGCGAGGAAGAGCCGGCCGCCATCCTGTGCACGCTCACCGTCGAGGACCACATGTCCGCCCGTGACGGCATCAAGCGCTTCATGGTCGGTGGCGAGACCATCACCACCCCCGACGGCAACCGCATCGTCGACCGCAAGGGCCGTGTCTCGGTGGCCACCACGACCGGCAGCGGTCCGTCGTTCGGCAAGTACCTGATCCTCGCCTACCTCCCGCCGGAGCACGCCGTCGTCGGCACCGACCTGTGCGTGTTCTACATGAACGAGCTGTTCCCGGTGAAGGTCGGTGTCGTCGGCTCCACGCCGATCTTCGATCCCACCGATGCGCGGATGAAGAGCTGACATGAGCCTGCGGATCCTCGTCTGCGTGAAGCGCGTCCCGGCGCCCGGCGCGCGCATCACCCTCACGGCCGACCACTCGGCCATCGACGTCAAGAACCTCGGGTTCACCACCTCCCCGCACGAGGAGTGCGCGGTGGAGGAAGCGATCCGCCTCGTCGAGCTGCACGGTGGTGAGGCCACCGTGCTCACACTCGGCGCCGCCGAGGCCGAGGAGCAGCTGCGCTACGCGATCTCCGTCGGCGTCGTCAAGGCCGTGCACATCACCCATCCGTCGCTCGTCGGCGAGAGCGACTGGGATCCGCAGGCGACGGCGGCCGCGCTGGCCGACACCATCGCCTCGATCGAGGCAGCCGACGGCGCGTTCGATCTGATCCTGTTCGGAAACGAGAGCGCCGACGCCGGCGGCTTCCAGGTCGGCGTGCGCGTCGCCCGCAAGCTCGGCCGGCCCATCGTCAACGGGATCAAGTCCGTCACCGTTGGTGACACCGCCGTCACCGCCCAACGCGAGTCCACGTCGGGCTTCGAGGTCTACAACCTGCCGCTGCCGGCGGTGCTCGGCGTGAAGGAGGGCCTCAACCTGCCCCGCTACCCCACGCTCCCGGGCCGGCTGAAGAGCAAGAAGGCGCCGGTCGACGGGCACACCGTCGAGCCGGTGGCCGGTGGCCTGATCACCGAGTCGTTCGACAACGCCGCCGAGCTCGTGGTGCAGACCACCATGCTCGGCTCGGGCGAGGACGCCGCGCCCGCCATCGTCGACCTGATCGAACGGTTGGGCCTGCTGTGACCGAGATCCTGGCTCTGTTCGAGCACGACCGCGGTGTCGCCGCGGAGACGTCGTTCCAGTCGCTCGGCCTCGCCCGAGCGCTGCTCGCCGCCGGCCTCGGCTCGTCGATCACCGCGGTGATCATCGGTGCGGAGGCCGACCCGCTCGCCCACGACCTCGGCGCGTACGGCGCCTCCAGTGTCGTCCTGGTGCACCACGCCGAGCTCACCGACTACGCCCCGGAAGCGTGGGGTGAGGCGGTTGCCGAGCTCATCGCGACTCGCGGCCCCGCAGCCGTCGTGGCCACCGGCACCGACCGCGGCAACGAGGTGCTCGCGTACGCATCGGCCATCGCCGATCTGCCGTTCGCCGCGAACGTCACCGAGATCCGCTCGGCCGCCGAGGCCAGCCTCGAGCTCACGCGCGTCCGTTGGGGTGGCAGCCTGCTCGAGCAGTCCAGGCTCGTCGCCGCGGCCTACGTGCTGTCCGGCGCGGCTCACGTGTTCGACGGCGAGCCGTCGCCCGACCACATCGGCGCCACCGCCACCGTCGAGATCGTCGACGCGACGCTGCCGGAGACGGCGGCGCGCACGCGCATCACCGACCGAGTCACGCTGTCGTCGGGCATCACGCTCACCACGGCAGCGGTCGTCGTCAGCGGCGGTCGCGGTGTCGGCTCGGCCGAGGGCTTCGCGCCGCTCGTCGAGCTCGCCGATCTGCTCGGTGGCGCCGTCGGCTGCAGCCGCGTCGTCACCAACAACGGCTGGCGCCCGCACAGCGATCAGGTCGGCCAGACCGGCAAGCGCATCGCCCCCGAGCTGTACATCGCATGCGGCATCTCCGGAGCGATCCAGCACTGGGTGGGGATGATGGCGAGCAAGCACGTGCTCGCGATCAACACCGACGGCGAGGCGAACATGGTCGGCAAGGCCGAGTACGCCGTCATCGGTGACCTCCACAAGATCCTCCCCGCCGTCAGCGCCGAGATCCGCAGACGCCGCGCCTGACCCCGTCGTTCCGCGAAGGTCCTTGCCCGGCAGAGCGCACATCCTCCTGCAAACTCCTGCAAGCGCAAGCGCCCTCGGCGGGATCGGTATCCTCACGCGGGTGGCGTCGAAGACGGCTCTGCTGCGTCACGTGCGCGACCTCGATGTGGTCGCGGTGCGGGCCACCCTGGACATCTCGCCGGGCCTGATCGGCTGGCGGGACGAGCGCGGTCGGAACCTGCTCCACGTCTGCTGCGGCATCGGCGTCTCCGCCGACACCACTCGATCTCGATCGACAGCTGCGATCGACATCGCCGAGACGTTGCTCGCCCGTGGCATCGACATCGATGAACCGGCGTTCACCGAGGACGACGGTCGATGGCGAGCGACTCCGCTCTGGTACGCCATCGCCCGAGCCCGCAACCTGGGTCTGGCCACACGCCTGCTCGACATCGGGTGCGATCCGAACCACGCGCTCTGGGCAGCGGCGTTCAACGACGACCTCGCGGCGATCGATCTGCTCATCGCCCACGGCGCCGACATCGATCCCGTGACCGAGGACGAGACGCCGTTCCTCGGCGCGATCAAGACCAGCCGCTACCGCGCTGCATGGCTGCTGGCGTCACGCGGCGCGAACGTCGACTTCGCCGATTCGACCGGCGACCCGGCACTGCGCGCCATGGCCGAGAAGATCTGACGCTGACCGATGAGCGATCTGGGGCACACTCGGCACAGGAGGTTTGCCCCATGGCCCAGAACATCTACGACGATCCGGACTTCTTCGCCAACTACGCCCAGCTGCCACGATCGGTCGACGGTCTCGACGCCGCGGCCGAGTGGCCGCTGCTGCGCGCGATGCTGCCGCCGCTCGACGGAGCTCATGTCGTCGATCTCGGATGCGGCTACGGCTGGTTCTGCCGCTGGGCAGCAGAGGCCGGTGCCGCGTCCGTCGTCGGCCTCGACGTGTCGGCCAAGATGCTCGAGCGCGCCGCAGCCGACACGGCGGACGCACGGATCACGTATCGGCGCGAGGACCTCGACGAGCTCGACCTGCCCGACGCGACGTACGACCTCGCCTACAGCTCGCTGACGCTCCACTACCTCACCGATCTCGGCCGCCTGTTCACCACCGTCCGGCGCAGCGTCGTCGACGGGGGAGCGTTCGTGTTCTCCGCGGAGCATCCGCTGTACACGGCCCCCAGTGCGCCGTCGTTCGTCGAGCACGAAGGACGCACGATCTGGGCGCTCGACGACTACTCGGTCGAGGGGCCGCGCACCACCAGCTGGCTCGCCGACGGCGTCGTCAAGCAGCACCGCACGTTGGCCACGTACGTCAACGCGTTGGTCGATGCCGGCTTCGCCATCACCCGGATGGTCGAGTGGGCGCCGACCGAAGCGGACCTCGCCGGGCATCCCGACTGGGCGGTCGAGGTGCACCGTCCGCCGTTTCTGCTGATGGCCGCCCGAGCCGTCTGAGCCAAGCTGCAGCGATGCAGTACAACGCCCAGCTCCGGCCCGCGCAGGACACACCGGCCTTCGACGCCTTCACCCCGCGACACGAGATCGTGCGCGACGGGATCGGGATCTCGTTCCTCCACGCCGGTGTCGGCGGCTATCCGCTCGTGCTCCTGCACGGCTATCCCGAGACGAGCCGGATCTGGTGGCGCAACATCGCCCCGCTCGCCGCCGCCGGCTTCGAGGTCATCGCTCCCGACCTACGTGGCTACGGCGACAGCGATCTCTCGCCCGACGACGCGTACGACCTCACGATCTACAGCCGCGACGTCCATGCACTGGTCCACGATGTGCTCGGCCACGAGCGCTGCGCCGTGGTGGCCGGCGACATCGGCGGCGTGGTGGCCGTCGATCTGGCCCAGCGGTTCGAGGGCTTCGTCGAGCGGCTGTGCTTCTTCAACAGCGTGCCGCCGCCCACGCCCGGGTTCGACCTGTCGACGTTCAGCGCGATCCGCGGCGGACCGACGGGCGACTACCAGGAGCTCCAGGGAGCCCGGCCCGACGAGCTCATCGCGATGCTCGCCACGCCGGAAGCCCGCCGGCAGTGGATCGCGGGGATGTACACCAGCCGGCTGTGGGCGTCGCCGGGCACGTTCACCCGCGAGGAGGTCGACTTCATGACCGAGCCGTTCGCCGACGAGGCCCGGATGCGCGCCTCATGGGCGCCGTACCAATTGGCGCACGGGCGGGCGATGTCGGAGATGCCGATGACGTTCGGCCCGATCCAGATCCCCACGCTGGTGCTCTACGGCCACGACGACCATGTCGTCGGCGACGACTTCATCGTCGCCTGCGAGGTCGCGTTCGCCAACCGGATCGGGCCACTGGTGGTGCCTGGGGCCGGTCACTTCCTGCAGTGGGAGCGCGCCGACATCCTCAACCCGTTGCTGATCTCGACGTTCGGGGACCTGCGCGCCGGCTGAGCGGCGTCATGCCCACGGGCCCATCGTCCGGAACGCGAAGCTGCTCGCTCCGGCGGGCACGGCATCGAGCGGCTCGCTGATGTCCGCGTACGTCGGCGCGCCGATCGCCGCCGCCACCTCCGCCAGCGCGGCGAGGTCGAGGCCGTACACGGAGGCGGCGGTCTCGCCGACGATGGACCGGATGGTGGGCTCGTCGAGGCCGGCGAGCGCGAACCGCAGCGACAGCCGGGCGTACGACGGCCCGTCGAGGTCGTCGTTGCCCGGGTACTGGAACGTGCCCTCCATGTGCGGGTAGTCGGCGCCCCACATCACCCGGTCGACGTAGCGGCCGTCGACGGCATCGAGCGCTTCGTCGCGCGACAAGAAGCTGGCACCGATGAAGACGTTCGAGGCGAGGTAGGCACTCGGCCGCAGCGGCACGCGTCGCATCAGCCACGGGTTCATCGAGTTCGCCGCGTGCACGGAGTCGAGCTCGGTGTTCGTGGAGCGCCACCACGTGCCGGGCTGCTCGGTGAGCACGAGGCGGAGGCCCGGGTGGCGCTCGAACACACCGGCGAAGATCAGCAGGTGTGCCGCGCGCCGGCTGAACCAGCCGCCGCTCTCGATGGACATCAGCGCGGTCAGCTCCGGTCCGTTGAACACGGCCGGATCGCCGGCGCCGGCGTGGGTGGTGAGCGGGAGCGTCGCTTCCGCGGCCGCCGACCAGAGCGGCTCCCAGTGGGCGTCGTTGTACGGCGTCAGCCAGGATCGCGGCGCGGGGAAGTTGATGCCCTTCAGCCCGTTCGCAGTCGCGAACTCGATCTCCGCCAACGTGGCGTCGAGGTCCCAGAGCGGCAGTTGCACGAGGCCGACTCGGCGGTTCGGCGACGCCGCGCAGTACGCCGCCAGCCATCGGTTGTAGATGCGGATGCCCGCGGTGGCCAGCTCCGGATCGGCCGGCGGTCCGAGCATCGTCGACTGGAACGGGATCGGCTCGTCGTTCTGGCTGCCGTGGAAGAGGACCTCGGCCACGATGCCGTCGAACTCGAGGTCGCGCTCACGAGCCGCGGGATCGTGGTGGCCGGCCGTCCAACGATTGCGCCAGAGCGCCTTGGTCACGTCGCCGCTCTCCTCGGGCGGCGGCGGCACGAACCGCCCGGTGGAACGGTTCGGGTCGACGACGTAGGCGTCGAACGCCTCGAGCAGGCCCGTCGGGCACAGCGGGCGAAGGTCGTCGACGAGACGCGGGCCGACGTGGCCGTCGGCCGAGACGATCACGAGCGGGTCGGTTTCCATCACCGCATGTTCGCGCGACGGGGGTTGACAGCCTCGATTCGATCGGTCATGATCAACCAAGTAGTTGATCAACAGATTGGTTGAATACGCATGGCCGACGACACGCTCAGCATCACGTTCGCAGCGCTCGCCGATCCCACCCGCCGGGCGATCCTGTCACGGCTGGCCACGGGTGAGGCGACGGTGAACGAGCTGGCCGAGCCGTTCGCGATGAGCCTTCAAGCAGTCTCCAAGCACGTCAAGGTGCTCGAGCGGGCGGGACTCATCGTCCAGGGACAGAACGCCCAGTTCCGTCCGTGCCGGCTCGAGGCTGCACCGCTCGATGACGCCGTCGATTGGATCGGCCGGCATCGAGTCGTGTGGGAAGAGCGCTTCGACCGCCTCGGTGATCACCTGCGAACCATCCAGCAACGAGCATCTCAGGAGAAGAACCCATCATGAACGACACCAACACCGCTCCCGCCGATCTGGGCGAGGCCACCTTCGTGCGGGTCTACGACGCACCGCGCGAGCTCGTCTTCGAGTGCATGATCACGCCCGAGCACCTCACCCACTTCTGGGGACCGGTCGGCATCAGCACACCGCTGCAGAACATCGAGGTCGACGCTCGGCCGGGCGGCATCTTCAAGACCATCATGGTCAGCGACGAGAACGGGGAGGAATACCCGAACATCGGCATCTTCGTCGAGATCACGCCGCCGGAGAAGATCGTGTTCACCGAGCCCGACGTCGAGGGTGGCATGACCACGTCGTCGTACTTCAAGGATCTCGGCGACGGACGCACCGAGGTGACCATCCATCAGACCAACGTGCCGCAGATGTACCTGTCGCCCGAGGCGAGCGCCGGCATGCAGAGCAGCTTCGACAAGTTCGCGGCCTACCTCGCCACGCTCTGACGAGGGTTGCCCCGAGCGAGGGGTCAGGCGGTGGTGGCGGCTGCGGCGGCGATCGCCCGCCAGACCTTCTCGGCGGTGGCGGGCATGTCGATGTGGGTGACCCCGAGGTGCTGCAGCGCATCGACGACGGCGGACTGCACGGCTGGCGTGCTGCCGATGGTGCCGCTCTCGCCGATGCCCTTCGCGCCGAGCGGGTTGACGGGCGTCGGGGTCTCCATGTGGATGACCTCGAAGCTCGGCAGCTCGGCGGCGGAGATCATCGCGTAGTCGGCCAGGTTCGACGTGATCGGGTTGCCGTCCTCGTCGTAGCGGACCTCCTCGAGCAGCGCCTGAGCGGTGCCCTGGGCGACACCACCGTGGATCTGGCCGTCGAGCAGCAGCGGGTTCAGCACGCGGCCGGCGTCGTCGCAGGCGACGTGGCGGAGGTGCTTGACCTGACCGGTCTCGGTGTCGACCTCGACGACGGCCACGTGGGCTCCGAAGGGGAACGTCGGGCTGGTCGCCGCGAACGTGGTCTTCTGGTACAGCCCGCCGTCGTGCTTCATCGAGATCGCCAGGTCGGCCCACGTCTTCGCCACGGCGGGCGTGCCGGCGACGTGGAACGAGCCGGTGTCGGTGTCGAGCACCACGTCGGCCTCGTCGGCCTCGAGCAGGCGGGCGGCGAGCTTGGTGGCCTGATCGACGAGCTCGACCGCGGCTTGGTTGACCGCCGAGCCGCCGTGCTGCAGCGAGCGTGAGCCCATCGTGCCGCCACCCACGGGGACGAGATCGGTGTCGCCCCAGACGAGCTCGATCCGGTCCATGGGGATGCCGGTGCGCTCGGCGGTGATCATCGCGAACGCGGTGGCGTGGCCCTGTCCGTGCGGTGAGGTGCCCGTGTAGACGATGGCCCGACCGTCCTCGAGGACCTCGATCTTGGCGTCGTCGCCGAACGGCGGTACGCCTCCGGTGATCTCGACGTAGACGCTGACGCCGATGCCGAGCTGCTTGGCGTCACCGCTCGCCCGGCGGGTGGCCTGCTCGGCGCGCAGTGTGGCGTAGCCGGCAGCGTCGAGGGCCTTGTCGAGTGCGACCTCGAAGTCACCGACGTCGTACGTCTGGCCGATGGCCGTGGTGTACGGCTCGAGGAACTTGGGGATCAGGTTGATCCGGCGCACATCGGCCGGGTCCATGCCGAGCTCGTAGGCGAAGAGGTCCATCGCTCGCTCGACGGCGGCGGTGGCCTCGGGCCGGCCCGCACCGCGGTAGGCGACGATCGGCGTGGTGTTGGTGACGACGCTGGTGGTGCGCACCTCGATGTTCGGGATCGCGTAGACACCGCTGGCCATCGGGCGGGTCATGAACGGGGCGAGGATCATGCCCATGTCGGCGAAGCCGCCGCAGTCCTGGATCGCGTGCAGCTGGTAGTGGGTGACGGTGCCGTCGCGACGGCCGCCGATGGTCACGTACTGCAGCTGGGCGCGACCGTGGCCGAGGGCCACCATCGACTCGCTGCGCGTCTCGCGCCACACCACGGGCTTGCCGAGCTGCTTGGCGATCGCACCGAGGAGGAGCTCTTCGGGATAGGCGCCGATCTTCGCGCCGAAGCCGCCACCCACGTCGGGGGTGAGCACGCGCACCTCGTCGTCGGTGACGCCGTTCGCAGCGACGAGCGCCGCCTTCACGCCCTGCGCGTGCTGGGTGCTGATCCACTGGTGCAGCCGACCATCGGACCACACGGCGGCGGCGCCGCGCACCTCCATCGGGCACGGGGCGACGCGCTGGTTGAGGAACCGGCCCTTCACCGTCACCTCGCAGTCGGCGAAGAAGTCGTCGGTGTTGGCGGGCATGCCGAGCGCGGTGGTGTCGAACACCACGTTGCTGCCGGCGCCCTCGTAGATGAGCGAGGTGGACGCCATCGCGGCCTCGACGTCGACCAGCGCCTCGAGCGGATCGATGTCGAGGATGACGGCGTTGGCGGCGTCTTCGCCCTGCGCTCGGGTCTCGCTGATCACGACCGCCACGCACTCGCCGACGTAGCGCACCTTCTCGGTGGCGAGCAGCGTGCGCGACACCATCGGGTTGAACGTCGCCGGCGCCTGCTGCAGGCCGAGGTCGGCCGCGGTGTAGACCGCGATCACGCCGGGCAGCTCGAGCGCCTCCGACGTGTCGATCTCGACGATCGTGCCGTGGGCCACCTGGCTGCGCACGTACGTGACGTGCACCGCGCCCGCGAGCAGTGGCTCCACCATGTCATCGACGTAGGTGCCACCGACCGTCAGGAACTTCGGATCCTCTTTGCGCAGAACACGATTGCCGAGAATGCTGCCGCCCACGACGGACCCCCTGTTGACCTCGAACGAGAACCCCGACCTTAGCCAGCCGGAGCGGCGCTGACCGTAGGCGCAGGCGTCGTCGTCGATGCCGTCGTCGATGCCGTCGGTGCCGCGGTGGTGGCGGGTGCCGCGGTGGTGGCCGGTGCCGAAGCGGCTGCGGTCTCAGCGGCACGCAACGACACGATCGCGGTGATGAGGCTGTACGGCCATCCGGCCGGGAGGGTGGTCGCCGCTGGCGGCGGCGGCAGCACGGTGACGCGCTTCTCGCCGGTGGGCACGTAATCGATCTCGGTGCGCGCGGCCTCGCGGATGCCCTCGTCGGTCTGCAGCCGATCGACCTCGCTCTGCAGCTGGGTGTTGGCGGCATCGAGGGTGGTCAGCTCGGCGGTGCGCACCTTGAGGTCGTCGCGCTGCTTCAGCCACGACTTCACGGGCAGCACGAACAGCGCGGCGCCGATCGCGAGGGCGATCAGCAGCCCGATGAACCCGACGATGAGCCGTCCGTGCCCACGGCGCACGATCTGCTTGTCGATGGGGATCGGCGTCGTGAAGTCGTCGAGCAGCCCCGGGCGGTCGGAATCGTTCGAGGTCGGCGCCGGCGCCGGGGCGATGCGCATCCGGCCGCGGGTGGTGTCGTCGTCGTTGCGGCGGCGCTTGGCGGCGACTCGCGAGCGGAACAGTGATCGCTTCGACGTGCGCACGGCGATGCCACCCGTGCCGTTGCGCGGGCGCGGAATGCTGCTCGTGCGATGGCTGTCGGTCACGGCGAACAGTTTGCCAGCTCGGTCCCGGCGAACAGTGTCACCGCGATCGCATGCAGGTCAGCGCAACGGACCCAGTGCGCCCCGGCCGCGGTAGGCAGCGGCTTCGCCGAGGTGCTCCTCGATCCGCAGCAGCTGGTTGAACTTGGCGACGCGGTCGCTGCGGGCGGGCGCGCCGGCCTTGATCTGGCCGCAGTTGGTGGCCACCGCGAGGTCGGCGATGGTGGAGTCCTCGGTCTCACCGCTGCGGTGGCTCATCACGCTCGTGTAGCCGTGACGGGTGGCCAGCTCGACGGTGTCGAGCGTCTCGGTGAGGGTGCCGATCTGGTTGACCTTGATCAGCACGCTGTTGGCCACCTGGCGGTCGATGCCCATCTGCAGCCGCTCGACGTTGGTGACGAACAGGTCGTCGCCGACGAGCTGCACGCGCGAGCCGAGCGCCTTGGTGAGCGCGGCCCAGCCGTCCCAGTCGTCCTCGGCCATGCCGTCCTCGATCGACACGATCGGGTAGGTGTCGACGAGGCGGGTCCAGTAGCCGGCGAGGTCCTCGCCCGACAGCACCTTGCCCTCGCCGTCGAGGTGGTACATCCCGTCCTTGTAGATCTCGCTCATCGCCGGATCGAGCGCGATCGCGATGTCGTCGCCGGGCGCGTAGCCCGCGAGCTCGATGGCCTCGACGAGCAGCTTGATCGCGTCCTCGTTGAGCGCGAGGTCGGGGGCGAAACCACCCTCGTCGCCGATGGCCGTGGAGAGGTGGCGATCGTGGAGCAGCTTCTTCAGCGTGTGGTACGTCTCGGCGCCCCAGCGCAGCGCCTCACGGAAGCTCGCCGCGCCGACGGGCATGATCATGAACTCCTGGAGGTCGATCGTGTTGTCCGCGTGGGCGCCACCGTTGATGACGTTCATCATCGGCACCGGCAGCACGTGGGCGTTCGAGCCGCCGACCGAGCGGTACAGCGGCAGCTCCAGCTCGATGGCCGCAGCCTTGGCCACGGCGAGGCTGACGCCGAGCATCGCGTTGGCACCGAGGCGCGACTTGTTGTCGGTGCCGTCGAGGTTGATCAGCGCGGTGTCGATCAGCCGTTGCTCGAGCGCATCGAGCCCGTCGAGCTCGTCGGCGATCTCGCCGTTCACGAAGCCGACCGCGGTGAGCACGCCCTTGCCACCGAAGCGGGTCCCGCCGTCGCGCAGTTCGACGGCCTCGTGCTCGCCGGTCGACGCGCCCGATGGGACGATGGCCCGGCCGAGCGCGCCGGAATCGAGGACGACGTCGACCTCGACGGTGGGGTTGCCCCGGGAGTCGAGGACTTCGCGACCGACGATGGAGACGATTTCAGACATGCCCGCCACGCTAGTCAGCGCAACGGTCGCACATCATTTCTCGTGGCCCGTCGGGGCGTTCGACTTCACGGTGTCCCACAGCTCGTCGAGCACGGCGAGGTCGCTCGTGTGGAGGTCGATGCCGCGCTCGGTCGCCAGCCGCTCGACACCCTCGAAGCGGGTGCGGAACTTGGTGACCGCAGCGCGCAACGCAACCTCGGGATCCACCTTCAGGTGGCGGGCGACGTTGACGACCGAGAACAGCAGATCGCCGAGCTCGTCGGCCGTCGCCGCCTTGTCGCCCGATGCGTGTGCGGCGATGACCTCGTCGGCTTCCTCGGCGATCTTCGGCAGCGCGCCCGTCACGTCGGGCCAGTCGAAGCCGACGCCGGCCGCCTTCTTCTGCGTCTTGTACGCGTAGGACAGCGAGGGCAGCGACATCGGGATGCCGTCGAAGATGCTCGTGCGCTGCTTCTCCTCGCGCTTGATCGTCTCCCAGTTCGACAGCACCTGCTCGGTGCCGTCGACCGCGGTGTCGCCGAACACGTGGGGATGGCGGCGAACCAACTTGTCGTGCACGCCCTGGGTGATGTCGGCGATGGTGAAGCGGCCCTGCTGCTCGGCGATCGTCGCGTGGAACTCGATCTGGTACAGCAGGTCTCCGAGCTCCTCGATGAGGTCCTCATCGGTGCTGGGATCGTCGGGATCGAGCGCGGCGAGCGCGTCGACCACCTCGTACGTCTCCTCGAGCAGGTACGGCACCAGGCTGGCGTGGGTCTGCTCGATGTCCCACGGGCACTGCTCGCGCAGCGTGCGGGCCAGCGCGTGGAACCGGGCGTAGTGCTCGGCGACGGCCACGCCGAGGCGCGGGATGTAGATGCTCGTGAGGTGATCCGCCTCCACCGTCGTGTCGAGCGCGGCCCACGTGGTGTGGGTGATCAGCTCGTCGGGCGTGCCGAGGCGCTGGAGGAGGACGACCTCGAGATCGTCGTTGGACACGTCGCTCGCGTCGTCGACGGCGAGCTTGATGTCGCTCAACACCCAGTTCGCGTGGCAGTGCGCGACCAGCAGCGGACCGCGCTCACCGGCGGCCGCGGTGGCGAACTCGTGGCCGTCGACGAGCCGCACGCCGGCCTCGACGGGATCGATGCCGAGCGCGGTGTAGGCGACGTCGAGGAACGACATCGCCGGCAGCACGACGCACTCGACGCGCGAGTCGGCACGCAGGTGGCGCACGCTGCGCTCGAGGATCAGGGGCGAGCCCGGCACGGCGTAGAGAACCTCGCCGTGCTCGACGGCACCGGCGACGAGCGCCTCGGTGATCTGCGCATACACGTCGACGAACGAATCGGCGGTCTCGTACAGCTCGTCGAACGTGGTGGCGTCGGGCACGAGGTCGGACGACGGATGGCGTGACGTGCGCAGGAAGCGGTGCGCCGACGAAGCGATCGCCGTGCGGGTCTGGTCGGTGACGTGGTCGTGTCCGCCCGGTCCGAGGCCGACGACGACGACCCGGGGCAACGCCATCAGCGCGACGGCTGGACCGACAGCTGGGTCGGGTCCCACATGCCGTAGCGGCTGTCGACCGTGGCCTTGCTGTTCTGCAGCAGCCGGTTCTCGGTCTGCGCGCCGAGGATCTGGTTGACGAGCGGCGTCGCGATCTTCGACACCTCGTCCCACGGGCGCTCCATGAAGATGAAGTACTGGGTGGTTGTGCCGTCCTGGCCGGTGAAGGGCAGCGGCGCGGCAGCCTCGCCGATCTTGACCTTCGACAGCGCATCACCGACCGTCTGGTTCACGGTGTTGGCCAAGAAGCACTCCGACGGCGGCGTGCCGGTGGACACGACGCCACCCTTGCCGAGCGTGGAGTCGGTGTTGTTCGCGTCGGCGAGGCTGGCGAAGTCGGCGCCGCCCTGGAGCTGCTTGTAGACGGCGTTCGCGGTGGCCTGGTCGGGCAGGGCGATGAGGCGCATGCAGAGCGTGTTCGACTCCGACACGCCGGCGTCGTAGGTGAGCTTGCTGTCGCCGGCCGGGATGAGCGAGCTCTTGACCAGCGCGTTCTGGCCGGCGAGCTCGTCGACGAACAGCGCCTGGGTGATCGGCGAGAGGTTCGCCCAACCGGTGAGCGAGGCCTTCAGCGTGGTCTCCGCATCGGTGCGCGAGGCGGCGTCGATCGGCGAGCCCGCCTTGGCCAGCGCGTCGGACAGGAGCTTCGACACGATCCACTTCGACAGCACGCTGCGCACCGAGACCCCGGACACATCGCCGGCGACGGGCGCGGCGATCTGCTGCGCGGTGACGAGCTCGTTCGTCATCGCCTGCAGATCGTCGACGGTGAGGACCTTGCCGTTCACCTTCGCGGCCTCGTCGTTCTTCTTGAACGTGCTGCATCCGCTGGCGATCGTGGCGGTGAGCGCGACCGCGGCAACGGAGACGGAAAGGCGACGAATCACGCGGATGACCATACCGCGACGGACCGCTCCGGCTGAATCGCGTCAGCGCGAATTCGCGCCGGCCAGGGCGGGTTCGGCCACCACCGGGGGCGGGATCAGCTCGCGCAGGAACCCGACGAGGAACGTCGCTGGATCGACGCCCTTCTTGATCGGCACCACCAGCTGGCGGACCTCGTCCTTGACGATGGCGTTGCGGGCCAGGCGCTTGAGGCGCATCTCCTCGCTGGTGCGCAGCGTGATCGGGCCGAGGCGGGCCTCGTTCGAGCTGATCGAGATGTCCTTCAGCCCGAGCCGGTTGCAGTCGGCGCGCAGCCGGCCGATCATCAGCAGCGACTCAGCGGAGGCGGGCAGCGGGCCGTAGCGGTCCTCCCACTCCTCGCGGATGTCGTCGACGTCGGCGTCGGTCTGGATGGCCGCCAGACGACGGTAGGCCTCGAGCCGCAGGGCCTCCTTCGGCACGTAGGTGGCGGGCAGGTGGGCGTCGGTCGGCACGTCGAGCTTGACCTCCTGCACCGGCTTCTGCTCCTCGCCCTTCATCTCGCTGACGGCCTCGGTGACCATCTGGCAGTAGAGGTCGTAGCCGACTGCCGCGATGTGTCCGCTCTGGGCCTGGCCGAGCAGGTTGCCGGCACCGCGGATCTCGAGGTCGCGCATCGCGATCTTGAAGCCGCTGCCGAGATCGGTGGCCTCGCCGATGGTCTTCAACCGCTCGTACGCCTCCTCCGACAGGCTCTTGTCCGGCGGGTAGAACAGGTAGGCGTAGGCACGTGAACCACTGCGGCCGACGCGACCACGGAGCTGGTGCATCTGGCCGAGCCCGAGCAGATCGGACCGCTCGACGACCAGGGTGTTCACCGTCGGCATGTCGATGCCGCTCTCGATGATGGTGGTGCAGACGAGCACGTCGAGGTTGCCCTCGGAGAAGTCGAGCACGACCTGCTCCAGCGTGCCCTCGTCCATCTGCCCGTGGGCGATCGCGACGCGTGCCTCGGGCACGAGCTCGCGCAGCCGCATCGCGCAGGACTCGATCGACTGCACGCGGTTGTGGACCCAGAACACCTGGCCCTCGCGCAGAAGCTCGCGGCGGATCGACTCGACGGCGACGCGCTCGTCGTACTCGCCGACGAAGGTGAGGATCGGCTGGCGATCGGCCGGCGGTGTCTGCAGCAACGAGAGGTCGCGGATGCCGACGAGGCTCATCTCGAGCGTGCGCGGGATCGGCGTCGCGCTGAGCGTCAAGACGTCGACGTTGACCTTCAGCTTCTTCATCGCCTCCTTGTGCTGCACGCCGAAGCGCTGTTCCTCGTCGACGATCAGCAGGCCGAGGTCCTTGAACTTCACGCTCTCCTGGAGCAGGCGGTGGGTGCCGATCACGCAGTCGACCTCGCCGCTGGCGAGGCCCTCGATGACCTTCTTCGCCTGGCTGTTGGTGAGGAACCGGCTGAGCACCTCGACACGCACCGGGTAGCCGGAGAAGCGATCGGCGAACACGTTGCCGTGCTGGGTGGCGAGCAGCGTGGTGGGCGCCATCACCGCCACCTGCTTGCCGTCCTGGATCGCCTTGAACGCCGCGCGCACGGCCACCTCGGTCTTGCCGAAGCCGACGTCGCCGCACACCAGGCGATCCATCGGGAACGCCCGCTCCATGTCGGCCTTGGTCTCGTCGATGGCCGTCTTCTGATCGGGCGTCTCGACGAACGGGAAGGCGTCCTCCATGTCGTGCTGCCACGGGGTGTCGGGGCCGAACGCGTGGCCCGGCGCGTTGACGCGCTTCTGGTAGAGCACGACGAGCTCCTGGGCGATCTCGCGCACGGCGGACTTGACCTTCGACTTCGCCTTCGCGAAATCCGCGCCACCGAGGCGGTGGAGCACCGGTGCCTCGCCGCCGACGTACTGGCGGATCGTGTCGATCTGATCGCTCGGGATGTAGAGCTTGTCGCCGCCCTTGTAGGCGAGCAGCAGGTAGTCGCGCTCGACGCCACCGATGGTGCGCTTGACCATGCCCTCGTACTGGCCGACGCCGTGCTGCTGGTGCACGACGTAGTTGCCCGGCTTGAGGTCCTCGAAGAACCCGGCGCTCTGGCGCTTGCGGGTGCGTGGCTGGCGGTGGGTGCGGCGGCGGCCGGTGAGGTCGCCCTCGGCGACGATGGCCACCTTCGCGCCCGGCACGGTGACGCCGCGGTGCAGGGGAGCGACCACGACGATGCCGCCGGGACGGGCGAACGTCGGCGGCTCGTCGACGGGCGCGATCGCGAAGTCGAGACCCCGCTCGCGCAGCAGCTGCGACAGGCGCTGCGCCGAGCCCTCGGTGTCGGCGGTGACCACCACGTTGAACTTGTCGGCGAGCAGCTCCTTGAGGCGGTTGGTGAGCCCCTCGCCGTCGCCGACGACCGGCCCCCAACCGCTGGCGTTCACCATCGGCGAGTCGGGGTTCTCCGGCGTGACGGTCATCAACCACGCGCTCGCCCCGTGCTGTGTGTTCGTGGCCTGTCCGCCGAGCAGCTTGTCGGGCTGGGCGTGCAGGCGCGGGAAGGCGACATCGGGATCGCGGCCCCACGTGCTGGCGAGGGCACGGGCGAGGTCGTCCTCCTCGTCGAGCAGGTCCTTGGCGCGATCGCGCATCCGCCGCGGCTCGACGATGATCACCTTGCCGGTGCTCGGCAGCGCGTCGGTGAGCAGCTGGTCGACATCGGTGAGCCACGGCAGCCAGCTCTCCATGCCGTCGAAGTGGGCGCCCTCGCTGAGCCGCTCCCACTGCTCGCGGCCCCACGGCTCGTCGCCGATCAGCCGGCCGGCGCGCTCGCGCACCGCCGCGCTCGGCAGCAGCTCGCGGGCCGGGAAGATGAACGCCTCGGCGAGGTCGCCGGTGCTGCGCTGGTCGGCCACGCTGATGCTCGTCAACCGATCGACCTCGTCGCCCCACAGGTCGATGCGGATCGGCGCGTCGGTGGTGGATGGGAAGACGTCGATGATGGCGCCGCGGCGGGCGACCTCGCCCCGGTGCTCGACGAGCTCCTCGCGGCGATAGCCGTTGGCCACCAGCGTCTGCAGCAGCTCCTCCGGATCGATGGTCATGCCCGGCGCGACGCGCACCGGGTCCACGTC
>JAOBWK010000082.1 GCA_025463305.1 Ilumatobacteraceae bacterium
CGACGCCGCCTGCGACGACGCCGCCTGCGACGACGCCGCCTGCGACCACGCCGCCGAACAACCCGCCGGGCGCGGACAGCACCTGGAAGTTCTCACCCGACAGCGTCACGTTCGACGGACCGAGCCAGAGCGTCACCGTGTCCATCGCCGACACCGATCCGAACGGCGCACCCGCTACCGCGACGCTCCCGGCCGGCACGCAGACCGAGATCATCGGTGAGCAGGACGCAGTGACCGTCGTGCCCGTGTCTCCTGGAGTGTTCACGCTGACGTCCACAGGTGTGATCGGCAGCATCGTGCTCGGCCTGCGCATCCCGGGACAGCCGTTGACGGCGTCGTTGAGCGCGATGAACGTGCGCCTCAAGTCCGGTGTGGTCAGCGTCCCTGACAGTCAGATCCTTTTCCCGTCGCCGTCGCTGCCGTACGGCGGCGACCCGCTTGCCGACCCGCCGCCCGGTGTCAGCGCCACCGGCGTCGGTCCGTTCACCTGGGACCAGTACAAGGCCCGCATCGACATCCCGGCCGACCCGGGGTACCAGGATGTGGCGTCGGGCGATCCCGTGTTCGATCCCGACATGGTTCTGCCGTGGGTGTTCAAGGGCACCGCTCCGGCCCCCGGAACCGAGCTGCTCGGCTCCGGTTCGTCGCACATCATCGGGATGGTGGTCAACCGGGGCAACGGCCTCGACACCATCGAGAGCGGCGGCTACAGCCTGATCAGCGTCCGCCTGGCTGCCTTGGGTGACGTGTACTCCGACTTGAAGTGGGACATCGACTACGACGCGATGGTCGCAGCCGGCATGGTCCCCGACTCGTACGAGAAGCACTACACCTGTGCCGACGATGTCGCCGCCGCAGACTGCCCGAGCCTCGACGACGTGCCGCTCGTGACGAAGGTCGACGGCGCCCTCCCGGCACCCGACGGCCAGGCCGGGTTCGGTCGGGCTCGGCGACTGCCGACGGCCTCGGCTCAGACCCCGTCGCGTGCCGTGGCGACGCATGCCCCGACCGACGCCGGCGGCACATGCTCGGCGAAGTGGCAGACCATCTTCGCCGAGCTCAAGTTCCCGAGCGCCGACCTGAAGGTACATCCCTACCTCGAGGCCAATGCCACCCTCGCGAGCAACGGTGATGTCGACGACGTGAACTTCGTGGTCGGCTACGACGCCAACCTCCAGGTTGGATTCGGCGCCAAGCTGCAGCCCGCCGGTTCGGCGTCGCTCACCTGCGTACTGCTCGACATCGGCAGCCTGGATGCACCGACTCCGAGCGGACCCTTCGCCGGGATCATCACGTTCTCCGTCAACTCGCAGTTGCTCGGCAAGGCGGGCCTGAAGATCGAAGGCGGCCCGAAGTTGGAGGGAACGGCGACGGCGTCGTTCACTCAGACGCTGCGGATCGGCTTCCACGCACGAAATGGTGCGCTCAACCCCGTCTACCAGAACGACATGACGAAGGACCTGACGCCGTCGCTCAAGCACTCGATCGGGATCGACCAGAACGGCGTCGCCGCAGATGCCGATCTCACGTTCGGGTTCTTCGCCAATGCCTCCGGCGGACTTCGGGCCGGCGGCTACGCGAGCAGAGCGATCGGCCAGATCCTCGGGGACAGTCGCTTCGGCTTCTTCGAGGTCATCTCGGCCGAATTGGGGCCACGCAACCACGTCGTCTGGGAGAACCAGCTCAACGCCCTGCAGAATCAGACCGCATCATCGTCAGCCGGAACCGAGCTCGTCGAGTCCGCGAAGTACGGCGGCGACCAGCTCGACGCGCTGTTCGCCAAGATCAGGGGGCCCGGTGGCGGCTCGCTCGTCAACGTGTCCCAGCCGTCGCTGACCCTTCCGATGAGCGCGCTGTTCAGGGCTCTGGTTCCGGCCGGTGACGCCCAGCCCACCTACTTCGTCAACAACACGACCGCTGTCGGTGTCGTCAAACTGCGTCCGGGTGACACGTTCTCGGTCAAGCTCCCGATGGGTTATCCGGCGCTCGTCGACCCGACGACAGCGCCCACCGCCGACGGCGGCTCGGCGTGGTTGTCCCCGGACAGCGGGATCGGCTTCGACGACATCTCCGACCTGTTCAGCTTCTCGCTCCGCGACGGCGGCAAGACGCTCGAGGCGTCCACCGTGGTCACGGGAACGTGGTGCCCGCGGCTCGGTGACCCGCTCGGAAAACACCACATCTCGTTCCTGGCGACGATGGAGATGTTCGGCATCCTGCCTGCACCCGGCTTCGCGGGCACGGTCGACGTGCAGTGCGTACCGGCCCGGTTGACGTTCCAGGAAACCGCGATCGAGATCGATGATGCACACGCGAACAGCACCGTGGTGGCCCATCTCGTCGGTTCCGGCGCCGGTGGTTGGCAGTGGACCGTCGACCAGGACGCGTCGGGTGCTCCTCCGGCATGGCTGCACCTTGATCCGGGCCACGGGACGTTCGCCGATGGGCAGGCGCCCGTCGTGCCGATCAACATCTCGGTCGACTGTGCCGCGGCCGGCGATCAGAAGGTCACCTACGAGGTCCACGGCTTTGCCAGTCACGCCGGCCAGAACGCCGAGCCGGCCGCGTTGCCGATCACGGCGGACTGCCGCAACAAGTACGTCGAGTTCACCGACAACAACCTCAGCACCGGGCCGCACGACCTTGCCCTGCAGAGCTTCGGACCGGTCGACGCGGACTGGGTCGTGGCGAGTTCGCTGCCCGGTTGGGTGACGATCTCCAAGAGTGGCGGACACCTGGCGGTCGGTCTCTCCCAGACACCATTGCACGTCGTGATCGCACAACGGACCGCTGGATGCAGGGTTCAGCCGGCGACGACGTTCATCGTTCACGTCACCACCACGACGACCGTGGCCGGTACCGAGCGAGGATCCGCAACCCTGCGCGTCGGACAGCCCGCCGTGGCCGACGTGCCGTGCCCGCACCCGACTGGCAATGCCAGTGGTGACCCGCACCTGACGACCATGGACGGGGCCCGCTTCGACGCCCAGGTGCTCGGCGAGTACTGGTACCTGCGGCCGGACACCGCCGGCGGCGAAGGGCCGACCGTGCAGGTCCGCCAGGAGCTGACCAACAACTCGGGCACGACCACGTCGCCGGCGACGAGCGTGACCGGCATCGCGATCAAGACGAGTGGTCACGTGATCGAGGCCTACTCGCGTGAGGGTGCCACCCACCAGCTGTACGTCGACGGGAACCCGCAGGCTCTCGTCGACGGTGTGCCGTTGCAGATCACCGACCGCTTGTCGATCGTGCGGACGCAGACGACGTTGAGCGTCAGCGACGATGACATCAGTGCGTCCATCGTCTACGACGGATCGATCCTCGATGTCACGATCAGCACTCCGAGCGGTACGCCGGTCCATGGCCTGCTCGGTTCGCCGGACGCGAACCAGGACGACGACACCATCGGTGCGAGCGTCAACGGCGCCGCGCCGATCACCTACACGGCGGACCAGCTGCGCAACAACACCGACGACGACCTCCACGCGTTCACCGATTCGTGGCGGTTGACGGACGCCGACAGGACCAATGGCAACCGGTTGTTGAGCCAGGACTACGCCGGGTTCGACTCGTCCGATCCGGCGCTCGACTCAGCGGCGCTGTTGCCGTTCGAGGAAGAGGTCATCGCCCGGCTCGGATCGATCAACGAGATCTGCTCGGCGCCGACCGGCGGCTCGCTGTCGTACACGATCGCCGCGCTCGCGCTCGAGCTGTCGATCGGCGCGACGCTGCCGACCAACCTCGGCCAGTACACGTGCCGCTACACCGTGTTCGGCACGGTCACGTCCGGGGCCGGCGGCCCTGGGCTCGGTGGGATGAACCTCGTCCTCGACGGGCCCGGCCTCTCGCCGTGCACGACGACCAGCAACTCCAACGGCGAGTACATGTGCACGATGACCGTTGCCCTCGATGAGCTCGACGGCACGCCACCACCGACACCGCTGCCGGTCTCCATCGTCGGAACGTGGCCGGGGAGCTCGACGGTCGTCGCGACGGGGACGGCCACGTTCGCCAGCCACGCCCCGCTCGACGGTGCGTCGGCAACATCGCAGGTGGACCTCACCGTCGATCCGGCATCGATCCCAACCCTTGCCGTGACGGGGGTGATGAACGGCGCGGACGCCCCGCTGGCCGGTCCGGTCGAGGTGGTCATCGAGGTCTTCAAGGGTGCCCAGACGAGCACGGACTACCGGGACATCATCCTCTACGACGACGCCCGCGTCACACCGAGCTCGGTCGACGGCAGCTACAGCCTCAACCAGCCGCTGCCGTTCGGCACCACGCATGTGCGGATGACCGCCGTCGTCGGGACCGAGCCGAGCGACTTCACGGTGCAGATCGTCAACAACATCCGCCTCGGCCTGAACCCGGTCGTGTTCGATGCGGATTACCGCCCGCCGATCGCTCAGGTCGCCGGGTTCATGATCGGCAACGGCGGTGGACTCGGCCCGATAACGGTGTCGGTCATGCCGTACGACTCCAACGATCAGGTCCTGCGCGCCTCGGCTTACCAGATCCAGGTGACCCCCGATCCGGCGACGGGCGCGTACAGCTTCCGCCAGCCGCTGCCGACAGCGGCCGTTCGGGCGGATGTGTCCACCACCGTCGGGCCCAACCGCTACGCCGTCTCGGCTACCGGACTCGTCCGTGGGGCGAACGACGTCCGGTTCGACGTCGACTACCGGCCGGCCACGGTTGTGGTGACCGGCACCGTCAAGAACGCGACGGGCGGGGGAGTGCCTGGACCGCTCGACCTGTACGTGACCGCGTTCGACGACAACCACAACCAGGTCGGAGGACCGGGGTACCAGTCGATCAGCCCCGCCGCCGCCGACGGTTCGTTCACGGCGACAGTGCTGCTCCCGAGCGGGGCGACCAACGTCGATGTCGACCTGCGCGTGTCCAACCACAGCTCCGACGACTTCACTGTGCACGTCGACCACATCGCACCGGGTTCCACTGTGACCGTTCCCGTCACCAAGGTGTACGCGCCTGGAACGCTGACCGTGCACGGGTCGGTCAAGCAGTTCGGCACCGTCCTCACCACCGGAACGGTCGACGTCAACGTGCACGACGATGCCACCTTCTACTCGGCCACCAACCGGGCACGGGTGCAGCCCGACGGGACGTACTCGGCGACGTTCGTGCTCCCGGCCGGGCTGACGTCGGTGATCGCGGGGTCGAACATCACGTTCAGCCCCGAAGGCTCCGGGGCCCAGATCGTCCCCATCACGGAGGGAGCATCGGGCGGCGTCGAGATCGACCTCGACGACTTCCCGGTCCGCGTCCACGTCAGCGGGGTGATGAAGGCCTTCGGCCAGGTTGCCAACCAGAACTTCATCTTCGTGCGCGGCCGGGAGGCCGACGGCACGTTCACCAGCCGAGACGCGTTCGTCACACCGAACGCCACGGACGGTTCCTACAGCGTCGACGTCCTGATGCCGACGGGAACGTCTGAGGCGAGCATCCAGCTGGATCTCGCCGGACCGGCCCACGCAGGGGGCGGCCAGGTCTACCTACCGGCCGATGGTCAACCGACGCTGCCGCTCGATCCCCACGCGGTGAACAACTTCACCCTCAGCGGCGATCTCTCGGCGGTGCGGATCAACGGAACGGTGCTCGACGGTGGGCAACCAGACCCGGCCATCACCCAGCTGGACCTCGACGTGCAGCAGTTGGACGCGGATTCGAACCTGCGCGGCGACAGCCAGATCACGATCCCTGTTGGTGCCGACGGGACGTTCCTGTGGAACCCGGACACCACGGTGTACGGCACCGTGGTCACGAAGCTGGTCGTGACCGTCAGCAATTTGCCGGGAACCGCCCCGGCGCCGCACGTGATCGACATGTCGACCCCCGGCGTGCACCTCGACACGTGGACGATCGCGGTCGACGATCCGGAGTTCTACGTGGTTTCCGGCAACATCGCTGAACCGCCGCCGGCGTCGAGCTACCCGTATCAGCTGTTGGTCACGTCGTACGCGTTCGATCCGGCGAACTACAACGCGGCGGTGCCCTACACGGTGCTGGGCACGCAGACCATCGACGTACCCAGGGATGCCGACGGCAACTACTCAGTTGCGTTCACGGTCCCGCCGGACTCGACGCTGGTCACGTACGACATGCTCGTGCGCGGCGCCGATGACGGCTGGACGAGGGCGTTCCGACGGACCACCGGTGGTCCGCAGGCGATCGAGTTCGACATCGATCTGACCCGACGGATCTTCACCCTCCAGGGAACGGTGGCTTCCAAGGACGAGGTCGACCCGAACGACAACCCCACAGACGTGCCGTGTGACATCGGTTCGTTCCTTTTTCGCTACACGTTCGTCGGCTTCGTCGACCAGCCGGATACGACCACGCCCCCTGTGCAGCCCGAGACGTACAACCCGGAGACGTTCCCCGGGGCCGAGATCGACGATGGAATCCTTGTCGTCCCAGACCCGTCGACGAAGGAGTACACCGTTTCGCTCAACGTGCCAGACGACGACGCGACCTACGGCTTCGTGGTCCGCGACTTCAACGACATCAACGGTCCGCTCTACGCCGTGCCGGATGGATTCCCGAGCTTCGACACCGACTACCAGGTGTTCAACATTGGTTCTGGTCAGAACATCACCTCCGGACCGATCGTGGAGACGGTGGACTGCCCGGACCGGCAGCCGTAGGGGTTCGCCCGCTGCGGATTGACGCACACGACGGCTGTCGTGGTCGATCCGCCCACGATCATCGAGCTCTGAACTACGTCGCCGAACGTCGGACGCACCACATGGCCGACGTGATGAGGACGATGACGAGCACGAGGTAGCCAGCTGTCTCGATGAGTTGGAAGTGCCAGAAGCGGCTGGCGGGCTGGAAGCTGGCCCAATGGACGTAGCCGTGTCGGGTGAGGTAGTTCTCGAACGCCTTGTCGGTGCTGACGCCTTCAGCCTGCGCTTGGCGATAGAGGTTGGCGACTTGTTCGCTCTTGATGCCGATGTGGGCGCCGTTCGGCGCCTGCAGCCACTCCGAGGTCGTCCATCCGTCTCGAGTGATGATGGTCGAATCCGCGGGCACCTTGACGGGCGTTTCGATGGAGGGGCGGATGTAGATGACCGAGACCCACACGATGGCGAACCAGATCGCGCCGGCGACGACGATCGTCAGCACGACGCGCCGCAGGAGAGTGCCGACGAGGATTCCGATGCCGAGTGCGAGCAGCGTCCGAGCGGCGAACACGGTGCCTGAGACCTCGTACGCCTGGCCACTCGACATGCGGCCCATCAGCGGTTCGAAGGGCTGGAACCACCAGGTGAAGAGCGCCGACAGCGCCAGCGCCGCTGCGGTCAGCGGCGCGAGGACGAGGACGAGCTTCGCGGTGAGCCACTCCGTGCGGGTGCAGCCCTGCGTCCAGGCGAACCGGAACGTGCCCGTCTCGAGCTCGCGGGCGATGAGCGGTCCGCCGACGAAAACACCGACGAGCCCCGGCAAGAACATCACGAACCGAGGGAGGAACTGGGCCCACGCGTCGTAGCGGGCACGGAAGATGGACAGCGGCACCGCGCAGGCGGGGCGACTCAGATCCGGACAAGCGTCGAGGCCGAGGTGGGCGTATTCGTGTCGCATCGCGAACCCTGAGACCAGCAGCCAGACGGCGAGTCCGCCGAACATGACGGCCGTCCCGATGTACGCCGTTCGCTGCTGACGCCACGTCACCCAACCGAGGCGTCGAAACGTTCGGGTGCGCCGCTCGGATCGTTCGGCGGTGATCGTGGCGGTCATGCGCTGGCCCGTGTGAGGCCGGAGGCTCGTGGCCCTGGTAGGGCGTGCGCGTCCGGTGCCCGGAGGTACGAGAGGACGAGTTCTTCGAGGCTTGTTCGCGTGACGCTCCAGCCGGGACGGAGAGACGTCGGCCCGGGACCGCGGATCAACAGCGACATCTCCCGCTCTCCTTGCCACGTCCGCACGACCGGCAGCGTGGCTGCGATCGGGGCGATCTCGTCCGTCGGGCCGACGAGGACCCGGTGCTCGTCGAGGAGGTCGTCGACTGCGCCGACGACTTGCACACCCCCAGCGGTCATCAGGACGAGGTGGTCGCAGACCCGCTCCAGCTCGGCGACGACGTGGGATGACAGGATCACCGAGAGCCCGTCGTCGGCTACCGCGGCCATGATCGTCGACATGACGTCATGGCGGGCGAGCGGGTCGAGGCGAGCAACCGGCTCGTCGAGGATCAGCAGCTTGGGCCGACGGGCCAGCGTCAACGCGACAGCGAGCTGGGAATGCTGGCCACCTGAGAGCTTGCCGACCTTGTGCTGCAGCGAGATGTCGAGCGCGCTCATCCGAGCCCGGACCAAGGATTCGTCGAACGCGTCGTTCAGGCATGCAGCGAGTCGGATGGTGTCACGAACGCTCAGGCCGGGATACAGGGGCGCGTCCTGGGCGACGAATGCCACTCCGGCCAACGCCTTCGGGCTACCCGGTGACAGGCCACCGAGCACGGTGATCGTCCCCGTGGTCGCGGATGACAGACCGACGGCGAGATGGAGCAGTGTCGTCTTGCCGGCTCCGTTCGGGCCGACAAGCGCCGTGACGCTCGCCTCGGGCACAGCGAGCGTGCAGTCATCGAGTGCCCAGGTCCGACCGTACCGTTTGCCCAGGTGCTGGCACTCGAGGGTGTTCATGACGCCTGCTCCTCGCTGCGGACGCGCAGGTCGTGCAACGCGGAAGCAAACAACGCGCTGATCCGGTCCTCATCGAGTCCGGCTTCGTTCGCGTCGGTCAACCAACGGTCGAGGCGCTTGCGGAGCGCCTGCTGCTCCCGCGCCGGCACCGGAGTGAGCACACGTTCGACGAACGTCCCGAGTCCTGGCCTGCCTGCGGCGAGCCCTTTGTGTTCGAGCTCGCGATACGCCTTCAACACCGTGTTCGGGTTGATCGCCAACGACGCCACGACGTCGCGCACCCGCGGCAACTGATCGCCTGCGCCGAGTCGGCCCAACCGAAGCGCGTTCTCGACTTGGTGCACGAGCTGCAGATAGGTGGGAACGCCCGACCCGGGATCGAGCCGGAACTCCAACGCCGGGGGCTTCAACTGTTTATCTACTTCCATAGTTAAATAGTCGGGCAGACTCGCGTGGATGTCAAGCAGGATTCTGTGATGGAGCGCGACGGACGTGCGGCGCTCGCGGGATGCTCAGCCGGCGGCAGGTGTTCGTTCGAGGCGTTCGAGGCGTTCGAGGATCGCATCCAGCTTGGCTTCGAGGGATGACACGGGCTGGAGCTCTGAGTCGACTCGGGAGATCTCGGTGTCGGCGACCAACAGGTCGACGACGCGGTTCTCGACGGGGTTGTCGTCGAGCTCCTGCTTCTGTGATGCCTGCTCGACCTCGACGCGCGCTGCTTGCCAGGCGGACCAGTGCCCGGAGACGAGTGCCCACAGCGACAGCGCGGAGACGTATGCAACCGAGCTGAGCAGACCTAGTGAGATCGAGATCGGGATCATGGCGATCCAGAAGACGGTCAGCCAACCATTGACCCTGCGCATGAACACGGGATCACCCTGCACCGACGCCCACAGCGACTTCATCACGTTCACGGGCCCCACGGTCCCCGCTCGGTTCGCGGTTCAGACCGTCGCCATGTTCGCAGCTGAAGGATTTACCCTGCGCTGACCTGAGTCATCCTGGTTCCAGGAGCATCAAGGGCTCGGCAGGGACGTCGAGTCCGAGCTCGACTCTGATGGCTGCGGCGGTTGCTGCCCAACTTGCCGCTCGAGCGCGTTCGCCGCTGGCGAGCAAGATCGATGCGGCGCGGAGCGCGAGGGAGTCGTCGAACGGCTCCATCTGCAACATCGCGTCGAGCCCGTCGATGGCGGCGTCGACGTCGCCGTCCGCCTCTGCTGCATCGACGAGGATGCCGAGCAGCCGAACGGCTCTGCGTTGCAGGCGTTCGCGGGGCGCCACCGTCCAGTCGTCGGCGCGGTCGGCGGGGAGCAGATCGCCGACGTACATCGCCATCCCCTGTCGGGCGAGGTCTCGCTGCTGTTCGCGGGTTGCCGAGATGGTCTGCCGTACGGCGTGCTCGAAGGCACGTGCGTCGACGTCGACGCCCGGCGCCATGGCGACGACGTCGCGGTCGTCGGATCGATCGACGATCGGTGCCAGCGCACGAACACGGGTCAGCACGTTGCGAAGCCGTCGTCGGCCGATGTCGGGTGGGGAATCGGGCCACAGCTGCTCGACAAGCTCGTCGACGGGGACCGGCGACCCGGAGACCGCGACGATCTTGACCAGCTGTGCGGGTCGACCGGACGGCACGATCACCTCGGAGCCGTCGACGCTCACGCGGAACCGCCCGAGCACCTGCACCTCGACACGGGGCGGACGGTGGCCCGTCACCAGCTGTTCGAGGTTGGGCCAGATCTCGGGCTCGTGCAACATCGCGAACTCGGGGTGCCCGAGCCGGCCGAGCTGCTCCATCACGATCGCAGCCAGGGCTCGCGCTCCGTCGACGTCGCCTCGGCGGAGCCTGGCGTGAGCGACGATCAGTTGGACGCGCCACTCGTTCGCGGTGTTCACGTGGGCGTTCGTCTCGCTCGGGACGAGGAGCTGTTCGGCCACCATCGGATCTCCGAAGCGGGCAGCGAGGGTCCCTCGTGCGATCTCGACGATCTCCGGCCAGCCCTGCTCGGAGGCGTGCGCCGTCGCACGCGCGAGGTAGTCGGTGGCGACCTGCTCGGCTCCCACCGCTGCGGCCAGATCGGCTGCGTCGGCGAGGAAGAGGCTGCCTGTCGGGTGGTCCATCCAGTCGCCCGGATGGAGCTCGGCTTGACGCAGCCAACGCAGGGTCGCGTCGACGTCCCGGGATCGCGCGACGACCTTGGCCTGCGACCAGGCGGCGTACCCGAGGATCCGCTCGTCGCCGTGGAGCCTGCCAATCCAGCGTGCTTCGGCGAGGGCGGCAAGCGCTTCCTCGTCGCGTCCGAGTAGGGCGAGGACCTCGACCAGAAAGGTCAGCTGCACGGCGCGGTGCCGGCTCTCACGTCCGAGGAGATCAGAGCCCTCAGTCAGCCGCTGCAACGCGAGCTCGAACTCGCCGCGGGCGAAGTGGACGGAATAGCCGAGCACGCAGAGCGCATCCGCTCTCCACGCGGCATTGCCCACGGCGCGAGCGGCTCCGGCTGCTTCGGCCAGCACATGTGAAGCGTCGACCAGCGATCGCGCGTCGCCACGCCAGGCGAGTGCTCGACCCATGGCCCGGAGGCACCGGGCTCGCGTGACGAGCTCATCCGGTGCGACGAGCTGCATCAGAGCTTCGCCTCGGCGAACCGCCTCGTCGACGAGTGAGTCGCGAGAGAGGTCGCAGACGAGCTCCGCCTCCAATTCCCGGCTCAAACGGGCACCGAGCTGCTCGCTGCCGACCGCGGCAAGCCGATTCAACAGGCGGGCGCGCAGCTCGATCCTGACCCGACTGTCCGCTGCACGAGCCAGTTGGATCAGGCAGCCCGGGTTGTCTTCGACGACGCCGTCCGGGGCGGCATCGAGCAGCGCAACGAGCTGGTCGACCTCGAGCTGGTCGAGCTCGCCGTAGTCGGCCCTTGCGATGAGCGCGCACATCGCGTCGTACCGGTCGTCGGCGATCAGCACGTCGACGGCCGCCATCGTCTCGCCCGACGCAAACATCACTTCGGCGGCGGCGGCAAGGTCTGCGACCGGAAGCCGTGAGCGAGGCGCGAGTGCATCACGGACCGGGTCGGACAGCCGCCACCAACCGCCGACGTTCCTGAGGGGCAGCCCGGCGGCGAGCGTCGCTGGGACGAGATCAGGCGCACCGATCGCTCGAGCGATCTCGTCCGACAGGATCGGCAGCTGGGCAAGTGCGGCGAGCACGCGGTCGTCGAGCGGCTCGAATTCGTCGAGCAGCGCGCCGAGCAACGATTCCAGCTGTGCCGAGCTTGCGGCGATGGCCTGCCCTCGCTCGGCGGCTGCGACGGTCAGCCCGATCGCCGCAGGCCAACCGGCGCAGCGCACCGTGATGCTGCTCGCGAAGTCGTCGTCGACGCCCGCGACCGCCATCAGCGTCGCGGTCTCATCGGCCGTGAACGCAAGCTCTGCCGCGCCGAGTCGAACCTCGCCTGGGAAGGTGATCGGGACCGACCGACCGCACACGACCACCCGAAGTCGAGGCGTCACGGCGGCGACCATTGCCAGCAGCGCGTCGAGGGCGAGAGCATCGAGATGATGCGCATCCTCGATCACGAGACAAGCACCTTCCGGGGCCATTCGCACCAGCGCGCCGGCAAGTTCAGTGATCTGACCCCTGGCATCGGTGTAGTCCGAACCGACTTCGGCCACCGCGGCCAGTCCGGTGGCTCTGCACGCGGCGCGCAGTGCGGAGGCGAGCCGGGTCGGCGTGGCGATCTGCGTGCTCACGAACACCCGCACGACGTGGCGCGTGTGCGCGGTCAGCGATTCCGCGAGCGTGGATTTTCCGAACCCGCCGGGTGCCTCGAGGACTACGACGGTCGAAGCTTTGCAGCGCGCCTCGACGCGCTCGCGCACGAAGATGGGTTGCCCACCCCGTTCGTCCTGGCCGCCTGGCGACATCAAGCCCCGCACCAGGACGTCATCGTCCCCGACTGTAGTAGCGGATGCTCCGCCGGGCTCGACCGATCGATGCTGGTTCGCTGGTCAGCTCGCCGGTTCGGTCCGCACGGTCGAAGCGAAAGTGGCCAGCGCTCTCGAGCCGTGCAACGCGGAGAGCAGCCGTAGCTGGTCGTCGGCTCGTGCAAGCAGGGCGTCGAGGTCGACTGCGGCCGACGGAAGTGTTGCGCGCAACGTCTCCCAGAGCGAGCGTTTGCCGCGCACGGCCATCTGCATCGCCTCGAGCTCGACGATTGTTGACAGCGGCGACCGTTCGGTGATCCGGCCGTTCGGCTTGAGTGCGCCGATGCGTTCACCGACGGAGGCAACCCTTGCCTTGAGTCGGCTGGGTTGGATGTCGATCGTTCCCATGATCGCGAGGAGCGCCTGCAGGTCGGCGGCGACGTCCTCGGCGAACGCGGCCAGTGCCGGACCATCCGGCGAATCGGCCTCCGCCTCGGCCAACCGTGAGGCGCGCTGCGACCCCGCTGTGGCGCCTGCTGCGTGGTCCTCGAGGTAGATGGCGAGGAACTTTGGGGCCTCGTTTGAGCTCATCGTCGAATCCTTTCGCTGGGTATCGGGAATGCGCCCGGTTCGTTTCCCGGATCGCGGCGACTCAGCTGCCCCCGAACCGGGCGATCCAGACGACCGATTCTGTGGGTGCACGTGGCGAGCCGAACGGGTCAACGGGCCTCGGGTCCGTGTTCCCCGCTCGACGTGCAGCACCCACGAGACCCGTCCTGCTTCCGGAGCAATCGGAGATCCGTGAGGTCGTCGACCCCCGGCACGACGTCCTCAAGCTGTCCGCGACCGCCGTCTCGATCACCCTGATCGATCGAGGACGCGCCGGCTCTGTCGCTCGGGCGCGAACACGCCCCCAGCAGGGGGAGGAACTGGGGGCGTGATCGGATCCGGTTCGGGGTGGTGTCGGGCCAACCGCTGATTGCCCGCCCGTTCCGAAAAGCATACGTGAACGTCATGTTTCGTCGACGATTGTGACCGTGCAGGATGTGGGGCGGCGAATTGGACGCGGGTACCCACCAGAGCGAGCACGCCATGGCCGCCTTCGGTCAACTCGAGAAGTAGCCGTCGGTGTCGACGAGGACGTGGGTGCCGACGTTTGCGTAGAGGCACACTGCCCCGGCGACACCGATCTTGGACACAACGGCGTCGGGGATGGTCTGGCCCTCGGCGAAGTTGAGGTTCGAAGTCGTCGGACGATCCGCCCCACACGGATAGACCGTGACGTATCCGTTGCCGAGTGAGCCGGTGACGGTGACGTTGAGGACGGCCGCTCCCGCAGTCGTCGGCACGCCGGCACGACCGGTGACCTGCACCTCGATCGTGTCGCCACCGCTGACGACTCCGTGCGCCAGACCCTGCCCGTCGATGGTGGTCGAGTTGGGGTCTTGGCGTGTGTCGAGGATCCGGCCTGGGACGATGGGCGTGTAGGAGGATCCGGCTGGGAAGTAGCCGTTGATGTCGGCGAGAAGATGGGTGCCGACGTTGGTGTAGATGCACACCTTGCCGCTGTCGCCGATCTTGGCGATGACCGCGTTGGGGATGGTCTGCCCGGCGGTGAAGTTGAGGTTCGACGTGGTGGGGCGAGGTGCGCCGCATGGGTAGACGGTGACGTATCCGTTGCCGAGTGCGCCGGTGACGGTGACGTTGAGGACCGCGGCGCCGGCGTCGGGGGGTACTCCTGCTCGGCCGGTGACCTGCAGCTGGATCGTGTCGCCGCCGGCGACGATGCCGTGGCCGACGGCGAGCCCGTCGAGGGTGGTCGATGCGGGATCGGTCCGGGTGTCGAGCAGACGGCTCGGCACGATCGGGACGTACCCGGACGCGCCGTCGCTGGACGATCCGGTGCCCGGGGAGCTCGCCTGGTCGGGAGTCGTGGTCGTGGTCGATCCGGCGACCGTTGTCGTGGGCGCGCTGGTGGCGGGCGTGGTGGGCGCGCTCGTGGCCGGTGTCGTCGTGGGCGTCGCCACGGTCGTGGTGGTGTACGGGGTCGTCGTTGGGGTGGTGCCGCTGCCCGGGGAACCGGATCCGCCGCCCGGGATCGTGGGTGGGGTGGTCGTGGTCGTCGATGGGGCGGTGGTGGTCGTACCGCCGCTGGAGGGAGGTGTCGTGAACGACTGTTGGGGTCCGGTGATCGTCGTGCCAGCGGACGTGACGTAGCGGACCCGGAAGTAGTAGGCGTGACTCGCAACCAGCGGGTGGCCAGGAAGCACCCAGTTCTCGGTCGTGCTCCACGGTCCGGTCGAGCCCGCTGCCACCGGCGCAGGCCCGTCGGCGTACGTCACGGAGCCACCCGGACCGGTCAACAGATCGAACCAGGTGCTGCCGCCCACACCATACGGGTTGACGGTGCCGACGGTCTTGACGGTCGTGGACGTCTGTGTGGCCGGCCAGTTCGCGACCGTGAAGGTCGTGACCGACGGCGAGACCACCTCGGGTGTCTTTGCGTACACGCCGACGAACGACGTCGGTTGCAGCGTCGGCGAAGCGTTGCCGTCGGCCAGGGTGACGTACCCGTGCATCGTGCCATTCGTGAACGACGTACTGCTCACCACGGGGATCTGGAACTCCCAGCTGTGACCCTGCGGGAGCGGCCAGGAACGTCCCGGCTGCGCGGTCGGGGCGGGGATCCAGTAGGCCCCGCCGAACGAGCCTGCGCCGAGTGTCTGCGGACACTCGGCGGGGTCCGAGTGGCCGTCGGCGAAGCAGTAGACCTTGTTGGCCGCGCTGATTGCCGGAGTCGTGTTGGACGGCGGGGTGAACTCGACCTGCGCTCGCTGGCCGGAGCACGGATTGCCGAGGCCGTAGACGACGACGTGGACGTAGTACACCTCGCCCGGGTACGGCTCGCCGGTCGAGGTGTTGCCGATGAAGCCGACGTACGCTGCCGCTCCGGACTCCGTGTACGGCGCGTTCTGGATCTGGCTCGGACAGTTGACCACCGTCGAGTACTTGGTGACACCGTCGTTCCACTGTGCCGCCGCATGAGCTGTGCTCACGGCGAGGAGCGAGAGTGACAGCACGGAAGCGACGAGCGTCATGACGAGCGTGACGGAGCGGGTGCGGGGGACGATCATCGTCAGAGCCCGAGCCAGTCGGCGAGGAGCATCGAAGCGATGTTGTCATCGTCCGCGCTCGTTCCATTGGCGACGTCCACGTCGACCAGATAGGTGAAGCCGCCGTAGACGATCATGACGGACTTGTCGACCTGCAGACTGCCCGAGACAGCGCCGGCGGTGGCTCCGTTGCTCGACGCCGTGGCGTATCGCGCTGCATCGGCGACGGCGAAGGTGGCGTCGGTCTTGGTCGTTGCGTCCGTGAACGTGCACCCGTACGCGCTGTCGACACCACCGCCCAATGCGTTCACGCCGAGTGCCGTGGCGATCGTCGACGCTGCGGGCAACTGTGCAGCGCAGATCCCGTTCGCCCACTTGGGGTCATAGGTCGCGAACTCTCGGGGTGTCGTGTCCGCCGGCCGGGTGGCTGACGTCGCCGGCTCGGAGACATCGCTGGACGGCACGACTACAGAATCGGCGGCGGAACCCTTCGTCGAGGACGAGCTCGAGCACGCACCGAGGAGCGCTCCCGCAACAGCGGTCGAGATCACCATCCGTCGCAGGCTCGGATGGATGGGCGGGTTGGCGGATCGTGCTTGCTTCATTCGAGCGTTCCTTGTGCTGAGTCGTACGCGGACGCGTCTCGCGCCCCGGCTCACTATGCGACTCGCCCGTCAGGCCGTCATCCGCACTTGTTACGTATCTCGAGCGGATGTGCTGGGTAGATGCGGCACATGGACGCGATCACACTGCTGCGCAATGACCACAAGACCGTCGAGGCGTTGTTCAAGCGCTTCGAGAAGGCCGGCGACGGCGCCTATGCCGATAAGCGAGAGATCGTCGACAGGATCGTCGAGGAGCTCTCGATCCACGCGGCGATCGAGGAGCAGGTCTTCTACCCGATGGCGCGGGCGTCCGTCCCCGAGACCGAGGACCTCGCGTTGGAGAGCCTCGAGGAGCACCACATCGTCAAGTGGGTGCTGTCCGAGCTCGACGGCATGGACCCGCGGGCGGAGCGCTTCGACGCCAAGGTCACGGTGTTGATCGAGAACGTCCGTCACCATGTCGACGAGGAGCAGACCGAGTTCTTCCCCAAGGTGCGCGGCGCGCTCGGACGTAAGCAGCTCGCCTCGCTCGGCGAGGCCCTGGCCGAGGCGAAGAAGACAGCACCCACACATCCCCATCCGCGCTCGCCCGACACGCCGCCGGCGAACGGTGTGGTGGGCGCGATCATCGGCGTCGTGGACCGCGTGGGCGACAACCTCAGCGGCGTTGCTCAGGGCGGCCTGGCTGCCGGGCAGGATCTCGTTGCTCGTGTGACGGGCACCAAGGCGCCGAAGTCACCGCCCACCGGTTCGACCAAGGGTCGTGCAGCCTCCACGACCCGAAAGGCCGCCGCGGCTGGAAACGTCAAGCGCTGAGCGAAAGGTTCGGCTGCCTGGGCGGCTCTGTCCGGTCCGCTGCAGCTTCAGCCACCGGTGATGCGTTTGTTGCATTCGGAAATGCCGCCGATCACGCCGGAACGGAAGTTGTCGATCCGTTCGAAGGCGCCGGCCATGGTTCCTGAGCCATCCGAGCTACCGCCGACGATCAACGCCGTCTCGACCGCCTCGGTCAGGTCGCCCGGGGAGATGAAGAAGCCGGTCTCGCCGGCGGCGTTGGTCGGGATGATGTTCTTGGTCCAGGTCCCGGTGAGGCAGTCGTCGATGAGCGATCTGGTCTGGCCGGTGAGGCTGCTGCCGAGCTGGGTCTGCACGATGTCACTCCACGCATCGCTGAGGAGGTAGGCGACGGCGAAGTCGCCGTACTTGTTGTAGAGCGTCTCGGCGTACTGCTTGTCGTAGAAGATCGTGTTCGAGTCGGCACACGGCACGTAGTTGAACGGGAACGTGGCGTCGGGCTGGTCGGCACAGGTCGGGAACGGGCCATCGTGATCGAACGGCGTGACGGTCGGCGCGCTGAACGTGCGCCCGCTCGCGGTCATCGTCGCGGACCAGTAGCGGGTCAGGTCGGCGGTGACCTTGGGCTCGATCTCGTCGTAGGGCAGGTTGCCGTTCTGCTGTGCATCGGTGGCGTCGGTGAACTGCAGGTCGAGCAGCGGCAGCGGGTCGGTCTCCATCTGCTTGCACCCGGCCGCACCCTTGTCGAACCCGTTCTCGAACGCGCCGACGCGGTCGAAGGCGCTGCCGTGGTTGTCGCCGCTGTAGACGTCCTCGCTGATGTCGGGATCGCTCACGGAGACCGCTGCGGAGAGCCCGACCTTGACATCGGCGTCCGAGAACTTCAGTCGCGGAGACTCTCCACGAACTACGTGCGCGACCCATGCACCGGAGAAGCAGTCGGCTTGTTGCTCGCGGTAGACGACCGGGTCGTGGGGAAGCACCTTGACCCGGGCCTGGATCGCGTGCCCGAACTCGTGGGCGAAGACGAAGCCGATCGCGGCGAGGCCGTAGTCCTTGGTCAGCTCGGGGAGGAGCTGGTAGTCGTCGTAGACCACGTAGTCGCCGGCGCCGCAGTAGAACGCGTTGTCCTGCGCCGGGTAGCTCTGGCCGTCTTCCACGCCACCACAGCCGGTCGGGATCAGTCCGTCGGTGCGGTCGGGATAACTCGCCCAGATCCCGCCGGTCAGTTCGGGGAACGCGCCGCCGTAGACCTGCGGATACGTCGTGCGCCAGAAGTCCTGGATGTCGGCGAACACGGCCTTGAGGTAGTCGTCATACGGTTGTGGTGTCTTCGCGTTGCCGAAGTCGATGGTCGCGTCGGCCGGGTTGTCGGGCACGGAGCCCGGCGTCGGAACCGTGTCTCCCACACCCGGGACCGACATGTCGGTGCCAGTCGATGTCGTCTTCGGTGCGGTGGTGTCGGGCGGGGTCGTCCCCGGTTGTTCGGTCGTGTCGGTTTCGTCGGCTTCGGTCGGGACGCTTGTGGTCCCCGATGCAGAGTGGACGGCGCTGAGGCCGGGGCCGGTCGAAGCGCACGCGGCAGCGGAGACCGACAGCAGGGTGAGGAACGTGAGGGAGCGGAGAGGGTGCCGCATGGTCAGACTGCGAGTTGCTCGACGAGACGCGCGGCGTCGTGGCGCCACAGTTTCGGGATCTCGAACGACACCGGTGCTTGGCCGGGCACGACGAGTGCGATCCGATCGGGTGCGTCGGCTCGGTCGATCGCATCCACCCGGACGAGGCGTCTCGATCGAGCCGAGGAGCACGCTCATGGAGGCGTTCACGTTGTTCCCGTGGAACAGCAGCAGCCGTCGCTCCGTCAAGGCGATGACATAGGTCGGGGTCGCCGCGAGCGCCAGGGTTCCGAACAGGACGGTTGCAGTCGTGTCGGTTCGTGCGCGTGCGTAGACGACGACCGCGGCGTGTTCGTCCGGTTCGAGCACGGCGTCGATGGCGACCATGATCCGCTTGAGCACTGACTTGTTGTCGAACAATCCCACGCCGTAGATCTACCGCAGCGTCTCGCGCGGAGACCACCGCTCCGCGCGATTTACGTACGAACTACGTACGTGCCGCGGAGGCTCGCGGTGTCACGCCACCAGGCCGAGGCGGGTGGCTTCGGCGGCTGCCTGCCGACGCCCGTCGACACCGAGCTTGTCGAGGATCCGTGCGACGTGGGTGGTCACGGTGCGCACGCTGATGAACAGCTCAGTCGCGATCTCGCGGTCGGTGTATCGGCGAGCGAGGAGGCGCAATACGTCGATCTCTCTGGGTGTGAGACCGCGCAGCATGACTTGGTCGATGACTGCCGCGGGCTCGATCGGCAGCGGAGTGCTCGCTTCGGCGAGCGACTCAGCGCGACGCAACTGATGCACGAGGTCCGCGGCGGCCGGCAGGCTGAGGCCCTCACCGGTGACCAGGTGCTCATGGATCGCCTCTGCGGACAGCGACTGCCGGACCCCGGCCATGGTGCCCGCAACATCGGTCTGGTCATCTCCGTCCGTGCGGTCGACCGGCTCGCCGATGTCGGTCCGCAGCCGTCGTGCGGTCCCGATCAATTGTGCCGCTGAGCCCGCTCGACCTCGGTCGATCATCAATGACGCAGCGATCTCCAGCGAGTCGATCATCATGACCGGGTTGTCGGACGCGAGCCCCAGGCCGAATGCGGCGATGACTTCTCCGACGGCATCGTCGATCCGCCCCCGCCGCCGGAGCACGCGTGCAAGCGTGTTCATCGCGTCGATGGTGCTGCGAGTGAGGCGAAGCTCTCGGGACATCTCGATCGAGCGGCGGATCATCGGTTCTGCCTCGTCGAGATCACCAACGGCCAACAAGGTTTCGCCGAGGTTGGCGAGGGTGGCCGCCGCGCCGGTCTGGTCCCCGAGGCGGGTCTGGACATCGAGTGCTTCGCGGAGCAGCGCCGCTGAACGATCGTGATGCCCTTGCTCCGTCGCCGCTGCGCCGAGGTTGCTGAGGAGGATGGCGACGCGGAGCGAGTCATCCTGGCGTCGGAAGTAGCGCAGCGAGTGCTGCCACTGCCGTTCCGCCTCGTGGAGGTCCCGGCGGTAGTAGGCGACGGTCCCCAGTCCGAAGATCGCTCCCGCCTCTCGCCGCTCGTCCCCGTGGGTTCGCGCAGCCTCGATGATCCGCGAGATCAACTGCTGCGCCCTGTCGAGCTGACCTGTGTTCAGCGCGACGTTGCCCAGATGCAGTTCGACATCAGCGAGCCCCGCCCAGTCGCCGCATCGTTCGAACATCGCCGCCGCTGTGTCGAGCCGTTGGACAGCCGCATCGGACTCGCCAGCGATCTCGCGGAGGTGCCCTGCAGCACTGAACGCCGTCGCGCGCTCGATGCTGTCTCCGTCACGGTTGACGGCGATCACGTCGTCGAACCAGTTCGCGCCTTCATGTGGGTTCCCGCGCTGGGTCCAGTACGGGGTGGTGGCGTTGGCGAGACGCAGTGCTGCAGCCGGGTCGTGCTCGATCGCCCACGCCAGTGCCGCGCGAATCAGCTCGGCCTCGACCTCCATGCGAGTTGCTGAGCGCTGCTGATCCGCTCCGCGCATGTTGATCGACGCTTCTGTGGCGAACCTGGTGAGGTGCTCGACCAAGCGACCCATCACCCGGATGCGTTCGTCTTCCCGCTGCAAGGAGCTGGCGAACTGGCGGACGGTCTCCGGTACACGGAACCGATCACCCTCGCGATGCACGAATCCATGCTCGATCAGCTGACTCAGCCTCGACATCCAGTCATCGGCTCCGAGCGCGGCAACTGTGGCCGATGAGAACGTGCCCCGCAGCACGGCAAGGTCGCGCAGCATCTCGCGTGACGCAACGTCGGCGGCGTCGTAGCTCCATCCGATGGCGGCGCGCATCGATCGTTGGCGAGCGGGCGCATCGATCGGCCCATCGGACAGGAGCTCCATCTGCTCCGCGAGCCGGTCGAAGATCTCATCGAGGCTGAGGATGCCGAGTCTTGCTGCCGCCAGCTCGATCGCCAGCGGCAACCCGTCGAGCTCTTCGCAGATCGCCGCGATCTTGGAGAGCGCGTCGATGTCGTCAAGCGACGCCGCGAGGTCCAGGGATCGTGCGCGTCGTCTGAAGAGCTCGGTGGCAGCCGGCGTGCCGAGCGGCCCCAGCGCGAATCGCTGCTCGTCGCTGACGCCGAGCGCCATGCGGCTGGTGGTGAGCACGACCACCTTCGACTGTCGATCGAGCAACGACGCGACATCGATGGCAGCACCAATGACGTGCTCGAAGTTGTCGAGGAGGAGCAACCGGTCGGATCCGGCAAGCGCCGATCGAAGCGTTTCGATCGGATCGGTCGGACCGTCGAGCGTCACACCGCATGCATCGGCGATGGCGCCCAAGACCCGCGACGGGTCATCGAGCGCAGTCAGGTCGACACGCTGCACGCCGTCGCGCAAGACGGCGGAACGTTCGATCTCGTCGGCAACTGCGTTCGCGAGCGTGGTCTTGCCCACCCCTGCAGGACCGACGACGGTGACGAGCGGATGCGGCCGAGCCCAGATCAGCTCCGAGAGATCCGCGATCTCGCGCTCGCGACCGATCGGTGTCTCGTGCTCTCCCGTCGATCGACTCCTCGCTGCCACCGAGTGCGACGCTAGACGCCAGCCCCCGGCAGGAGCCTCAACCGGTCCGGCGCTTCGGACCCCGATCACCCTGTTGAGGGAGCTCTGCAAGCCGCTGATCAGCAGACTTCGCACCCGAATACGCAAGAACTACGGATGACCAGATCGAACGCATCGCGCAGACTGAACCCGCGGGCAGTCGGCCCGACGCGAATGAACATCGACGTGATGTTCAGCGGATGACACCACACAGGGAACCTCATGAACAACGACCGTCTCATCCGCATCGGCCGATCAGCGCTGTGCTTGGGCGTGCTGGTGCTCGGCAGTGCCGCCTGCTCGAGCGGCAGTCAGTCGGTGTCGACGTCGAAGTTCGTCGATTCACTCACGAGCGCGTGCCGCACTGCGCACCGCTCCGCCGACGATCTGGACGTGACGGATCCCGCCGGGTACCTCAAGGATGCGCTGAAGATCGTCGGCTCGGAGGCCGACGACGTCTCGAGCCTGAAGGCGCCCGCCGCTGATGCGTCGGATTTCGACGACTTCACGTCGAACCTCGACGATGAGCAGTCGGCGCTCCGCAAGTTCGCCGACGCGTACGACGGAACGGATTCGGCGAGCGTCGATGGGGCCATCGCCAAACTGACCAAGTTGGTTTCGACGAACGACGACCTGGCGGCCACGCTCATGGTGTCGAGGTGCGCGCACGTCTTGGACGCCGGCGACTTCGCCAGGTTCGCGGCGGGCACATCGACCGACCCCTCCAGCTCGGGCTCCGCAGGCGGTGAAACGACCACGACCCCGCCGCATGCTCCCTCCACCGCCGGCGCGCCGGAGACCACCGAGCCGGCGCCACCGGACACGCCGTTGCCGATCTCGACGATCCCGCCGAGTCCGGCGACGACGGCGCCAGTCGCGACCATGCCGCCGAACACGGAGGTGGACATGACGACCCCGGGCGCAGGCGCAGGGCCGGCATCCAGCGACCTCAGCGACTATCAGCCGCCGGCGGGCTATGTCTGGAACCCGGTCGACCCACCGCTGTCCACCGTCTTCCCCTCGCCCACATCCAACGCGGCGCTCGGCCCCGTCCTGGTCTCGTACGGGGTGGAGGGTGCGACGCCGACGGACGGATCTGCGTCCGTCATCATCGTCGTGCTGGAGATCAACACCTCGTTCGCGGAACCGACCATCGACGCCGATCTGAGCTTCGAAGGCCTGAGCAACGGAACCGTCATCACGACACCCGGGGGCCATCAAGCGGCCCTCCTCGCGGGCGCCAGCACTGGCGAGACCTTCGACTCGATCATCACCTTCCTCGACAAGCAGTCGGTCACCATCCACGTGCCGGTCGGCGGCGACCCGGCAGCGGTGCTCGATGCGTTCCTGACGGCGAACGGTGCCTGACGAGGGTTCCGGTGTAATGCGGAGGGTGTCTCGAGCGATCTCCATGTGGGGTGCACGACTGGGTGGGGCGCCCGCGATGCGCGAGCTTGCAGTTGTCTTCTGGATTTCTCAGCTCGATGGTCCGGTTCAATGAACTATGAGATCGCGTCGTGATCAGCTTCGATCAAAATAAGATGTGAGGGTAAAGTTGCTCATGCGTCGGTGAAGGTCCATGTTTGGAAGGGAATCGGCCGGGATACACATTCTCCAACATGTTCGGCGATCTCCGCATTGCCGATCGACAAAGGAGGAAGAAGTGATCGGTTTCATTGTCTACTTAGTGGTGATCGGATTGATCGCCGGGTTCATCGCGCGGGCCATCGTGCCCGGCAAGGACGCCCTCTCCGTGGGCGGCACGATCCTGCTCGGCATCGTCGGCTCGTTCGTCGGCGGGTTCCTCGGCTACGTGCTCACCCATCACGACGCCAACGACGGCGCGCTCCAAGCGTCGGGCATCATCGGCTCGATCGTCGGCTCCGTCATCGCCCTGCTCGTGTACCGCGCCGTCAGCGGCCGCGGCCACCGGCACGTGTTGTAGGAGCGGTCATGTCGTACATCGATCCAGATGTTCAACCCGTTGTCGCCGGCCGCACCGTCAGCGCGGACGGTCGCACGATGATCGTCGAAGCGCCGGTTGCCACCGCCCGAGTCGCGGAGCCGGTGGTGGTCGCATCACCCGTCTCGACCGGGCGGGTGGAGACCACCTACGGACGTCGGTACGCATTTGATTCGTTCATCGTCGGACTCGTCGGATTGGCGTTGCTGATCGTGGGCCTCGTCGCGGCCGTCCGGGCCGGCTTCGACGGGCCGATGAGCACGCCCGTCGTCAAGGTGCTCGGCTACACCCACACCACGACGCTCGGTCTGATCGAGATCGGCATCGGGGTGTGCTTGTTGATTGCCGCGGCGGCCACGAGTCGTGGAGCCGAAGTGTTCTTCGGGCTCGCGCTCGCCGTGGGTGCGATCGTCGGGGCGGTGCAGACCGAGTCGTTCCGTCGCGACCTCGCACTGCAGTCGAGCCTGGCGTGGATCGCCGCGGTCGCGGGTGCCGTCGTGGTGCTCGTCAGCCTGATCGTGCCCAGGATGACCACGAGAACCGCTCGCGTCGAGTCGATCTGATTCGGACGGGCGAGGAGCGATCGGGCGGACGGTTCACCGTCCGCCCGATCTGCGTTTCCAGGACGGCATCGGGCATCCGGCGTCACGTCGTCGATCGGTCCTACCAGGCCACGGAAGAGGGACTCAGGGATGCGGAGCTGCTGGACCCTTCGAGCGACGGGGTGCCGTGGCAGCCGGGGTGTCGCCTGACCGGCCGGGTGCCGTGGCAGCTGGCGTGTCGCCGGTGCGGCCGGGTGCCGTCGCGGCTGGCGTGTCGCCGGTGCGACCGGGTGCGGTGGCCGATGGGTTCGAAGCGGTCGTGTCTGGCACGGTGGCCGAGACCGTGGGCGTCGACGAGGTCGTGGCCGACGTCGATGACGTGACCGGTGAGGTCGGCGTCGCAGGTTCGGTGATCGCCGGCGCCGGCGCCGTGACTGCGACCGTTGCCCCGACGACCGTCGACGGGCCCGTCATCGGGTCGTCGGTTGGTTCGGGCACCGTGGCGCCCACGGATGTTGCCGGCGGAGGGATGGTCGACGGTGACGGATGATGGTCGCCGGAGAAGAAGGGGACGTTCCCGATCGCTGCGGCACCTGCGGCAGACACCAGGGTGGCCGCCGCGGCGATGACGGCTGTTCGGCCGGTCATGCGCCGTCGACGACCCGCCCCGACCGGAACCGGTGAGTTGGCCCGGGCGGATGAGAAGGCTGACGTGACGACCGGCAACGCCCGCGTCTCGTCATTGGTGCCAAGGCGTCGCGCTGCTGCGATCAGCGCCTCGACGCGACCACTCGGGTCGAGCTCGGCTGCGTCGCGCGCATCGATCGCCAGCAACGCCTCGAGAGCTTCGCGCATCTCGGGATTCGGATCACGTGGGGGGCTCGTCATGGCAGCACCATCTCGTCCGCGCCGAGACGAGCGGCCAGCGTTCGCAGGGCCCGGTGTTGGGTGACTCGCACCCAGTTCGCTGTTCGCCCCATCACGGTGCCCACCTCTTCCGCGTCGAGCTCGCCGAGTACTCGGAGCAGGAGCACCTCGGCCTGCTCGGGTTTCAGGAGCGACGTGATGAGTGAGACGGCGGCCTGCCCCGACAGCGCGTCGAGCGCGTCCTGCTCCGTCGCTGTCGTGGCCGGCCGGTCGCCCATCGAGGATGCGTCGACCACGTCGGTCCGCCTGCGCGTGGCGGTGCGTCGGTAGTCGGCGAGCCGGCGACGTGCGATCGAGAAGCACCACGCCCTGAACTGGTTCCAGCCTCCTTCGAAAGCGCCGATCGCCCCCGCGACTGCGAGCCACACTTCGGCCGCGATGTCGTCTGCGGCGCGCGGTTCCTGCGATCGGAGGAAGCGGAGGAGGCGAGGCTGCAATGCGATGAACAGCTGCGCGACAGCGTCGTCGTCGTGGCGCGCGGCGACCACCACGGCGTCCATCGGATCACGCCATGCAGCGCTCCGACCGGGAGTCGCTTCCTCCTCGTCCAACGCCAGCCCGTTCCCTGAACCAGCCTTCCTGAGCCATCGCATTCCTCCGACACGCGTAGCTGGTTCAGCCCGCGGGAGCGATGGGCATGCAGTGCCTCGTCGTACACGTCGATCGTGCCATGACGGCTCGTCGACACACCTCCGGCTACCCGACAACGTCGGACCCCGGTCCCGCGCCGCTGGTGCAGCCGACACCGCCACGTTGCCCGCTGGGAAGCAAAGGGCAACCTTCGATTCCAGCGAACGCGATCGGAAGCGCGACCAACGTCTCGCCCGCCAACCGACGGTGTCGAGCTCCATCCCGCAGGGCCCCGCCGCGTTGCGCGAGTGAGGCATCGGCGACTGATGCGACGTGCGCGTGAGCTGGGTTCAGTCGGGGTCGAGTAACGAGAGTTGCAAGCCAGCCACTCTGGACGGTGATTGCGTGACGGTCCGACGGCCTGTCCCGCTCGCCGGTGAGGAGTGGAGCAGCTGCACCACCCTGCCGGTCGTCACGTATTCCTGCAGGGCTCCGCGAGGCACACGAAGAAGGTCGCCCATGCGGAGAACCGGGAGGCCTTCTGTGCCACCGCTGGCGCTGTAGCGCTGGACCATCTCGTACGCCTTGGACCGCCCGATGCGAAGAACTCCTGCCGCCTCTTCGACCTTCAGCAACATGGGAAGACTCGACCATTCATGTGTGTTCGATTCGTTCATTCGTGTTCGCTCCTGTCGTCGTGTCCGCGTGATGGTCCGAACATCCGCACTGGTGACCATCGGGACTGATCAGTCCGACTGCGGGGACACTTGAGATTCGACGTCAGCCGGGCGCGTGGGCAATGCGGTCGACGATCGCTTGGCGAGCCCCGGGCAGTGCGTGTGCATACACGGTCAGCAGCATCTCGGGACTGTGACCGAGGATGTCGGCGATCGCGCGGAGTTCGCCGACGTCCTTGGCCGTGTTCACCATGTGGGTGGCGGCGGTGTGGCGCAGTCCGTGTGAGGTCAGTCGCGGGATGTCGAGGCGATCGACGATGCGCGCGAGTGAACGGTCGTATTCGCGGGGAAGGGCGTGTCGTCCGTGGCGGGTGCAGATGATCAGATCGTTGTCCCGCCACTCGGTGCCGGCGAGGAGCCGGTCTGCAGCCTGCTCCGCTCGGCGGCGGTTGAGCGCTCGCACCTGCTCGCCGGACAGCGGAACGAGCCGTCGGGAGCGGACGTTCTGGCGTCGCCCAACGACGAGCCGTTGTTGAGGCCGACGAGGCTCTCGTCGATGCGCAGAGTTCGACCATCTGCGTCGAGATCGTCCCATCGCAGCGCGAGCACTTCGCTGCGACGCAGCCCATACAGGACGCCGAGCTGGAAGCCGACGGCCCAGCGGTGATCGGCGATCGCCGCAAGGAAGATCTCGACCTCCGCAGAGTCCCACGCCGGAGCCTCTCGAACCCGCGCCGGCTTGGCAACCGCCCGGGGGAGTGGCACGCGCGCCGCGGGACTGCGAGGGATGAGACCTTCGTCGACAGCATCGGCGAGCGCTGCCCGCAACACGTTGCGGCAGATCTGCACGCTTCGCCTCCCGAGCCGACCTCCACCGGCGAGTGCGACGATCCAACGAGTGATGTCGTCGCGGTCGAGCCGACTGAGCGGGATGCCGCCGAGGCCCCGTTCGATGTGCAGGATCGCCCACTCGTACTGCTCGCGTGCCTTCGGCGTGATGTCGATCTTGCCGTCGACGTACCGTCGCACGAGCCAGCTCACGTTGCCGCGTTCGGTGCTCACCTCGTCGGCCTTGAACGCCCGCGCCGCGGCTTGCGCCGTGCGTTGCGTCGGATACGTGCCGATCTGCTTCGGGCGCAGCTTGCCGGTGGCGGTGTCGATCCCGTCGATGCGCACGGCCCACTTGCCGCGGTGTCTGCGGACCGTCGGTTGGCCAGTCATCTTCCAGCTCATGTCACCTCAATCGGGCCTGTTCGACCGCGATCGGGGGATACATGTTTGATACACCGCTGATACATGGCCCGGTCCTGCAGTCGTGGGATTTGCAAAACACCAGGTCAGAGCGTCGGAACGGAGAGATTTGAACTCTCGACCCCTGCTCCCAAACGCACCGACCACGCACAGGCACCGACGTCCGTCCAGGCGACGCCTCACGAGGCCGATCGTCCTGACACCCGGATCCGCTGGAGATCGGGGTCCGATGTGTGGGCGCAGTCGCATGGTCGGCGTCGGCGGGTCATGACCTCTTGCCAACGAAACGGTCGTGCACGTCGGTCCGCCACCGGCGAACGCGATCGTTGCTGGTGCCGGCGCGAGGGTACCCGGTCAGGCGATCGACGGGATCGCAGCGGACAGGCACCAACGGTCCTACGGCCAGACGAGGGGCACGGTGTCGAGACCGGAGACGGCTCCGACGTGCTCCGTGACAACTGCCTCATCGGCGAGTCGGAAGTCCGGGATGCGGCGCAGCCACTCCTCCAGCGCAATGCGAAGCTCGAGCCGGGCAAGGTGTGCCCCGACGCAGCGGTGAGGCCCCGCGCCGAACGCGAGATGTCGATTCGGCGTGCGGCCCAGGATCAGCGTGTCGGGATCGGGGAACTGTTGGGGGTCGCGTCCAGCTGATGCTGTGGAGTAGACGATGCGGTCGCCTTGCTTCATCGGGCATCCTGCGAACTCAACGTCGCGCGTCACGACGCGTGCCCCCGTGGCGAGTGAGTACAAGCGAAGGAATTCTTCGTTCGCTTCGGGGATGAGTGATGGATCGTCGATCAATCGTTGGCGCAGCGCAGGGTCGAGCGCGAGGTGGTGCAATGAGTAGCCGATGATGTTGGCCACGGTGTCGAGGCCGGCGACGTAAAGCAGGAAGCCCATTGCGTAGAGCTCCATGTCGCCTATGGGCGCATTGTCGATCTCGGCAGCGACGAGGTGGCTGGCGAGGTCCTTCTGCGGTGCCTGGCGGCGGGCCGCGATGACGGCGGCGATGTCGCCGACGATCTCCATTGCAGCAATGGCCCGCTTGCTGCCGTCGGGATCGTCGTCCTTGGAGGTTTGGATCAGGCGATGAGCACGATCGAGGAACGCGTCGAGGTGCTCGACAGGGAGCCCCATCATCCGCAGGAAGACGGTCGTGGGGAACTTCATCGCGAAGTCGGCGACGACGTCGCACTGGCCCTTGTCGGCGAAGGCGTCGATCAATTCGACGCAGAGCTGGCGGATGTCTGGTTCCATTCGTTCTGCGGCGCTCGGGGAGAACTCGGCCGAGAGCAGTCGGCGGTACTTGGTGTGCTCCGGCGGATCGAGCTCGACGGGCATGAGCTTGTGCGCGCTGTCGCCGATGGCCTGCACGGTGGAGCTGGAGAACGTCTCCCAGTCCTGCATCGCGGCGTGGTTGTCCGTATACGTCAACAAGTACCAGAGCGTGTAGTCGCCCGCCTTGTCGCTGCGGAACACGGGTGACTCCTCGCGGAGACGCTTCCATTCTCCTCGATGATCGGCGATCAGCGCTGCGTTGGAGTTGTGGTCGAAACCCTTGCGCAGTGGAACGGTGATTGGCTCGGTAGTCATCGGGACCTCTCTGGCACTTCGGTGGCCGCACCCCACGGCATGGACACACTCTGACAGCGCCCAAGCCTGAAATCAACTGTTCAGTTGGAAACAGATCAACTGTCCAGTTGGGAACGTAGTATCGGAGATCGTGCCGCGCGATTCGACCGCTTCCAGAGCCCGGATTCTCGCGGCGGCGATCGACGAGTTTGCCGATCACGGGCTCGCCGGAGCTCGCGTCGACCGCATCGCTGCGCGTGCCGAGTGCAACAAGCAGCTCATCTACGAGTACTACGGCAATAAGGAGGGTGTGTTCGATGCTGCGATCGACTCGACGACGGCCCTTCTCGATGTGGCCGCCCCCTTCGATCCGAACGATCTGCCGGGGTTCGCCGTCGCGTTGTTCGATGTGATGGTCGAGCATCCGCGACTGGCACGGCTCGTCCGGTGGCACGCCCTGGAGCGTCCAGGTGTGGCGGGCGCGTTGCCGTCACTGATGCGCACGAATCAATCTCACGTCCGAGCAGTGCGCGCCGCCCAACGGGAAGGGACCGTTTCGGACCGGCTCCCGGCGCGGCTGCTGATGGTCTTCATCCTCCGCCTGGTGCAGACCAACGAGGATGAGCGTCTCGTGAACCGTGGCAAACCGCTGCCGCAAAAGCTCAAGCGTGAGGCACTGCGCGCCGCCGTGGAACAGCTCTGCGCCCCGACTCCTCGTTGACGCGAGCAAGCGTCGGCGTGATGTTCTCAGATGTCTGCGAGGTTCCGCCCGGGTCGGTCGTCGCTCACGAGCTCTGCGCTTCTTCGCGCTTCGTCACGGTGGCCCAATGCCCGTCGCCGCTCGCGTAGCGGTCGATGAGCAGGCGTTTGGCGAGCTTGCCAGTAGGCAGGCGAGGCAGCTCATCGACGAAGTCGATCGTGCGTGGGCATTTGAAGCGGGCGAGACGTGCGTGGCAGTAGTCGATCAGCTCATCGGCGAGAGCCTCACTTGGGTGTTGTCCGTCGGCGAGTTGGATCACGGCCTTGACCTCCTCGCCGAGGTCGGCGTTCGCCACGCCGATGACGGCGACATCGGCGACGGTCGGATGCATGGTGAGGACGTCCTCGATCTCCTGCGGGTAGATGTTGACGCCGCCGGCGATGATCATGTGGCTCTTGCGGTCGGTGAGGTACAGATAGTCGTCTGCATCGACGTAGCCGACATCTCCGAGCGTGCTCCAACCATGTCGGTCGTGCGAGTCGGCGGTCTTGGCCGGATCGTTGTGGTATTCGAAATCTCCGCCGCCTTCGAAGTAGACGGTACCGACCGACCCGACATCGACGTTGTCGCCGTCATCGTCGACGATGTGGACCGAGCCGAGCAGCGGCCGTCCGACTGATCCCGGGTGATCAAGCCAGTTTTTCGACGAGATCGCGCAGAACCCGTTGCCCTCGCTGCCGGCGTAAAACTCGTCGATGATCGGGCCCCACCAGTCGATCATCGCCCGTTTGACGTCCACCGGACACGGAGCGGCCGCGTGCACCGCCACGCGGAGGCTGCTGACATCCGCAGCAACCCGAACTGTTGACGGGAGTTTGAGCATCCTCACGAACATCGTCGGCACGAATTGAGCGTTGGTGACGCGATGGTCGCGGATCAGGTCGAGGGCTCGCTGCGGGTCGAAGGACTCCATCACGATCGACGTCCCGCCGAGTCGCTGGGTCTCCATCGACCAGGCCAACGGGGCGGCATGGTACAGCGGGGCCGGGCTGAGGTAGATGCTGTCGGCGTCGAACCGGTAGAGCCGCTGCATGAGCCCGGCCAGTGATCCGCTCGTCGGGAACGGCTGGCCGGAGAGGGGTCGAACGATCCCCTTGGGTCGGCCAGTGGTGCCCGACGAGTAGAACATCGCCGCACCCTCCATCTCTGGCGCAGCAGGATCGCCGGACGTGGCATCGATGAGGTCGAGCAGTGTTTCGAACGCGCCGAACGATTCGTCGACGCTGAACAGCCGGACGTCTGGCTGCAGCGTCGAGGCAACACTGCCGGCGAGGTCCGCCAGGGAGCAACAGGAGAACAGGACCCGGGCTCCGCAGTCGCGAACGATGTAGGCGGCCTCGTCCGCAGTCAGGTGCCAGTTGACCGGGGTGTAGTACAGACCGCTCCGTTGCGCCGCCCACGCGACCTCGAAGTAGTGGTGGGTGTTGCCGAGCAGGATCGCGATGTGGTCGCCGGCTCGCAGGCCATGATCGTGGAGCAATCGGGCGATCGCTCGTGAGCGGTCACCCAGTTCGCGATGTGTGATCGTCTCGCTGGTCGACGGTACGACGACGGCCGGTCGATCCGATTCGAAGATTGGCATCAGTCGCGGCTCTGGAAGTCCGGCTCGCGTTTGTCCAGCCAGGCGCGCACGGCTTCTTTGTGGTCTGGCGTTCGTCCGGATTCCACCATCCGCCGCGATTCGTCGACGAGCGCTGTAGAGAGTGGCTCGACGAGTGCTTGACGGACGTTGGCCTTCATGAGCGCAATGGCGTCTCGTGGGCCGGCTGCGAACGGCGCCGCCCACCGCCTCCAGGCAGCGGCGAAGTCGTCACTGTCGTCGACGTGGTTGGCGAGGCCCAGGCGTAGGGCTTCGTGGGCGCCGAGCGCCGTGTTCGCGGCAAGGATCTCGATCGCCTTCGATGGGCCGAGCAGCCGAGTCAGGAACCACGTCCCGCCGAAGTCGCCGGAGAAGGCCAGTCGTCCCCATCCTGGGATCAGCTTCGCCGTCGACGACAGGATGCGCATGTCGCAGGCAAGTGCGAGGGACAGTCCAGCGCCCACCGCTCCACCGTTGACTGCGGCGATCGTGAGCTTCCGATTCTCGTGGAGGAGCCTGGCGATCTGCGCATCGTCGAGGAGAGCAGCTGCAGCGTCGTCGATCGACGGGCGTGGGCCTGCATCACGGCTGCGCCCGTCGCGCACGTCGCCGCCGGCGCAGAAGCCATCGCCGGCCCCGGTGATGACGATGCAGCCGACATTGTCGGCGTTGGCGAAGTCGACGAGTGCGGCCTTGATCGGCTCGTACATGTCCCGGTGGAGCGCGTTGCGGCGTTCGGGTCGGTTGAGGGTGATGACTCCGAGCCCGTCCTCGACGTGGATCGCCACGACATCGGTGCCGGACTCGATCGTTCGGTCTCGCATGTGCCGTTCCCCTTTCGCCAGCCGCTGCGACAAATATAGGTGAATATTTACGGTGGTGTCCATCGCTGGCTCGACTTCCATCGAATCAGGTCACTACTTTGGCGGGGTACGCGCTCCGGTGGGGCGCAGCGGATGAGGAGTGGCAGTGGATATCTCGGGTTCGGTGGCAGTGGTGGTGGGTGGTGCGTCTGGCATGGCTCGGGCAACCGCAGAGCGGCTCGCGTCGATGGGTGCGCGCGTCGCGATCTTGGACCTGCCGGGCACGAAGGGTCGGGAAGTGGCCGACGCGATCGGCGGAACCTTCCACGAGTGCAACGTGCTCGACGACGCACTGGTGGAGTCGTCGCTTGCCGCAGCTGTTGAAGCGCACGGCGCGATCCACATCGCGGTGAACACCGCCGGCGGTGGCAAGGCAGCCAAGACTGTCGGCAAGGAGGGTGCCCACGCCATCGACCTGTTCCGGTGGACGATCGAGCTCAACCTGATCGGCACGTTCAACCTCAACCGGCTGCAGGCCGAGCACATGAGCCGCAACGAACCGAACGCGGACGGCGAGCGTGGCGTCATCATCGACACGGCATCGATTGCCGCGTTCGAGGGTCAGATCGGGCAGGTCGCGTACTCGGCGGCCAAGGGTGGCATCGCGGCGATGATGTTGACGATGGCTCGGGATCTGGGCAGCCTCGGCATCAGGGCGGTCGCGATTGCTCCCAGTCTGTTCTCGACCGGGATCACGGCGGGCATTCCGGAGGAGTTCGCGGACGTGCTGGTCAAGGATGCGGCATTTCCGAAGCGGATGGGCCGTCCGGACGAGTACGCCAAGCTGGCCGTCGCGATCATCGAGAACCCGATGCTCAACGGTGGAACGATCCGCCTCGATGCCGGGCAGCGATTCGCACCCCGGTGACCAACGGCCGCACAGACCACGAGAACGTCAGCGGGGTTCGCGGGGTAGGCCGAGGTTGCGCTCGCCGATGAGGTTCTTCATGACTTCGGTCGTTCCGCCCGCAATGGTTGCCGCCCGGCTGCGGAGGAGCTGCTCGGCCGCCGCGTCGGCTCCACCTGCGATGAGGGCTGGACCGGCGAGGTCGGCGTTGACCTCCGCGTACTCGACCGAGAGCTTCGACCACGCCAGTTTGATCAGCGAGGAGACGGATCCGGGACCGTTCACGACTTCGGCAAGGCTGCGCTGGCCCATCCACCCGAGGATCCGCCCGCGGACGTAGGTGTCGACCGCGCGCTGGCGGAGCGCCGACGACGCTGATGCCATCGGCGCTGAGTGGATCATCGCGGACACGTCGTCGACGAGTTGTCCGCTGACGCTGATCACCCCGGCGCGTTCGAAGCCGAGCGTGGCCATGGTGACCCGCCAGCCTTCGTGGAGTGGCCCGAGCAAGGCCGATCCGGGGACGGAGACGTCTTCGAAGAAGAGCTCCGCGAACTCCGCTTCACCGTTCATCTGCTTGATCGGTCGGCGACTGATGCCGGAAGTGTCGAGCGGCACCAACAACGCAGAGATGCCCTTGTGCTTCGGTGCTTCGGGATCCGTGCGGGCGAGCAGCATGCAGTGCGTGGCATCGAGCCCGATCGACGTCCAGACCTTCTGCCCGTTGATGACGAATCCGTCGTCGGTGATGTCGGCGCGACACCGCAGGCTGCCGAGATCGCTCCCTGCGTCGGGTTCGCTGAAGCCCTGGCACCAGAATTCGCGACCTTCGGCGATCGCTGCGAGGTGGCGGCGCTGCTCCGCCGTACCGACTGCGGCGATGGTCGGGCCGACGTTGTTGACGCCGAACACGGCGATTCGCCGGGGTGCATCGACATGGGCGAACTCCGCGTCACAGGCGAGCTGGTCGAGAACGCCGAGCCCTTGACCGCCGATGTCGACTGGCCAGGCGGGTGCACCCCACCCTGCGGCGCCCAATGCCTGCTGGAAATCGACGAGCGCAGGCCACTCGCGGCTCTGACCCCAACGGTTGCGGTGCGCCGACATGACGGTGGCGAGCACGGCGCGGAATCGCTCCGCCGGCCGCTGGGCGTCGTCTGCGGATGTCAGCGATGAACTCGGGGCATCGATCGTGGTCATGGGGTTCCTTGGAAATGAGTGGTGGTGGGGCGACGACGTAGAGACGTCGCGAAAGCCAATGGCTCGGACAGGCCTCGGTCGTGCGGGTTGGCACGCAGGTAGGGAAAGACCGTGAACGTTCGCCCAACCGCCGGCAGCTGGGCGGGCTGGTCGTCAACGCAGATCGTGTGCTCGAGATCGAGCCTGTGAGGCAGCGACCATCGACCGCATGCGTCGATGTCCTTCGGATGGAAGGAGTCGACGGCGTCGTGAAGCCCATGACGGGAGATGACGGCCTGCGCATGGGCGATCCCGCCCGCGCTCCAGACGGCGATCGCGCCGCGAGCCTGCCGGACGGCTTCGAACAGGTCGATCACCAGAGGTCGGAGGTGTTGCGCATCGAAGGAGTCGACGAGGGTGCCGTCGATGTCGAACAGCCACTGGTCGTTCGGGCTGGCCGGGCGCGTCACAAACTAAATAGTAACCTCTTTATCGAGCGGCATCGGCACCGAGGGCTCGAAAGCAGAACTGCTGGACGGTGTCGGCCGCGATCCGTTCGGAGGCGGGGTGGGCTGCGAACGCGCCGAGCCCAGCCACATCGAACACCACCGCGGCGACCATGGCGGCCGAGGAGGCGGCGTCGAGTGTGGCGTAGGTGCCGTCGTCGATGCCGCGAGCGATCGCTGCCTGGAGCGGGGCGAGGAGCATGGCCCGGGACTCTCGCGCGACCGCTTGGGAACCTTCGGCACGGTTGGCGACGATCGAGCCCAAGACCGTGACTCGCTCCGCTTTCGGCCGAACCCGACGGAAGCCGAGGATCTCCTCGATCCACGTCCCGACCGCCTCGCGAGCGCTCGCCGACTGTTGGACTTTGTCGGTCAGGCGTGCCGAAGCTCGGACCGCGTCGCGTCGGTACATCGCGCACAGGAGTTGGTCCTTGGATTGGAAGTGGCGGTAGAACGACCGGGTCGAGATGCCCGCGGAGGCAAGGATGTCGCTGACGGCAACCTGTCCGTCGCTGCTGTCGCGAACCGCTGCGTAGGCCGCATCGAAGATGAGCTCGCGTTCGACGTCGGCGTCATGGCGGCGGGGCCGGCCGACCGAGCGTTTGGGCGGGGACGTCTCGCCATTGATGGGAGTCGCGTGCATCTCGCGGACCGTACTCGAGACGTTGAACGGGTTCAGGCTGTGACGAGGGCTGCCGGCTCGCCGACTTCGGGGAACAGCTCGAGGAACGCGCCGCGGGTGATCCTGTAGGTGGTCGCCTCGTCGACGCCGTCGAAGAGGCCGTGCAGCGTCTCTTGTGAGTGGCCGAACGTTCCCTCCATGTGCGGGTAGTCACTGCCCCACATGACGTTGTTGTATCCCATGGCTGTGCATGCGGCGACTGCGGACTCGTCGTGTTGGAACGATGCGTAGACCTGGGAGTAGAGGATCTCCTTGGGCGAGCGGGAGAGCTTGGGACGCACCATCATGTGGTGCTGGCGGTAACCCTCGGTCATCCGGTCGCCGAGGAATGGCACCCAGGTCGCCCCGCCCTCGGAGATGAGCACCTTGAGGTCGGGATGGCGATCGAGAGCACCGGAGGCGACCATCTTCATCGCGGCGCGTTGGCCGGAGAAGGTCGTCTCGGTGTAGTTGAGGACTGCGCCACCCGGCCCGCGATAGGCGGCGCCGAGCGCTTCGCCGGCAGCGAAGTCGACCGGGTCCGTGCCGATGTGGAAGGCGACGACCATGTTCGCGGCTTCGGCGGCTGCCCAGAAGGGCTCCCAGTCATCGCGGTTGTAGTCACGCGTCGTCGCCGGGGGAGTGGTCGGCAAGAAGACGGCGCGGAAACCCAGCGCGGCGGTGCGTTCGAGCTCTTCGACGGCATCGTCGATCGAGAGCATCGAGACCTGAGCTGTCGGCACGAACCGCTTCGAGGCGCCAATGATCGTGTCGTGAGCCCAATCGTTGCTGACTCGGATCGCGGCGCGGACTGCGGCCGGGGTGCGGAACGAGGCGTTCCACATGCCGAGCGACGGGAACACGACCTCGCCCCAGATGCCTTCGGAGTCGAGGTCGACGAGGCGCTTGGTGGTGTCGCGAGCGCCCGGTGCGCGGCTGGACGCTTCGAAGAACTCGGCCTGTGCGGCGCCCGGAAGACGCCGGCGAAAGCTCTGCCCGTCGACGTGGACGGTCTCCCACTCACCGTCGTCATCGCGCACGCTGCGCGGCATGAGATCGGCGAGCTCTGTCGGCAGGTTGCTTCGCCACAGGTCGTCGGGTTCGAGGAAATGCGAGTCTCCCGAGTTGGCCCAGATGGTTTCCATGTCAGTCCTCCATGTGCCACACCCCATGTGGCTCGTCGGTCAACGTACTCCGATCGGCACTATTTGACAATGCTATTTTCAAATTGAGTCGAGGAGGGTTTTGACGAGTTGCGGTACCTCGGCCAGGGCGCGGAGCGCGTCGTTGAGGTGCGTGCAGCCGTTTGTCTTCGACAGCCGTCCGAGCACCGCCGAGCGGAGTTCGGCGAGTGGGGTGCCGATCATGGCCGTGGCGTTTGCGGCAGCCGACGGGCATTCCGGATACGGCAGCACGCGAGGTTCCGCCTCGACCGAACGCAGGGTCAGCGAGCGTCGATCTGCGGTTGCGCGCAACACGTACTCATGGACTGCGATCCGACCATGGTCGGGATCGCCGGCGGAGTCCTGGAAGGCGGAGTCGATCACCACGATCTCCTCGCCAACGTGCGCCTCGACCCAGACATCGATGCGCCTCGCGCGTCGCATGGACACTGGAGGAAGTTCGGCCAATGCATGCCAGCCGTGCGGGTCCTCGACGTTCACGAGCGCTCCGACCGGTTGGACACGGTGCGTGTCGTACGGCGTGCCGTCAGGTCGCAGGGCGCTGGATCCGGGCCGGAACCCGATGCAGATGCCCTCCATCTGGGGTGCCCTGTTGGGCGCGTGCGGCACCGTCGAAGGTCGGTCGTCCGATGTCGCCGTCATCCAGGTCTGGCGCCACCGGGACCATGCGAAACCGGCGATCAGGCTGCTTCCAGATATGTCATCGAGCAGCAGGTACAGCGTCGAGCCGGCATCGCGCTCGGTGGGCACGAGCTCGTCGACGAGGCGACGCAGATGGCCGCCGCCGCGACTGCCCAGCATCTGCTGGAGCTGCGGATGGCAAGGGCTGGTCTCGAGGAAGGTGATTTCCCGATCCGGGCCGATCTCGGCTCGCATCGTCGAGGTGGTCAGTGGGAGCGGCGGTGCCGATGACGTCAGCGTCAGCGCGTCTCTGGCCGCACCGTCGAGTCGCAGCGCTGACCCGTACCCGTCCGGCCACGTCATGTCGACCGTCGATGTTCGACGGATCGAGCCGCGCCGGCGCATGGGTGCAGGACCGGCGGGTCCGAGAACGCCGGGCTGCGGCGGCGGGACGAACCCGATGACGATTTGTTGGTCGGTGTTGCGCGTGGGTTGGTCGTCGAGCGGCGAACGACTTGGACCTGGGTTTGACGTGCTCATCAGGCATCTTTTCTGCGGTCGCGACTGATCAACGGGCGACGGCCCTGCTCGGCAGTCTGCTCCCAATCTGGGGAACTCGGACCCACTGCTTGCTAAATAGGTTAAGATTTTGTACTGTGGCGCCCGACACAGCGAACACAGCTCGTGCGAACCATCAGGGGGGTTCTTCACATGACCACATCGACTCGCGCCACGCGGACCAGACGGGGCCTGGTGGCCTGTGCGGTCGTCGGCGGTCTGCTGCTTGCGGCCTGTAGCAGCGACAAGGACAAGGCGGCGACGACCACGGCGGCGCCGTCGGGGACGTCGGCGTCCACCGCCACAACGACCGAAGGATCAACCGCCGACACAGCTGCGGACACGACGACAGCGACATCGGGCACGGCAGCAGCGGACACGGTTGCCACCGACACGGTCACGACGGACACGGCGACGAGTGAGTCGACTGTCGACACGGCTGCGACAGAGAGCTCGGCCGCCGCGAGCGGCGGTCTCGACTGTGCTGGACCGGCCGCCACGGGAGATGCCGTCAAGATCGGCGTGCTGTGGCCGGAAGGCCCGACCGTGAACCTTCCCGAGCTCGGCGAGTCGGCCCAGGCGGCGATGTCGTACGCCAACGATTGCCTCGGCGGCATTGGTGGACATCCGGTCGACGTGGTCGGCTGCAAGATCGACGAGACCAACACGGCCTCTGCGAGTGACTGCGCGAACCAGATGGTCGAGGCCGGTGTTGCCGCCGTCGTCGTGACGATCACGTCGAGTGGTTCGACGATCGTGCCGATCATCACCGGGGCTGGCATCCCGTACATCGTGTCGGGCGGTGCATCGCCTGAGGAGAACATCAACCCGGCAAACCTGGTCTTCGGCGCCACGGGTGGAGTTGCTGCCGACCTGGGCGCCATGGCCGTCCAAGCCAAGAACGCCGGGCTCGACCACATCGCCCTGCTCGTCACCGAAGGCGCCGCAGCTGGCGTTGGTGGTCTTGCCGGTATTCCGTTCGGCAAGGCTGGGGTGAAGGCCGACATCGTCCCCATCCCCGCCGGCACGCCCGACATGACCCCACAACTGACAGCGGCACTGTCCGGAGGCGCCCAGGCGACGGCGGTCATCGGTGACTCGACGCTGTGCATCTCCTACCTGCAGGCCGCTGCATCGGTCGATGCCGACGGCACCCACTACGTGATCGCGACCTGCATCGGCGACGACGTGATCAGCGCCGTCGGAGCGGATGCGATCAACGGGGCAACCGTCTTCGAGAACACCGACGTCAGCGGCACCGATGCCGAGAGCACCCTCTACGACGCAGTCATGGCGAAGTACAGCCCGAAGACACCTCTCGGCGGTTTCTCACCCACCGGATACGTGGCCGCACTCAGCCTCGTGCGTGGTGTCGCCGGGCTCACGGGCGACGTCACCAAGGACAGCATCGCCGCAGCGATGCGCGCCACCAAGGGCATTGCGATCCCGGCAGGTTTGGGTACGACGTACAGCTGTGCGACGCCACCACTGCCGCCCTTGACCGCCGTGTGCAGCTCGCAGGCGCTCGTCGGCACCATCACCGACGGCAAGATCAGCGACCTGCAGGTGCTCGACGCCGGTCCGCTCTTCGCGAGCTGATCGGACGATGAGACGATGGTCCCCCGTCGCGGAGAGGACGCCCGATGAATGAACACATCGGGTTCCTCCTGCGCGGCCTTGGCAGCGGCGGCGTGTTCGCCGCCCTTGCCATGGCGTTGGTGGTCACGTACCGCTCGTCGGGCGTGGTCAACTTCGCGACGGGCGCCATCGCCCTGTACACCGCCGAAACCTACGCGCTGCTGCGCTCTGGGCAACTCTTCAACCCGATCCCATTCCTCTCGGCCAAGGTCAAGATCGCGGATCGACTCGGGTTCGCCCCGGCCGTGGCCATCGCGCTGATCATCGCTGCCGTGCTCGGCGTTGTCTTGCACTACGTCGTGTTCCGGCCGTTGCGTCCGGCGCCAGCGGTCGCCAAGGCGGTTGCGTCGGTCGGTGTCATGATCGTTCTGCAGGCGGACATCGGTCTTCGTCTCGGCACGAAGGTGGTCGTCACCAAGGCGATCTTGCCGACGAAGAACTACAAGATCCTGGGTCAGGCGATTCGCGGCGACCGACTGTGGTTCGCTGCGGCGGTCGTCGCCATTGCCGTTGTGTTGTGGGCCGTGTTCCGGTTCACCCGGTTCGGGCTGGCCACGCGCGCCGCGGCAGAGACGGAGAAAGGCGCGCTCGTGACCGGCTTGTCTCCGGAAAGGATCGCGCTGTCGAACTGGGCCATCAGCGCCGTGGTGTCCGGGATCGCCGGAATCCTCATCTCCCCAATCGTTCCGATCATCCCGATCTCCTACACGCTGTTCATCGTGCCGGCGCTGGCAGCGGCCTTGGTGGGGGGGTTCACGTCGGTCGGGCCGGCGGTCGCCGCCGGCCTCGTGATCGGCATGCTGCAGTCCGACCTGACGTTCGTCCAGACGAAGTACAGCTGGTTCCCGAAGGCCGGCGGACCGGAGCTCGTTCCGCTCATCCTGATCATCGTGGTGCTGGTGATCCGAGGTCGTCCGCTGCCGGATCGGGCGGCGTTCATCACCAAGACGCTGGGTCGGGCTCCACGCCCTCGACGAATCGCTGCGCCATCTGTCGTCGCAGTGGCGGCGGGGGCTGCGCTGATCGTGGTCACCAGCGGTGGGTACCGCTCGGCGGTCATCCTCACGTTCATCTACGGCATCGTCGCGCTGTCGTGGGTGGTGGTCACCGGGTACGCCGGTCAGGTCTCGCTCGCTCAGCTCGCCTTGGCGGGTGTCGGAGCGTTCTCCCTGCACCGATTCGCCGTCACGCTCGGTGTGCCGTTCCCGTTCGCGCCGTTGCTCGCCGCGACTGCCGCTGCCGTGATCGGTGTGGTCGTCGGCCTTCCAGCGCTGCGCATCCGCGGTCTGCCGGTGGCGGTCGTCACGCTTGCGCTCGCCGTGTCGCTGGAAGCGTTCTGGTTCCTCAACCCCGACTTCAACGGCGGCCTCAAAGGTGCACCGATTGCCCCACCGTCGATCTTCGGATGGAAGTTCCGTCTCGACGCGCTCTCGTCGCGCATCCCGTTCGCGCTGCTGTGCCTCGGAGTGCTGGCCTGCGTCGCTGTCGCTGTCGCCGTCCTGCGTCGGAGCCGATTGGGGGCGGCCATGCTCGCCGTGAAGGCCAACGAGCGATCCGCCGCGGCAGCCGGCATCAACGTCGCCCGCACGAAGCTCGTCGCGTTCGGGATCGGGGCGTTCATCGCCGGACTCGGCGGATCACTGCTCGCGTACCAGCAGGGGTCGGCGGTCCCGCAGACCTACAACTCGGTGCTCGGGGTGGGAGTCTTCGCGACCGTCTACCTCGCGGGGATCACGTCGGTGTCCGGGGGCATCACCGCCGGTGTGCTCTCGGCCGGTGGAATCGTGTTCATCTTCCTCGACCGCAACCTCGAGCTCGGCGGGTGGTACCCGGCCATCGCCGGAGCGTTCTTGGTGTTCACCGTCATCCGCAGCCCCGAAGGCATCGCCGGAGAGTTCCACAAGCTCACCGACCGGATTCGTCAGCGCGGCAACGCAACCGAACCGGCACTCCCGGCGTTCGAGGCAACTGCGCTCTCCATCGTGCCGCCGGCAACCACCGTCGGCCCGCCGATCCTTACCGTTCGCGGTCTTTCCGTCCGCTTCGGCGGTGTGGTCGCCGTCAGCGATGTGTCGTTCGAGGTGCAGGCGGGCTCGATCGTCGGTCTGATCGGCCCGAACGGAGCCGGCAAGACCACGCTCATCGACGCGATCAGCGGCTATGTCACCTGCTCCGGCAGCGTCGAGCTCGACAGCGGGGACATCAGCGGCCTCGTCCCGTACCGGCGGAGCCGACTCGGGTTGGGCCGCACCTTCCAGAGCGTGGAGCTGTACGAGGGCCTGACGGTCGAGGAGAACATCGCCGTCGGACAGCACGCTGCGCGTCAGCGCCCGGGCGTGGACATCGGGGACGACGACCTCGACAGGTTGTGCAACTTGCTGGAGTTGAACGACGTTCGCGACCGACCGATCCGCGAGCTGTCTGCCGGCTATCGCCAGCTGGTCTCCGTTGCCCGCGCGCTCGCTGGCCATCCCCGAGTCGTGCTCCTCGACGAGCCGGCCGGCGGCCTCGACACCGACGAAAGCCAGTGGCTAGGTCAGCGTCTGCTCGAAGTTCGTGCTGCGGGGATCACGGTGGTGATGATCGATCACGACATGAGCTTGGTGCTCAACGTGTGCGACCAGATCCATGTGCTCGACCTCGGCTCGATCATCGCCTCTGGCACACCGGCGCAGGTCCAATCGGATCCGCGTGTCGCCGAGGCGTACCTTGGCACCACGCACGCACATGTCGGGGGACCTGGCGTCGAGGAGGTCGCATGAGCGAGCGCAGCGCGCCAACCACCAGCACATGCGCTTTGCAGTGCATCGGTCTGGACGCCGGATACTCGGGGAATCCTGTCGTGCGCGGTGTAAACCTCGAGATCATGCCGGGCGAGGTCGTCGCGTTGCTCGGACCGAACGGTGCTGGGAAGACGACCTTGCTGGCCACCTTTGCTGGGCTGTTGCCGATCCTCGGCGGAACGCTCGACGTGCTCGGTTCGCCAGCGCCGAAAGGCAATCCGACCTCGATGTCCAGGCGGGGGGTCGTGCTGGTCCCCGACGACAGAGCGTTGTTCACGACCCTGACGAGCCGCGAGAACATCCAGCTCGGCCGCCGCGCAGGTTCGCCGACGTTGGAGCAGATCATCGACTACTTCCCTGCGCTCGAGAAGCGACTCGACGTCAAGGCTGGCTCGCTGTCTGGTGGAGAGCAGCAGATGTTGGCCATGGCTCGGGGCTTGGTCCAGCAGCCCAAGATCCTGCTCATCGACGAGCTCAGCATGGGGCTCGCCCCGATCGTCGCCGAGAACCTCCTCCCGGTTGTTCGGCGGGTCGCCGCAGAGACCGGGACAGCCGTGGTGCTCGTCGAGCAGCACGTCCGCCTCGCGCTCGGGATCGCCGACCGGGCGATTGTGCTCGTCCACGGACGGATCGAGCTCGTTGGAGCCGCCTCCGAGCTCGCCACCGACATCAGCGTGATCGAACGCGCCTACCTCGGCCCTACCACGGTGACCGCACCGTGCTGATCGTCGCCGGCCGTCAGTCGCTCACCGAATCAACTCGATTGGAACCACCGCTATGACCGAACGTCGCCGAGCAGCAGTGGTGGGCATCGGCTCCACCGACTACTACAAGCGAGGGGGGTCGCTTCCCCAGACCGCCAACGAGATGGCTGCAATCGCCATCCTCGCCGCGGTCGAGGACGCTGGGCTCACCGTTGACGAGATCGACGGCTTTGCCTATTACTCCAACGGCTTCGACACCGGATGGTTCGCCCAAGCGCTCGGCATTCCGGAGATCAAGTTCACCGCGAGCCTGACCGGCGGCGGCAGCGGTTCGGCCGGTTCAGTCGGGTTGGCCGCCACGGCGATCGCTGCCGGCCAGGCCGATGTCGTCGTCAGCCTGATGACACTGCAACAGGTACCCAGCAGCCGTCTCGGTGCGGCGATGGCGGCGACCACCGGCCCGTACTACCGGCCGCCGACACCCGAGAAGGACTTCATCTCGCCGTACGGCGTGTTCGCCCCGGGCCACTTCTTCTCCCTCATCGCACAGCGACACATGTACGAGTTCGGCACTACGCGTGAGCACTTCGCGGAAGTGGCGATCAACACTCGCAACAACGCGCTCAACCGCCCGAAGGCGTTGCACGAGAAGCCACTCACGCTTGACGAGTACTTCGGCGCACGAATGATCTCCGACCCGTTGTGCCTCTACGACTACACGATGGAGAGCGATGGCGCAGTCGCCGTGATCACCACCAGCGCCGACCGCGCCAAGGACCTCCGCCAGACACCCGCGTACGTGTTGGCCGGTGCTGCCGGCGGCGACGGTCGCTGGGGTCGCGGCATTGGTTGGATGGGCATGCCGGACGATCTGTTCCCGACGGCCGGCGCAGGTGCCGTCGCCCGCCTGCTGTACGAGCGTGGCGGCGTCGGTCCCGACGATGTGGACGTCGCTCTGCTCTACGACCACTTCACCCCGATGGTGCTGCTTCAGCTCGAGGACTACGGGTTCTGTGCCCGCGGTGAGAGCGGTCCGTTCGTGGCCGACGGCAACATCCGCATGGGTGGCCGGATCCCGGTCAACACCCACGGCGGCAACCTTTCGGAGGCGTACATCATCGGCATGACCCACGTCGTCGAGGCGGTCGAGCAGATCCGTGGCACGGCGATCAACCAGGTTCCAGGCGCGGAGATCGCGCTCGTCACGGGGGGCCCTTCGGGGATCCCCGTCAGCGGCCTCCTCCTCCAGAAGTGAGCGACGACATGACTGACACCACCACCCACGGCCCGTACCGAGGCGCGCCCAGTCGCGCCATCGCCGGGATCTCACCCGACGCATGGACCGCGCCGTTCTGGACGGCTGCGCTCGAGCACCGGCTCGTCGCCGCCCGCTGCACCGAGTGCGCCACCTTCCAGGTGCCACCGACTGGGTTCTGTCCGAAGTGTCGGGCGAGGTCGATCGAGTGGGTCCAGCTGTCCGGCTTGGCGACGATCTACAGCTTCACCGTCGTGCGTCATGCCGTGGTCGCCCAACTCGCGGAGACCGTGCCCTACGTGATTGGCGTCGTCAAGCTCGACGGAGCCGACGACTCGAAGCTGATGACGAACATCGTCGACTGCGACCCGGACACCGTCCGCATCGGCCAATCGGTGCACGTCGTGTGGGACGACATCGACGCCGAGGTGACGATCCCTCGCTTCGCCCCGCACTCGGAGGGTCTGCAGCCATGAGTGGTCCGCTCGCAGGCATTCGCGTGCTCGACCTGTCGACGATGCCATCCGGCGCACAAGCCAGCCAACTGCTCGCTGACTTCGGTGCCGATGTCATCCAGGTCGAGCACCCCGGCGGATCCCCGTTGCGCCGCGAACCCGCCTACCCGTTCCTCGGGCGCGGCAAGCGCAGCATCGCGATCGATCTCGCCGATCCTGTCGACCATCAACTCGTGCTCACGTTGATGGCGGGGGCCGATGTCGTCATCGAGACCTTCCGACCCGGCGTGATGGAACGTTTCGGATTGGGCTACGACACCGTCAGCGTGGTGAACCCGGCTGTGGTCTACGCCTCGATCACCGGGTTCGGTCGAATCGGGCCGTATGCGGACGTCCAAGGATACGAGGCGCTCGTGATGGCCAAGCTCGGCGGCTTCTCCACGGTCGCCGGCATGGTCAAGCGTCCCGGGCCGGCCTTCATCTCCGTGCCGTTCGGCGCGTTCGCTGCTTCGCAGACTGCGCTGCACGGCATCCTCGCCGCGCTGCACGAACGCGAACACAGCGGGCACGGCCAGCGCGTCGACACGAGCCTTGTCCAAGGCATCGCCAGTCTCGGCACCTGGAACTGGTTCGTACGCGTGATCACGGACAAGTACCCCGACGCGTTCACGCCGCAGGCTCCGTTCACCGAGGACAACATCCCGACCTCGCCGATCTTCTTCATGCTCCTGATCTGTCTGACCGCCGATGGCCGTTGGTTGCAGTTCGGACAGGTGCGACCGCATCTGTTCTTCGCGCTGATGAAGGCGTTGGGACTCGACGGGTTGTACGCAGACCCGGCGTTCAAGACCGCACCGTTGATCGAGGACGAAGCAAAGCGCGTCGAGTTCTGGGAGCGCCTGCTCGAAGCCGCCCGTCAGCGCACGCTCGCCGAGTGGCAGGAGGTGTTCGAACGGGATCACAACGTGTGGGGCGAGACCATGCGGCGAGACAGCGAACTGCTCGATCATCCGCAGATGGTGCACCTCGGCGGAGCGATCGAGATCGACGACCTCGAGCGCGGCACGGTGCGAATGCCCGGCGCGCTCGTTCAGATGTTCGAGACACCGGCCGAGCTCGTCGCTGGCGCACCCCGCTTCGACGAGCACGCCGCCGAGATCCGCGCCAATCCGTGGACGCCACGGCCGGCGCCGACCACGACGAGCGTCAGCGACGATCGCGGCCCGCTGCACGATGTCACCGTCGTGGAGCTCGGCACGTTCTTTGCTGCACCATTCGGAGGCAACGTCCTCGCCGACCTCGGAGCTCGCGTGATCAAGGTCGAGTCCCTCGACGGTGAGCCGATGCGCACGCTGCTCCCATTCCCGGAGACCGGTGCCGCCAAGGTGATGCAGGGCAAAGAGAGCATCTCCGTCGACCTCGGATCGCACGAAGGACGCGCGATCGTTCATCGCCTCGTAGAGCGTGCTGACATCGTGCTGCAGTCGTTCCGGGCGGGGGTCGCCGAGCGGCAAGGAGTCGACGAAGCGACCCTACGCGCGATCAACCCGGCCCTGATCTACCTCAACGCCCCCGGATACGGCACGGACGGTCCGTGCGGCGATCGTCCCGCCTACGCACCGACGATCGGCGCCGGTGCCGGGTTCGTCATGCGCAACCTCGGGACATCGGTGCCCGAACACGCCGATCTCACGATTCCCGAGATCCGCGATGCCGTCGTCCGGCTGAGCGTGTCCGGCACCACCGAGTTCGCACAAGCCGATGGTGTCGCCGCGCTCGCAACGGCCACGGCGATGACGCTGGCGCTGTTGATCCGTGACCGGACGGGAGTCGGGCAGGGGATGTTGACGACGATGCTCACGTCGGCGGCTCACGCGCTCTGTGAGGACCTCGTCGTCTGGGACGGGCGATCGCGTACGAATGCTGCCGATCCCGAGCTGTACGGCTACAGCGCTCGGTATCGGCTGTACGAGGCCAGCGACGGCTGGATCTTCCTCGCAGTGCCGATGCCGTCGGAATGGGCTCGACTGGTCGCTGCAATGGCACGTGAGGTGGATCTCTCCGACGTGCGTTTTGCCGACGAACGTGGCCGCTGGGAACACGACGCCGAGATCGCCCGACTGTTGACCGACACGTTCGTCCGTCGTCCTGGAGCGCACTGGGAAGCGACGCTCATCGCCTCCGGAGTCGGAGCGGTCGTCGTCGACTCGGGTCCCCCGGAGAAGGTGCTGTTGAGCGATGCCTTCGGGCGCGCGTCTCAGCTCTTGGTGGACGTCGATCATCCGACGTTCGGGGAGCACCCACGCCTCGCACCGCTGGTGTCGATGTCCCGCACGGCAGCATCCGTCGGCCCCGGCGTGCTCCAGGGGCAACACACCGTGAGCCTGCTCGGGGAGCTCGGCTTCTCCCCAGACGAGATCGCCGCGTTGCACGACCGCAAGGTCGTGGTCAGTTGACAACGCTCGATCGAAGATCCGGCCATCACCAGGGAGATCCGACATGACCATCGACCGCACCCGCCCCGCCGTTCACCTCCGCATCGGCTCAGAGCGCCTCGCCACCGGCTCCGGCGGCGTTCACCAGCACATCGATCCCACCACAGGCATCGTCGACGCCGAGATTCCGCTGGCCGGTACCAGCGAGGTCGACCATGCCGTCCGTGTCGCCGACGAGGCGTTCCAGCAGTGGCGTCGAACCGCGCCGGCGCAACGGCGCCGGTTGCTGAACCGACTCGCTGATCTGATCGAGGCCAATGGCGACGAGTTCGCACGTCGCGGCACGCTCGACAACGGCACGCCGATCAGCACGGCGGCCAACTTCGTGCCGACGTCGGCGGAGTGGACGCGCTACTACGCCGGCTGGGCCGACAAGATCGCCTCGGATCTCACGTCGTCCTATGCAGCGGGGGGTGAGTTGGGCTACACGTTGGCCCAACCATTCGGTGTGATCGGCGTGATCATCACCTGGAATGGACCCTTGATCTCGCTGGCGATGAAGATCCCCGCAGCGTTGGCGGCGGGGAACACCGTCGTCGTCAAACCGTCGGAGCTGACACCGTTCTGCGGTGAGCTGTTCGCGGATCTCGTGGAGGAAGCTGGCTTCCCTGCGGGGGTCGTCAACATCCTGCCCGGCACCGCCGACGCCGGGGCCGCACTCGTCGCTCACCCGCTGGTGCAGAAGATCACCTTCACCGGTGGACCGGCGACCGCCCGCAAGATCCTGGCGCAGTGCGCCGAGCAGATGAAACCAGCCGTGCTCGAGCTCGGCGGCAAATCGGCCAACCTCGTGTTCGCCGACGCGAACCTCGACATCGCCTGCGCACACGGCACGTTCATGTCCGTCGGCGCCTTGAGCGGCCAGGGCTGCGCCCTGCCGACGCGCATGCTGGTCGAACGCTCCTGCTACGACGACGTCGTCGATCGGGTCGCGATGGTCGTCAAGGCCATCACCGTCGGCGATCCCTTCGATCCAGCGACGGTGTCCGGTCCGGTCGTGAACCGTGCGGCGTTGGACCGGATCATGGGCATGATCGAACAGGCCCAGCTCGACGGTGCCCGCCTCGTCACCGGTGGAGGACGCCTCGACGGCGACCTGGCCGGCGGCTTCTTCCTCGAGCCCACCGTGTTCGCCGATGTCGACCCGGCATCTCACCTCGCCCAGACGGAGGTCTTCGGGCCCGTCTTGTCGATCATCCCGTTCGACGACGAGGACGATGCGATCCGCATCGCGAACGGCACCAGCTATGGGCTCTCGGCGTACGTCCAGACCAATGATCTGCGGCGCGCCCACCGCCTCGCTGAGGAACTGCGCGCGGGCGAGGTCCTGATCAACGGTGCAGCGAACCTCGCCGTGCACCGTCCGTTCGGTGGCCTCGGCCTCAGCGGCTTCGGCAAAGAGGGCGGACGCGCGGGACTCGAAGAGTTCCTCCGCACCAAAAGCGTCGGCATCGCCTGACATGACACATCACCACGAAGGAGCATCAACATGACCGGATCGTTGGAAGGCCGCGTCGCATTCATCACGGGCGTCGCCCGCGGTCAGGGCCGCGCTCACGCCGTTCGTCTGGCCGATGAGGGCATTGACATCATCGGTCTCGACATCTGCGCGGACATCGCGTCGATGGACTACCCGAATGCCTCACTCGACGACCTCGCCGAGACCGTGCAGCTCGTCGAGAAGGCCGGTCGGCGAATGGTTGCCCGGCAGGCGGATGTGCGCGATCACGTCGCTGTCGCCGAGGCGTTCGATGCCGGCTTCGCCGAGTTCGGACGCGTGGACATCATCATCGCCAACGCCGGCATCGTCCGCCTCACTGAAGAGGTCGACCCGTTCACCGAGTGGAACGACATCATCACCACGAACCTCACCGGGGTCTTCAACACCATCCGTGCCTCGCTGCCGGCTCTGAAGGCGGGCGGTCGTGGCGGCTCGATCGTGATCACCAGCTCGAGTGCCGGGCTCAAGGGCACAGCGAGTGACAAGGCCGGTCAGCAGGCATACACCGCGGCCAAGCGTGGACTCGTTGGCTACATGCAGGTCCTCGCCAACGATCTCGCCCCTGAGTCGATTCGGGTGAACACCATCCACCCCACGGGTGTCGCGACCGGAATGGTGATGAACGAGGCGATGCAACGATTGATGGCCCAGCCGACCAGCTCGATGTCGGCGATGCAGAACGCACTCCCGATCCAGATCCTGCAGCCGGAGGACATCGCCAACGCGGTCGCGTGGCTCGTGTCCGATCAGGGCGCCTTCATCACCGGCACGGCGTGGGCGCTGGATGCCGGGTTCTCGGTCCGGTAGGTCGAGTCACGACCAACGGTCTCAGAGCATCAGCTCGGCGACGGTGCGCATCTCGTGGCTGTTCGCCCCAGCGAGGATCAACGTCGTGATCCCCGACGTGTTCCACACGGACAGCTGCTCAGCCAGATGCGTCGGTGGCCCGACGAGTGCGAGTTCGTCGATCAGATCGTCAGGTATGGCTGCCGCTGCTTCGTCGCGCCGACCGTCGAGGTAGAGGTCCTGCACCCGATCGGCCGTCTCCTCGTAGCCGTAGCGACGGATCAGCTGGTTGTAGAAGTTGCGCTCGCGCGACCCCATGCCACCGATGTAGGTGGTCAGCATCGGCCGCACCTTGTCGCGACACGCGGCGAGGTCGTCGCCGACGGCGATCGGCACCGTCGGCGCCAGCTCGAACGAACCGCTCGCCGTCCTGGCGATCACGTCGGCGTAGACCAGCCCGGCACGGTGGGGGTTCCACAACATCGGCAGGAGGCCGTCGCCGATCCGCATCGCAAGCTCGACGTTCCTCGGTCCGATCGCGGCCAGCAAGATCGGGATCTTGGCCGGCTTGAACGCAGAGCGGAGCGCCTTGCCGTCGCCGGTACTTCCCGGCCCGCGGTAGGGGAGCTGGTAGACGGATCCGTCGAGCTCGATCTTGCCGTCGGCGGAGAAGATCTGACGGATGATGTCGACGTACTCGGCAGTGGTCGCCAGCGGTTTGCGGAATGGCTGGCCGTGCCAGCCCTCGACGACCTGCGGACCGGAGGTGCCGAGGCCGAGGCGGAACCGGCCGCCACTCAGCCGGTCGAGCGTCAGCGCGGTCATCGCTGTGGATGCTGGAGAACGGGCAGGGATCTGCATGATCGCCGAGCCGATGCGCAGCCGTTCCGTGCACGCTGCGGCCCATGTCAACGGTGTCACGGCATCGGTGCCATACGCCTCGCCCGCCCACACGGAATCGAAGCCGAGGTCTTCGGCGAGCATGGCTTGTTTGCGGACCCCGTCACCCGAACGCGAGCTCAGGTTCGCTCCGAGAGCGAGCGAGGTCATGGTCACCGTCCGCGAGCGGCGGAAAGTTCGTTGTGCCGGGCGAACATCGCTGCTGCCTTCTGTTGGATGTCGGCCGGGACACTGGGGTAGATCGGCAGGCCGGTCTCCTTCGTCGGGAGTGCGACAGTCGCCTTGCCGAACGCGGTCTCGGTGTCGCGCTGGTTGATCATCTTCAGCTGGATGTCGACGACGTGCTGACCGGTTGGCTCGACGCGCTTGTCGACGACCTCCCCAGACAGGAACTGGACATCGCCCATGTAGTTGAACTTGCGGATCGAGTCGTCCATGGAGACGATGATGGCGTCGTCGCCGGCCCAGTCGGAGAGGTGGTGGTAGAACCAGCTCTGACGCATCACGCCGTAGTCGTATGCCATCGGGTTGCCGATTGCCTTGGCCCACTCCGAGTCCCAATGCAGTCGCTGGGCGACGTCCCAGACGCCCTGTTCGTTGCGGACGTAGAACGGGGCGATTCGCTTTCGGTTCTGGTACCCCACCCTCGAGGCGCGCAGCCCGTACGGCACGAAGCCGTAGCCGCCGGCGTGGAAGGCGATCTGTTCGGTGACGGTGAGCGGACCTTTGACCATCGGGTCGAGCGCATCCCCGATCGAGACGTCGTCCCAGTAGCGCTTGGTGGCGCCGCGAGGGCCTTCCTGCGCGTAGATCGCGTCGATCTTCTCGTAGTCGTCATCGGTGTAGGAGGCCGGCTCGATCTCGGCGTACTTGCCATTCTGGCGGGCCGTGTCGCGCTCGGTGAGGATGCGCAGGATCCGGTAGATGCCGACGACGTCCCCGTGCCCGTTGATCATCACATCGCGCCGGATCTGGATGACCGACCGGTTCGCGAACTCAGACTGCTTGACCTGCAGGCTCTCTTCTCCGGAGAACGAATAGAGGCGGTCGCCGGGGTACATCGGGCGGTACCACTCCCACGATCCACCGGATACGAACACGTGGATGCCGCGGAACACGCTCTTGGTCTGCTGCTTGACCTCGGCGGGAATGGGGTCGCCCAGCATCGGGGTCTTGACGTGACCGACCATGGTGCCATGAGAGATCTGCGACCCCCATCGTGTACCGGTGCCGTAGTCCTCGTCGGTGTACAGAGGGTTGTCGTCTCCGACCCCGAGCGACCAGTTCCTGATCGCATCGGGCGTCGCGACGGAGAACAGCTCACGCGCGCGGCTGGCGGTGTCGTGGCCGATGAGCACGCGAGCGCGCTCGATGTCCTCGTCCGTGAGCTTGTATGCAGTCGCGCGTTCGAACTCCTCGGCGACCTTGTCGTCGACCTGGAGCCCTTTCGGCGTTGCGGATTGATCGGTGGTGCTCATGTGGTCCCCCAGGGTTCGAAGTGGATGATGTGCGCTGGCTGCCGGTCAGAGCCGACGGCCGAGCTCGGTCCAGTAGTCGTCGCGGATCTGACGCTTGTAGAGCTTCCCGGCGTCGGTGCGTGGGAGATCGGAGCGGAACTCGATCCGTCGTGGCCGCTTGTATGCGGCGAGGTGGGCTGCGCAGTGGGCGAGGATCTCCTCGGCGAGCGAATCGGAAGGATTCTGACCGTCCTTGGGCTGGACCACAGCGAGCACCTGCTCGCCCCAGTCGTCGTCTGGGATGCCGATGACGGCAGCGTCGTAGACGGCGGGATGGTCGAGGAGGACGGACTCGATCTCGGCGGGGAAGATGTTCACGCCGCCGCTGATGATCATGTCCTTGGCGCGATCCTGGATGAAGAGGTAGCCATCGTCATCCACGTAGCCGATGTCGCCGATCGTGAACTGCTTGCCCTGATGAGCCTTCGCGGTCTGTTCGTCGTCGCGCAGGTAGGTGAAGCCGTTTTCGGTCTCGTAGTAGATGTTGCCGGTGGCATTCGGCCCGAGCTCGTTGCCGTCGTCGTCGAGGATGCTCAGGCGCACGCCCCGCACCGCGCGCCCGACCGTGCCCGGCTTCTGCAGCCACCGATTCGGCTTGGCGATCGTGGCTGCACCCTCCATGCCGCCGTATGTCTCCCAGATGACGGGCCCCCACCAATCGAGCATCGCTTGCTTGACGTGGCGCGGACACGGCGCGGCGCTGTGCACGACGGAATGCAGGCTGGAGAGGTCGTACTTGGCTCGAACCTCGGCCGGCAGTTGGAGCATGCGATGGAACTGCGTCGGCACCATGTATGCGCTGCGCACCGCGAAGCGCTCGATCATCGCCAGCGACCCTTCAGCGTCGAAGCGGGGCATGATCACGAGCGCGTGGCCCACGTTGAGCGCGCCCATGTAGTACGCGTGCGAGCCGCCGTGATACATCGCCGTCGAGACCAGGTGGGGCCCCTCGAAGGGGCGGAAGTCGAACGCTCGGCCGAACAGCGCCGCACGATTGGCGGCAGCCGATGGATCAGTGCCGCTGCCGTTCCTGGTGATGCCCTTCGGCTTGCCGGTGGTCCCCGAGCTGTAGGCGATCATGCCGCCTTCTGCACGATCATCGGGCAACGAGGTGGGCTGATCGCGGCGCAGATCGTCGAGGTTCGGAAATGACACGGTGTGGTCACCCGTGACGACGACCCTGGTGAGCTCGCCGATCGCAGGCCCGCGATCGCCATCGAGGATGTCGGTGTGCTTGTCGTGCACGACGAGGACCGCTGCGTGTGCGTGCTCGAGCATGGTGACGATCTCGTCGGGTGTGAGGTAGGAGTTGACCAGGAGCAGGTTCCAACCCGCCTCCTGGCACGCCAGCGACACCTGGATCGGAAGTACCCCGTTCGGTGCGAGCACTGCGACGATGTCGTTGGTCGTCACACCGAGCGCACGGAACGTGTGCACCAGTTGATGGGCGCTGCCCGCCAGCGCACCGTACGTCCAGGTTCCCTCCGGCGAGTCCGCGATCGCAACGGCGTCAGGACGATCCTCGGCGATCCACCATGTTCCGAGACGCTGATCCCAGATGTCCGTTGTCACGAAAGCCTCCCCATAGCTTGGCGAGGTAAACAGTAACCTATTTTAGACGGCGACCGCTAGTGGGTGACGAGAATCAGGATTTTCGACGTGGACGCTTGTCCTTGCCAGGTGATGGACTCGCGTAGAAGTCGAGCGGGCGATCGGCGGATTCGCTGAGCACCCACGTCATCTGGCTCTCCCAGTGCTCGTTGGCGCGTTCGACTTCGCCATCGGTGATCAGATCGACCAACTTCCAGTACGAGCGCGCGGCGCGACGCATCAGCGCTTGGTCGGCGTTCATCGCTGCTGTGGTGTAGCGGTCGACGAGCAGCGTGTGGAGGAGTTGCGCGATCACCGACAAGGTGTTGTTGCCGCCGCGTTCGATGATGGTGGAGTGCATGTTCGCGGCTGCTGTTCCGAAGGCAGCCTGATCGTTGGTGTCGGCCGCTTGGGTCGCTGCCGCCACGGCCGCTCGCAGTGCTGCGAGGTCGTCCTCGGAGTGGTGCTTTGCCAGCCATCCGGCCAGCTGGGGCTCGATCAGACGGCGTGCCTCGTCGAGATCGCCCGAGCTGGTCTTGCGGAGTTGGAGGACCACCGCCAGCGGTTCGGCCAGACGCTCGAGGTCGGGCATCGTCACGGTCGCGCCGCCACCACGCCCGCGCTTGATCGTGATCAAGCCTTGGAACTCCAAGATCCGAAGCGCCTCGCGCAGTGTGGTTCGAGCGATGCCGAATGACTCCGTGAGCTCTTCCTCGGTCGGCAGGCGCGCGCCGAGCGGCAGGTCGCCAGTTGCGATCCGACGTCTGATGCCGGCTGCGACGGCCTCGCCGGTCTTGATGCCTCGTCCGCTGCTGTCCATCATTTCGGTGTGGCCGTCCTCGCCTCGTCGTCCGGTCCGCCTTGGCATTCTCGCGTGCGGCACATGGCGAGCTCCGACCGGCGGATGTGGATACAGGTGCAGATTACCAGAGCGCTGCGGGCCAGAACGGGTGGCCCTGGAGTGATCGGAGGCTGACTGCGCTTGCACAATTTAAAAGATTCACCTATTTTGGGATATGAGGGGGGGAATCAATGGATGACGTACAGGAGTTCAGGAACCGGGTGAGATCGTGGCTCGACGATCGCTACCCGCTGCGAGATCCTGAGCGAGATGATGATCGCGTCGACATCATCGCGCGAGCCCCCGACGGTCACAGGGCGATGATCGACCGTGCCGTCGGGCTGCAGCGCGACCTGTATGCCGCCGGATTCCTCGGGTTGGCGCTGCCGTGCGAGTACGGCGGTCGAGGGTTGTCCCGCACATACGACGACATCGTGTCGGACGAGCTGTCCAGGTTCGATGCTCCCTCGCTGCGCCCACTGGGCATCGGCCTTGGTCTGGCGATGCCGACGATCCTCGGTGCTGCGAACGAGGAGCAGAAGCGACGCTTCGTGCCTGCCCTCGTCAGTGGCCGTGAGGTGTGGTGCCAGCTGTTCTCGGAGCCGGACGCAGGGTCCGATCTCGTCGCCTTGAGGACCAAGGCCGTCCGCGACGGCGATTCGTGGGTCGTGTCCGGTCAGAAGGTGTGGTCGTCGCTCGCCGCGGACGCTGCCTACGGGATGCTCCTCGCCAGGACTGATCCGAATGCCGACAAGCCACACTCCGGCATCACGATGTTCATCCTGCCCATGGATCGTGCCGGGGTCACGGTGCGCCCCCTCGTCGACATCGCCGGAGGACATCACTTCAACGAAGTGTTCCTCGAGGAGGTGGTGCTCCACGACTCCGATGTGTTGGGCGAGATCAACCGCGGCTGGCAAGTCGCAACCGGGACTCTGACGGGGGAGCGCTCGGGCTACCTCGGTGGCTCGGGCGGCGGACGTCGGCGTCGGCAGACTCTGAGAGCCCTGATCGCAGCAGAAAAGGATCACGACCCGGTCGCACGTCAGCGAGTCGTGGATGTGATCGCCCGCGAACGCATGCTCGAGCTCCTCGTCGAGCGAATCGCCGCCCGTTCGGTCGCGCACGGTAATCCAGCAGTCGGCTCGCTCGTGAAGCTCGCCGCCGGCAGCTTGGAGCAGCTCTCTTCCGAGGTGGTGATCGATCTTCTCGGTGCCGCCGGTGTGGCGTGGCACAGCGACGACAGCGATGGTGACATCGCAGCCCACGGTCTCAACGCGTCTCGGCAAGCGACGATCGCCGGTGGTACACATCAGATCCAACGCAATCTGATCGCTGAACGGGTGCTGGGGCTCCCGCGGGAGGCACGTTCATGAGTGAAGAATTCGAGACGATCGAATACGAGGTGGACGACCTACACGTCGCCACCATCACCCTCGACCGGCCGGACAAGTTGAACTCGTTCAACCGCACGATGGCCGCGGAGATGAATGTGGCGTGGGGTCGAGTCCGCGATGATGACCAGGTGCACGCGGTGGTGCTGCGCGCCAATGGAGAGCGGGCCTTCTGCACGGGCATCGACATCGTCGAAGGTGCGTGGTGGGGCGACCAGAACATCTGGAACCACGAAGATCCCGGCGCCAGCCTGGGGCCTCGTCACCATCGCGTCTGGAAGCCGGTCGTCGCAGCAGTGCACGGGATGTGCGCAGGTGGTGGCATGTACTTCGTCAACGAGTGCGACATCGTGCTGTGCGCGGACAATGCAACGTTCTTCGACCCTCATGCCAACGGGGGGATCGTGTCCGCGCTGGAACCGATCGGCATGCTTCACCGTGGAGTACCGCTCGGCGAAGTGCTGCGGTGGGCGCTGATGGGCAACGACGAGCGGATCACTGCCGAGACGGCGCTGCGGATCGGGCTCGTGACCGAAGTGGTGCCGGTCGACGACCTCCGTGCACGGGCCAACGAGATCGCCACGAGCATCGCGGCTCGGCGACCCGAAGCGATCCAAGGCACGATCCGGGCGATCTGGGAGTCCCTCGACATGTCCCGCTCGATCGCGCTCCAGAACGGCCTCTCCTACACACACATCGGCAATCCGCGCCGAGACGCGCGAGCCGAGGTCCGACAAGCGAACCGCAAGCCGACGTTCCGATGAGGAGGCCGACGTGGACGTTCACGAGCTCCTCGAGATAGTCGCGCCGACCCTCGGGGACCGTCCGATGGTGACCGACTCGGAGGGATCGGTCACCGCTGCAGAGCTGCTCGACGGAGCAACGACCATCGGCAATTGGCTGAAGAGCCGATCGGTCGAATCGCTGGTCATGCTCGATGTGAACTCGCGGACGGTTCCCCTCGGCCTCTTCGGCGCGTCGTACGCTGGCATTCCCTTCGTGCCGGTGAACTACCGACTCGCCGACGACCGTCTGCGATCGCTGGTGGCGCGGACAGCGCCGTCCGCCGTCATCGTCGGCGATGGGATGCGAGATCGTCTCGGATCGATCGCCGGCGTCGAGCTCGTCGACCGAGATGTCTTCCTCGAGCAGTCGAAGCACGCGACGACCGCCTCGAACGCACCTTCGACCCGTTCGGCCGCTGCAGTCCACCTCTTCACGAGCGGGACGACCGGAGAGCCGAAGTCAGCCATTCTCCATCACGACAACCTGACCTCGTACGTGCTCGCCACCGTTGAGCTCGCTGGGGGCGACCAGGCTGAGGCGGCGTTGGTCAGCGTGCCGCCGTACCACATCGCCGGCGTGACGGCGATCCTGACGGGTCTCTTCGGAGGCCGGCGGATCGTGTACCTCGAGGCATTCGACCCGGCGCACTGGGTGACGGTCGTTGCGCGAGAACGAGTTACGCACGCGATGGTGGTCCCGACGATGCTGGCCCGAGTCCTTGACGAGGCCGAGCGCCGCGCGATTGGTCTCGAGGATCTGAGGTCGCTGTCCTACGGCGGCGGTCCAATGCCGCTCGCGATCATCGAGCGCGCAATGGCTCGACTACCGCATGTCGCCTTCGTGAACGCCTACGGGCTGACGGAGACGGCGAGCACCATCTCCATCCTCGACCCCGATGACCATCGTCGTGCCTTTGCCTCCTCGGACCCGCACGTGCGGCGCCGCTTGACCTCGGTCGGTCGACCCCTTGAATCGGTCGAGCTCACCGTCCGTTCGCCCTCGGGTGAGGTCGTCGGGCCGAATGAGCAGGGCGAGGTCTGGGTTCGCGGTCCCCAGGTCTCGGGTGACTACGTGGGACGGGATCGAGCCGCGGATGATGATGGCGGATGGTTTCGGACTCGCGACGCTGGCGAGCTGGACGACGAGGGCTTCCTCTACCTCCACGGACGACTCGATGACGTGATCGTGCGTGGCGGCGAGAACTTGTCGCCGGGCGAGATCGAATCGGTGCTCACCGGCCATCCCTGCGTCGAGGCTTGCGCTGTCGTCGGAATTCCGGACATCGAGTGGGGTGAGCGGGTCGTCGCCGTCGTCGTGCTGCGCGGAACCGAGACATCCGAGGACGATCTGCGTCAGCACGTGCGTTCGTCGCTGCGCTCGACGCAGACGCCCGAGCGGATCCTGTTCCGCAGCGAGCTGCCAATGAGCGAGACGGGCAAGCTCTTGCGTCGAGTGATCCGAGCCGAGCTCGCACGGGAGCTTGCAGGCTCTGCGTCCTAGTCCCTGGGCAGTCCCAGCGCGCGTTCGGCGATGACGTTGCGTTGGATCTCGTCGGTGCCACCGCCAAGCGAGACACCCGGGGTCGACAGCGCTGCGTACTGCACGCGCCCGCTCGTCGGCGAGTCGGGTCCTACGAGCATGCCGCCAGCTCCGACGATCCGTAAGCCGAGATCACGTGATGCCCTGGCCAGCCCTGAGAGCGCGATCTTCGCGATCGATGCCTCCGGGCCTTGCGGCTTGCCGGCGGCGAGGCCGGCCCTCGCCCGCAGGTTGGTGAGGCGGTACACCTCGCTGCGGATGTAGTACCGGGCGAGGTCGTCGCGCATGCCCGGTTCATCGGCCACCCCGCGATCGCGCGCCAGGTTGATGAGAGTCTTCGCGCTGTTGACCATCGCAGCCGGACGCTCCGATGTCTTGCGTTTGGCCTCTGCGAGCACCTCGCGAACGCACCGGTCGAGGTTGCCTCCGAGGGCACCCGCATTTGCCGTCAATGCCCGGGACGATCCCGATGCGGCCATGCGCCGCTCGTGGCCCAACATCGTCGAGGCGACCTTCCACCCGTTGCCGAGGCCGCCGATCACGTCAGCGGCCGAGGCAGTCGCGCCGTCGATGAAGACCTCGCAGAACTGCGCGCTGTAGTTCATCGTCCGTAGCGGCCGTGCCTCGATCCCGGGCTGGCGCATGTCGATGAGGAAGAACGTCAACCCAGCGTGCTTCGACGCATTCGGATCGGTTCGGGCGAGCAGCATTCCCCAATCGGCGAGGTCGGCCGACGAGTTCCAGACCTTCTGCCCGCTGACGACGAAGCGGTCGCCGTCAGCGATCGCGGTCGTCTTCACGCCGGCGAGATCAGACCCTGCTTCGGGTTCGCTGAACAGCTGGCACCACGCCTCGCTCCCATCCGCAACGGCGCGCAGTCGACTCCGTTGGACGTCGTCGCCGTGCTCGAGGATCGTCGGCCCACCCATGTGCGGTCCCATCCCCGTCGGTGCGGCGATCACTCCCTTCGCGGCGAGCACTTCGGTGATCGTTCTCGCCGTGCGGCTGTCGGCAGCCATGCCGCCGATGCCCGACGGCCAGGTTGGCTGGGAATAGCCGGCGTCGGCGAGGCGCCGCCACCACTCGCGCAGCGTGATGTCGAGGTCCCACTGCTCGTCGGTCCAGGCGTTGACCTGCTCGCTGATCACAGACATCGATGCATCCTCCAAGTGGTCGCGGAGGCTGCGGGCCGTCCGGTTCGACTTCCATGCAAATAGTAACCTAATTTACGGTGATGGCCGAGCTGGACCCGATCGACGCGCCCACGCTGACCGCAGGGGTTCGAGCGGGCGTGCAACGATGGCCGGGGTCACGGATGACGTTCGTCGTCGGCGACGTCAGCCAGTCGTTCAGCCTCACCGAAATCCACCTGCGAGCGAAACGGCTCGCCGGAGGGCTCGCTGGCCTCGGACTCGTCCGCGGCGATGTGATTGCGATGCAACTGCCCAACCGCGTCGAGGCCGTCGTCACCTGCGTCGCTGCGCTGGAACTGGGTCTGACGATTGCTCCGATCGCTCACGTGTACGGAAAGGCTGAACTGGACCTCATCCTCGATCGATCATCGGCACGCGCCCTGGTGATCCCGGATCGATGGCGCGATGCATCGTTCCCGGATCGTGTGAATCCCAGCAGACGGCGGCAGATGTTGGATCACGTGATCGTTGTCGGGGAGGCACCCGAGGGGTGTGTCGCATGGGGAAGCCTCGATGACCTGCGTGATCACGCGATGGCAGATGCCGAACCGGACGAACGAGCGCTGCTGCTGTACACCTCGGGCACCACCGGCAGCCCGAAGGGAGTCACCCACACCCAACGGACACTGGTGTCCGAGGTCGCACAGATGATTCGCTTCAACGACGGCGAAGAGGGCGACGTGACGCTGGTGTCGTTCCCGATCGGCCACATGGCCGGCGTCCTGGGAGCGATGCGCGCCTTCTTCCGTCACCGGCACACCATCTTCATGGACACGTGGGACCCAGCCGTCGCTGCGCACCTCGTCGCCACGCATGGCGTCACGAACACAGCCGGTACCCCGTTCCATCTGCTTGCCCTGCTCGAAGCAGCCGACCGAGCCGGGTTGCCGGTCTCCTCGATTCGGAGCTATTTGCTCGGGGCAACGGCAATCTCTCCAGAGTTGATCGCAGCCGCGGATGCCAGAGGTATCCGCGCGTTCCGTTGTTACGGATCGACCGAACAGCCGACGGTCTCGTGCGGACGTCCGTCGGACTCATTCGCCGATCGCGCCTCGACCGACGGTCGGCTGTTGCCCGGCGTCGAAGTCAGGATCGTCGATGCCGACGAGCGCGATGTCCCGTACGGCAACCCAGGCGAGATCCTCTCCCGAGGTGTCGATCTGAGCCCTGGGTACACCGACCCAGAACTCGATGCCGTGTCGCTGACCGAGGACGGCTGGTACCGCTCAGGCGACATCGGGATGCTCGATGATCGCGGCTACCTGACCATCACCGATCGCAAGAAGGACATCATCATCCGTGCCGGCGAGAACATCGCTTCCAAGGAGGTCGAGGATTCCCTGATGAGCCACCCATCCGTGCGTGAAGTCGCCGTCGTCGGCATCAAGGATCCTCGCTACGGCGAACGCGTCTGCGCCGTCGTGGTCCTCGCCGGAGGTGCAGCCCCAGTCACGCTCGCCGAGATGCGCGCTCACGTCCTCGAGTCCGGCCTGGCGAGACCGAAGGCGCCGGAATCGCTGTTCATCGCCACCGACCTGCCCCGCACGCCATCAGGAAAGGTCCAGAAGCAAGTGCTCCGCGACGCACTTTCCTCCGGATCGATGCCATCCATCCCTACACCCGCAAGGGCACCTGAAAGGAAGACCACATGAGCGTCTCCATCGAGCCACGGCGTTGGCCCGTACTCGTCGAACAGCACGGCGCCGTCACCGTTGTGACCATCGATCGGCCCGAGGCCGGGAACGCGCTCGACCCGGACGCCATGGCCGGACTCGGAGCAGCCTTCCATGCTGCCGAGCAGGATGACGATGTTCGCGTCGTCGTACTCGCCGCTGCGGGTGAGCGCGTCTTCTGTGCGGGCATGGACCTCAAGTCATTCGCTGGTGGGCGCCGCCAGACGGCTGGCGACGGCCCTGGACTCGAGGTGTTCCTTCGCCGCCTGTATCCGAAGCCGATCGTCGCTGCCGTCAACGGTGCCGCAGTGGCGGGTGGGTTCGAGTTGCTGATGGCGGCCGACGTCATCGTGGCCGCCGAGCACGCTCGGTTCGGGCTGCCCGAGGTCAAGCGGGGTCTGGTTGCAGCGGGCGGCGCCACCTCTCTGCCGAGGCGCATTCCTCCGGCGATCGCTCTTGAGCTCGGCCTCACCGGCGACCTCATCGACGCCTCTCGCGCGCTGCAGCTCGGGCTGATCAATCGGATCGTCCCGAAGAACGAAGCGCTTGCTGGCGCACTCGACATCGCCCACAGGATCGCCGCGAACGGCCCGCTCGCGGTCACCACGACGAAGCGACTCATGGTCGAGGAGATGGGCTCGATCGATTGGGATCACATCCGTGAGGAATCCTCGACGGTGTTCGCCTCAGCCGACGCCATCGAAGGCGCCCGAGCCTTCGCCGAAAAGCGCCCAGCAGTGTTCACCGGGCGCTGATCGGTGTGTCGGTCAGATTCGCTCGATGATGATCGCCGGTGCCATGCCGCCGGCGGCGCACATCGTGACGAGACCGAACTGCTCGTTTCGACGCTCGAGCTCGTCCAGAACGGTACCGATCAGGATCGCACCCGTGGCACCAATCGGATGACCCAGCGCCATGGCGCCGCCGTTGACGTTGATCTTGTCCCGGTCGATGTCGAGGTCGCGGATGAACTTCTCGGCGACCACAGCGAAGGCCTCGTTGACTTCGAAGAGATCGATGTCGGCGATGGTCATCCCGGCCTTGGCCAGCACCTTGCGCGCGGCAGGCACCGGCGCGTTCAGCATCAACGTCGGATCGTCACCGATGTTCGCCATCGCCACGATTCTCGCCCGAGGGACGAGGCCGTGTGCGCGGGCGTAGTCCGGGCTCGTGATCAGGAGCGCGGCGGCTCCGTCGACGACTCCGGACGAGTTGCCTGCGTGGTGCACGTGCTCGATCGTGAGGTCGGGGAAGCGCCGGGCGACGAGCTGGCGGAACGTGGTACCTGACTCATCGAGGGGGTGGTCGGCAATGGCTGCGAACGAGGGTTGCAACGAGGCCAACGAATCGGCGGTCGTGCCAGGTCGCGGGAACTCCTCGTGATCCAGCGCCAGCGTGCCGTCCTCGCGGTGGACGGCGATCAGGCTGCGGTCGAACCGCCCCTCCCGGATCGCTGTGGCGGCGCGAGATTGTGATGACTCCGCGAGTTCGTCGAGCGAACGGCGTGAGATCCCTTCGAGCGAGGCGATCGCGTCTGCAGCGACACCTTGGTTCGGCTGTGGGTAGCGCTCGCGCAGGCGCAGGTTGCCGCCATCGATGAACCCGGACGTGTTCGACCGGTTCGTGGCATACGACGACATCATCTCCGCGCCGCCGGCGATGACGACGTCTTCCATGCCGGACATCACGGAAGCGGCCGCCAGGTTCGTCGCGGTGATCCCGGAGCCGCAGAACCTGTCGAGTGTGACTCCGCTCGCCGTGATCGAGTAGCCGGCATCCAACGCGGCCATGCGTCCGAGGTCGCCGCCCTGGGTGCCCGATTGCATGCTTGTGCCCCAGATGATGTCGTCCACATCATTCGTGTCGAGGCCGGTTCGATCCGCCAGCGCGCGCAGCACCGCCGCTGCGAGCTGCTGCGGATGAATGTCGGCGAGCGATCCCTTGCCCACCTTGCCGACCCCCCGAGGTGTCCGGCAGGCGTCGATGATCCAGGCTTCAGTCATGGGTGTCCTCGTAGTTTCACAGTCGGTTGATGGGCAATCGGATGAGGGTCAGTCGGATGAGGGGAGCGGCGTCGCATCTTTGGGCTGCAGAACGACGTCGCCAAGTGCGAACGCTCCGCTTCCCGCGCGGGTACACAGCAGCTCGATCGTTCCGTCGGCATCCACGTAGCGCTTACCGACGAGCGTTGGCTCGTCGTGACCGACGACGACTGCGGCGTCATCGTCGCGACCCGCAGCACTCGTCGCGGGCCGATGTCCGCCGATGCGAACGTCGGCGTCGCCGGGTCCGCATCTGACGACGATTCCCTCTGTCTGGCCGACACCGAACAGTCGCATGCCTGGTTTGATGTTCATCCCTTTGCCCCGATCGCTCCCGAGCGAAATACTATCCTATTTAAATCCTCGTGTCGCGTTCGGCGGCGGGTCGGCGGCCAGCTGTCGAGGTTCGATCCCGCCTTGTTGACAGCGATCGGTCAGTCGAAGTCCAACAAGGAAAGCTGCGGATCCGCAGTCCTCGCCGCACGCGCTTCTCCGCCGATCGGACGCTTTCGAGGCGCTCGGCGAGTGGGCTGAGAGAGCAGTTGCGTCACTCTGCCGGTTGTCACGTACTCCTGCAGTGCGGCGCGAGGCACTCGGAGGAGGTCACCCATGCGGAGGACCGGCAAGCCCTCGGTTCCTCCACTACGCGTGTAGCACTGAGCCATCTCATAGGCCTTCGAGCGTCCGATGCGAAGTACCGAGGCGGCTTCTTCGACCTTCAGCATCATCGGAAGAGCCGACCATTCGTCAGTGTTGGATTCGTTCATTCGTGTTCGCTCCTCGTCGTGTCGTCCGCGTGATGTTGGGCCATCTGCGCTGATCACCATCGGGACTGATCGATCCATGAGTGGGAACACTGATGCGAGGTCAGGCGGGAGCGTGGGCGATGCGATCGACGATCGCCTGGCGAGTTCCGGGTAACGCGTGTGCGTAGACGGTCAGCAACATCTCGGGACTATGGCCGAGGATGTCGGCGATCGCGCGGAGCTCGCCGACGTCCTTGGCCGTGTTGACCATGTGTGTGGCGGCGGTGTGCCGCAGGCCGTGCGAGGTGAGTCGCGGGATGTCGAG
>JAOBWK010000096.1 GCA_025463305.1 Ilumatobacteraceae bacterium
CTCACCCTCGACCCCACCCGCGACTACCAACCAACCGGCGCACCCAAAGGCCCCACCAGACCCCGAAAATGAAACCAACCCGGACCTTCGCAGGTCCGGGTCGTTTCCGATCTCCTGAGAGATCACACTGGTCGGGCTGACAGGATTTGAACCTGCGACCCCCTGTCCCCCAGACAGGTGCGCTACCAAGCTGCGCTACAGCCCGCTGCTCCGGAGATGCCCGTGGAGCTGGGCATGGGTCCGTGCCGACCGTTCCTCGCAGGCCCCTTCGGCGACCATCCTCGGGCCGGCTGGAGGCCGGCGTTCCGCGGACGATGTTCGGTCAGGTTCAGGGGCGAGCCAGAAGTCGATCGGCCGCAGAGCGTAACTGCGAGGCATGCACGTCGGCAACGCTGACGCCATCACCAACGGATCACGGTTCGCTCGGCAGCGCCCAGATCGGACCGACCATGGTGAGGCCGACGACATCGCCCTCGGCGGGCGGCACGACGCCGGGCAGCCGGACGGCGATCCGGAGGCCGTTGTCGCCGCGGAGCTGGACGTCGACCCGCGCGTCGTGGCCGAAGTACTCGACGCGCACGACATCGCCCTCGACGGTGCTCCCCGCTGCCCCGGCGGGCACGATCTGGATCCGCTCGGGCCGCAGCACCAGCGTCACCGGACCATCGGCGATGGTGCAACCCGGATCGACGGCGACGTTGCCGAGGGGCGAGGCGGCGACGCCATCGTGAACGGTGCCGGCCACGATGTTGGCGTCGCCGACGAACGTGGCGACGTGCCGGTCAGCCGGCCGGGTGTAGAGCTCCACCGGCGAGCCGGCCTGACGGATCCGCCCGAGCTCGATGACGGCGATCTGGTCCGCCACCGACAGAGCCTCGGCACGATCGTGGGTGACGAGGATCGCGGTCACCTCGGTGCGGCGCAGGACCGCGCGGATGTCTTCGCGCAGGCGAGCACGCAGCGAGGCGTCGAGCGAGGCGAACGGTTCGTCGAGCAGCACCACCGACGGTCGGCTGGCCAGCGCCCGGGCGACCGCCACACGCTGCTGCTGACCGCCCGACAGCTGGTGCGGCAGCCGCTCCCCCATCTCGGCCATCCCGACGAGGTCGAGCATCTCGGCAACGGTCTCGGCGCGGGCCTGACGCTGCTCGCGGCTGTTGCGGGCGAGCGCGAACCCGACGTTGCCGGCGACGTCGAGGTGCGGGAACAGCGCACCCTCCTGCGGCACGTAGCCGACCCGCCGACGCTCCGGGGCCAGCTGGCGATGGCCGTCGTCGACGACCTGGCCGTCGATCGCCACCGTGCCCGATCGAGCCTGGGTGAACCCGGCGATCACGCGCAGCAGCGTGGTCTTGCCACAGCCCGACGGGCCGAGCACGCACGTCAAGGAGCCCGATGGCACGACGAGGTCGACGTCGTGCAACACGAGCTCCGTGCCGTAGCCGGCGGTGAGTCCCGCAACCCGGATGTCGGCCATCAGGCCGTCGTCGCGCCGTGACGCACTGCCGTCGAGCGGGACACTCTGGTCAGCAGCAGCACGGGGATCAGCGACATGGCGATCATGATGGCCGCATACGGCGCGGCGGCGCCATACGCGAGGCCCGTGGTGTACACCCAGAACTGGGTGGCCAGGGTGCTCAGACCTGTCGGGCGGAGCAGCAGCGTGGCCGTCAGCTCGGTGGTCGACGACAGCCAGACGAGCGTGGCCGCGGCAGCGAGGCCGGGCAGCACGAGCGGGATCGTGATCCGCCGGATGACACGCATCGGCGACGAACCCAACGACCGCGCGACGTCGTCGAGCATCGGCGGGACGCGCGCCACCGCAGCGCGGATGGCGACGAGTGCGAGCGGGAAGAACAGCAGCACGTACGCCGTCTCGAGCAGCGCCGTCGACTGATAGAGCGGATGCAGGTGATGCACGGTCAAGGTGACGAGGGTGAGCCCGACGGCGATGCCCGGCAGCGCGCGGTCGAGGTAGGCGGTGCGCTCGACGGCGGCAGAGAACCGACCCGGGTGGCGCACGCTCATCACGGCGACGGGCAGTGCCAGCAGCGTGGCCACGATGGCCGCGATCGCGCCGAGTCCGAGCGACCTCACGGCCGTCGACAGCACCGACGCCGGCGGCAGGGTGGTGGAGCTGCCGCGGATCATCCAGTAGATGATCGAGCCGACCGGCACGCCGATGGCCAGTGCGCACAACCCGATCACACCGACGACCGCGAAGGGCTTCCCCCACCCGAGTCGGGCGCGGTGCGCCGGCCGGCCGGACTCACGGCCTGGCCGGCCCGAGCGTCCGATGCGTGACTCGCCCATCAGCAGCACGACGCCGATGAAGCACAGCACGAGCGTCAGCACCGATGCGGCGTTGCCGTCGAACCCGAGCCGGTACTGCGTGTAGATCGCTGTCGCGAACGTGCGGTAGCGGAGGATCGCGAACGCGCCGTATTCGGCGAGCAGGTACAGGCCGACCAGCAGCATGCTGCCGACGAGCGGCCGAGTGACCGACGGCATCGTGATCCGCCAGAACCGTGCCAGCGGACCGACGCCGAGACCTCGCGCGACCTCGTCGGTGGCCGCGTCGGTGCGCCGCAGCGTCGCCGCCACCGGCAGGTACACCAGCGGGTACAGCGACAGCGTCATCACCAACGAGGCGCCGCGCAGGCCCTGGATCGACGGGGCCAGCGAGACCCACGAGTAGCCGGCGACGAACTCGGGCACCGCCAGCGGGAGTAGCAGCAGCACCGCGAACAGCCGGCGACACGGCAGATCGGTGCGCTCGACGAGCCACGCCGCGCCGAGCCCGAGCACGCCGCACGACAGCGAGACGATCACCGTCAGCTGGATGGTGTGCACCATCAGCGACGGCAGGATCGGACCGGTGAGCAGCCGGTGCGCAGTCGAGGCACCGGCGCTGACCGCCTGGGACAGCACGCTGACGAGCGGTGCCACCAATCCGACGCCGACGATCGCGACGACGACGCGCAGCCACCACGGCGCCGACGTCGTGTCCCGGCGCAGACGCATCAGAGCAGGCCGACCTGCTGCAGCAGCTCGAGCGCCGGCTTGCCGTCGCCGAGGTCGGCGATGGTCATCGGCGAGGTCCCGAACTGCGCGAACGGTCGGAGGTCCTTGGTGGTCTGCACACCCGAGCCGAGCGGGTACTCGTAGCTCTCGCTGCTGGCGATGATCTGCTGACCCGCTGCGCTGACGAGGAACGCGAGGAACGCAGCATCGCTGACGGGGTGCTTGCTCGTCACCAGCTGACCGGCTCCGGAGACGTCGACGAGGTTGCCCGCGTCACCGGCGGCGAAGTAGTGCAGGCCGGTCTTGAGCTTGCTCGCCCCGACCTCGTCGCGCAGCCGATACCAGTAGTAGTGATCGATGATGCCGGTCTCGACCTCTCCCCGGTCGATGGCCGCGACCAGGCCCTCGTTGTCGTCGTAGACCTTGGCGTTCGACTTGATGCCCTCGAGCCAGGCCTTCGCCGCATCGGCGCCGCTCAGCTTGGTGATCGTCGTGATGATCGGCTGGAAGTCGGTCTCGCCGGGGGCGAAGCCGACCTTGCCCTTCCATGCCGGCTTGGCGAAGTCGAGGATCGAGGTCGGCAGATCCGCCTCCTTGACCTGGTCCGTGTTGAACGCGAGGGCGACGGCGCGGGCGGAGACGCCGACCCAGTCGCCCGACGCTGGGCTGTACGTCGTCGCGACCTTGGCGAGCGTGGTCGCCGCGACGGGTGCGAGGATCTTGCTCTCGTCGAGCACGTTCAGCGCCGGCGGGTTCTCGGCGAAGAACACGTCGGCCGGGCTGTCGGTGCCCTCCTGCAGGATCTGGTTGGCGAGCGTGGCCTCGTCGTCGGAGCGCACGCTCACCTTGATGCCCGTCGCCTTCGTGAACGCCGCCACCAGCGCGGTGACCGTCTGCTCGTGCTGACCGCTGTAGAGGGTGATGTTCCCGTCGCCGGAGGCCGCCCCCGTCGCCGAGCCGCCGCTCGATCCAGCGGTCGATGTCGATGTGGCCTTCGACGAGCCGCACGCCGTGATCGCCACCGCGCAGATCGCACCGATCGCCAACCCTGCCCTGATCCTCACGTCGTCTCCCTCACCGCCTGCCCGCGCGCCAGTCCGCGAAGTGCTAGGGCAACCTAATACCCCACGAGAGGGAACCTGTGGGCGAGGTCGGTAAAATTCTCGTCGACGCGCGTGCGTAGGGTGACCCGTCGTGGAGACCGAGCACCTCTCGTACTGCCGGATCTGCGCGGCCGCGTGCGGTGTGGTGGTCACCATCGACGCCCAGCGAGTCGTCAAAGTGCGCGGCGACATGGAGCACCCTGTGTCGCGCGGCTACGTCTGCTCGAAGGGTCGCGGGATGGCGGAGTGGCACCACCGAGCCGACCGCCTCGATCGGCCGCGGATGCGCGGCGCGGCGACGTCGTGGAGCGAGCTGCTGGACGACCTCGCCGGCGGGCTGCGCTCGATCATCGACGGTCCGGGCGCGAGTGCGATCGGGCTGTACCTCGCCACCGGGCTGGCCTACGACTCAGGTGGGCAGGTGGCCGCCGGGATGTGGATGCGCACGATCGGCAGCGGCTCGTTCTACACCGCCGCCACGGTGGACAACGCGCCGATCCTCGTCGCCGCCGAGCTGGTGACGGGCAACCCGATGCTCAACCCCGTCTGGAACCCCGAGGATCCGGGCCTGCTCGTCCTCGTCGGCACCAACCCGGTCGTGTCCCACGGCTACGGCACGACGCTGCCCGATCCGGTGCGCCGCTACCGCGACTACCGCCGCGCCGGCGGGCGGATCTGGGTGCTCGACCCACGCCGCACGGAGAGCGCTGCGCTGGCCGACGAGCACGTCCCCGTGCGCCCGGGATCGGATGTCGCCGTCCTGGCGGCGATCGCCAACGAGCTGCTGCGCGACGGGGCGGATCCGACCGAGCTGTGCCGGCCGGACGACCTCGCCGCGCTGCGAGTCGTGCTCGCGCCGTTCACCCTCGCGCGCGCCGCCACCGTCGCCGACGTCGCCGTCGAGTCGCTCGAGAGGCTCCTCGCCGACATCCGCGAGCGACCGGGCCGGTTGGCGGTCTTCTGTGGCACCGGCACGACCATGGCGGCCGACGGCGTGCTCGTCGAGTGGCTGCGATGGGTGCTCCTCGTCCTCACCGGCTCGCTCGATCGGGCGGGCGGGATGCGGTTCAACCGGGGCGTGGTCAACCGCCCACAGCCGCCGCACCCCGGTGCGTCGGCGCCCGCTGCGCTGAGGCCGGCCAGCCGGCCCGAGCTGCCCCGGATCGCCGGGCAGATCCCGTCGGTGGCGCTCGCCGACGAGATCGAGGCCGGCAACCTCCGTGCCCTGGTCGTGACGGGCGGCAACCCGCTGTCGGCGTTCCCCGAGCCTGACCGGCTGCGCGCCGCGCTGCTCACCCTCGATGTGCTCGCAGTCATCGACGTGGCCGACACCGAGCTCACCGAGATCGCCACCCATGTGCTGCCCGCCACCGGACAGCTGGAACGCGCCGACCTGTCGTTGGCCGAGCACGTCTCGATCCGGTCAGGCATGCAGTTCACGCCGGCCGTGCTCGAACCCGTCGCCGACCGTCGACCGGTGTGGTGGATGCTGGCCGGCATCTCGACCCGGCTCGGCACACCGCTGATGGGCATCACCGATCCGGATGCGCTCACCGACGAGACGTTCCTCGGCGGCCTGCTCGGCCACACCGAGCTCGGCGCTGCGGCCGTGCTCGCAGCCGGGCCGCGCGGCATCGATGCGCCCATCGAGTTCGGTTGGGTCCGCGAGACGATGCTGCCCGACGGCTGCTGGCGGATCGCTCCCCCGTCGATGCTCGAACGGCTCGCCGCGCACCGCACGCCGGAGGCGCCCATGGCCGGTTCACTGCGGATGGTGCCGCGCCGCGAGATGGCGTGGAGCAACTCGATCCGCTTCGCCGGCCACGACGGCCGCCCCGATGTTCGCCTGCACCCGGCGGACGCGACGGCCGCGGGCCTGGTCGACGGAGAGCCGGCGGTGATGACGAGCGACCACGGATCGATCGATGCCACCGTGCGCATCGACGACACGGTGCGGCTCGGCGTCGCCTCGCTGACCCACGGTCACCGCGGTGCGACGCCCGGTCGGCTCACGAGCAGCCACACCGATGTCGATCCACTCACCTCGATGCCACTCGCCTCAGGCGTCCCTGTCACCGTCAGCCCGGGCACGGTCCGTGCCTCCGCCTGAGCCCAGAGGCCGAACCCGGACGCGCAACAGCTCCGGGCACGACGCTGGGCCCGGAGCTGTTGGTTGTGGTCTCGGCCTGGCTCAGACCCAGGATCAGCCCTGGTTGACCGAGATGATGTTGCCCTGGGCGTCGGCGTCGAGGTAGCCGTTGGCCCGGGTGCCGTCGACGAAGACGCGGATCTGCACGTCGGCAGAGAAGGGCAGGTCGCGGGCGACGTGGACGTGGGTGACCTGGGCGCCCTCGATCGGGATCTGGGCCAGCGCCGCGGTGACGAGTCCGGGGATGGCGTTCCAGTTGACATCGGTGTCGCTGAAGAGGTTGCTCTCCAGATCGCCGTCGCCGGTGAGCTGCACCGGGGTCGAGCCGGGCTGCACCGAGCCGTCACGCCAGCCGAACTCGTCGACGTTCGCCGGGGTGCCCGGGTCCTGCACGTCGGCGAAGGAGTAGTTCGGGTAGAGGTTGACCTCGAGGATCCGCAGCGGGGAGGCGCCACGAGCGGCGGCGATGGCCGCCACCATGTCGTTGGTCTGGGTGCCCTCGAACAGGTTCACGGCGCCGGCTGCGACGGTCGTCGGGGTGCTGCCGCTCGGCTCGCCGGTGGCCGTACCGGGGGTGACACCGGGGATGGTCACGCCCGGGGGCAGGGTGACGCCAGGGGGCAGTGTGATGGCCGGGATCGTGACACCCGGGGGCAGGGTCACACCGGGCGGCAGGGCGATGCCGCCGGGCAGCGTCACATCGGTCGGCACCGTGACGCCGGTCGGGACCGTGACGTCGGTGGGCTGGCTGTCGGCCGTCGGGATCGTGATGTCCGGGATCGTGATGTCCGGCACCGTGAAGGTCGGGATCGTCTTGAGCGTGTCGAGCGCCTTGTTCTCGGTGTCACGGGTGATCAACCAGCCGGCCACGCTCAGGCCGGCGACGACGATGAGCGAGATGATGATCAGCGCCGTGCGACCACCGTTGCCACCACCGCCGCCGCTCGGCGGGGTGGTCGGCAGCCAGTTGTTGCCACCACCGAAGCCCGTGTTGGGACCCCCTGGCGGCGGGCCGTAGCCACCGGCACCCTGGCCGCCGAAGGGCTGCTGGCCGAACGGCTGCTGGGGCGGATAACCGGGTGCCTGGGGCGGATAACCGGGTGCCTGCGGCGGGTAGCCGGGAGCCTGGGGCGGGACGCCCGGCTGCTGCGGTGGGAAGTTCGACGGTCCGGGGAAGGTCGGCTGATCGGTCATTGCGTGCTCCTGAAGTCATTGCAGTGGTGCGGTGAGCTCATGATGAGGCACCAGGGTGCTCAGGAGATGAGCAACGCTTACTCAAATTCCACGGCCGTGACTACTCACGAACCGCATGGCCCCTGACCTGGTCTGACGCGCTCAGAGGAACAGATCGACGATGCGATACACGAAGTACAGGGCCAGCAGGACCATCAGCAGCTTGAAGTGCCACGGCGCGCCCTCGTCGTCCGCATCGGCATCGGGGCCGGCAGCGAGCTGCTTCAGGTCGAGGTTCTTGGCCGTCACCGTGGCCGGCATCTTGGGCGCTTCGAGCACCCGACCGCACGTCGGGCAGGCGCCCGTCTCGGACAGCGCCGATGGCGCGTGGTACTTCGCACAGTCCTCACACCACGGCATGCCGCATCACTTCCACAGCGGTGGGACTACTCGGTGCGGCGCCGGACGCGCAACTTGATGGGCGTGGATCCGAAGCCGAACGCCTCGCGGATGCTGCGCTCGAGATAGCGCAGGTAGGTCTGGGGCAGCTCGCGGTTCACGAACAGCGTGAACGTCGGCGGCTCGGTGGCCCCCTGCAGCGCGTACAGCACGCGGATGCCGCCGGGCGCCGGCTGCTTCTGCTGGGCTGCGGCGATGACCTTGTTGACGTCGCGGGTGGGCACGCGGCGGTGGTACTGCTCGATCGCGTCGTGCAGGATCGGGGCGAGCTTGTGCACGCCCATGCCGCTCAGCGCCGAGATCTTCAGGATCGGCGCATCGCCGATGAAGCCGAGCTTGCGCTTCACGTCGGCCAACAGGTCGAGGCGCTGATCGGGGTCGTCGATCAGCTCCCACTTGTTGAGCAGCAGCACGATCGGGCAGCCAGCGGCGTCGACCCGCTCGGCGAGCCGCTGGTCCTGGCCGGTGATGCCCTCGGTGGCGTCGATGATGAACAGCGCGATGTCGGAGTCGTCGATCGCGCGCAGCGAACGCACGAACGAGTAGTACTCGGCCGAGTCGTCGATCTTGCTCTTGCGGCGCATGCCGGCGGTGTCGACGAAGACCATCGGACCGTCGGGCGTCTCGACCAGTGTGTCGATCGCGTCGCGCGTGGTGCCCGGCATGTCGTGGACGACGGACCGGTCGGAGCCGACCAGGCGGTTGAACAGCGTGCTCTTGCCGACGTTGGGTCGCCCGACCAGGGCGACGCGGGGCGGCGCGAGCTCGGGCGGCGTCCAGTCCTCGTCCTCCTCGGTGGCCGCCGCGACGCCGGCAGCGCTGACGTCGGGGATGCGGGCGATGACCTCGTCGAGCAGGTCGCCGGCGCGACGGCCGTGCAGCGCGCTCACGGGGATGGGATCGCCCAGGCCGAGGGCCATGAACTCCCATCGGTCGCGCTCGCGGCGATCGTTGTCGACCTTGTTGGTGACGAGCAGGACCGGCGGCTTGATCTTGCGCAGCCACATCGCGATCGACTCGTCGTCGTCGGTGAGCCCGACGGAGCCGTCGACGACGAACAGCACGAGATCGGCCTGCTTGACGGCGGCCTCGACCTGGCGGCTGACCTTGGCGTCGAGCTCGCTGCCGGTGGGCAGCCAGCCACCCGTGTCGACCATGAGGAACGGGCGGCCGAGCCACTCGGCCTCGATCTCCTTGCGGTCGCGGGTGACGCCGGGGCGGTCCTCGACGATGGCCACCTGCTCGCCGACGACTCGGTTGAAGAGCGTGCTCTTGCCGACGTTGGGGCGCCCGACGATGACCACGGTCGGCAGCATCGAGGGTGTCTCGGTGTTCGTCTTGCTCGCGTCGGTGCTCGGCCTGGGGGTTGCGGGCTCGGTGGCGGCTGGGGTGCCCGTCGGTTGGGTGCCCGTCGGTTGAGTGCCCGTCGGTTGAGTGCCCGTCGGTTGAGTGGTCGTCTGCTCGGTCATCGCTGGATCTCCAGAATCCGGTTCGGCCCGTCGCTGGTGATCCCCAGGGCCTGGCGGAGCGCGATGCCGTTCGTCGGCACCACCTCCACCGTTCGGGGCAGTGAATCGATGGTGGTGCCGTCGAGGAAGCGGCCCTCGCTGAGGCACACGTCGGGCAGCAGGTAGCGGTGGCCGTGCGGCTCGGCGTGCAGGACGCGGGCGATGTCCTCGCCCACCATCAGCCCGGTGACGCCGGTGTTGCCGCCGAAGAACTCATTGGCGACGGGGATGACGCGCACGTCATCGCGGCCGAGGTCGGCGACCAGCGGGCCGAGGACCTGCGCGCCGAACGGGCCGGTGAGGATGCCGATCGGTGCCGAGGCACGAGGGCGGAGCAGCACGGCGCCGCCGTTGCCGGTGCTGGTCTCGCCGCAGCCACGGTTGCCGGTGTCGCCGGCGGGGTTGCGTGGGGCCCGGTAGCCGGCGGCCGGCGCGCCGTCGACGGACGCGAAGAAGCCGCTCTGTGGGCCGACGGGGGTGTCGACCTCGCCCGTGAACTCCATCGCGAACGTGCGCGCCATGCCGATGCCGTCCTCGTGCATGTCGAACCCGGCATAGGTCTCTGCCTGCGGGAACGGACGCCCGGTCATCAGGTAGTACTCGTCGGCGGCCAGCACCATCCGGTGGCCGACGGTGGTGAGGAAGATGTCCTGCCAGTCGTGCACCGTGTCGACGACGTCGTCGGCCTCGGCGAGGGTGTGCATCCGCATCGCCGGCTCGGTGTTGAACTTGCTGAGGCCGAGCGGCACGACCGCGAGCGAGGCGAGCTCGGGGTACTGGTCGAGCACGCCGGCGAGCGTGTCGTCGAGGACGGCGCCGTCGTTGATGCCCGGGCAGACCACGATCTGGCCGTGCACGGTGATGTCGTGATCGAGCAGGGCACGCAGCCAGCGCAGGCTCATCCCGCCCCGCGGGTTGCGCAGCATGCGGCTGCGGACCTCGGTGTCGGTGGCGTGGATGCTGACGTGCAGCGGCGACAGGCGCTCGGTGACGACCCGCTCGAGATCGGCCTCGGTGAACCGGGTGAGCGTGGTGAAGTTGCCGTAGAGGAAGCTCAGCCGGTAGTCGTCGTCCTTCAGGTACAGGCTCTTGCGCAGGCCCTTCGGCAGTTGGTAGATGAAGCAGAACTCGCAGTGGTTGTCGCAGGTCCGGACCCGGTCGAAGACCGCGCTCTCGACCTCGACGCCGAGCGGCGCGCCCTCGATCTTGGACACCTCGATGGCCAGCTCGACGTTGCCCCGACGCACCTCGAGGTCCAGCTCGGCCTCGTCGACCAGCAACCGCCACTCGATGATGTCGCGCGGCACCTGCCCGTTGAGGCGGACGACCTCGTCGCCGACCATCAACCCGGCCAGCTCCGCCGGCGAACCGGAGGCGACAACAGTGACAGTGGGCAGCGACATAGCCCGTCAAGGGTACCGGCGGCAAGTCCGGAGCGCTCGGTAGCGTGAGGGCGTGGATGTCGACCGTGTGCTGCTCGCCGAACCGCGGGGGTTCTGTGCCGGCGTGGAGATGGCCATCAAGGCCCTGGCGTTCATGGTGCGCAGCTTCCCGGCGCCGGTGTACTGCTACCACGAGATCGTGCACAACAAGCTCATCGTCGAGCAGTTCGAGGCGCAGGGCGTGGTCTTCGTCGACGACATCGCCGATGTGCCGGCCGGCTCGCCGATCATGCTCTCCGCGCACGGCTCGGCGCCCGACGTCGTGCTCGCCGCCAGGGCGCGGGGCAGCTACGTGGTCGACTCGGTGTGCCCGCTCGTCACCAAGGTGCACCACGAGGTCAAGGTCCGTGCGAACAAGGGCTACCGCATCGTCTACGTCGGCCACGAGGGCCACGAGGAAGCGGTCGGCACGATGGCGGTCGCCCCGGCGGCCATCAGCCGGGTCGAGTCGGTGGCCGAGGTCGACGCGCTCCCCCAGTTCAAAGAGCCCGTCGCGCTGCTCGCCCAGACCACGTTGTCGCACCGCGACTGGGAGGGCGTCGCCGTCGCCGTGCGCGAGCGCTACCCCGACGTGTGGTCGCCGGGGCGCAGCGACCTCTGCTTCGCCACCACCAACCGCCAGTCCGCGCTGATGAGCATCGCCCCGCGCGTCGACGCGCTCATCGTCATCGGCTCGGCCAACTCGTCGAACACCCGGGCGCTCGAGAAGCTGGCCATCGCCGCCGGCTGCCCACGCGTGTTCCGGATCAACGACGTCGAGGAGCTGCCGAACGACCTGTGCGGCGTCGTCGGCGTCACCGCCGGTGCATCGGCTCCGGAGGACCTCGTCCAGGCCGTCGTGCGCCACCTCGCTCCCCGCGACGGCGTCGAGACCGTGCGCGCCACGGAGGAGGACGAGTACTTCCCGCCGCCGCGCAACATCCGCGACCTGCAGGCCGCCATCAGCCGGGCCGCGGCGGTGCTGCTCGGCGCATCGTCGGATGCCGCGGCGATCGACGACCGGGCCGTGCCGGCCAGCGAGGTCCTGGCGGCACTGAGCCACTGACCTGCGTCACCGGGTGGCAGGCTGCACCCGTGCTGTCGCCCACCACTGCCACCATCCGCCTCACCCTCCACGTCCTCGCCGCCACGATCTGGGTCGGCGGCCAGTTCACGCTCGCGGGCCTGCTGCCGGTTCTGCGCGACCACGAGGGCGCAGCGAAGCAGGCCGCCCGGGCGTTCAACCGCATCGCCTGGCCGGCGTTCGCCGTGCTCGTGCTGACCGGGATGTGGAACCTGGCCGAGGTCAACGTCGCCGACGCACCCACCAGCTACCAGATCACCGTGTTCGTCAAGGTCGCCATGGCGATCATCGCCGGCGCCGCCGCAGCAGCACACACCGCGGCGAAGTCGAAGCTGGCCCTCGCCCTCGGCGGCGCACTGAGCGGCGTGGCCTCGATCGCCGCCGTCTTCCTCGGCGTCCTCCTCCACACCGGCCGCTGACTCAGGTCAGTTGCGGGGGACTTCGCTCCAGGGGCGGTCGCGGTCGACGCGGACGTCGCCGGGGAGGCCGAGGATGCGCTCGCCGAGGATGTTCTTCATCACCTCGGTCGTGCCGCCCTCGATCGAGTTCGCGCGCATCCGCAGGAACGCCTTCTGCATGGTGTCGAAGTCGAGGGCGCGCGCCGGGCGGGTCATCGCATAGCTGCCGTAGAGCATCCCTTCCGCGCCGAGCAGATCGACGATGAGGTTGTACACGGCCTTGTTCAGCTCGGCCGACGCGCCCTTGCCGATCGAGCCCTCCGGCCCCGGATCGCCGAGTCGGCGGTTCTGGTTGGCGCGGATGTTGGTGAGCCGCAGGATCTCGGCCCGGCTCCACAGCTTCATCACCTCGTCGAGGGTGGCCGGGTCCTTGCGGTCCTCGGGCAGCGCCTGCCAGGTCTTCACCAGATCGCGGATGACCCCAGAGCCCTTGGCAGGGATCGCCCCGCCGATCGACACCCGCTCGTTCATCAGCGTGGTCAGCGACACCCGCCAGCCGTCGCCGGGCTTGCCGAGCATCTCGTCGTCGGGGATGCGGGTGTCGGTGAAGAAGACCTCGTTGAACTCGGCCTCGCCGGTCATCTGGCGCAGCGGCTTGACCTCGACGGTGAGCGCGTGCATGTCGACGACGAACGCGGTGAGCCCGGCGTGCTTCACGGCGTCGGGGTCGGTGCGCACGACGAGCAGGCCTCGGCGTGAGACGTGCGCAAGCGTGGTCCACACCTTCTGCCCGTTGCACACCCACTCGTCGCCGTCGCGCACGCCCCTGGCCGAGAGCCCGGCGAAGTCGGAGCCGGCACCCGGCTCGCTGAACAGCTGGCACCAGATCTCCTCGCACGTGAACAGCGGCCGGAGGTAGCGGCTCTTCTGGGCCTCGGTGCCCCACACCGCGACGGTGGGCCCGCACATGCCGTAGCCGATGGGGTTGCGCGAGCCACACGCCGGCGCGCCCGCTGCGAACACCCGCTCGTTGATCCGCTTCTGCAGCTTGGCGTTCAGCGCGAGGCCGCCGTGACCGACCGGGAAGTGCACCCACGCCAGGCCGGCGTCGAACTGCGCGCCGAGGAACTCGATGGCCTTCGTCGTGGCCGGCGGGTACGACTCGAGCAGCTCGCTGACGAGATCGTCGACCCGCTGTTCGTCGGCGGTGAGCGCGGATTCGGTGATGGACATGTCGCGGAGAATACTCCTCGGCGATCAGTCCTCCGGCTCGTCGTCGCCGACGTCGTCGAAGCCGGCGGCCGCGAGGCGTGCGAGCAGCGCGTCGCGGATGCTGACCCCCGGAGCGCGCGCCTTGTCGCCCGTGATCCGCCAGCCCAGCCGGCTGCTGTAGAGCAGCGGCGGCTCCTTCAACCGTCCCGGCCCGACCTCGACGACGCGTGCGAAGAAGAGGTCGTGGTCGAACATCGGCTTGACCTCGAACGTCTCGCAGCGCAGCCAGGCGATCGCGTTGCGGGCCACGGGGAGCCCGTCGGGCAGGAAGTCGAGGTAGTCGTCGGCGATGTAGCGGAACTTGCGGCCGGGATACGAGAAGTACTGGCCGACGTCGACCTGGTCGCCGGCGAGGATCGACACGGCGAACTGCCCGGACGCCGCGATGAGCGGGTGGGTGTCGTGCTTGGGCGACACGCTCGCCATCACGATCGGCTCCTCGAAGCTGACCTGGCAGACCCAGTGGCTGCAGTAGGCCCGGGCCACGCCGTCGTGCGCCGCGCCGACGAGCTGCACGCCCTTCATCATCTGCCCGAGGCTGCGCTTGATGGTCTGGTCGATCACCAGCGCAACCTAATTGAACGGGGCGACGGCGCGGGCGGCGGCCTGCTCGTCGTAGGCCGGGCCCTGGGGGAACCAGCTGAGCACCTCGAACACCCACGGCAGGTGCTGGCGGTCGGTGAACCGCTTCATGCACGCGACCCGGATGTTGTTGACGATGCGGAAGAGGATGTCGATGTTCGCCGTCGGTCGTAGGTAGGCGTCGTTCCACGCTGCGGCACCGCCGCTGAAGCGGTGGAACAGCTCCCTCGCGCCGTCCGCACCGAACACGCGAACGCCGTTGAACGGATCCGCGAACCGCCCGGGATGTGCGCCGTCGCCGACGAGGAAGTGGCCGGGCATGCCGATGCCGACGATCGGGATGTCCTTGCGCCGGGCCACCTCCATCGCCAGCACCGACAGCGAGATCGGGATGCCGAGGCCAGAGCGACGAACGTCGGAGAGCATCGAGTTGCTCATCGCGTAGTACGCGTCGGTGTTGCCGCGCAGCGGTTGCGGGCCGGAGAACAGCCCGGCGATCACGCCGTCGAAGGTGGTCGCGTCGAGGGTGTCGGCGATGACATCGAGCGCACGCCGTTCGACCTCGACGTCGATGTCGCGCCCGGCGAGCACGCAGATCAGCAAGCAGCACAGATCGAGCGGCAGGACAGGTCCGTCGGGACCGTCGATCCATTCGGCACCGTCGAGGACGGCCCGCAGCCGAGCCTTGGTCGCGCCGAGATCCACGTGGCAAACCGTACCCGGGCTACGTTCACATCCATGTTCCCCGGTGCCTTCGTTGCCACGACCCCCGACAAGCCAGCGGTCATCATGGCCTCGACCGGCGCCGTGCAGACCTTTGCCGAGCTCGACGCGGCGGCCAACCGACTGAGCCAGCTCCTGTTCTCGGCGGGTCTGCGCCCGGGCGACCACGTCGCGCTCTGCATGGAGAACCACCCGCGGTTCCTCGAGGTGCTCTGGGGCTGTCACTACGCCGGGTTGGTGTACACCGCGTGCTCGAGCCGGCTGACGAGCCCCGAGCTGTCGTACATCATCAACGACTGCGCGGCGCGGGTGTTCATCACCAGCACCTACAAGGCCGACCAGGCCGCCGAGGTCGTCGCCACCACGCCGGCGGTCGAGCTGCGGCTGATGTTCGACGGCACCATCGAGGGCTACGACAGCTACGAGACCGCGACCGCCGCGCAGCCGTCGACACCGCTCGACGCACGGATCGCCGGCGTGGACATGCTCTATTCGTCCGGCACCACGGGGCTGCCCAAGGGCGTGACGGGCACGTTCCAGGCGCGCAGCCTGATCGACACCCCGATCTCGGTGATGGGTGCGTTGAGCATGCTCTTCGGCGGATCGTCGGAGTCGATCTACCTCTCGCCTGCGCCGCTCTACCACGCCGCCCCGCTGCGGTTCTGCATGTCGGTCCAGGCGCTGGGCGGCACGGTCGTGGTGATGGAGCACTTCGATCCCGAGGCCTACCTCGGGCTGATCGAGCGCTACCGCACCAACATCAGCCAGGTCGTGCCGACGATGTTCGTGCGGTTGATGAAGCTGCCGGACGAGACGCGCACGAAGTACGACGTCAGCTCGATGCAGACCATCATCCACGCCGCGGCGCCGTGCCCGATCCCGGTGAAGCGGGCCATCATCGATTGGTTCGGCCCGATCGTGCACGAGTACTACGCCGGCACCGAGGGCAACGGCTTCGTGTACTGCAACAGCGAGATGTGGCTCGCCCACCAGGGCACCGTCGGCGTGGCGATCGGCTGCACGGTCCACATCGTCGGCGACGACGGCGAGGAGCTGCCCGCGTACGAGAGCGGCACGATCTACTTCGAGGGCGGCGCCAGGTTCGAGTACCACAACGATCCGGAGAAGACCGCGAGCTCGCGCCATCCGAAGGGCTGGAGCACGCTCGGCGATGTCGGCTACCTCGACGACGACAAGTTCCTCTTCCTCACCGATCGCAAGGCGTACATGATCATCTCCGGCGGGGTGAACATCTACCCGCAGGAGGCCGAGAACGCGCTCGTCACCCATCCGAAGGTGGTCGACGTCGCCGTGTTCGGCGTGCCCAACGACGACTTCGGCGAGGAGGTCAAGGCCGTCGTCCAGCCGGTCGAGATGCCGGCGAACGAGGACGACGCGCGGGTGCTCGCCGCTGAGCTGATCGCCTACTGCAAGTCGCAGCTGGCCGACGTCAAGTGCCCGCGCTCCATCGACTTCCGCCCCGAGCTGCCCCGCCATCCGACGGGCAAGCTGTACAAGCGCCTGCTCAAGGACGAGTACTGGAAGGACGCGGGTCGCACGATCTGATGGCCGAGCGCAGCAAGTTCGCCGGTGGTGACCAGACCTACCTGCGCGATCGGCAGTACGCCACGGGCGACAAGCTCGCGGCTCGAGCAGCGCTGCACAACCGGTTCCGCACCGGTCCGGTGGCGTGGCTCGACTGGGTCCACGACCACCTCGGGCTCGCCGGCGGCGACCACGTCCTGGAGTGCGGCTGCGGCACCGGCTGGCTGTGGACCGATTCCGCCCGTCCCATCCCTCCCGGCATCCACCTGACGCTGACCGACCTCTCGCCCGGCATGGTCGGCGAGGCGACGGCACGCATCGAGGCCCGCGAGCACGTCGAGTTCGCCGGCGTCACCGGCATCCCCGCCGATCTGCAGCAGCTGCCGTTCGAGGACGACGCGTTCGACGTGGTGATCGCCAACCACATGCTCTACCACCTGCCCGAGCCGAGCCGTGGGGTTGCCGAGCTCGCCCGTGTCGTGCGCGACGACGGGCGCGTCGTGGCCGCCACGAACGGGACGCGACACATGCGCGAGCTGTGGCAGCTGCGCGCCGCGGTGTTCGGCACGCCCGTGCTGGATCAGACGCTCGACGTGTTCAGCGCCGAGGCCGGCTTCCCGTACCTGCGCGACCGCTTCGACGTCGTCACGTGGCACCGGCACACCGACGAGCTGCGCTGCACCGACCCTGCTGCGGTGCTCGCGTTCATCTGCTCGACCCCGCCGGGCGAGGACGCGTCGCCGGACGAGGCCGCCGAGCTCTCCAGGCTGATCGACGCCTGCTTCGCCGAAGGCGACGGCGTGATGATGATCACCAAGGACTCGGGCTGCTTCGTGTGTACTGGTCCACTGTGAACCCACCCCGCGCGCTGCTCGCCGCAGCCCTCATCGCCATCACGGCAGCCGGCTGCAGCAACTCCACCGACACAACCCGTGCGGTCTTCGTCGATCCAGCGGGCACGTGGCAGGTCGAGTTCCCCGGCAAGGTCACCACCGACACCTCCACCGCAGGGGTGGCGGTGTACTCGGCGCGGTACGGCCGCGACTTCTACGGCGTGGTCGACGTGACGATCAAGCCGGGCATCGTCGTCAACCTCGACGACGATGCGAACAACGCGATCGACAGCACCCGCGACGCCGTCGGCGCGGTCGCCACGAAACGGGTGATCACGCCCACGACGCTCGACGGACTGCCGGCGCGCAGCTTCACCGCCGACCTGTCATCGGGCAAGGACTCCTCGACGCTCACGGGTGTGATCGTCGAACGACAGGACCACGTCGTATCGGCCATCATCACCGACGGCCTGTCGAACTCGCCCGGCGACGTGAAGCAGTTCATCGCCTCGTTCACCGTCCGCTGAAGACGCAACGGTGGTCAGTGGCTGATGATCACCATCCGGATCTCGGTCATCTCCTTGACGCTGTAGGCCGGCCCCTCGCGGGTGTTGCCGCTGTCGCGCAGGCCGCCGTACGGCTGCTGGTCGGCTCGCCAGGTCGGCACCTCGTTGACGAGCACGCCGCCGTAGTCGAGCGCACGCACCGCCTTCAGCCCCTTGGAGATGTCGCGCGTGAAGATGGCCGCCTGCAGCCCGTACTCGGAGTCGTTCGCCATCGCGATCGCATCGTCGAGCTCGTCGTAGGAGGCGATCGCCACCACGGGCCCGAACACCTCACCGGCGCAGACCTTCATGTCGTGGGTGACGTTGGCGAGCACCGTCGGCTGGAGCACGCCGTCGGCACCGATCTCGCCGCCGTTGACGACTTTGGCGCCGCCCTCGACGGCCTCGTCGATCCAGCTCTTGACCCGGTCGCGCTCGTGCCGTGAGATCAGCGCGGACACGTCGGTGGCCTCGTCGAGCGGATCGCCGACGACGAGCGTGGCGACCTTCTGCGACAACAGATCGGTGAAGTCGTCGGCGATCGACGAGTGCACGAAGATCCGCTGCGTGCTGATGCAGCTCTGCCCGGCGTGGCTGAAGCCCGCCACGCGGATCTTGTCGGCGGCGGACCGCCAGTCACCGTCGGGCTCGATGATGACGGGCGCGTTGTTGCCGAGCTCCAGGCCGACGCGCTTGCGCGGGGCGCGAGCGCGGATGCCCCAGCCGACCGGCGGCGAACCGGTGAAGGTGATCAGGGCGATGTCGGGATGGTCGACGATGGCGTTGCCGACCGTGCTCCCTCCGCCCGTCACGAGGTGGAGGTACTCCGGCGGCAGGCCGCACTCGTCGATCAGCATCTCGGCGAGCACGATGGAGCTGAACGGCGTCTGCGATGCGGGCTTGAGCACCACCGGACAGCCGGCGGCGATCGCCGGAGCGAGCTTGTGCACGACGAGGTTCAGCGGGAAGTTGAACGGTGCGATGGCCCCGACGACGCCGATCGGCAGGCGCAGGGTGAAGCCGAGCTTTCCCTCGCCGGACGGGATCGCGTCGAGCGGGATCATCTCGCCGGCGAGCTTGCGCGCCTCGGCGGCGGCGAACTGGAACGTGCCGACCGCGCGCTCGGCCTCGACCCGCGCGGTGCGGATCGGCTTGGCGGCCTCGCGGCACACGATCTCGGCGAACTCGTCGCGCCGGGCGGTGAGCCGTGCGGCGGCGAGGTCGAGGATCTGGGCGCGCTGCCACTGCGGCATCGGGCCGGCGTGGAGCGCGGCCTTCGCCGAGGCGACGGCGCGGTCGACGTCGGCCGGCGTGCACGCCGGGATGCCCCCGATCAGCGCATCGTCGTAGGGAGATCGGACCTCGATCGTCTCCCGGCCACCGTCGGCGGCTCCGGTGAACCGCTCCCCGGCGAGAGGGATGGCTCGGACGTCCGTGGCGGGCGAGGTCGGATCAGCTGGCATGACGCCGACGTTACTGCGATCGGCGATACTCGGGTCGTGCCACCCACACACCCCTACCTGGACTGGCCCCAGCCGATCGCGTTCGCCCACCGCGGTGGTGCCAGCGACGCGCCGGAGAACACGATGCCGGCGTTCGAGTATGCCGTCGGGCTCGGCTACCACTACGTCGAGACCGACGTGCAGGTGACATCCGACGGTGTCCTGCTCGCGTTCCACGACTTCAACCTCAAGCGCACGTGCGGCATCGATCGCCGCGTCGGCGAGATGACGTACGCCGAGGTGCGCCAGGCGCGCGTCAACGGCGTGGCCCCGATCCCGACGCTCGAGGAGCTGCTCGGCGAGTGGCCGGACCTGCGCGTCAACATCGACTGCAAGGCCGACTCCGCCGTGGACGCGCTCGTGTCCGCACTGCGTCGCACGAACGCGCTGCCCCGCGTGTGCGTCGGCGCGTTCAGCGATCGTCGGATCCGCCGGCTGCGCGCGATCCTCGGCCCCGACCTGTGCTCCGCGCTCGGACCGGGCGGCGTGAGCCAGCTGCGCTACGGGCGGATGTCGCACACGAGCGCTCGCACTGCGCAGGTGCCGGTGCGCCAGGGCACGCTGCTGGTGACGACGCCGAAGTTCGTCGAACGCGCCCACCAGATCGGTGTCGCCGTGCACGTGTGGACCATCGACGAGTCCGCCGAGATCGAGCGCCTGCTCGACATGGGCGTCGACGGCGTGATGACCGACCGCCCCGCCGTGCTCCGCGAGGTGCTCGAGCGCCGCGGCCAGTGGGTCTGAATCAGCTCGCCGGCGTGGCGTACTCGGCGCGGAGGTCCTTCTTGAGCACCTTGCCAGTGGCGTTGCGGGGCAGCTCCTCGGTGCGAACGAACAACGCCGACGGCACCTTGAACGCTGCCAGCTTGGCGCCGAGGAACGTGCGGAGATCGTCGATGTCGAGGGTCGCGCCGTCCTTCACCGTGACGACAGCGGCCACCTCCTCGCCGAGCCTCGGATCCGGGAGGCCGATCACTGCGACGTCGAGCACTGCGGGGTGCTCGAAGATGGCTGCCTCGACCTCTGCGCAGTAGACGTTCTCGCCGCCGCGCAGCACCATGTCCTTGATCCGGTCGACCACGTAGACGTAGCCCTCGGCGTCGACGCGTGCCGCATCGCCGGTGTGGAACCAGCCGTCGGTGAACGACTCGGCCGTCTCCTTCGGCTTGTTCCAGTAGCCGCGCACGTTGTTCGGGCCGCGCACCCAGAGCTCGCCGACCTCGCCGGGTTCCAGGTCGTTGCCGTCCTCGTCGACGACGCGCACGTCGGTGCCGGGCACCGGCAGGCCGACGCTGTCCTTGTGCTCGAAGTACGCGGCGCCCGCGTTCGCGATGACCGCTGAGGTCGTCTCGGTGAGCCCGTAGCCGTTCGCCGGCGAGACCTTGCCGGAGAACTCGGTCTCGATCTTGGCGATGCTGTCCGGCGGCACGGGCGAGCCGCCCTGGGAGATGCCCGACAGTGTGCTGAGGGTCGCGAGTCGCGGCATCGGGGTGCTCGAGCATCGACCGCACGACGGTCGGCACGCCGGCGACGGTGGTGACCCGCTCGCGTTCGACGATCTCGAGCGCGTCCGCGGCGTCGAAGCGGTACTGGGTGATGATGCAGCCGCCGATGGCCGACAGCAGCGTCACCCCGGTGACGCCCGCGATGTGGAAGAACGGGAACGTCCAGAGCGCGATCGGCCGGCCGCCACCGGGCGCTGCGCTGGCGTCGCGCGCCGGCTTGGGCGGCGCCATCATCGACTGCAGTGCGCCACCGACGATGGTGTTGAACACGTTGGTGACGTGGTTGCGGTTGCTGCCGACCGCGCCCTTGGGGAACCCCGTCGTGCCCGAGGTGTAGAGGATGGTCGCGTCGTCGTCCGGCCCGATCTCGACGTCAGGGAGCGTGCCCGGATCCTCGCCCGCCAGCACGTCGGCCCACGCAACGTGGCCGGGATCCAGATCACCCTCGGCATGCACCACCACGACGTCGCGGATCGGCAGCCGGGCGAGGATCTCGCCACGTACGCGCTCGTATCGCTCGCCGTCGGCGATCAGCGCGATCGCCCCCGAATCGGCGAGGCCGTACTCGCTCTCGACGCCGGTCCACCAGGCGTTCATGCTCACGACGACGGCGCCGAGCGACTGCACCGCCCAGAACGCGAGCACCCACTCCGGGTAGTTGCGCATCGCGATCGCCACCCGGTCGCCCTGGGAGACGCCGGCGCCGGCGAGGTGCGCGGCGAGCTTGCGGACGGCCACGTTCGCCTCGGCGAAGGTGATCCGGTCCTGCTGGTAGATGAGGAACACGGTGTCGCCGTGGACGGCCGAGCCCGCCCACAGGTCGCGCAGGCTCGCCGGCGCGGTCGTGTACACGCGCAGCGTCTGCCCGCCGACGTCCGCTGTTCCGAGGGCGAAGGGCCCACCCGGGCCGGTGAGGATCGCGAGTGCTTCAGCGCGGGTTGGCATGCGCGGACCGTACCCCCAGCACGAGGGTCGCCAACGACCCGGCCACCACCAGCGTGCCGCCGATCGCGGTCGCGAGCGGAGCACGCCCGACCGACACCTCGTGGGCCTCGGGCACGGCGAAGTTGACGGCGAGGCCGAGCCCGCCCGCGTACACCCCGGCGACCACGCCGATGACCGCGCCGACCGTGCGCCAGCCCCACCACAACGCGACGACGGCGGACGTCATCAACAACGGCATCAGCGGCCAGGCCGACACAGCGACGTGGACGGGACCGTCCGGCGCGAACCCGAGCCGATCGACGAGACCGAGGATGTCGTAGCTCGAACGCGACACCGCGCCGGACCGCAACCAGTCGCCGAACGACGCGAGAACGGCCACCGCGGCACCGACCGTCGTCACGGCAGGGCCGACCGAACTGCTGCTTTGCCGCCCTCCCACGCGCACAGCGTAGGTTGGATCGATGGCCGGCAACGCTGCACCGTTCACCTCCACCACGGCGCCGGGGGCCATGGTCGCGTCGGCGGATCAGCTGGCGACGCAGGCCGGCATGGCCGTGCTCGCCAAGGGTGGCAACGCCGTCGACGCCGCGATCGCGACCAACGCGGCCATCGCCGTGACGGGCCCGCACCTGTGTGGCATGGGTGGCGATCTGTACGCGCTCGTGCACGACGGACACCAGGTCCACGCTCTGAACTCCACCGGTCGGGCCGGCGCCGGCAGCGACGCGGCACAACTGCGTGCCGAGGGCCGCACGGAGATGCCGTACCGCCACGACATCCGCACGGTCACGATGCCCGGCTGCGTCGACGGTTGGGCAGCGCTGCACGAGCGCTTCGCCCGGCTCCCGATGGCCGACCTCCTGGCGCCGGCGATCCGCCTCGCCGAGGAGGGCTTCCCCGCGTCGCCGTTGCTCGTCGGCTCGCTGGCGCTGCTCGACGATCCGGCGCGCGAGGCGCTGCACGAGCTGGTCAGCCAGGCGCGCCGGCCGGGGGCGCTCGTGCGTCGTCCCGGCGCGGGACGCGCCCTGCGCGCGATCGCCGAAGGCGGTCGCGACGGCTTCTACCTCGGCGAGTTCGGCACCGGGCTCCGCCGGCTCGGCAACGGGCACTTCAGCGAGGCCGATCTGCAGAGGTCGAACGCCGAGTGGGTCGACGTGCTCTCCCAGCCCGCCTTCAACAAGGTGCTGCACACCATGCCGCCCAACTCGCAGGGCTACCTCACGCTCGGCGCGGCCGCGTTGATCGATCAGCTCGGACCCCCCGACGATCCCGACGACGCCCAGTGGGCGCACCTGCTCATCGAGGCCGCGACGGTGGCGGGTCACGACCGTCCCGCAGTCCTCCACGAGGGTGCCGACGGTGCCGCGCTGCTGCGGCGGATCGTCGGCGACATCGATCGGGTCGACGCCTCGTCGGCGTCGCGGGTGCGCGTCCCCACGTTCGACGGTGACACCACCTACCTGTGCGCCGTCGACGCCGATCGGCTCGGCGTGTCGCTGATCCAGTCGAACGCGTCGGGTTTCGGATCGTGGTTGGTCGAGCCGAACACCCAGATCAACCTCCACAACCGCGGCCTCGGCTTCTCCGTGGCGGAGGGACATCCGGCCGAGCTCGCGCCGGGGCGTCGGCCGCCGCACACCCTGTCGCCCGCGCTCGCCACCAACCGCGACGGCTCGCTCGCCGCGGTGTTCGGCACGATGGGCGGCGACGGCCAGCCGCAGATCCTGCTGCAGGTCGCCACCCGCCTGTTCCACCATGGCGCCAGCCCGGCCGAGGCGATCCACGCCGGGCGCTGGCTGCTGCACGGACCGGTCACCGGCTTCGACACGTGGACGGGCGAGGGCGGCCCGCACGTCATCGTCGAGGGTCACTCGTCGCCCGACTGGCTCGACGGGCTCGAGCAGCGCGGCCACGAGGTGCGCGTGATGGCGCCGTACGACAGCGCCTTCGGCCACGCCCACGTGATCCTCGTCGAGGACAGCGGGATGCTCGCCGGCGCAGCCGATCCGCGGACCCGCGTCGGATCTGTTGCGGGGCTGTGAACTTGGTCGCCGAACCCGGCTGAGCCCTCCACCCGCGCCGCACGGGCCCACTACGCTCGGCCCATGCGCGTTGATTCCAACTTCTTCTGCACCGTCCCGATGCCCGACGCCGGCGATCCGTCGGTGCCGGCCACGTCGCGCCGGTACGGCAACGACGCGGTCATCGCCTGCTACGAGAACCTCATCGACTGGGCCAAGACGGCCGACGCGCTGGGCTTCGACACGATGTGGCTCACCGAGCACCACTTCCAGCACGAGGGCTACGAGGTCCTGCCCAACCTGATCCAGTTCGGGCTGCACCTCTCCCACCTCACCAGCCATCTCCGCTTTGGCCAGATGTTCAACGTCGTCCCGCAGTGGCACCCGCTGCGCCTCGCCGAGGACTTCGCCCTCGCCGACATCCTGTCCGGCGGCCGGATGGAGTTCGGCGTCGGCCGCGGCACGGTGCCACGCGAGGCGTGGGCACTCGGCACGGTGGTGGCCAGCGGCGACAACGCGATGAGCGCCGAGCACGACCGGGTCAACCGCGAGATCTTCGAGGAGTCGATGGAGATCATCAAGACGGCCTGGTACAACGAGACGTTCTCGTATCGGGGCAAGCAGTTCATCCTGCCGCCCGACGACGTCCCTGACCGCGGCAGCTACGTCGACCACTTGACGCTGATCCCCAAGCCGCGCCGCGTCGTCGACATCTACCAGCCCGTCACGTCGCCCGAGACCATCGAGTACGTGCCGCGCGCCGGCCACCAGGCCGTGTACTGGCTGCAGAACGCCGAGAGCCAGAAGCAGAAGTGGGACCGCTACGCCGAGATCCGCGAGGAGATGGGCCAGCCCGTCGGCCCCGGCGAGAACCGCTGCCTGGTGCTCAACCTCCACGTCGGCAAGACCTACGAGCAGGCGCTCGTCAAGGGTCGCCCGGGGCAGGACGAGTTCAACAAGTTCCTGTCCCCGTACGGCCGGTTCAGCAGCTACCGCAACCCCGACGGCTCGAAGGTCGCGTTCGACCACTGCCCAACCGTCGAGGAGTCGAACGCGCAGCGGATCCAGATCGTCGGCTCCGTCGACGACGCCGTCGACGCCATCGGCTGGTGGCGCGACCTGCTCGACCTCAAGCACATCTGCTTCTTCTTCGACTACCCGGGCCTCACCCGCGAGGAGATGAACGAGCAGATGCACCTGGTGGCCGAAGAGGTCTTCCCGCGCCTCGGCGAGACGATCGACAAGCGGCCGCTCACCGGCGCGCCACTCGTCTGAGCGGCCACCCCATGCTCCTGCGGTCGGCCACGCTCGCCGACGGACGGGTCCTCGACGTCCGCATCGTCGACGGGACCATCGTCGAGCTCGGCGAACACCTCGTCGCCGATGAGGGCGACGAGACGCTCGACCTCGCCGGCCAGCTGCTGGTCAGCGCGTTCGCCGAGCCGCACGCCCATCTCGACAAGGCGTTCCTGTCCGAGCGGATCCCCAACCCGACGGGCGACCTGATGGGCGCGATCATGGCGATGCACGGCAACCGCCACCTGATCACCCACGACGACACGGTCGAGCGCGCCGAGCGCGCGGTGCGGCTGATGGTGGGCAACGGGGCGACGCTGATCCGCACCCACGCCGACGTCACGCTGGAGAACCGGCTGATGTCGGTCGAGGCGCTGGCCGAGGTGCGCAGCCGCACCGACGACATCTGCGACCTGCAGATCGTGGCGCTCGTCAGTTGGCCCGTGACGGGCGCAGCCGGTGCGAACACACGCGCCCTGCTGCGCGACGCGCTCGACGCAGGTGCCGACGTGGTCGGCGGCTGCCCGCACCTCGAGGACGAGCCCGAGGATGCGAACGACATCCTGCTCGGCATCGCCGCCGAGCACGGGCGCGACGTGGACCTGCACACCGACGAGACGCTCGATCCCTCGAAGCTCGCGCTCGAGGACCTCGCTCGCCGGGTGATCGCCAGCGGGTTCCCGCACCGAGTCACGGCCAGCCACTGCGTGAGCCTGGCGATGCAGACCGACGCCCGCCAGCAGGAGATCGCCGAGCTCGCCGCCGCCGCCGGCATCAGCGTCGTCGCGCTCCCCCACACCAACCTGTTCCTGCAGGGTCGCGACCAGCAGCAGGCGATGCCCCGGGCGCTCACCGCCGTGCGCGCCCTGCGCACCGCCGGCGTCAACCTCTGCGCCGGTGCCGACAACCTGCAGGACCCGTTCAACCCGATGGGTCGCGGCGATCCGCTGGAGACCGGAGCGCTGATGGTGATGGCCGCGCACCTCCTCCCCGACGACGCGATGCACGCCATCAGTGGCGCGTCGCGCACAGCGATCACTGGCGCGGCCGGTGCGATCGCGGTCGGAGCCCCCGCCGAACTGGTCGCGCTCCCCGCGGCGAGCATGCGCGACGCGCTGGCCTTCGGCCCAGCCGGGCGAACCGTCATCCACCACGGTCGCGTGGTCCACCAACCCTGAGCGTTCACGGCCAGAACTCACGCTACGTGGTCGGTTGTCACATCACGAAACGAACTGTTCACGATTCGTAGGAGAGCCCGCTGAGCCGCCTCGCCTAGTATCTGGGGGACATGGGGAGCGTCACGAGCACACCGCCAGGGACCGGCCGACGGCTGGACCGGCGTCGCGCGATCATCACCGGTGCCGCACGCGGGATCGGGGCGGAGATCGCCCGGACGTATGCGGCCGAGGGCGCCGAGCTGGTGCTGATCGACATCGCCGCCGACGAGGTCCACGAGCTCGCCAAGACCCTCGAGTGCGAGTCCGCCGTGGTCGATCTCGCCGACGCCGCAGCGACCGCCCGGGTGATGACGGAGGCCATCGAGCTGCTCGGTGGCGTCGACCTCCTCGTCAACAACGCCGGGATCTTGAAGATGGCGCCGATCCTCGACATGACCATCGAGAACTGGGACCTCACCTTCGACATCAACGTGCGCGCGATGTTCGTCACCACCCAGGTCGCGGGTCGCGCGATGCGCGCCCAGGTCGAGGCCGGTCACACGATCGGCGGCTCCGGCGGCCGCATCATCAACATGGCGAGCATGGGCGGCAAGCTCGGCTCGCCCAACCAGGCCCACTACGCCGCATCCAAGTCCGCCGTCATCGCCTTCACCCGCGTGTCGGCGATGGAGCTCGGCTGCCACGGCATCAACGTCAACTGCATCTGCCCCGGCTACGTCCTCACCGAGATGGGCGCTGCGACGCGCACGCCCGAGATGGTGGCGGCCTGGTCGGCGAAGTCGCCGCTCGGCCGTCTCGCGGAGACCAGCGATGTGGCCAACATGGCACTCTTCCTGGCCTCCGACGACGCCTCGTACTGCACCGGTCAGGCGATGAACGTCTCCGGCGGCATGGTGATGCACTGAGCGAGCGCTCGGGGAGCACGATGACAGACACCCAACGACCAGCAGCGGCCACACCGGAGCCCGCCACCACGGAGCGTGCTTCCAGCGCGGCCCGGAGCGGCACCCCTGCATTGCGCTTCTCCGGCGTCTCGATGACCTTCCCGGACGGCACCCACGCCCTGGATTCCACCTCGTTCGACGTCTACCCCGGTGAGTTCGTCACCGTGGTCGGCCCGTCCGGCTGCGGCAAGAGCACCCTGCTGCGCATTGCGTCGGGCCTGAACCCCGCCACCACCGGCACGGTCTCGGTCGACCGCTCCAGCCTGGGCTACGTGTTCCAGGACGCAACGCTCCTGCAGTGGCGCAACGTGCAGCGCAACGTCGAGCTGATGGCCGAGCTCGAGGGCGTGCCGAAGGCCGAGCGCCGGACGCGCGCCAAGCAGGCCATCGACCTGGTCGGCCTCACCGGGTTCGAGACGAAGTACCCGAAGCAGCTCTCCGGCGGCATGAAGATGCGCGCCTCGCTCGCCCGTTCGCTGGTGCTCGACCCGAGCGTGTTCCTGTTCGACGAGCCGTTCGGCGCGGTCGACGAGATCACACGCGAGCGGCTCAACGACGAGGTCATCAGCCTGTTCCAGCGCAACGGCTTCGCCGGGCTGTTCATCACCCACTCGATCAGCGAGGCGGTGTTCCTCTCGACCCGCGTCCTGGTGATGAGCGCGCGCCCGGGTCACATCGTCGCCGACTTCCCCGTCCCGTTCGCGTATCCGCGCTCGCCCGAGCTGCGCTTCGATCCGGCGTTCGCCGAGCTCAGCGGACGGATCTCCCACGAGCTCCGAGGAGCCCACGCATGAGCATGACGTCCGCAGGCAGCGCCGGCGGCGGATTCGGCATGAGCCCGCCGGCGACGGCCCTCGAGCTCGTCGGTCCGGCGGAGAAGACCCGCCGCCGAAAGTTCGAGATCAGCCGGTTCATCGGTCCGCCGATCGTGCTCGTGGTGTTCCTCGCTGTCTGGCAGTACATGCACGCCAAGGGCATGCGGAGGTTCTTCGACAAGCCCGGCTTCCTGCTGCCGTCGCCGTTCACGGTGATCGACGACTCGTTCGTGCACAGCCTCGCCCGCGACAAGCTCCTCAACGGCGTGAAGTGGACCGCCGTCGTGTCGTTGATCGGCCTCGGCCTCACCATCATCGTCGGCATGCTGCTGGCGGTCATCATGGCCCAGGCGAAGTGGGCGGAGCGCTCGTTCTACCCGTACCTCGTCGCGCTGCAAGCCATCCCGATCCTCGCCATCGTCCCGATCATCCTGTCGGTGTTCGGCACGGGCATGCTGCCCCGCCTCTTCGTCTGCGGGATGATCGCCTTCTTCCCCATCGTCACCAACACCCTCTTCGGCCTGCAGTCCGCCGACACCGGCCAGCACGACCTGTTCACGCTGCGCGGCGCCAACCGCTGGACCCGCCTGTGGAAGCTGCAGGTGCCGGCCGCGATGCCGGCGATCTTCACCGGGTTCCGCATCTCCGCCGGCCTCTCGGTCATCGGCGCCATCGTCGGCGAGCAGTTCTTCCGTGGCGGCGACAAGCCCGGCATCGGCATCGTGATGGAGAGCTACCGCCAGAAGGCCATCTACCCACAGGTGTACGGCGGGCTGATCCTCGGCAGCGCGCTCGGCATCGCCTTCTTCCTCGTGTTCGGCTGGCTCGGCCGCAAGGCCGTCGGCCACTGGTACGAGGCGAGCGGCAACCGCTCCTGATCAGCCCGACCACAGAGATCCATCCACCCGAGGCCCGGGCAAACGGGCTTCCCGATTCAGCGTGAACCACCAACAAGGGAGAGACATCAATGCAACACAGACGACGTAAGGTGCTGGCCTCCAGCGCACTCGTTGCCGGACTTCTGCTGGCCGCTTGCGGCAGCGACAAGAAGACGGCCACCACCACCGCCCCTACGACGGCAGCCACCACCGCCGCATCGACGGCGGAGACCACCGCTGCGAGCACGGCAGCGACCACCGCTGGCTCCACCGCCGAGACCACGGCCGGCTCGACCGCGACGTCGGACACGACGGCTTCATCGACGGCCGAGACCACGGCCGGCTCCACGGCCACGTCGGACACGACGGCCACGAGCGGCGCGACCGGGTCGGGCCCCCTGTCGAGCATCTGCCCCGCCGACATCAAGATCCAGACCGACTGGAACCCCGAGGCCGAGCACGGCTTCCTGTACGAGATGGTCGGCGGCGACTACACCATCGACAAGGACAAGTTCACCGTCACCGGCGAGCTGACGTCGAAGGGTGTCGACCAGGGCGTCAAGATCTCGGTCCTCTCGGGCGGCCCAGCGATCGGCTTCGCTTCGGTGACGTCGCAGCTGTACGCCGACGACAGCATCATGCTCGGCTACGTCTACACCGACGAGGCGATCCAGAACTCGGAGAAGTTCCCGACGGTCGCCGTCGAGTCCGGCTTCGACAAGAACCCGCAGATGATCATGTGGGATCCCGCCACGTACCCCAACGTGAAGACCATTGCCGACCTCGGCACCGCCGGTGTCAAGATCCGCTACTTCGGTGGCGCGGCCTACATGGACTACTTCACGTCCACCGGCGTGCTCAAGGCTGCACAGGTCGACGGTTCGTACGACGGCACACCGGCGCTGTTCCTCGCCGACGAGGGCAAGTCGGCCCAGCAGGGCTTCGGCTCGGCTGAGCCGTACCTGTACCAGAACGAGATCGACGGCTGGAAGAAGCCGGTCGCGTACCAGTACATCAACGACGCCGGCTGGGACAACTATGCCGAGTCGATCGCGACCAAGCCGGCGAACATCACCAAGTACGCCGACTGCCTCAAGGCGCTCGTGCCGATCATCCAGCAGTCGACGGTCGACTACCTGGCCGATCCGACGGCAGCGAACAAGGTCATCCTCGACGCCGTGGCGAAGTTCGACAACGGCTGGGTGTACACCCAGGGCACCGCTGACTACGCCGTCAAGACGATGAAGGACGACAAGTTGATCGCCAACGGCCCCGACGGCGTCATCGGCAAGTTCGACACCACCCGCGTCGCCGACCTGATCACCAAGGCCACCCCGGTCTACACGGCTCAGGACAGCCCGCCGAAGGCCGGTCTCACGCCCGCCGACATCGTGACGAACGAGTTCCTCGATCCGTCGATCGGTCTCAAGTGACCTGATCGCCTGCCTCCGGGCATGCACATGAGCACCCAGTGAGCGAGGGCGTCGGCTTCGGCCGGCGCCCTCGTCTTTTTCCCGGCAAGACCGAGAACGGGGGGCGCCACCCGCCAAGATGTGCGGGTGGCCAACCCGCATCGCATCGGCAAGTACCTCGCGGAGAAGGCGCTGGGCGCCGGCAGCTTCGCGACGGTCTGGCTGGCCTTCGACGAGCTGCTCGAGGTGCAGGTCGCGATCAAGGTGCTCGCCGACAACTGGGCACGCAACGTCGACATCCGCCGACGCTTCATCGAAGAGGCCCGGCTGCTGCGCCGGATCGACCACGACCGCGTGGTGCGCGTGTTCGACGTCGACGAGCTGCCCGATGGCCGTCCGTACTTCGTCATGGCGGTCGCCGACCGCGGCACCCTGCACGAGAAGATCGAGGAGCTGCCCGCCGGCCAGCCGATGGACACCCAGGCGGCGCTGCGGCTGGCGCTCGAGATCTGCGAGGCACTGTCCATCGTCCACGACTTCGGCGTCGTGCACCGCGACATCAAGCCGAGCAACATCCTGTTCCGCTCGATCCGCAACCACGAGCGCATCGCCGCGCAACGGGCCGGGCGCATCGTCGGCGACGACGCGGTGATGATCGGCGACTTCGGGCTCGCCAAGGACCTCGCCGTCGCCAGCGGCTTCACACTCGCCGCCGGGACCCCCGCGTACATGGCGCCCGAGCAGGCCCACGCGACCTCGGTCATCGATCGGCGGGTCGACGTCTTCGCCACGACCGCCGTGATCTACGAGCTGCTGGCCGGGCATCCGGCGTTCGCGTCGGAGACGCTGTCGGGCGTTCGCCGCAGCCGAGCCGAATCGCTCGCCCAGCCCCTGTACGAGGTGCGCCCGGATCTGCCCCGCGGGTTGAGCGACGTGCTCGCGAAGGGGATGGCGCGCCTACCGGACGATCGATGGGACTCGTGCTTCGCGCTCGCCGACGCGCTCACGCCGTACCTCACCGTGCCGTCCGCCGTCGCTGCACCGCCTCCGGTCGCGGCCGCCCCGATGACCATGGTCGCGCCCACCCCCGGCACGATGCTGCCGCCGCCGCGCACCGAGTCCGCACCGGTGGACCTGCCGCTCACGGGCGCAGCTGGACGGGTCAACGATCTGGTGACGGGCTCGAAGCTGCTCGTCAACGACGAGCCCGTCGCGGTCGAGGTCATGGCGCGGCTGGTCCGGCCGTTCACCACCACGGTCATCGGCCCGCCGACGCCCGAGACCCTGCTCCTCGTCGCGGGGCTGCGCACCCGGCCCGACATGACCGCCGATCACACCACCGACGTCAAGTCGGCCCGGGTGGGGTCGAGCGATCTCGTGGTGCTCGTGCTCAGTGCCGCCGACCCGGATCCGCTCACCAGCGTCACCGAGCTGCTCGCCAACCTGAAGGCCGCGGCGTGCGGGCCGTACGCGGTCGAGGGCCTCGTCGTCGCCGTCCCCGGCCACGACCCACAGCGCGTCCTCGACATGGTCAAGAACAGCACGCCGGGCATCACCCTGTTCCCCGATCTCGCTGCGGCGGAGCCCGCGAAGATCACCGCGCTGCAGTCGTTCGCGGCGAACCTCGCCGAGGTGCGCGGCGTCGCGTTCCGGGCCACCTCCGGCCTCCGCCTCGTGCAGCTGGCGATGAAGGCGGCGCCGAGCAGCCCCGGTCGCTCGGAGCTGCTCGACCGGATCGAGTCCCTGCAGCAGGAGCTCCCGCTGTTGATCGAGCTGGAGCTGCTCCGCGAGATCGTGTCCGGGCGCGCGGCGCTGCCGCGCTGGCTGCGCAGCGAGCTGTCGCGACTGCTGATCCATCCCGAGCCCACCCGACGGCTCGGCCTCTCCCCCACCGCCGACGCCGTGGAGCTGAAGGCCGCGGTGCAGTCCACCATCACCGAATGGCTGGTCCTGGAGAACACCGGCCGCATCCCGTTCAGCGCCCGCAAGGCGATGCTGGTGGCCCAACAGGCCCTGGCCAGGCTGCACAACGAGCTCGCGTACTACGGCTGATCCCTGCGCGCCGTGCGTAACGGTTTTGGACGTTCGTCCGACCAAAATATGCCACAGTGGTGGCGCCCGTACGTCAGGACCGAACCTCAGAAGGGACCTCTGTGTCGAATGACATGATCAACACGCCGGCGAGCGTGCTCGGGGAAGCGATCGAGGCGGCTCCGGTTGCCCCGGCACCCGGTGATCTCAACGACGAGCTGCTGCGCACCGACATCTGGACCGACGAGATGGTTCACCGTGCCGGCATCCCGGTGGTCGACGTGCCGTTCGTGAGCTGCGGCGGCGGGATGGGCTCGTTCGTGCTGTCCGACTACCTGCGCGTCGCAGGCGTCGACACCAGCCAGATCCGGGTGCTGAGCAACCTCGAGTACCCGTGGCAGACCTACGAGTACCTCACCAAGGTCAGCCAGATCCCGCGGACCGAGCGGCTGCGCAGCGACAGCCAGGGCATGCCCGACTGCCTGTGGGGCTTCCCCAGCTACGCGCTTCGCGAGGCGCGCAAGGAGAAGAAGCTGTTCCCGATCTGGAACGTGCTCACCGAGCCGGTCCTGGCCGACTACTGGACGCCGCGCGCCGGCACCGTGTTCGAGGGCCTCGCCAAGGAAGTCGCCCGCACCCGCTACAACGAGATGCTCGTGTCGGGCCAGGTCCGCATGGTGCGTCGCCGCAACGGTGGCGGCTACTACACCATCCTCACCCCGCCACCGGGCACCAGCGCCACCCGTCGCGTCGCCTACCGCAGCCAGTTCGTTCACCTCGCGATCGGGTACCCGGGCCTGAAGTTCCTGCCCGATCTGCAGGAGTACCGCACCAAGTACAACGACCTCGCCCACACCGTGAACGCGTACGAGCCGCACGAGCACATCTACGAGGGCCTGCTCGCCAAGCCCGGCACGGTGCTCGTCCGCGGCGGCGGCATCGTCGCCTCGCGCGTCCTGCAGCGGCTGATGGACGACCGCGAGCAGAAGGGCGCTCAGACCCAGATCCTGCACCTGTTCCGCACCTACTACTCGGGCCGCCACAACAAGTGGGGCTTCGCCAAGCGGCGCGGTGCGTACGGGTTCGCGTTCCAGGGCTTCAACGCGCCGAAGAGCGCGTGGGGCGGCCAGCACATCCAACAGATGCTGAAGCTGGAGGGCAAGGAGCGCAAGGACCTCTACGACCTCACCGGTGGCGCGCACACCCCGTACCGCAAGTACTGGCTCGATCAGATGAAGCGCGGCCGGGACCAGGGCTGGTACACCACCTACCAGGGCGAGGTTGTCGACGTGAAGCCGTCGGCCGACGGCACCGGCGTGGTCACCACGATCCGCCAGAACAACGGCAGCACGGCGACGCTCGAGGCGAACATCATCCTCGACTGCACCGGGCTCGAAGCCGACATCCGCGAGCACCGCATCTACGCGGACCTGCTCGATCACTCGGGCGCCGGCCGCAACCCGCTCGGCCGCCTCGACGTCGATCCCAGCTTCGAGGCCCGTGGCACGCGCAGCGGCAACGGCAGGATGTATGCATCGGGCTCGGCCACCTATGGCGGCTACTTCGCCGGCGTCGACACGTTCCTCGGTCTGCAGCTCTCCGCCCAGCGCATCACCGACGATCTGGCCAAGCAGGGCTTCGGACAACGCATCGGCATCGGCCGATCGGTGAGCAACTGGTGGAAGTGGATGCGCCACAAGCAGATCTAGTTCGATGTCCACCCAGTCCGCACACCCCGATCTCCTGGAGCTCTCATGATCCCCACACTCAACGGACGGATCCAGACGAGGATCTTCCTGATCCTCTTCGTCGGCATCCCCTGGACGCTGATCATCACCCCGTTCCTGCCGAACAACCGAGACGTCACGGGCGGCAGCCTGATCGACACGTACAAGACCACGTTCACGGTGCTCGGCATCGTGCTGGTGCTCGCGGTGTTCGGATGGGAGCTGATCTACCACTTCCTCCAGCAGTTCCGGTGGGAGAAGGACTGGCCGGTGATGTTCACGTTCTTCCTCGTCATCCCCGAGGCCATCGTCGCCAAGCTGGTGTTCGACGCGCTCGACATCGGCACGAAGTTCGGTGCCACCGCAACCAACGCGACGTTCTGGTGGCACATCGTCACGACGTGGATGGTGATGTGGCTGTTCGTCCTCGGCCCGATCAAGGTGCTCTTCATCCGCTGGCGCTTCAGCGGCGGACGGATCTTCTTCTGACCATGGACGAATCGACGAGCGCCGGTCCCGCCGGCGGTGTCCCGCCCGAGCTGGGCGACTACGCGGTGCTGCGCCCCTTCAGCGAGGGCGGTCACGGCCGTTTCTACCTGGCCACGCCACCGGCTCGACTCGGGCTCCAGGACGCCGTGGTCATCAAGGTCGTCGCCGGCACCCAGGAGGCGGGCTTCCGTCGCTTCACCCGCGAGCTCAAGCTGTTCGCCCGCGTCCACAGCCCCCATCTCGTCACCCTGTACGACGCCGGCCAGGCCGAAGACGTCTTCTTCTACTCGATGGAGTGGTGCCAGGGCGGAACCCTCGCCGCGCCCACCACCGAGCTGAGCCGGCCGGCCAAGCTGCGCGCCGTCGCCGACGCGGCGCGCGCCGCGCACGATCTGCACGAGGCCGGCATCGCCCACCGCGACCTGCGCCCTGGCAACGTGCTGCTGCGCGCCGACGGCTCGGCGTGCCTCGGCGATCTCGGGCTCGCCCAGTTCGGCAGCGGCTCGGTCACCTCGATGGCACCGATGGCCTCGATCGGCTTCGTCGATCCGAAGCTGATCACCGGCGACAGCGCGAGCCGCGCCAGCGACATCTACTCGCTCGGCGCGATGCTGCACTGGGTGCTCACCGGCAAGCACATCCATCCGGGCGTCGAAGGCGTCGACCCGATGATGGCCGTGCGCTCGGTGCTGCGCGAACCACCGCACGTCGACCGCGACCTGCTCAGCCCCGGCGAGGCCGACATCGTCCTCGCCTGCACCTCGCCCAACATCGAGCAGCGTCCACGGACCGCTCTCGAGGTGGCGACGATGATCGACTCCCTCTCCACTCCTGCCGATCCGACCTGATAGGACACTGCCATGCAGAGCTTCACCCTCATCCCCCAGCTCGGCGGCGGTCGCGGGCGTCTCGTGCGAGTCGGCAGCACCGTGCTGTACTCGGCCGGCGATGCCGCTGCCGCGACGGCGCTCATCGGCTGGTGCCGCCTCGTCGGTGATCGACCGGCGAGCGAGGTGATGACCGAGCTGACCCGGTTGTCCGCCGGCGCATCCACGCTCGGACCGTTCTGCGCCGTCGTCATCGGCGAGCACGGGCTCGACGTGCTGTCGCAGGGCGGCGTGCCGCTCGTGGCCTCCGGCGCGGCCGGCACCCAGAACCTCAGCGACGGCCAGACCCATCTGCACGACATCACCGCGCTGAACCTCCTCATCGGCGATGCACCGATCGACACCCTGCTCGCGCTCGACGAGGGCGTCGTGGCGGCAGACGGGTTCAGCCTGCGCGCGAAGTCGGCCACGGCACTGCCGTGGGGTGCCGCGCCCAGCAGTGCCGCCGCTGCCGCGGCGCCCGCGGCCACACCGGCGGCCACCCCAGCCCCGGCCGC
>JAOBWK010000021.1 GCA_025463305.1 Ilumatobacteraceae bacterium
GTGACGAATCGTCGATCGTGAAGGTCGCCGACCGTCTCGGTCACGACCGCCGCTACTCGATCACCCACGACAAGGTCACAGCCCTCGGCTGGAAGACGGTCCACAACCTCGACGACGGCCTCGCCGACACCGTCGACTGGTACCGCAACAACCGGAACTGGTGGGAACCCCTCAAAGCCAAGGCCCAGTTCTGACGGTGCTCCTGCAAGCCATGCCCGTTCCCACCGCGCCGGCAGCGGGCACGTGAACGTCCTCATCACCGGCGCCGGCGGCCAGCTCGGCCACGACACCGTGCTCGTCTGCACCGCGGCCGGCGACACCGTCACCGGCCTCGATCACGCGACGCTCGATGTCACGTCCCGCGACGCTGTGCTCGGCGCCGTCACGTCGGTGCGGCCCGACGCCGTCATCCACTGTGCCGCCTGGACCGCCGTCGATGCGTGCGAGTCGGACCCCGACCGCGCCTACGCCGCCAACGCCCTCGCCGTCCGCTGGATGGCCGAGGCCTGCCGGCGCACGGGTGCGCACCTCGTCACCGTCAGCACCGACTACGTGTTCGACGGCGAGCAAGCCGAGCCGTACACCGAGTGGGACACGCCCAACCCGACGTCGGTCTACGGGGCCTCCAAGCTCGCGGGTGAGCGCGAGGCACTGGCCCTCGGCGCCGGCGCGGCCATCGCCCGCACCAGCTGGGTCTGCGGCGAGTACGGCAACAACATGGTCAAGACGATCATGCGCCTCGCCGGCGAGCGGGATTCACTGGCGTTCGTCGACGACCAGGTCGGCCATCCGTCGCTGTGCGCCGACCTCGCGCCGGCGCTGCGCCGCCTCGCCCTCGACCGCCGCTCCGGTGTCCACCACGTCACCAACCAGGGCCGGGTCAGCTGGTTCGAGTTCGCCCAGGCCGTGGTGACGGCGATGGGCAAGCCGGCGGACATGGTGGCGCCGATCGCCACCGTCGATCTGCAGCCGCCCCGACCGGCCAAGCGGCCGGCGAACAGCGTGCTCGACAACGCCGTGATGCGCCTCGGTGGGCTGCCGCTGCTGCCCGACTTCCGCGGCTCGCTGCAGGCACTGGTCGATCGGCTGCTCGTCACCTGAGCGCGCGGCGTCGATTCTGATCGAACGCCAAGGTTGCCGACAGGCTGCGCCCAGGGTCGGCTCGCACGATGGGCGACATGCACTTCACCGAGCTCTTCTCTCGCCAGTCCGATCCCTCGCGCCCCAAACGGCCAGTGCGTGCCGCGCTCGTCGCTGTGGGCGGCTCGCTCGTCCTGCTGACCACAGCGTGCGGCAGCTCGTCGAAGACGACCGCCACCACGGCGACCACCGTGGCCACTGCGAGCTCGACGGCCGCCGGAAGCGCCGGCTCGACGGCCGGCGGCACCGGCACCGCGAACCCGGCGATCCAGACCGCGCTCGACACGTTCACCGCGTGCCTGCGCACCAACGGCCTGACATCGGTGCAGGACATCGACGCCAGCACGATCGCCGGGCGCGGTAACGGCGGCGGCTTCCCAGGTGGGGGCTTCCCGGGTGGCGGCGAGGGCGGTACCCCGCCGAGTGGCGGCTTCACGCCACCCACCGGCGACTTCACCCCGCCGACCGGTGACTTCACGCCACCGACGGGCGATGCTGCCAACGGTGCGCCGAACGGCGGCGGCCAGGGTGGCCCCGGCGGCGGCTTCGCCAGCCGGATCGTGGCTCAGCTCGGGCTCGACAGCACCGATGCCACGGTGAGCAGTGCGCTCGCGGCGTGCCAGCCCGCGCTCGAGACGGCGCTCCAGTCGTCGTTCGGCAATCGCGGTGGCGCGCCCGGTGGCGCGCCGGCCGGGTCGACCACCGGAACGGTGCCAGCCGCGCCCGGCACGCTCCCGGCCGACGGCACGGCGACGACGACCGCGACCGCCACGACCGCCTGAGCGCGCGTCAGGCCGGGACGACCTCGACGGGGATCCCGTTGACAGCCGCGTTCCCGGACAGGACGTCGATGAACTCGCCGGGGGCCAGCAGGTTGCTGTTGACCCCGGCGTGTTCGCGCGCGATCGAGAGCTGCACGCCCGTCTTGTCGTGCCCCCAGCCGTGGGGCAACGACACGATGCCGGCGAGCATCTCGTCGGTGATCTCGGCCTGGACCACGATCGAACCGGCCTGCGAGCTGATCCGCGCCGGCGATCCGTCGACCACGCCGAGCCGAGCCGCATCCGCCGGGTTGATCATCAGGGTGCAGCGTTCCTTGCCCTTCACGAGCACGCTGACGTTGTGCAGCCAGGTGTTCTTGGAGCGCAGGTGCCGCCGGCTGACGAGCACCAGCCCGTCGACGGGCGCATCGAGCCGTTCGCGCAGCCGGGGCAGATCGCTCAGCAGGTAGTCGTGGGTGAGGTGGATCATCCCGTCCGGCGTGCACACGATCTGGTGGGCGCGCGGGGTGGCCGGGCCGAGGTCGATGCCGTCGGGTGCGGCCTTGAAGTCGGCGAGCGTGAGGCCCTCGCGTTCGCCGTACCGATCACCGAACGAACCGACGCGGATCGACCAGTCGATCATCCGCTCCGGTCCGCCGTGGTCGTACCGCGGCAGGACCTCGGCCGGGTTCAGGCCCGTCGCGTAGCAAAGCATGCTGAACCACTGGTCGTCGATGGCTGCGACGTCGGTGTCGGCATCGTGCTTGCCGGCCATGATCTGGCCGAGCCGGATGAGGATCTCCCACTCATCCGGGCGATCGAGCGGGAAGATCGGCTCCGACCACTTCCCGGCGGAGCGCGTCGCGAAGCCCCACAAGAGGTCGTCGAAGTGCGGGGTCTCGATCGGCGATGGCCCGGGGAGGATGACGTGTGCGTGCCGGGTGGTCTCGTTGAGGTAGGTGTCGATCGCGATCATGCACTCGAGCTGCGGCAGTGCCGCGTCGAGGTGCGCCGAGTCCGGCACCGACAGCACCGGGTTGGCGGCCACGTTGATGAGGCCCTTGATCTGCCCTGGCCCGGGTGTGGCGATCTCCTCGGCGAGACATGATGCCGGCACCTGGCCGAGCACCTCGGGCGCGCCGCGAACTCGTGACCGCCACTTGCCGAACTCGGGCAGGCCGTTCACCTTGGTGCTCTGCAACCAGACGAGCGGGAGCGGCACCGGGTCGGCGAACATCAGTGTGCCCGGGCGATCGAAGTGCCCGCTGACGATGGCCAGCACGTCGATCAGCCACGAGGCGAGGGTGCCGAACTCCTGGTTGCACAGGCCGATCCGCCCGTAGATCGAGGCCGCGGTCGCGGCGTGGATCTCGGCGGCGATGCGCCGAGTGGTCTCGGCGTCGACGCGTGTGAGCGCCGCGACCGACTCCGGCGTGAAGCCGGCGCACGCATCGCGCAGCTCGTCCACCCCGTCGACGATGTCGGCGAGGTGACCGAGGTCGATCCAACCGTGCTCGAAGTGCACGTTGATGATGGCCATCAGCCACGCCGCATCGGTGCCGGGCTGGATGCCGACCCACTCGTCGGCGACGTCGGCCGTGCGGGTGCGCCGCGGATCGACCACCACCACCTTGCCGCCGCGCTCGCGGATGGCCTCGATCTCGCTGAGCACGTCGGGCGTCGACATCAGGCTGCCGCCGGACGCGTGCGGGTTGCCGCCCATCAGCAGCCAGTAGTCGGTGCGCGCGACGTCGGGCGTGGGGATCATCCACATGTTCCCGTAGAGCAGGACGCTGGTGACGTTCTTCGGCCATTGGTCGACGGTGCCGGCCGAGTAGATGTGCGGCATGCCCGAGGGCAGGATCATCTGGCTGAGGTAGCGCGACAGCGAGAAGCTGTGGCCTGCCGGGTTGCCGACGAAGGCGGTGAAGGCCGCCGGCCCGTCACGCTCGATGATCGGATGGATCAGCTCCTCGCAGCGCTGGAACGCTTCGTCCCAGGTGACCTCGCGCCACTGCTCGCCATCGCGCACCATCGGGGCGCGCAGCCGGTCCGGGTCCTCGTGCAGGTGACCGAGCGCCGAGCCCTTCGGGCACAGGTAGCCCTTCGACCAGACGTCGGACTTCGCGCCGCGGATGAGCGTCACCCGCTGCGACAGCGCGGGCTCAGCGTTGTTCGGCGGCGAGACGCTGATGTCGAGCCCGCACATGCACTCGCACAACGGGCACGTGTAGCGGTGGACCGTGTCGCGAGCCGGATCCGGGCGAACCGAGACGGGGCGAGCGTGCACGCCCGTTCCGGGATCCTCACCTGTCGAGCCAATGGTGGAGCCGATGATCGAATCGGTGGTCAGCGTCACGTGCACCCCTTTCACGGTTGGGCGCGAACGTACTCCTCGATCACCTGGTCATCGCTGACCGGACGGTAGTCCCACGCATCGACGCCCACGTTGACCTGGTGGCCGTTGACCCGCCAACGATCGTGCACGTGGCCGTGGAGCAGCATCGTGCCGTCGTCGGTGGGGCGCTGGCTGACGAACCGGTCGTCGTCGTGGCTGTCGCCCTCGTACGGCAGGTGGCAGGCGAGCGCGACGTAGGGCCCGACCGTGACCGGCACCGAGCCCTGGAGGACCTCGTCGAAGCCGGCCTCGAGGTACGTCTCGACCCACGGGCGAGCGCGCTCACCCCATCCCGCCCAGCAGCGATCGTGGTTGCCGGCGACGAGCACCTTGGTGCCGTGCAGGCGGTGGGCCAGCGGCAGCGTGTCAGTGATGGTGCCGAGTGCGAAGTCGCCGAGCACCCACACCTCGTCGGTCGGCGCGACCTTCTCGTTCCATCGTTCGACGAGGCCGGCGTTCATCGCCTCGACGTCGGCGAACGGACGGTGGCAGTAGCGGATGATGTTGGCGTGCCCGAAGTGGAGATCGCTCGTCCAGATTCGGGCCATCCACTCACGCTACCGACGACCCGTGTCGATGCCGGGTGTGCCCGCGCCCGCTGGGAGGTCCTAGTCCCAGCCGAGCGGGAGGTGGTCGACGCCGCGGATCGTGAGGCGGTCGCGCCAGCCCGGCTCGCCGGCGAGGTGCACGTCGGGGAACCGGCGGATCACGCTGCTGATCGCGACCTGGGCCTCGAGCTTCGCGAGCGATGCGCCGAGGCAGTAGTGGACGCCGCCGGCGAGGGCGAGGTGGCGGTTCGAGTTCGGGCGGTCGAAGCGCAGCGCGTGCGGGTCGTCGAACATCGCCGGATCGTGGTTCGCCGCGCCGAGCAGGGTCATCACCACCGTGCCGGGCTCCACCGTCACGTCGCGGTAGTGCACGGGCACTGTCGGCACGCGCACGGTCAGCTGCACCGGGCCGTCGTAGCGGAGCAGTTCGTCGACGGCCGTCGCGTCGAGGGCCGGATCGTCGCGCCACATCGCCAGCTGGTCCGGGTTGCGGAGCAGCGCGAGCGTGCCGTTGCCGATCAGGTTGACCGTGGTCTCGTGGCCGGCGACGTACAGCAGCAGCACGAAGGCGATCAGCTCCTGGGTGGTCATCCGGTCGCCGCTCTCCTCGACCTGGATCAGGTTGGACAGCAGGTCGTCGCCGAGGTGCCGGCGGCGGTCCTCGACGATGCTGACGAGGTACGGCACGAAGTGGTTGAGCGCCTCGGCCGAACGATCGAGGTCGTCCTCGGTGGCAGTCGGCTCGAGTGACGCGGTGAGGTGCTGCGACCACTCGCGCAGCTCCACCGAGCGCTCGGTCGGCATCGCCAGCAGGTCGCTGATCACCTGGAACGGCACGGGGAAGGCGAGCTCGTCGATCAGCTCCATCGAGCCGCGCTCGGCTGCGACGTCGAGCGCGTCGTCGACCAGCTGCTGCACCCTCGGGCGGAGGCGCTCGATGGACGTGGGGGTGAACGCGAGGCTGACGAGACGACGCAGCCGGGTGTGGTCGGGCGGATCGAGGTTGAGGATCGACTTGGTGCCCTCCTCGGCCCGCGTCTCGCGCTTGCGGGCCTGGATGGCCGTCGGCGCCTGCTTCGCGTTCTTCTCGATGTCGCGGCTGAAGTCGTTGCTGCGCAACGTGACCGCGATGTCGTCGTAGCGCGACAGCACGATGGTCTCGAGCGGCGACAGGTACACCGGCGCCTGCTCGCGGAGGATGTCGTAGAACGGATACGGGTTGGCCCGGAACGCCGGGTCGAACGGGTTGAACAGCAGCCCGGGAGCGGCGGCAACGGGCTCGGCATCGATGGAACTGGTCATACGAAGTCCTCCAGATCGTCGTACACGGCGTTCGGTACGTAGCGGGTGATCGGCCGGTCGCCCCAGAGCGCCCACAGCGAACCCGGCTCGTTGGCGTCGAGCGCGACGAGCACTGCGTCGGCGACGCGCTCCGGCGACATGATCGGCACGTCGACGGCGCGGAGCAGACCCATCAGGTCGGGCGAGATGATGTTCGTGTCGGCGAAGCCCGGACAGATCGCACTCGTGCAGACACCGGCCGCGCCGTAGGTGGCGCCGAGCGACTTGGTGAAGCCGACCATCGCGTGCTTGGTGAGCCCGTAGATGGGATCGAACGGGATCGGGGCGAGACCCGCCATCGACGCGGTGATGACGATGTGCCCGCGGCCTCGCGCCACCATCGCCGGCAGCACGGTGCGTGCGCCGTAAACGACACCGTCGACGTTGGCGCCCATGATGCGGCGGTAGGCGCGTTCGGTGACCTCGCCCATCGGTGCGTCGGTGGCCCCCGGATCGTCGGCGATGCGGGTGCTGACGCCTGCGTTCAAGAACGCGATGTCGATCACGCCGAGCGTCCGTGCCATGTCCGTCCAGGCGTCCGGGTCGGACACGTCGAGGTGGTGGTACTCGGCACCGATCTCGTCGGCCAGCTCCTTGCCGGCCGCATCGGCGATGTCGGTGAGGACGACATGCGCGCCCGCCGAGGCCAAGCGCCGGGCCACACAGCGGCCGATGCCGCCCGCACCACCGGTCACCAGGGCGCGCTGCCCGGTGAGGTCGAGCGTCGGGATGATCTGATCGTTGCGCTGTGGGTTGCTCATCAGCCGGCGATCCCTGCGCTCTCGTCGCGCTTGCCGGCGGCGCGATCGTCGGCGAACTTCTCCAGCCACTGCTCGATGTTCGTGTCGTGCGTCGCCTCCGCCCACTGGCGGGGGATCGCTCCGAACGAGTAGTCGCCGATGTCGTGGGGCGTGGTGACGGCCGCCTTGCGGGCCATCGCCGCGTCGATCACCGGCTGCATCCGCAGCGCCTTGGCGGCGACCGCCGCAGCGTCGCGCTCGACGAACTCGGGCAGCACCTCACGGCCGAACAGCTCGATCGAATCCATGATGTGCTCGTGCTGGTTGCGCCCGGCCTGGAGGACGAAGATCACCTGGTCGACCCCGGCCTCCTCGTAGCGCCGGAGGTACTCGCGGACCTGATCCGGCGTGCCGATGCAGCCGCGCAGTCCCGTGCTGTCACCGGCGGCGACCTTGGCGCCGAGACGCTCCTCGCGCACCGCCTGGGCGACGGCCTCGGGATCGAAGCCCTGGGCGGCCCGCCGCTCGACGTACTCGGCCCACACGTCGGTGACACCGGGGGCGTGCTTGCCGAACACGTAGAAGTGGCCGAGGCTGTAGCCGAAGAAGTTGGCGCCTTCGACACCGCGGCGGATCGCCTCGTCCTCGTCGTGGTGCATCATCATCGGGCTGACGCAGGCCACCTGCGGGTTCACCGCGTAGCCCACCGGCACGCACCGCTCGGCGAGGGTCTGCTCGTACTCGGCCACCCACGACCGGGCTTCCTCTGGATCGATGAACGCGAACGTGAGCGCGCCGATGCCCTTCTCGGCCGCCAGCAGGATCGTGTCGCGGCGGCTGCACGCAACCCAGAGCGGCGGGTGCGGCTTCTGGATCGGCTTCGGTACGACGTTGCGCGGTGGCATCGTCACGAACTGGCCGTCGACGCCGGTGAACGGTGTCTCGACCATGCATCGCAGCGTCGTCTCGAGCCCCTCCAGCCACGCCTCGCGCTTCTTCAGCGGATCGACCCCGAACGCGCCGAGCTCGGCCTCGCTCGACGACTCACCACTGCCGAACTCGACCCGCCCGTTGGAGACCAGATCGAGCATGCCGATCCGCTCGGCGCAGCGCGCGGGATGGTTGAACTGTGGCGCGGTGAGCATGATCCCGTGACCGAGGCGCATGTTCGTGGTGCGCTGGCTGGCGGCGGCGAGGAAGACCTCCGGCGCGGACGAGTGGCTGTACTCCTCGAGGAAGTGGTGCTCGACCTCCCAGACGTACTGGATGCCCAGCTGGTCCGCGAGCTCGACCTGCTCGAGCGCGTCCTGGATCAGTTGGTGCTCCGTCCGGTCGTCCCATGGACGACCGATCTGGTGCTCGTAGAAGATGCCGAACTTCATGGACGACATGTAAACACTCGTGTATACATATGTCAATGAGTGCGGCGAAGACGGTGAGCACCACGAGCCACGCCACCGTGCGGCTGCCGCGGGCCGAGCGGCGCGCCCAGATCGTGCGGGCCGCGGCGACGACGTTCCTCGAGAGCGGCTACGAGAAGGCGTCGATGGAGGACGTGGCCCGCTCCGCCGGAGTGACGCGGCTCATCGTCTACCGGATCTTCGAGTCGAAGGAGGCGCTCTACCTGGCCGTGCTGACGAGCGTCATCGACGATCTCGCGGCCGAGTTCGAGACCCGGCCGGTGCGCGTCGGCGAGACGGGACGATCGGTGGCCGAGGTGCTGCTCGGCATCGCCCGCCGCCAGCCCGACGGGTTCCGCCTGCTGTGGCGGCACACCTCCAACCAGACGGAGTTCCACGAGCTGTTCGAGCGGTTCAAGGAGGCAGCCACCGACTTCGCGATCGGCCTGATCTCGGCGGTCGATCCGAACCCGGTGATCGTGCGCTGGGCCGCCGAGGCGCTGGTCAGCCACGTCTACGAGAGCATCTGCCTCTGGCTCGACGACGGCGACCCGGCGCTCGACGAGCAGTTCCTGCGGATGCTGTCGGACGGGTTGCGGGCGATGGTGACCGTGTGGGTCAGCGCAGGCCCGACACGACCATCGTGAGCATCGTCGCGAACGAGAACGCGATGAACAGCAAGCCGGGAAGCATCCGTGTCTCCATGGAAGAAGTCATCGGCCCGCAGGCCGGGTGACTTGAGAGCTCGGGCTCTACGAGGCGGCGCCGGCGAAGATGTCGAGCAGGCGATCGATCTGCTCGTCGGTGATGACGAGCGGCGGGCAGAAGGTGACCGTGTCGGTGTTGAGGGCGCGGACGATGGCACCGTTGGCGAGCATCGCCTCGCGGATGGCCATCGCGTTCTGGTCCGGCTGCAACCCGGCCGCCCACACCGCGCCGTCACCGCGAGCGTGGTCGATGACACCGTCGGCCGCGAGGGCCTGGAGCCCGGACCCGAGGCGATGGCCGACAGCTTTGGCGCGGTCGACGAGGTTCTCGCGCTCCATGATCTCGAGGTTCTTCAGGCCCGCCGCACACGCGCTGGCGTGGCCGCTGTACGTGTAGCCGTGGCGCAGGAAGAACGACGGATCGGCCTCGAGGCCGTCGAGCGCTGCGCGGCCGACGAACACGCCGCCGAGCGGCTGGTAACCGGACGTGACGGCCTTGGCGAAGGTCATCAGGTCGGGCGTGACGCCGTAGTGCTGCGCCGCGAACCAACTGCCGAGGCGACCGAAGCCGGTGATGACCTCGTCGAAGATCAAGAACGCGCCGTGCTGGTCGCACAGCCGGCGCAGCCCCTGCAGGTAGTTGTCGGTGGGCGGGAACACGCCGCCGGCACCCTGCACGGGCTCGGTGAGCACGGCCGCGATCTCGCCGCTGCGCTCTTTCATCAGCGTGGCGAGCGTCTCGATGTCGTCGCTCGGCACCTGCACGACGTCGGCGAGGAGCGTGCCGTAGCCGACCTTGTTCGGGGCGATGCCCTGCGCGCTGGTGCCGCCGTAGTTGGTGCCGTGGTACCCGCGGGTGCGGGTGATGATGAGGGTCTTCTCCGGATGGCCGGCCTGCACATGGGCGAGGCGGGCGAGCTTCATCGCGGTGTCGATCGACTCGCTACCGCTGTCGGTGAAGAACACGCGCGACCCGGGCAGCGGGCTCATCGAGATCAGCTTCTCGGCGAGCGCGTCGGCCGGAGCATTGGTGAACGGGTCGAAGCACGAGTACGTCTCCAACGTGCCCATCTGCGCGGCCACCGCGTCGGCCATCTCCCGGCGACCGTGGCCGATCGCGCAGTACCAGAGGCTGGCCATGCCGTCGATCAGCTCGTTGCCGTCGGCGTCCCACAGCAGCGCGCCCTCGCCCCGCGTGATGGTGATGAACTGCTCGCGGGTCGGCGGCGCGAATGGGTGCAGGAACGCTGGAGGCATGCCTCAAACGTAGCGGCTCGGGTCGTGCCGCGCCGGAGGGTTGCGTTTGATCGCCCCTGCGTGCGGGCATGGTCATCACGACCTCGCATCCCCGGAGCGACCGTCTCCACGAGCATGGGAGTGCCTCATGTCGCAGCAAGAAGCATCGCGTCCCGACATGTCGCGACAAGAAGCCCAACGTCGGCTCCGCCTGCGCCAGCGGGGCACGTCGCGCCCCGACGCCGACCGTCCAGAGCCACCGAGCCGTCCCGAGCGGCTGGCCATCACGAGCATCGCCCCCTCCGTGGCGGAGGGGGAGTACCCGTCGAAGCGGGTGCTGAACGACGTCGTCGAGTTCTCCGCCGTCGTCGTGTGCGACGGTGCCGTCGAGATCAGCGCCCAGCTCCGGCTCACCGATCCGTGGGGCACGCAGTCCGTGCACCCGATGACTCGCCAGACCGGCTACCGGTTCGTGGTCGAGGTGGCGCTGACCGAGCTCGGCACGTACAGCTGGACCGTCGACACCTGGATCGATCGGGCCGCGACGTTGCGCTCGCGCATCGCCCGCAAGCGCACCGCCGGTCAGTCGACGCACAACGAGGACGAAGAGCTCCGTCGCCTCGGCGACGACACCGTGTCGGACCGCGTCACCAGCCGCACCGAGCACATCATCGTCGACCGGCTGCTCGCCAGCTTCGCCGGGTGGTACGAGTTCTTCCCCCGCTCCACCGGTCACTCGGCCGAGCAGCCGGGGACGCTGCGCACGTGCATCGACCGGCTCGACTACGTCGCCGCATCGGGCTTCGACATCGTCTACCTCCCGCCGATCCACCCCATCGGCCGGCAGCACCGCAAGGGCGTCAACAACGCCGTCGACTCACAGCCCGACGACGTCGGCAGCCCGTGGGCGATCGGTTCGGCCGAGGGTGGCCACACCGCGATCCATCCCGACCTCGGGACGTTCGAGGACTTCGACGATCTCGTTCGCGAGACGTACGCGCGCGGCCTCGAGATCGCGATGGACATCGCGTTCCAGTGCAGCCCCGACCACCCCTGGGTGGCCGAGCACCCGGAGTGGTTCTCGATCCGCCCCGACGGCTCCATCGCCTATGCCGAGAACCCGCCGAAGCAGTACCAGGACATCGTGCCGTTCGACTTCGACTCGGTCGAGTGGCGGAGCCTGTGGGAGGCCCTGGCCGACGTCGTCCGCTTCTGGCACGACCGTGGCGTGCGCGTCTTCCGGATCGACAACCCGCACACCAAGCCGTTCCGCTTCTGGGAGTGGCTGATCACGGAGATCAAGGCCGAGGACCCGGGTGTCGTGTTCCTCGCCGAGGCCTTCGCCCACCCGGACGTGATGCTCCAGCTCTCGCGGGTCGGCTTCTCCGTGTCGTACACCCACTTCCCGTGGCAGCACAGCCCATCGGACCTCGAGCACTACGCGCACCTGCTGAGCGACGGCGACCGCGGCGAGTTCTTCCGCGCCAGCTCGTGGGTCAACACGCCCGACATCCTCACCGAGGAGCTCCAGCAGGGCCTGCGCCAGACGTTCGAAGCCCGGCTCCTGATCGCCGCGACCATGAGCGCGTCGTATGGCGTGTACGGCCCGGTGTTCGAGCTGCAGGTCTCGAATGCGCTGGCGAACAGCGAGGAGTACGAGCACGGCGAGAAGTACGAGGTGCGGTCCTGGGACCTCGACACCGATCACTCGCTGCGCGCCCAGATGCAGCGGATCAACGAGATCCGCAAGCAGTACGTGGCGCTGCAGCACGATCGCTCGCTCGTGTTCCACCACTGCGACAACGAGCGCCTCGTCGTGTTCTCCAAGACCGCGCCGAACCGGATCAACACCACCGGCGATCGCGCACCGATCCTGGTCGTCGCCAACACCGATCACTACAACGCGCAGGACGGCTACGTGCGGCTCGACCTGTCGGCGTTCGGCACCGAGCTGGGCGCGGCCGATCCGTCAGCGACGTACGAGGTGCACGACCTGCTGACCGATCAGCGGTTCACCTGGCACGGCGCCGACAACTACGTGCGGCTCGATCCGTGGACGCAGTCGGCACACGTGTTCGCGGTGCGGCGCCTCGACTACTCGGACACGCAGCACGAGCTGATCTGACGCATGAGAGAGACGGGAATGGGAAGAGAGATGGGCATGAACGAGGACTGGTTCCGGGACGTCGTGATCTACCAGTTGCACGTGCGGTCGTTCGCCGACAGCAACGGCGACGGCACGGGCGACTTCGACGGGCTGACGAGCCGGCTCGACTACCTCGTCGACCTCGGCATCGACGCGATCTGGCTGCTGCCGTTCTTCCCCTCACCGCTGCGCGACGACGGCTACGACATCGCGGACTACGAGTCGATCAACCCGGCGTACGGCGACATGCCGTCCTTCAAGCGGTTCCTGAAGGCTGCCCACGATCGTGGCCTGAAGGTGATCGTCGAGCTCGTGATGAACCACACGTCGGACCAGCATCCGTGGTTCCAACGCGCCCGCCGCGCCCCTGCCGGCAGCCGCTACCGGAACTACTACGTGTGGAACGACTCCGTCGACAAGTACGAGGACGCCCGGATCATCTTCCAGGACTTCGAGACCTCGAACTGGACGTGGGACCCGGTCGCCCAGAGCTACTACTGGCACCGCTTCTACCACCACCAGCCGGACCTCAACTTCGACAGCCCCGACGTGAAGCGGGAGATGTTCAGGATCTTCGACAAGTGGTTCAAGATGGGCGTCGACGGTGTGCGGCTCGACGCCGTGCCGTACCTGTTCGAGCGTGAGGGCACGGACTGCGAGAACCTTCCCGAGACCCACGACTTCCTGCGCGAGCTGCGCGCCCACATGGACAAGAACTTCCCGGGTCGGATGCTGCTCGCCGAGGCCAACCAGTGGCCGGAGGACGCGGTCGAGTACTTCGGCAACGGCGATGAGTGCCACATGGCGTTCCACTTCCCGCTGATGCCGCGCCTGTTCCTCGGCCTGCAGATGGAGAGCCGCACACCCATCGTCGACATCCTCGAGCAGACACCGGCGCTGCCGCCCGGTTGCCAGTGGGCACTCTTCCTGCGCAACCACGACGAGCTCACGTTGGAGATGGTCACCGACGAGGAGCGCGACTACATGTGGCGCCGCTACGCCGGCGATCCCCGCATGCGCGTCAACGTCGGCATCCGCCGCCGCCTCTCGACCCTCCTGCAGGACGACCGCCGCAAGGTCGAGCTGCTGAACGCGCTGCTGCTGTCGATGCCCGGCACGCCGACGATCTACTACGGCGACGAGATCGGCATGGGCGACAACGTCTACCTCGGCGACCGCGACTCGGTGCGCACGCCGATGCAGTGGAGCGGCGATCGCAACGCCGGCTTCTCGCCCGGCGACCCGCAACGGCTGTTCCTCCCGCTGATCACCGACTCGCAGCACCACTACGAATCGATCAACGTCGAAGCCCAGCGCAAGAACCCATCGTCGCTGTGGTGGTGGATGCGGCGGATGATCGCGATGCGCCAACGCAACCCCGTCTTCGCCCGCGGCGACATGACCATCATCGACAGCGACAACACCAAGGTGCTCACGTTCCTGCGGTCGCTCGAGGACCACGACGGCCAGACCTGGGACGACGTGCTCGTCGTCGCCAACCTCTCCCGCCACGCCCAGCAGGTCAACATCCCGCTCGCCGCGTACCGCGGCGTGTCGCCCGTGGAGCTCGCCGGTGGTGCGGTGATGTCGCCGATCGAGGACCGCGATTACCGGATCACCCTCGGGCCGCACGACGTCTTCTGGCTGCGGCTGGCGCGGACGGTGCCGAACGAGCTCGGCGTTGCGCCTGCGGGTGCGGCGACGATGTCCAACCTGTCCGTGATGCCCCTGCAGCTCCCGTTGGACCGCCGATCGACCGCTGTCCTGCTGTCCGCCGCCCGCGCCTACATCACCCAGCAGCGTTGGTTCGGCGATCGGGCCCGCACCATCACCGACACGGCCATCGTCGACGCTGTCGAGATCGGCCAGGCGCTGTGGTGGGTGCTCATCCAGCTCGACTTCGACAGCGGCGAACCTGCCCAGTACGCGCTCGTGCTCGACCCCGAGGGGGCCGATCCGGTCTTCGCCGGTGACGTCACCCGGATGATCCTGCGCGGCGAGCGCGAGCCCGGTCGCCACGGCGCCCTGGTCGGTGAGCCGGTCGCGAGGGCCATCGCCCGCCGGATGGAGACGCCCGAGTCGCGCATGCTCGGTGCCGAGCAGAGCAACTCGTCGAGCATCGTCGGCGACCAGTGGGTGCTCAAGCTGCTCCGCCGGGTCGAGTCCGGCGTGCATCCGGAGGTCGAGATCCTCCAGCACCTCAACGCCGTCGGCTTCCCCAACGTCGCGCCGCTGGTCGGGACGCTGCAGTACGTGCCGACGACCGTCGGTGAGTCCACCACCCTCGCGACGCTCGTGGGCCTGGTGCGCAACGACGGTGAGGCGTACACGACGGTTGTCGACCAGTGTGCGCACTTCCTCGAATGGGCGGCGACCCTGTCGGGCTCCGGCATCGAGCCGGCCGCCGCACCGGCGCTGATGGACGAGGGCTCCGTGCCGTCCGAGCTCGCCGACGTGCTCGGCGAGGCGATCGCGCTCGCCGACCTGCTCGGCGTTCGCACCGCAGAGCTGCACCTCGCGCTCGCCGCGGCAGAGACCCCACGGATGCGTCCGCAGGCGTTCAACGCGCATGCCCAGCGGTCCTTCTACCAGGCGATGCGATCCGAGGCGAAGGCGACGGCCGCCGCCATCCGGTCGGGGTCGAGCAGCAACCCGACGCTCGCCGCACTCGGGCTCACGGCCGCCGACGGACATGACATCGAGCGGGCGATCATGCAGCGATGCGAGCCGCTGCTCGATCACCAGATCGACGGTCAGCGGATCCGCGTGCACGGCGATCTCCACCTCGGCCAGATCCTGGTTCGCGGCGGCGACGTGTCGTTCATCGACTTCGAGGGCGAGCCGAGCCGGCCGCTCGGCGAGCGTTCGATCCGCCGCACACCGGTCGTCGACGTGGCCGGGCTGGTGCGTTCGTTCGGCTATGCCGCCGATGCCGCCTTGCGCTCGGCGGTCGAACGCGGCCTGGGCAGCATCGAGTCGCTGGAGCCGTGGGCGCGCAGCTTCGAGGCGTGGTGCGGACAGCGATTCGTGTACTCCTACCTGCCGCCGATCGAGAAGGCCGAGGTGCTCCCCTCCGACGAGGCCGACACCGGCCTGCTGCTCGACATCGCGCTCATCCAGAAGGCGGCGTACGAGGTGCGTTACGAGATCGGCCACCGTCCCGACTGGGTCGGCGTGCCGCTGGGCGCGCTGCAGCGGATGCTCGGCCTCGGCCACACCCGCTGAGCATCCCGTCGGAGGGTTACCCGTGCACCCGGGTGCACGGCAAACCCTCCGTCAGAGGGTGTGCACCAGGATCGCGACGCGGTCGCGGCGGAGCGTGATGGCCGCGTCGTCGTTGCTCGCCGTGATCGTCGGAGCGTCACCGTTGGTGAGCAGCACCGTGGCACCCGGTCGGATCGGGATCGCCCGCTCGTCGCCGAGGTTGACGACGACCGACACCGCGCATCGTTCGATGACGAGCCACTCGTCGCCGGCACCGTGCTGCACGACCGTCGCGAAGGCCCGGCCGTCGCGCAGATCGGTATGCTCGGCGCGCAGGGCGATCAGATGGCGGTACCAGTCGAGGACGCGAGCGTGATCGCCGTCCTGCCGCTCGCTCCAGTCGAGACGTGAGCGCTCCCAGGTCGCCGAGTCCTGCGGATCGGGCACGTCCTCCGGCTTCCAGCCGAACGCGGCGAACTCGGCGCGCCGCCCCTCCCGGACGGCGTTGCCGACCTCTTCGTCGTCGACGTCGGTGAAGTACTGGAACGGCGCGGACGCGGCCCACTCCTCGCCCTGGAACAACATCGGGACGAACGGCGACGTCAACAGGAGTGCGGCGGCGATCTCCGCCCGCGCCGTGGTCACCATGTGGGCGAGTCGCTCGCCCGTGGCGCGGTTGCCGATCTGATCGTGGTTCTGGGCGAAGCACACGAAGCGCGAGCGGTCCATGTCGCCGACGCCCGTGCCGTGGGTGCGCTCGCGGGACGGAGCGAACTTGCCGCCGAAGACGTACACGTCGGTGAGCGCCTCGGCGAGATCGTCGACGCCGGAGAAGTCGGCGTAGTACCCCTCCTGCTCACCGGTGAGCGCGACATGCAGCGCGTGGTGGAAGTCGTCGGACCAGGCCGCGTCGAGGCCATAGCCGTAGGCCTCGTTGGAGCGGACGAGCCGCGGATCGTTGAGGTCGCTTTCGGCGATGACCCACACGGTGCGCGCGGCGCGCCGGCCGGCAGCGTGGACCGCGTCGCCGAGCTCGTCGAGGATGTGCACGGCCGACTCGTCGTGCAGGGCGTGCACGGCGTCGAGGCGGAGACCGTCGACGTGGTAGTCGACCACCCACTGCAACGCGTTGTCGATGATGAACCGGCGCACCTCGTCGCTGCCCGGGCCGTCGAGGTTGACGGCGTCACCCCACGGCGAGTGGTACTGATCGGTGAAGTACGGCCCGAAGGCGTGCAGCGAGTTGCCGACCGGACCGAGGTGGTTGTACACGACGTCCAGCACGACGGCGATGTGCCGGGCGTGGCAGGCGTCGACGAGCCGGCGCAGGCCGTCGGGGCCGCCGTACGTCTCCTGCGGGGCGAAGAGGTTGACGCCGTCATAGCCCCAACCGCGAGCGCCGGGAAACGTCGCCACCGGCATGATCTCGATGGCCGTCACGCCGAGGTCGGCCAGGTCGTCGAGCCGACCGATCACGCCGTCGAACGTGCCCTCGGGTGAGAACGTGCCGACGTGCAGTTCGTACAGGACGGCGGCGGCGAGCGGGAAGCCCGTCCAGTCGTGATCGGTCCACGCGAAGGTGCTGTGGTCGACCAGCTGCGACCATCCCTGCGGGCCGTCGGGCTGGCGCGGCGAGCGCGGATCGGGGAAGTGATCGTCGCCGAGCACGAAGCGGTAGTGGCTGTCGGCGGCGAGTGCCTCCGGTGCCTCCCACCATCCGCCGTCGATGGCGCGCATCGCCGCGACCGAGGGGCCGCCGCCAGCATCATCGGGCGCATCGGTCTCGATCGTGATGGCCTCGAGATGCGGCGCCCACACCCGCACGATGCTCATCGGACCACGTCCGTCGCGTCCGTGCGGATCAGCACCACGATGCCGAGGTCGCCGGCGAGATCGCCGATGCGCAGCGCGCCGCTGCACGGGGCGGCCGAGCCCAGCGCGTCTCGCCAGTCGCCCGGCGGCAGCTCGATGGAGGTGTCGCCCCAACCGTCGCCGGCGAGCCGGACCGGACGGGTGCAGGCGACGACGACCACGTTGTCGCCGCGGCAGAATCCGACGGCGGCATCGCCGAACGAACCGCTGATCGCAACGGGCCGGTAGGTGGCATCGGCACCGACGAACGCCGCCGGAAGCCCGGCGCGGATGGCGAGGAGCCGCTGCGTCAGCCACAGCTTCGTCACGCCAACGGTGTCGTCGGCAAGCGCGACCGCAGGACGAGATGCCGTGGTGTCGTCGAGCAGCCGGCGGCGGAGGACGGTGTCGACATCGGCGCGGTTGTCGGGATCGACGAGGCTGTCGGTCCACAGCTCGCTGCCCTGGTAGAAGTCGGGGACCCCCGGGGCCAGCGCCTTCACGGCCAGCTGGCTCAGCGACCCGAGCCGGGCCGGCACGTCGAGCGCCGCGACGAACGCAGCCAACTCGTCCTGGAACGCGGTGTCGGCGGCGAGCGCGTCGGAGAAGGCGAAGAACACGTCCTCGGCCTCGGTCGGGCGCAGCCACGACGTGACCTGCTTGGCCTCGCGCATCGACTTCAACAGCACCTCGTGAGTGCGCTCGACGCTCAACGGATGGGCGGCGACGAGCGTCTGGTAGAGCAGGTACTCCATCGAACGATCCGGCGTCGCGCCGTCCCACTTCGGGTTGTTCGCACTGCGCCAACGCAGCACGGTCTCGCGCCAGCGCTCGGGCATCTCGGTCAGCAGCGCGATCCGGATCCGGACGTCTTCGGACCGCTTGGTGTCGTGCGTCGACGTCGAGCTCATCGTCAGCGGGTGTGATGTCGCGGTCTCGATCGACTCGCGGTGGAACGCCTCGACCGGCACACCGAACTCGCCCGGGTCCGAACCCACCTCGTTCAGCGCGAGCAGTCGGTTGTAGCGGTAGAACGTCGTGTCCTCCACGCCCTTGGCCATCGCCGGACCGCTCAGCTGCTGGAACCGAGCGACGAACTCCACACCGTCGACCCCAGCGTCACCCGAGGTGAGGAGATCGCACAGGCGGCCGAGCAGGTCGCCGTCGATCTCGGGCTCGTGGCGGCGGACGGACTCGAGCACTCCCGCGATGACGGCACGATCGGTGTCGGCCACCTCGCCACCGGCGGTCTCGGCGACGTACGTGCGGTACACCGGCATCGCCACGAGCATCGCCTCCAACGCCTGTCTGATCGCGGCGCGGCTGAAGTCGCGGGCGACGACGCCGGCCTCGCAGCAGCGCGCGGCCAGGTCGGTGAGGCGGGTCAGCTCGGTGCCGAACAGATCGTGGAGGGCCTGGTGCTTCGCCGCGAACACGACGGCGTCGAGTCGCGCCGACGAGCCGGTGAACTCCTCGAACAGCGCGGTGAACGCGAGCTCGGCGGTGGGCTCGACGAACAGACCGGTGATGCGTCGCATGACGTCGTAGCCGGTCGTGCCGTCGACCGGCCATGCTGCGGGCAGGACCTCGCCCGGTTCGAGGATCTTCTCGATGACGATCCACGCGTCGGGCGCCGCAGCACGGAGATCGGCGAGGTACCGCCCCGGGTCTCGCAAGCCGTCGGGATGATCGATCCGGAGCCCCTGCACGTCGCCGGCGCGGACCCAACCGAGCGTTCGTTCGTGCACCGCGGCGAAGACCTCCGGATCCTCGACCCGGACCCCGGCGAGCGTGGTGACGTCGAAGAACCGGCGGTAGTCGAGCTCGTCTCGCGCCACCCGCCAGCAGGCCAGCCGGTAGTGCTGCTGCTCGAGCACCTTGTGCAGCTGCGCGGCGCGGTCGGCGCCGGACCCTGGCGGCGCGAGGGTGTTCGGCTCGATGACCGTCGTCGGTGCCACCGGGAAGCGGAGATCGCCCACACGGATCTCGTGCCCACCCTCGTCGCCGGGCACCAGCTCGATCGTGCCGTCGGCGAGCTCGGTGGCGTAGTCACGGCCGAGCACGGCGAGCAGCACCTTGCCGGCCAGCTTCGTCTCGGGCGGGGACCAGTCGATGTCGAAGAACCGCGCGTCGGCGCTGTTCGGCCCGTCGCGGAGCACGTTCCACCAGCGGCGGTTGGCCGCTGCGTCGGCCACCGACATGTGGTTCGGCACGACGTCGACGACGTTGCCGAGCCCGTGTTCGCGCAGCGCGGCATGGAAGCGCTGCAGCGCCTCCTCGCCCCCGAGCTCGTCGCTGACCCGGCCGTGATCGACCGTGTCGTAGCCGTGGGTGGAACCAGCGGCGGCGGTGAGGTAGGAGGAGGTGTAGACGTGGCTGATCCCGAGCTCGGCCAGGTAGGGCACCAGTGCGGCGGCGGCGTCGAGGCCGAACGACGGGGTCAGCTGCAGTCGGTACGTCGCGACCAACGCAGGCTCGGGCATGGGTGTCCGGGTACCCGGCGCCTATGCCGACGAAACCTCGGCGACGGTGGTGGGGACGCGTGGCGCCACGGTGGCGAGCGCGGTGAGCACGCGGTCGACGTCACGCGGCGCGGGCAGCCCGATCCGGTGCACGTCGGGCAGGCCGAACGAGCCGCAGTCACGCACCACGATGCCGAGCGGTGCCAACGCAGCGCGGAGGCCCGGCGTCGACGGGAGCAGCAGCCACGGGGCGACGCCATCCATCACGTCGAAGCCGAGATCGGCGACGGCGGCGGCGAGCAGGGCGCGATGACGTCCGATGCGCGCCGCAGTCGCCGGCAGGTCCTCGCGCCCGAGCAGCGTCGGGAGGAGCGCGAGGGCCAGCCCGTTCACCGACCAACGCGGTTGGGAGCCGCGGATCCGCGCTGCCGACGCGGCATCGGGCGCGATCACGTGACCGAGGCGGATGCCGGGGCACGACCACAGCTTGGTGAGCGATCCGATCCGCCATGCTGCGTCATCGCCGCGGGTCCAGGAGCCCATCGTCATCGGCCAGAACGCCTCGTCCCAGACCGTTGCCGTCTCGTCGGGGCCGGCGAGCAGCCCGAGCGGGCTCGACGGGTTCGACCGCCAGCGGCCTCCCGATGGGTCATCGCCGCTGCGGAGGTGCCGGCGGTAGAGCGAGAAGTCGGGATCGTCCACCAGGCCGTCGCCGAGCAGCGCGGCCACGAGCGCGATCGCTTCGGCGCCTCCGTTGGTGAGCACGACGCGGTCGGCGCTCACGCCGACGTGCGCTGCGAGCAGCTCGGTGCCGGCCGATGCATCGGGGTAGGCGTTGAACGTGCTCGCGGGAACATCGCCGACGAGCGCCGCGACGTCGGGTGCGAACGGGTTGAGGCTCGCCGACAGATCGAGCACCGAGGCCGGATCCAGCCCCAGCGACCGGGCGACGGCTGCACCGTCGCCGCCATGCTCGCCGGCGGCTCGAACCATGGCCGAGAAGCTACTGCCCGCGGGAACCGGCAGCACGGCGATGGAGCACACCGGCGCAGGGTTTGTCATCATGGGCGGATGCCCCGACAGTCGATCATCCTCGTGAACACCGGTCACGGCAAGGGGAAGAGCTCGGCGGCGTTCGGCGTGATGTCCCGCGGCTGGGCACGCGGCTGGACCGTCGGCGTGGTGCAGTTCCTGAAGAGTGGCAAGTGGAAGATCGGCGAGAAGAAGCTCGCCGACCACCTCGGCATCGAGTGGCACACGCTCGGCGACGGCTTCACGTGGGAGTCCACCGACATGGAGGAGACCATCGCCAAGGGCCGCCACGCCTGGGAGGTCGCCCGGGAGAAGCTCGTGTCCGGCGACTTCGACCTGCTGATCCTCGACGAGCTGACGTACGCCGTGAAGTACGGCTGGGTCGATGTGGCCGAGGTGGTCGACGGGCTGCAGAACCGGGCGCAGAAGACGAACGTCGTCATCACCGGCCGAGACTGCCCGCCGGAGATCATCGAGATCGCCAACACGGTCACCGAGATGCGCAAGATCAAGCACGCCTACGACGAGGGCATCACGGCGATGAAGGGCATCGAGTATTGAGCACGCCGTCGCTGCCGAACCGACTGGGTCCACGAGTCGTGATCGCCGGCACGAACTCGGGCGTCGGCAAGACCACGGTGGCGACCGGGATCATGGCGGCGATGCGCCGACGCGGGACACGGGTCGCTCCGGCGAAGGTCGGGCCCGACTTCATCGATCCGGGCTACCACGCGCTGGCGTGCGGGCGGCCGGGTCGCAACCTCGACGCGTGGATGAGTGGCCCGGAGCTGATCCCGGCGCTCGCTGCCCGGGCCGGACTCGATGCCGAGGTGCTCGTCGTCGAGGGCGTGATGGGCCTGTTCGACGGCGCCGCCGACGGCACGCTGTCGTCGACGGCCGACATCGCCCACCTCATCGACGCGCCGGTGATCCTGGTCGTCGACTGCTCGGCCCAGGCCGGCTCGGTCGCGGCCGTCGTGCACGGGTTCGCGACCTTCGATCCCCGAGTGCGCGTCGCCGGCGTGGTCCTCAACCGGTTGGCCTCGGCGGGTCACGAGTCGATGGTGCGCGACGCGCTTTCTGCGTCGACCGTTGGCGTCCCGGTGGTCGGCGCACTGCACCGCGATGAGCGTCTCTCGTGGCGTGATCGGCACCTCGGGTTGATCCCGGTGGCCGAGCAGCCCGAGGCGATCGGCCGCTCGCTCGACCTGCTGGCCGAGCTGATCCTCGCGAGCTGCGACCTCGACGCGATCGAGGCCATCGCCCGCACCGCCGAACCGATGGCCGTCGACGTCTTGCTCCCCAGGGCCCAGCCCGTGGTGTGCGCCGACGGCCGCCGACCGCGTATCGCCGTCGCAGCGGGACGGGCGTTCACGTTCTCGTATCCCGACAACGTCGAGGCGCTGATCGCCGCGGGCGCCGAGATCGTCGAGCTCGACCCGTTGCTGGATCCGCACCTGCCGGAGGGCATCGACGGGCTCGTCATCGGCGGCGGGTTCCCGGAGGTGATGGTCGATCAGCTGGCCGGCAACACGACGTTGCTGACGGACGTCCGCGAGCGGATCGCCGGCGGGCTCGTGACGTGGGCGGAGTGCGGGGGCCTGCTGTGGTTGGCGGCGTCGCTCGACGGGCGGTCGCTCGCCGGTGTCGTGCACACCAGCGCCGTCATGACCAAGCGGTTGACGCTCGGCTACCGGACCGCCGAGACGCTCGTGCCGACGCCCTTCGGCCCGTCCGGGGTGAGCCTGCGCGGCCACGAGTTCCACTACTCCGAGACGACGCCGTCCGGCGAGGCGCTCCACCTCACGGGTCGCAACGGCGAGGGCGTGGCCGGGTTCGCGACGCCGACGCTGCTGGCCAGCTACCTCCACGTGCACCTCGCGGCCCGGCCCGATCTCGCGGCCGCCTTCGTGGCGTGCGCGGCGGGTTCCCGGGTGGTGGTGGCAGCGTCCGGCCCGACGTAGGGCAGGCTGCCCTACGTCGGCGGACATCCGCTATCGTCCGTTGGCAATGCCCGCCGCCGTCGAACTCCGCTCCCGGCGCACGGGTCTCTGCCCCACCTTCGACGCCCCATCGGCGCAGCGCGACGGTCTGCTGTTCCGGGTGCCGTTGGTCGGTGCACGGTTGTCGATCGACCAGCTCCTCGTGCTCGCGGCTGTCGCGGAACGCCACGGCAACGGTGTCGTCGAGCTCACCAACCGGGGCAACGTCCAACTGCGCGGCGTCGCAATGGATGGTGCGGCCGAGGTGGCCGACGCGCTGGCGGCGGCAGGTCTCGGCGACGACCTCGCCCGTGTCGTCACGATCGCCCCGTTCGCGACAAGCGACGCGTGGGCGCTGCGCGATGCGGTGTGCGCCGCGCTCGGCACGCTCGACCTCACCGGTCTGTCCGGCAAGTTCGTCGTCCACATCGCAGGAGCCGACGGCCCGGTCGGCGGTGGATCGCTCGCCGATGTGGCGTTGAAGATCGGCGCCGGCTCGTCGGTCGTGGTGGACCTCGGAGGCGAGCGATACGCGGCCGATGCCGGCGTTGCGGTCTCCGCCGTGACGGCGACCGCGCTCACCTGCATCGCCGCCGGACCGGACGCGCGCCGCAAGGACGTGGTGGTCCGCCTGGCGCTGCCTCGCCTGCCATCCGACGCAGCCGTCGATGTCGCACCGGCGCCCGTCGGCGTGGTCCGCCACGGCGCCGACACGTCGATCGTCGGCGGCATCGTCCTGGGGCGCACGGACCCGGCTCAGCTCCGCACCATCGCCGCGCTGTGCACCCGGCACGGCGTCACCGAGGTCGGCGTCACGCCGTGGCGATCGCTGGTCCTGCCGGCCGCAGGGAACCCGGATGCCATGCTCGCCGAGCTCGCTGCGCTGGGCCTCATCGTCGACGCATCGCACCCGGCGAGCGGCGTCGTCGCCTGCATCGGTCGTGCGGGCTGCTGGCAGACGGAGCTCGACACGTTGGCCGAGGCCGACGCCGTCATCGCCGGTCGGCGCGACCTCGGCCGCGCCGCCACCGTCCACGTCAGCGGATGCGCCAAGTCGTGCGCCTCGCACTCGCCGGTCGACGTCACCCTGATGGGCCGCGACGACTCGTCCGGCTTCGACGTCGTCCGCGGGGCGCGGCCGTGACGATCAGCGGCTACGACTACGTGCGCGACGGCGCCGAGATCTATCGACGCTCCTTCGCCACCATCCGCGCCGAGGCGGACCTCACCGCGTTCCCGATCGACGCCCATTCGTTGGTGGTCCGGATGATCCACGGCAGTGGGATGGTCGACCTCGCCGCCGACGTCCGGATGAGCCACGACATCGTCGGCGCGGCGCGTGGCGCGCTCGCGTCGGGCTGCACGATCCTCGCCGATGCGCGCATGGTGGCCGACGGCGTCACCCGCTCCCGCCTGCCCGCCGACAACCCCGTCGTGTGCACGCTCGCCGACGAGGGCGTCGCCGACCTCGCGGTGCGCCTCGGCACCACGCGTTCGGCCGCGGCGATGGACCTGTGGGGCGATCGTCTGCACGGTGCCGTGGTCGTCATCGGCAACGCGCCGACCGCACTGTTCCGCCTGCTCGAGATGATCGACGCCGGTGCGCCGCGCCCGGCCGCGATCGTCGGCATCCCGGTCGGCTTCGTCGGGGCTGCAGAGTCCAAGCAGGCGCTCATCGACCATCCCGCCGGCGTCCCCTACGTCACCGTGGTCGGCCGGCGGGGCGGCAGCGCGATCGCCGCGTCCGCGCTCAACGCCCTGGCCTGCGAGCGCGAGTGACCGTGCCACCGCAAACCGTGATCCCGGGAACCCTGTACGGCGTCGGCGTCGGCCCCGGCGATCCGGAGCTGATGACGCTCAAGGCCGCGCGCCGCATCGGCGCGGCGCCGGTCGTCGCCTACTTCGCGGCGCGCAACCGACCGAGCAACGCCCGCCGCATCGCCGCCGAGCTGATCACCCCAGATCATCGCGAGCTGCTGTTCGAGTACCCCGTCACCACCGAGCACCTCGGACCCGAGCAGTCGTACGAGGAACTGCTGCTGCGCTGCTACGACGAGTCGGCCGAGCGGGTCGAGGCCGAGTTGCGGGCGGGCCACGACGTCGCGGTGCTGTGCGAGGGCGATCCGCTGTTCTACGGCTCGTACATGTACATCCACAACCGCCTCGCCGACCGCTTCACGACGCGGGTCGTGCCCGGCATCTCGTCGCTCACCGCAGGCGCCGCCGCCATCGCCCGCCCACTCGCCTGTGGCGACGAGCTGCTCAGCGTGCTGTCCGGGGTGATGACGGTGGAGGACCTCAAACAGGCGCTCGTCGCGTGCGACGCGGCGGTCATCATCAAGCTCGGCCGCAACCTCACCAAGGTGCGCAGCGTGATCGAGACCGTGGGGCTGATCGACCGGGCGTGGTACGTGGAGCGGGCGTCGCACGAGGTCGAGGTCTGCTGCCCGCTCGCCGAAGCCGACGCGGCGAAGGCTCCCTACTTCTCGATGATCGTGATCCCGAGCGCCGTCGCCGGGCTGCGGTGACCGGCAGCGTTCCAGCCGCCGCGGGAAGCATCACCGTCGTCGGCCTGGGTCCGGGCCGCAGCGACTGGCTGGTGCCGGAGGCGGCAGCCGCCATCGCCGGCGCGACGGATCTGGTCGGCTACCAGACGTACCTCGACATGGTGCCCGCCGAGTTGCTCGGCGCCCAGGTGGTGCGTGCCTCGGACAACCGCGAGGAGCTCGATCGCGCCGGTGTCGCGCTGCAGCTCGCCGCCGATGGCCATCGGGTGGCGGTGATCTCATCCGGCGATCCCGGCGTGTTCGCGATGGCGAGCGCCGTCTTCGAGGCACAGTTAGCGCCGACCGCGCCGCCCGCATGGCGCGACCTCGACGTGGTCGTGCTGCCGGGCGTGACCGCGGCGCTCGCCACCGCGGCGCGCATCGGTGCGCCGCTCGGCCACGACTGGTGCTGCATGTCGCTGAGCGACAACCTCAAGCCCTGGTCGATCATCGTCAAGCGGCTCACCAACGCGCTCGATGCCGACTTCGCGATCGCGCTGTACAACCCGGTGTCCCGGCATCGACCGACGCAGTTGGCGACCGCATTCGACATCGTCCGCGCGCATCGTCAGCCCTCGACGCCGATCGTGCTCGGCCGCGACGTCGGGCGGCCCGACGAGCGCGTCACGGCCGTGCGCCTCGGCGACCTCGACCTCGGCGTGTGCGACATGCGCACGGTGATCCTCGTCGGCTCGTCCACCACCGAGATGATCGACGTCGGCGGCCGCACCCGCGTGTACACCCCCCGGTCCTACCCGGCCTGACCCACTCACTGGGAGCCCTGCAACGTCACCCGGCCGACGCCAGCCTCCCAGTCCCGGAGCGCGTTGCTCGCGAGAGGTGAAACGATCTGTGGGTGAACGGGTCTGAACCGGATGTGATGCGCACGTCCACCCCAGACCCGAGCCGGGACACGGCGGTGGCCTCGCTCATCGAGCGATCATCGGACGCCCTGCGGCGGGCGCTCGTCGTGCGGTACGGGGTCGACGTCGGCGTCGAAGCGCATGCCGAGGTGGTCGCGTACACCTGGGAGCACGGCGACCGGCTGCTGACCATGGCGAACCCGACCGGCTACCTGTTCCGCGTCGGCCAATCAGCGGCTCGACGTCTGCACCGTTGGAACCGCAGCTTCCCCCTCGACGCCGATCTGATCGAGCCGAGCGCCGGGTTCACACCGGAGCTGGTTCCGGCACTGCAGCGCCTCCGTCCGCGTCATCGCATGGCAGTGGTGCTGGTGCACGGCTACGGGTTCCGCTACAGCGAGGTCGCGTCGATCCTCGACGTCACCGAGAGCGCCATCCGCAACGACGTCCATCGCGGCCTGCAGCACCTGCGCCGCGCGCTCCATCAGGAGGAAGAGACATGAGCACGTCCGTCGAAGAGCAGCTGCGCGAGTACGCCGTCCACCTCGACGATGCGATCGATCGCCGCGTCGCCGCTCGATCCACCACGGTGATCGACGCGGTGGTCGAGCACCCAGCCTCCAGGACCCGCGACCGACGACCGATGGTGTTGGCCGTCGGCCTGGTTGCGGCCGTCGCGACCGTCGTCCTCGTGGTGCAGAGCCACCGGGCCGACGCACCGCCGATCCAAGTCGTCGACGTGCCGCAGAGCGATGCGGCGCCCGGGACCGATGCGCCCGCCACCATCGCATCCGCGCCGTCGACCCCGGCAGCAGCCACCACACTCGAGCGGCCGCTGGAAGTCGGCGACAGCGGAACAGCGGTCCGCCAACTGCAGGAACGCCTCGCCGAGCTGCACTTCGACCCGGGCACGATCGACGGGGTCTTCGGCACCGAGACGTCGCACGCCGTATGGGCGTTCAAGGCGCTGGTCCTGAAGGTGCCGATCGACGAGCTGGCGAAGGACGCAGCGCCGGCCGAGGTCACGGACGAGCTGTGGCAGACGATGCAGCAGCCGCTCGCGCTCGTGCCCCGTCGCGTCGATGGAACGGGGACACACGTCGAGATCCTCCTCCCGGAACAGGTGCTCGTCGTGGTCGCCGACGGTCAGGTCGCGCTCGTCGCGCACATCTCGTCGGGTACCGGCCAGACCTCCTGTCAGACCGTCACCTACGACACCGACGAGAACGGGTCGGCCCTGCCGTCGCCGGTGACGAAGGCGGTCTGTGGCGTTGCCAAGACGCCTCCGGGCGCGTTCACCATCACGCGCAGCGCCAACGGAGATCGGGTCTCAACCCTTGGTGGCCTGTACAACCCGATCTTCTTCGACTACGGCATCGCCATCTCCGGGAACGCGAACGTGCCGTTGCGGCCGAGCAGCCGCGGGGAGGTCAGGGTCGACACCTCGATCGCCGACCGCCTGCCCGATCTGGTCCACATCGGCGATCGGGTGCTCGTGTGGGGCGACGACGGCCGCCAGCCCGAGGACCACACACCGGCGGAGATGCTGCCGAGCTTCGACTACCCCGATCCCTCCGCGGGCACGACGACATCCTCCGCGGCGCCGGTCGACACCTCCTCACCGGCGAACGTGCAGGTGCCGCTCCTCACGGGACTGCTCGAGGAACAGGGCCGCGCACAGCTCGTCGAGCTCGGCCTGACGGCGACGGTGACCTTCCAGGACTTCCCGTCTGACAGCGTCAACGTCGGCCGGATCATCGACCAGGCCATCGCCGTCGGCAACACCGTCGCGCCGTACTCGGCCGTGCCGATCGTGGTGGGGCGCGCCCTGTCTCCCACCGCCACGTCCTAGCGGACGAGGCGGCCGCCTTCGAGGCGGAGGATCTGGTCGGCGCGCTCGAGGGCGACGGCGCGATGGGACACGGCGATCACGGTCATGCCGGCGGCAGCGAGGTTGGCCCACAGCTCCAGCTCGGTCTCGACGTCGAGCGCGCTCGAGAGGTCGTCGAGCACGACGAGCTCCGGTGCGTGCACCAGGGCCCGAGCGGTGGCGACGCGCTGGCGCTGTCCACCCGACAGGCGCAGACCGCGCGGCCCGATCATCGTCGCCGTTCCATCGGGCATGCCGGCGATGTCGTCGCTCACGGCCGCGAGCTCGAGCGCGATGCGCAACCGCTCCTCGTCGACTGCGCCGAGCGCGATGTTCTCGGCCACCGAGTCGGACACGAGCTGGGGCACCTGGGGGAGGAACGCGCAGTTCGGCGGCACCAGGAACGCGGCGCGATCGAGCATCGGCCGATCGTTCCAGGAGACCTGGCCGCGCACATCGGCGTGGTGCACGAGGCCGAGCAACGCACGGAGCAGGGTGGTCTTGCCCGAACCGATCGGCCCCGTGATCACGGTGAACGTCCCGCGGCGGATCTCGAAGTCGATGTCGCGCGCGCCGGCGCCGTTGGCGAACTGCGCGCCGAGGCCGCGCACGGCGAGCGATCGCAGCGGCACGCGCTCTGGCCGAATGGCGTCGGGACGGAAACGCACGTCGCGCTCGGCGATCGGGAGCGCGCGCTCGGCCACGACGTTGGCCGCCAGCTCGTCGGCGACCAGGAAGCGCATCCGGTCGACAGCGACGGCCACCTGCTTCCGGCGGGCGAGCACACGGCCGACGGTGCGCGGCAGGAAGCTCAGCCAGCCGAGGTACGCGGTGAAGAGCGCCAGCCGGCCGACGTCGAACGAACCCGATGCGAGCGCGCTCGCGCTCACGAGGAGCACGAGGCCGAGACCGACGTCGGCGGCACCTTGGCTGAACGCCTGGACGCCCTCGTCGAGCACTCGGTCGCGGACGGCCGTCTGGCGGCGACGATCGACCAGGCCGCGCAGCTTGCCGAGTGCGGGTTCGACCGCGTCGTTGACCTTCACGGTGGTGGCCGACGCCATCAGATCGCCGACCAGTCCGCTGACGGCGGCGGTGGCGAGGCGGTCGTCGGCGCGGTAGCGCTTGATCCGGTGATCGAGGGTGCGCGTCGCGAGCGCGACGCCGAGCAGCGGCACGACGAGGATCAGCGCCGCGCTGGGGTCGACGGAGCCGAGCAGGAACCCGGCGACGGCCGTGAACACCACGCCGGCCGACACGTCGACCAGCCCGTCGATGAACATCGCGACGTCCTCGGCATCGTCACGGAAGTGGGTGACGGCCTCGCCCGCCGAGCCGACGGGTTGGCCGGACTCGGGGCCGCCACTGGCCATCTGCGCGGCCAGCAGGTTCGAGCGGATGAGCGTCTGCATGTGGACCCACGCCTCGGTCCAGATGAGCGCGCCGAAGTGGATCGATGTCATCCGCCCCGTCTCGGTCAGCAGCACACCGAACGCGTACGCATAGACCTGGCCGCTGTGGTGGTGCGCGACGGCGTCGAAGCCGCGGCCGAGCAGCCAACCGCTCAGTGCCGGGAAGGTGCAGTAGAAGACGAAGCCGAGCCAGCCCAACCAGAACGAGCGTCGATGGTGCTGGCTCACCCGCCACGCGATGCGCCAGACGGAGAGCCCGGGCTGGGCCTCGGACATGCCCGCGATCGTCATGGCAGCACCGCCTCGACGTCCGTCCCCGAGTCGAGGGCCAGGTCCAGCAGGCGATGGAACCGCCCGTCGGTCCGTTCGGCGAGCGTCTCGCGCTCACCGTGCTCGACGACCCGACCGTGGTCCATCACGACGATCTCATCGACGTGGCGCAGCGTCGACAGGCGGTGGGCGATGATCACGGTCGTACGCCCGGCCATCAGCTGTCGCACAGCGGCTTCGATGCGGGTCTCGGTCTGCGGATCGACCCGGGCGGTCGCCTCGTCGAGCACGACCAGGTCCGGGTCGCGCAGCCACACCCTGGCGAGGGCGAGCAGCTGCGCCTCACCGGCGGACAACCCGACGCCGGCGGAACCGAGCGGCCGGTCGATGCCGCCGTCGACGAGCGCCTCCAACCCGGCGAGGCGGAGCGCGCTGCGCACGGCTTCGTCGGTCGGCGCCGCGTCGAACAGCGTGACGTTGTCGCGCACCGACCCCGCCACCAGCTCGACCTCCTGCGGGATCAGCGCGACTCGTCGGCGGAGATCGCCGAGTGGGATCTCGTTGATCGGCACGCCCCCGAGCGAGAGCGTGCCGGCCGTGGTGTCGACGAGCCGCAGCAGCAGCCGCGACAGCGTCGTCTTGCCGCTCCCCGTGCGACCGACGACGCCCACCGACCGACCTGCCGCGATGGTCAGGTCGATGTCGGCGAGCACGGTCTCTCGGTCGCCGTAGTCGAACGAGACGTGATCGAGGCGGACAGAGAGCGCGCCGATCGCCGGCGAAGTGGTCCCACGATCGACGATCGTCGGCTCGATGGCGAGCAGGTCGATGACGCGCACCATCGCGCCGTTCGCCTTCTGCACGGTCTCGAGCTGCTGCACCATGTCGTCGAGCGGGCGCTCGAGCAGCAGCACGTACTGGAACAACAAGAACGCCGTGCCGACGGTGATCGTGCCGCTGGCGACGAGCGTGCCACTCGCGGCCAGCGCGAGCACCGTGCCACCGGCGACAGAGCCCTGCACCGACCACCACAGCCGGAGGAAGGCCCGCTCACGCTTGACCGCCGAGTCGAGCGTGTCGGCGCTGTCCTCGACGAAGCGCCACATCGCGTGCGTTCCGGCTCCGTTCGCGCGCAGATCCTCGGCAGCCGTGAGCCGTTCCTCGATGCCGCCGTGGAGGCGCGCCAGGGAGCCCATCTCGTCCGACGACTCGCGCACGGCACGGTGCCGGCTGCGCACGACCGCGGTGACCGAGGCGCCGAGGTACACCGCCATGCCGACGGCGAGCCGCCAGTCGACGACGGAGAGGACGACGAGCATGCCCGCGACGAGCAGCGCGGCGCCCGCTGCCTTCGGCACGACACGGCCGAGGAAGTCGGACACCGACGTCACGTCGCCGTCGACCCGCTGGATCAGCTCACCCGGTGTGTGACGGCGATGGAACTCGTGATCGAGACCGAGCACGTGCCTCGCCATGTCCAGCCGGATCTGGTTCGTGGTGCGCCACGCGGTGATCGTCGCGAACCAGGCGACCACGACGGAGAGCAACTGGGTGATCACGGCGATGGCGAGGAACAGCACCGCCAGCCCGGTCACCTTCGCCGTGGTGGTGCCGGTGGCAGCGAGATCGACGATGCGGCGGACCACGAGTGGACCCCCGAGCGACAGTGCCGAGCTCACCCCGAGCAGCACACCGAGCCCGACCCACCGGAGCAGATCGGGTCGCAGCAGCGCCAGCAGCGCGCGCAGTCGAGAGGTCGGCGCGGCCGACGGGTTCGGCGCCATCGGAACAGTCTGTCCGCGACAACCTCGACGTCGGCTGTGATTTTCCGGAGACGCGGCGGCAGGTTCGGGCTAGGCCATCGATCGGGCGGCCAACCAGTCGAGCACCTCGTCGACGGTGGCCGCGGTGGGCACCTCGGGTGCGGGCGGGCGGCGCACCATCACCACCGGGATGCCGGCATCGCGGGCGGCGGCGAGCTTGGCCTCCGTGGCACTGCCACCGCTGTTCTTGGCGACGACGACATCGATGGCGCGATCGGCGAGCAGCGCGGCCTCGGACCCGACGGTGAACGGACCACGCTCGAGGATCGCCGTGGCGTGCGCGAAGTCGCGGAGGTCGGGCGGCTCGATGCAGCGGACCGTGAACTCGATGCCGGCGAGGTGTGCGAACGGCGCCAGCTCCTGGCGGCCCGTCGTCAGCAGCACCCGGAGCGCGCCGAGGTCGACGAGCGCGGCGGCCGCGGCGTCGAGATCGTCGACCTCGACCCATCGATCGCCGGGAACGGACGTCCACGGCGGACGCAGGAGCCGGATCAACGGCCGATCGAGCGCGGCGCACGCGGCGGCTGCGTTGAACGGCATCCGTGCCGCGTACGGGTGGGTCGCGCAGACCACCGCGCCGATGCCTTCAGCGGCGACGAACGCCGCCAGACCGTCGGCCCCACCGAAGCCCCCGGACCGGATCGTGCCGGCGATCGAGGCAGTTGTGGAAGTACGCCCGGCGAACGAGACGACCACGTCGGAGCCGGCGTCGACGAGCCGCCGGGCCAGCTGGCGGGCCTCCGTGGTGCCGGCGAGGAGCAGGACGCGTGGGCCGGGCATCCGGGAGAGCGTAGGCGGCGGTGGGCCACGGCGGGATAGGGTGACGCCACGTCCAGGGAACATCGGTGTGAATCCGAGGCTGTACCCGCAACTGTCACCGGGGAGCGAACCTCCAACGCGATCGGTCACGGCCTCTCGGGGCTGGAAGGCCGGAGGCGAGCATCGATCCGTGAGCCAGGACACCTGCGTCGTGATCCGAGCAACCTCGACCGGGAGCAGTCACATGTCCACCTCCACCCCCACGGCGGATGCCGCCCTCGCCCCCGATCTGCAGCACGTGCTGCAGACCGTCGAACGCCACGTCGGCTACCTCCGCGTCGCCACCTCCGTCGACGACGACACCGCCGCATCCCCCGACACCGGCGTCCCGTGGCATGCCTGCGCGACGCTGATCGACAACCCGAAGCGGTTGGCGGACCTGATCCGCTCGACCAAGGCGGGTCGTGGCACCCAGCAGGACTCCGTCGCTGCCTCGCTGTTCGTGCAGGCCTACGCGTTCCGCATCGGTGCGCTCGTGCTCGCGCCGTTCGCGCTCGGCCTCCCGACGCCGAGCTGCGATCCGGTGGACACGTTCGTGCGCCTCGGTCGGCACCGCCCCGCCGGGGTCGCCGTGACCAACGACGCGGTCGAGCGGCGCAGCGTCGAGCAGGTCGTCAGCGAGCTCCTCGGTCGGCACTTCGCCCCGCTGATCGCTGCGGCCACGAGCGAGATCACGATCGGTCGGCGCCTCCTGTGGGGCAACGTCGCGGCGTCGTGCGCAACGGTGTTCCGGGCCATCGACGGCGCCGTCGGCACGGCCGAGCGTGTGGCCGTGCGCGAGTGGGCGGACGGGTTCTTCCTCGCCGCCGCCTCATGGCTCGACGGCCTCGGCGAGTTCGAGCAGACCGATCTCGAGGAGTGGCGTTGGCAGCGCACCAACTGCTGCCTGTACTACCAGTGCGAGGGCGGGCGGAAGTGCGACGACTGCAGCCTCCTCCGCTCGGGACCAGAGACGGTGCCGGCGTGATCTGGTTCCTCACCACCGCTGCCTCCGAGGTGCTCGCGCTCCGAACAGCGGCCGACGATCTGCCCGACGGCTTCCCGGTGGTTCGGTCCGGTTCGCCGTACGGGACGACCGTCGACCTCGACGACGCCCGCTGCGTGATGGTGCGCCTGCTCGGTGGTCGCCGGGCGTGGGAGGACGGCTTCGATGCGCTGCGCGCCGAGTGCATCCGCCGCGACATCCCGTTCCTCGCGTTCGCCGGTGAGGCCATCCCCGATGCCGAGCTGACGACGTTGTCGACCCCGCCGGCCTCGTTGATGACCGACGCCTTCCGGTACCTCGTCCAGGGCGGTCCGGACAACCTCGCCAACCTCGTCCGGTTCGTGGCCGACACCGTGCTGTTCGAGGGCTTCGGCTTCGAGCCGCCGGTGACGGTGCCCGACGTCGGCGTCTGGCGCGAGCCGGCCGAGCGCGATCCCGACAAGCCGCTGGTCGGCGTCGTGTTCTACCGTGCCCACCTCGTCGCCGGGAACACCCAGTTCATCACGGACCTGTGCGACGCGATCGAGGCCAAGGGCGCGCAGGCGATGGCAGTGTCGTGCTACTCGCTGCGCGGCACCGACGGCACGCCGGTGGTCGAGCTGTTCCGCGAGCGTGGCATCGACGTGCTGATCACCACCGTGCTCGCTGCCGGTGGCGTCGCAGCCGCTGCGGGCACCCCGGGCGGTGCCGGCGGGCTCGACGGCGAGGCGTGGGAGGTCAGCGCGCTGGCCGGTCTCGACGTGCCGATCATCCAGGCGCCGTCGTGCTCGATGACGTCGGAGCAGTGGATGGACTCCGACGCCGGCCTCGGGCCGTTCGACGTCACCCAGGGCATCGCCATCCCCGAGTTCGACGGTCGGATCATCGCTCCCGCGTTCGCGTTCTACGAAGTGGTGGACGACGGTGACGGCTTCGGTTCGGAGGTGCGCGCGTACCGCAGCGTTCCCGATCGCGTCGCCCGCGTCGCCGGCATCGCCGCGCGCTACGGCCGCCTCCGCCAGCGGGCTGCACACGAGCGAAAGATCGTCATCATCCTCTCCGCGTACCCCACCAAGCGCAGCCGGCTCGGCAACGCGGTGGGCCTCGACACGCCGGCCTCCGCGATCCGGATGCTGCACGCGCTCCGCGATCAGGGGTACGTCGTCGACCGCATCCCGGCCACGAGCGACGAGCTGATGGCCGAGCTCGCCGACGGCCTCACCTACGACGCCGAGTTCCTGACCCCCGAGGAGATCGCGGCGTCGGTCGGCTCGATGAGCACCGAGCACTACCTCCGCTGGTTCGCCACCGTGCCCGAAGGACCGCGTCACGACATGGAGGCCAAGTGGGGCGCTGCTCCCGGCCGCCAGCGCGTGCACGACGGCGAGCTCGTGTTCAGCGGTGTCGACCTCGGCAACGTGCTCATCGTCATCCAGCCGCCGCGCGGCTACGGCGACGATCCGGTGGCGGTGTACCACTCGCCGAACCTGCCGCCAGCCCATCACTACCTCGCGTTCTACCGCTGGCTCGACGAGGGTTGGGGCGCCGACGCAATCGTGCACCTCGGCAAGCACGGCACCATTGAGTGGCTGCCCGGCAAGGCCGTCGGGCTCTCCAGCTCGTGCTACCCGGACATGGCCATCGGCGACGTGCCGTTCTTCTACCCGTTCGTGGTCAACGATCCGGGCGAGGGCACCCAGGCCAAGCGGCGCGCCCACGCCGTGGTGATCGACCACCTCCTCCCGCCGATGACGCGCGCCGACACGTACGACGACCTCGCCAAGCTCGAGCAGCTGTTCGACGAGTACGCCCAACTGCAGTCGATCGATCCGGCCAAGCTGCCGGCGCTGCGCAACAAGATCTGGGAGCAGATCATGGAGTCGTCGATCGACCAGGATCTCGGGCTCGAGAACGTGCCGAACGAGGATGCGTTCGACGACGTGATCGTCAACGTCGACGGCTACCTGTGCGGGCTCAAGGACGCGCAGATCCGTGGCGGCCTGCACATCCTCGGCGACGTTCCCGAAGGCGAGAGCCTCGTCGATCTGATCCTCGCGATCACGCGCCTCGGCCACGGCACCATCCCGTCGCTGCGCCTCACGGTGGCCCAGGAGATGGGAATCGACGCCGCGCTGCCGGAGGTGTTCGACGCGTTGGAGGGCCGCTGCCGCGAGCTGATCACCGCGGCCGCCGACCGTGGCTGGGTGTCGAGCCCCGACGACCTCCCGACGGTGCAGTGGGTGTGCGACTGGCTGGTGCCGAAGCTGCGCCTCTCCGGCGACGAGCTCACCAACCTGCTCGTCGGTCTCGACGGGCGCTACGTGCCGGCCGGCCCGTCGGGCACGCTGACCCGCGGCGGCGCGCACGTGCTGCCGACCGGCCGCAACTTCTACTCGATCGATCCGAAGGCCCTGCCGACGATGCTCTCGTGGGACGTCGGCGTGAAGCTCGCCGACGCGCTGCTGGAGCGTCACCTCGCCGAGGAGGGCACGTACCCCACGACGGTGGGCCTCGTCCTCTGGGGCACGGCCATCATGCGCACCCAGGGCGACGACGTCGCCGAGGCGCTCGCGCTGATGGGCGTGCGCCCGGTGTGGGAGATGGAGTCGCGTCGTGTGGTCGGGCTCGAGGTGATCCCGCTCGCCGAGCTCGGTCGTCCGCGTGTCGACGTCACACTCCGCATCTCCGGTTTCTTCCGCGATGCGTTCCCGAACCTCGTCGCCCTGCTCGACGAAGCGGTCGAGATCGTCGGCGCGCTCGACGAATCGGCGGACGACAACTACGTCATCCGCCAGGGCACCGACCCGCGCGTGTTCGGTCCGGCGCCCGGTGCGTACGGGCTCGGCATCCTCAGCCTGATCGAGAGCCGCAACTGGCGCAGCGACGACGACCTTGCCGCCGTCTACATCGCCTGGTCGGGCTACTCGTACGGCCGCGCCGGCTACGGCACGGCCAACGAGGATGCGATGCGCCGGCGTTTCGCGGCGATCGAGGTCGCGGTGAAGAACCAGGACAACCGCGAGCACGACATCTTCGACAGCGACGACTACATGCAGGACCACGGCGGGATGATCGCCACGATCCGCTCGCTCACCGGTCGGGATCCGAAGGCGTGGTTCGGCGACTCGGCGAACCCCGCGATCCCGAAGATCCGCAGCCTCGCCGAGGAGGCCGCTCGCGTGGTGCGCACCCGCGTCATCAACCCGCGCTGGATCGAGGCGATGCGCCGCCACGGGTACAAGGGCGCGTTCGAGATGGCGGCGACGGTCGACTACCTGTTCGGCTACGACGCCACCGCGCACGTCGTCGACGACTGGATGTACGAGCGGGTCACCGAGAGCTACGTCGCCGATCCCGAGGTCCGCAAGTTCTTCGAGCAGTCCAACCCGTGGGCACTGAAGTCGATCGCCGAGCGTCTGCTCGAGGCCAACGAGCGGGGGATGTGGAACGCCAGCGCGGCGTCGCTCGACGCGCTCCGCTCGGCCGTGCTCGAGGCCGAGGGCTGGGAGGAATCCCGGTGAGTGCCCGCGCGTCAACCGCACAGATGCCGTTCTCCGCGGTGGTCGGCGCGGACGACGCCAAGCTCGCGCTGCTGCTCGCGGCGAAGAACCCGCTGATCGGTGGGGTGCTGCTGCGCGGCGACAAGGGCTCGGCGAAGACCACGCTCGCCCGCTCGCTGGCGTCGTTGCTGCCCGGCGACGCGCCCTTCGTCGAACTGCCCCTCGGCGCCACCGAGGACCGGGTGATCGGCTCGGTCGACCTCGCGTCGATGCTGCGAGACGGCAACCCGGTCGTCCGTGATGGCCTGCTCGCGGCCGCCCACGGCGGGGTGCTGTACGTCGACGAGATCAACCTCCTCGCCGACCACCTCATCGACTCGCTGCTCGACGTTGCCGTCAGTGGCGTGAACCGGATCGAGCGCGACGGCATCACCCACGAGCATCCCGCGCGCTTCGTGCTGATCGGCTCGATGAACCCCGAGGAGGGCGAGCTGCGTCCGCAGCTGCTCGATCGGTTCGGCTTCTCGGTCGACGTGCGTGCCTCCACCGTGCCGGCCGAGCGGGCCCTCGCCGTCCGCCGCCGGATGGCGTTCGATCGCGGCGACGCCTCGATGTCCGAGTTCGACGACGCCGACGACGATCTCCGCAACCGGCTCGCCGGCGACGTCACGGCCGAGCTGCCCGACGAGCTCGTCGAGGCCGCGAGCGTGATCGCGGTCGCCGTCGGCGCCGAGGGGCTGCGCGCCGACCTGATGCTGTGCCGCGGCGCGGCAGCGCACGCGGCGTGGCACGACCGCGCGGTCGCGACCGAGGACGACCTCCGTGCCGTCGCGCCGTTCGTGCTCGCCCATCGCCGCCGTCGCTCGCCGCTCGAACCGCCGGGCATCAGCCAGCCCGAGCTCGACGACGCGTTCGACGAGGCGTTCGGGCCAGACGACCCGTCCGATGCGGACTCCCTCGAGCAGCCAGAGCCACCGACTGACGCCGACCAGCCGTCGTCGGCATCGTCGCCGAGGCCGCCTGTGGATCCGTCCGCAGCGGCGACACCACCGACACTGCTCACCGCGCCGGCGGCCACGCCGACGGTGGGACGACGCGCTCCGGCGCCGTCCGATCGCGGACGGTTCGTGCGCGCCGAGCGCACCGACGGTCCGGTGTCGGCCGCCGACGTCGCGGTCACCGCCTCGGCCATCGCTGTCGCGGCCCGGCGAGCCGCGAACCCCGACGCGAGCCCTGAGGGCACCGCGGTCGAGGCCGACGACCTGCGTGTGGCCGTCCGATCCGCGCGCACCGGCAACCTCGTCGTGCTGTGCGTCGATGCGTCGGGCTCGATGGGTGCCGTGCAGCGGATGTCGCTGGCCAAGGGGGCAGTGCTCGGCTTGCTCACCGATGCCTACCAACGCCGCGACCGCATCGCCCTGATCACGTTCGCCGGCGACGGCGCCGACATCGTGCTGCGCCCCACGGCGTCGGTCGAGATCGCCCAGGCCCGCCTGCGCGAGCTGCCGACCGGCGGCACCTCACCGATCGCCGCCGGGCTCGACGCCGTGCATCAGCTCGTGGCCGGCAGCAGCGGCGACAGCGGGCTCAGCCCCCTCGTCGTGCTGATCACCGATGGTCGGGCCACCGGCGGAGTCGACGCGCTCGATCGCAGCCGGGCCAGCGCCCGACGGCTGGCCGAGCAGCGGATCCCCGTGGTGGTGATCGACGCGGAGTCCGGTCCGACCCGTCTCGGTCTCGCGGTCGAGCTGGCGGAGGTGATGTCGGCGCCGTGCCTGCCACTCGACGGCCTCGTCGACGGTTCGCTCGAGCGGACCATCCGCCTCCAGCTGCGATGAGTGCAGCGAGCGTGCCCGGGCGGGTGCCGCCAGGCGTGCCCGAGAACTTGCGCGGCGCGCTGCAGATCTGCGGCTGCACGAGCGACGCCGGCAAGTCGACGCTCGTCGCCGGGCTGTGCCGGCTGCTGGCCCGCAACGGCATCAGCGTCGCCCCGTTCAAGGCCCAGAACATGGCGCTGAACAGCTTCGTGACCCGCAACGGCGACGAGATCGGGCGGGCCCAGGGCGCCCAGTCGCTGGCTGCCGGCATCGAGCCGGAGGTCATCATGAACCCGATCCTGCTCAAGCCCACCGGCGACCGGTCGTCGCAGGTCGTCGTCATGGGCCATCCGGTCGGCGTGATGACCGCAGCGGAGTACCACGAGCACAAGCCGCAGCTGCTGGAGACGGTGCTCGAGTCGCTCGCCGAGCTGCGCCGCCGCTTCGACGTCGTGCTGTGCGAGGGCGCCGGCTCACCCACCGAGATCAACCTGCTCGACCACGACATCGTCAACCTGCGAATCGCCAAGGAGGCCGGGATGGCGGCCATCGTCGTCGGCGACATCGACCGCGGCGGCGTCTTCGCCCACCTCTACGGCACGGTCGCGCTGCTGCCCGACGACCTGCGCCCGCTCGTGCAGGGCTTCGTGATCAACCGCTTCAGGGGCGATCCGGCGCTGCTCGGCGACGGGATGGAGACCCTGCGGCGGCGCAGCGGCGTGCCGACGCTCGGGATCCTGCCGATGCTGCGCGACCTGTGGCTCGACGGCGAGGACTCGCTCGCGCTCGACGTGCCGTACCCGTCCGCCGGTCCGGCGCTGGCGGACTCACTCGACGTCGTCGTGGTCAGGCTGCCGCAGATCTCCAACTACACCGATGTCGATGCGCTCGCGCTCGAGCCCGGCCTGTCGGTGCGCTACGTCTCGTCGGCGGAGGCGATCGGGCGACCGGACCTCGTGGTGCTCCCGGGCTCCAAGGAGACCGTGCGCGACCTGACGTGGATGCGCAGCCGGGGCATCGACGGGGCGATCCGAGCCTCGGGTGCCGACGTCCTCGGGATCTGCGCCGGCTACCAGATGCTCGGTGACATCATCGAGGACGACGTGGAGTCCGGTGAGGGCACGGTGCCAGCGCTCGGTTGGCTGCCGGGCGTCGCCACCACCTTCGGCCACGACAAGGTGCTCGCCCGCTTCACCGACGACTCGCTGAGCGGCTACCAGATCCACCACGGTCGCGTCACGGGCGGACCGGGCTGGGTGCCGGTCGGCGGTGGGGTCGAGGGCGCCGTCAGCCTCGACGGACGAGTGCGCGGCACCACCTTCCACGGGCTGTTCGAGCACGACGGCTTCCGCACCGGGTTCCTCACCGACCTCGCCGGTCGTCGCGGCAAGCGCTTCGTCCCGGCGGGCGTCGACTTCGCTGCTTCCCGGCAGGGGCGCTTCGACCGGATCGCCGACGCGATCGAGGAGCATCTGGACCTCGACGCGCTGTTCGCCCTGGTCCAGCGGGCAATCGTCTGAACTTCGTCTGATTTTCGTCAAGTCCGCGGGGCATCTTGCCGACCCGGCGGACACGGTCCCTACCATGGGCGAACACCCGGCTACTCGTGGACCGGAGACGACAGAGCGGGCGGCCCGTGCGATGTTGATCGACGAATCCTGGACGCCCGCAGGGCAGATGGCGATCGCCGAACACGGTCATGTCCGTGGTCCGCTCCGCCCCGATCAGCTGCTCAGCGTCCGTCGCCGCAACGCCGTCCGACTGCGCTCCCACATGTTCCGCTCGGTCGACATGCTGCTGATCGCCACGGCCACGGTCGTCACGATCATCCGCACGTTCGACGTCTCGCCGTTCCAGACCTCCGTCGCCGAATCCGCACCGTTCGTGCTCGGCGGCTTCGTGCTCGCCCGCTGCCTGCGCTCGCTCAGCGTCTACAGCTTCGGGCGCAGCGAGCGGTTCGGCACGCACGTCGTGCGCCTGGTCGTCGCTGCCGCCATCGGTTGCCTGGTGGCGTTCGCCACCGATGTCATCGTGCGGTCGGGCGGCCCGTCGCTGTGGTCGATCACGCTGTGGGGTGTCCGCTGCGCCGCGGGCCTCGCCGCGTTGCACGTCGTCTGGGCCTCGTTCGTGGCGCAGTGGCGGCGCACCGGCTGGCTCACCCCGAACGTCGTCATCGTCGGCGCCACCGCCCACGCCGAAGACCTCATCCGGGCCACCATCGCCCGCCGCGATCTCCACCTGCTCGGCATCTTCGACGACCGCCGCGAGCGTTCGCCGCTGTCGTTGCTCGGGGTGCCCGTGCTCGGCGACATCGCCGCGCTGCACAACCACAAGATCACCCCGTACGTCGATCTCATCGTCGTCGCCGTCGACATGTCGGCCACCAACCGGATCCGCCAGATCAACCAGCAGCTGTCGGTGCTGCCGAACAAGGTCACGCTCATCGTCGACCAGGACGGCCACACTGCTGGCACCAGCTCGATCCGCCAGCTCGCCGACGCCCCGCTCGCGCCGCTCAACGTCGCCGTCGACAGCGGTCGCCGGGCGTTCGCGAAGCGCATCCAGGACCTCGTGATCAGCATCCCCATGACCATCCTGATCTCGCCACTGCTCGCCGCCATCGCGCTCGCCGTACGGCTCGACAGCCCCGGCCCGGTGCTGTTCCGCCAGCGCCGTCACGGGTTCAACAACGAGGCCATCGTGGTCTGGAAGTTCCGCACCATGCGCCAGGACGCCACCGACGCCACGGCTGCCCAGCAGGTCATCGCGAACGACGACCGCGTCACCCGCATCGGCCGGATCCTGCGCAAGACGGGCTTCGACGAGCTGCCCCAGCTGTTCAACGTGATCACCGGTGAGATGTCGCTCGTCGGCCCTCGTCCGCACGCGATCGGCATGAAGACCGGCAGCGTCGAGTCCGCCCGGCTCGTCGGCGAGTACGCCCACCGCCACCGGATCAAGCCCGGCATGACCGGCTGGGCCGCGGTGAACGGCTCGCGTGGCCCGCTCGAAGACGCCGCGGCCGTCAGCCGGCGCGTCGCCCTCGACATCGAGTACATCGAGCGCCAGTCGTTCTGGCTCGACCTGTGGATCATGATCCGCACGATCCCGAGCATGCTCGGCGACCGCTCCGCCGTCCGCTGACGCAGTTCAGCCGGCCGCCACCACGGCGACGCACACCGTCTCGCTGCACCGCTTCGGCACGAGCAGCACGCCGTCGGGGGCGCGCAGCCGAGCGGCGGGCCCGGCGACATCTCGGCCGGTGAACGCGTCGACCGGGAGGTGGACGACGGGCCAGGGCAGCCCGGCGAGCGCCGGGTGACCGCGACGGTGCTCGATCGTGGCGATCTCGACGATGTCGTCACGATGGCGCTCGGCGACGGCCAGCGCGACGTCGATCAGGCCGAGGACATCGGCCGTCGTCGCCCGAGCGTTGAGCCCGATGCCGACCACCACTGCGGTCGGACCGTGCGCCGGTTCAGCCACCCGGTCCCCACGTCACGAAGACGGGGTTCTGGGCCTCCAACCGCACGCCGTCGGCGATGGCCTGGCCGCGCGACACGCTGAGCTGCACCATGTTGCCGAGGCGCCGCCACGACTCGCTCGCCCGGTCGACGATCACGTGGGTGGCGACGACCGTGCCATCGGTGCCGAGGCGGGCGAGGCAGGCATCGAGCACCTCGATCCCCCCGCCACCGATGAACACGCGATCGGGCGTCGGCAGGTCGGCCAGGGCGTCGGGTGCGGACCCGGTGACCACCGTGACGGACACGCCGTGGGTGCGGGCGTTGTCGCGGATCCGCTCGGCATCGACCGCGTCGCGCTCGACGGCGAAGACGCGCAGTCGCGGCCGCAACCGGGCGCATTCGATCGCGACCGAGCCGCTGCCGGCACCGATGTCCCAGAGCACCCCGGTGACGGGTAGGTCGAGCTTGCCGAGCGCGACGGCACGCACCTCGGACTTGGTGATCATCCCGTTGCGATGGGCGAACTCGTGCTCGGGCAGTCCCCACGACAGCGACGGCGCCTCGGGGGCCGAGGCGGTGGGATCGAGGAACACCACGATCGACATCGGATCGAACGTGCCCGCGGCGAGGCCGGCGAGGTCGGTGTGCACGACGTTCTCGTCCGGCTCGCCGAGCCGGGTCGCCACCACGACGTCGCGCGGCGCGCACTGCGCATCGACGAGCCGCTGACCGAGCGACTGCGGCGGAGACAGGGGCGCGGTCAGCACCGCGACCTTGGCGTGGTCGACGACGGCCGCGATCGCCGTGTCGGACGGTCGGCCGTGGGCGGAGATGACGACGGCGTCGTCCCACGTCGCACCGATGCGCGCGAACGCGAGCGACACCGACGACGGTGCCGGGTGCACGTCGAGCGCCCTCCGCCCGAACCGCTCAGCGAGCAACCGGACGATGCCGAAGAACCCCGGATCGCCGCTCGAGATCACGGCCACGTCGCGGCCGGCAGCGAGGTGGGCGCCGATCTGGTCGAGCACGCCGTGCAGACCACCGGCCATCTCGATGACCGGCCGCCCGGCCACGTCGACGAACCGGAGGTGACGGGTGCTGCCGACGATCACCGCGGCGTCGCGCACGGCGCGTCGTGCCGGCTCGCCGTAGCACTCGCCGCCGTGCGACCCGACGACCGTGATGCGCGACGACGTGCTCATCCGTCGATCGCCGTGCGATGGCTGTGGGTGAAAGCCGGATCATAGACATGGCTTCGCCCAGCCGCAGCGGGGCGTGCCGAGGCGAGCGCGTCGCCGACCAGCACGAGCGCGCTCATCGTGATGCCGTGGGCGACGAGCTCGGCGGCGATCTGTCCGACCGTGGTGGTGATCAGCTGCTCGTCGGGCCAGCTCACCCGGTGGGCGATGACGGCGGGCGTGTCGGCCGTGTAGGCAGACCCTGGCGCGAGCAGTTGCGTCTGCAAGGAAGTGGGATCTCCGGCCGACAGGAACAGCGCCATGACCGTGCCCAGCGCCGTCATCGCGGCGAAGTCGTCGCCGGCGCCGAGTGACGCCACGGTGCGTCGGGCCAGCCGGGTGAGGATGACGGACTGGGAGATGCCGGGGACGGTCAGCTCGGCGGCGACAGCGGCGGCGGCTGCAGACACCGACGAGACGCCGGGGACGACTTCGAAGCAGCGCTCCTCGGCGACGCACCAGGCGATCTGCTCGTTGATCGAGCTGTAGATCGAGGGATCGCCGGAGTGCAGGCGCACGATGGCTGCGTCGGGATGGCGCTCGAAGACGGCCGTCACCTGCTCGAGGGTCATCGACTTGGTGTCGTGCAGCTCGGCGTCGGGCCGGCAGTGGGCGAGCACCTCGGACGACACCAGCGAGCCGGCCCACAACACGATGTCGGCGGACGCGAGGCGCTGCACGGCGCGCAGGGTGAGCAGATCGGCCGCGCCGGGGCCGGCGCCGACGAACGAGATCACGCCGGTGCTCCGGTGCGGTGGTGGGCGGACGTGGATCCGGTCGCCGGCGCCGGCGCGACGAGGCAGGCGAGGTAGCTGGCCGGATCGTCGGCGAACTCGGTGGCTGCTGCGATGCGCTCGCCCGGCATGCCGAGCAGCTCGCCGACCACCGCGCCGTCGGCGCGGTCGGCGGCGACCAGCCGGGCGACGATGCCCGGCACGCTGCGCCCGCCCCGGTACAGCACGAGGGTCTCGTCGCCGCGGGCCACGGTGTCGGCGATGACCTCGGCGTGCTCGGATGCGTCTCGGCCGACGGCGACGATGCGCACGCTGCCTCCCTCGTCGGCGATGACCACGTCGGACCGAGCGGCGAGCTCCTGGAACGCCATGATCCCCGGGACCCGACGCACCGGGACGAGTGGGCGCAGCTCGCGCACCGCGTCGGCCAGGGCCGGGAAGATCGAGAACATGCCGGGGTCGCCGAGCGTGAGGAAGACGACGATCTCGGCCCGATCGAGGTGGGCGACGATCCGCTCGGCGGCCTCGGTGATGGACCGATGTCGCTGGGCCGGCTCGTCGACGATGTCGATCGTCAACCGCTCGACCCGGATCGTGCCGGCCGCAGCGCGGGCGATGGCCTCGGCCCGCCCGATCGCATCGCTGCCGATCGATCCGGCGATCACCCGGTCGGCGCCACGGATCGCCTCGATCGCGCGAGGAGCGACGAGATCGGCGGCACCCGGGCCCATCCCGATCCCGATCAGGAGCGGACCCTTCGGCTTCGGCGGTTCGTCACGGCGGGGCAGGGTGCCCTGGCGGCTCTGGTCGATCGCGGTCTCGATCGCCGAACGGATGAAGTCCGCCTCCGATCGTCCGGCGCGCCTGGCCGCCTCGCCGAGGGCCTCCTTCAACGCCTCCGGGAGGTACACCGAGCTCTTCTGCACGGACGTAGGGTACTGCGTAGGGCACTTCCGTCGGGAACTGCGACCGACGGTCGACGCCTCAGTTGCCGCCGCCGCCGAACGCACCCTGCGGTGGGCCGTCGGTGCCGCAGTGGAAGTTCGGTTGCCGTTCGTCGACCGGTGTCGCGCTGTCGGGCGTCGAGGTGTGCAGGACGTTCGAGCGGATGCCGAGGAAGGCGAGCACCGATCCGATCGCGACGAGCACGGCGGCGGACACGAGCGTGGTGTGGAAGCCGTCGACCAGCTCGTGCGGCGTGACCGCGCGAGTGGGGCTGAACCCGGCCACCAGTGGGATGGAGGCGACGGCCAGCAGACCGCCGACGCGGGCGACGGCGTTGTTGACGCCCGACGCCACCCCGGCGTGCGACGCATCGGCAGCGGCCAGCACGGTCGCGGTCAACGGCGCGACGGTGAGCGCCAGCCCCGCCGAGAAGAGCAGGATCGCGGGGAGCACGCCGAGCTGATAGGACCGCCCCGGCTCGATCCGCGTCATCGCCAGCAGCCCGCAGGCGATGATGGCCGGACCGATCGTCATCGGCCACCGCGGGCCGATCCGCTGGGCCAGCGCACCGGCCTTGGCCGAGAACGTCAGCATGATGATCGTCAGCGGGAACGTCGCCGCGCCCGCCTCCAGAGGCGAGTAGCCGAGCGCCTGCTGCAGCACGAGGCCGATCATGAACAGCACCGCGGCGAGGCCGGCGTAGACGAAGAGGGTGACGAGGTTCGCCGCGGAGAACTGTCGCGAGCGGAAGATCGACAGCGGCAGCATCGGGTGGCGTCGTCTGCCTTCCACCACCACGAACGCGATGAGCACCAGTGCGCCGCCGATGCCGAGGAACCACGATCGTTCGATCAGGCCCCATGTGCTGGCGGCCAGACCGACCGCGCCGATGAGCGCACCGGGGAAGTCGAGCCGCCCGGTGACCGTGTCGTCGCGCGTCTCGGGCACGTGGCGGATGCTGACCCACACCACGAGCGCGGCGAGCGGCAGGTTGAGCAGGAAGATCCAGCGCCACGACGCGGCATCGACGAGGTAGCCGCCGAGGAACGGGCCGATCGCGGTCGTGACGCCGCCGAGCCCGGACCACGCGCCGATCGCCCTCGCGCGGTCGTCGGGATGGAACGACGCCTGCAGGATCGCGAGGCTGCCGGGCGTCAGCAGCGCACCGCCGACACCCTGCAGGGCGCGCGCCGCGACGAGCAGGCCGACGTTCGGAGCGAGCCCGCACATCAGCGACGCGAGCGCGAACCAGATCACGCCGGTGACGAACACCTTGCGCCGCCCGAGGCGGTCGCCGAGTGCGCCGCCGATCAGGATCAGCGAGGCGAGGCTGAGCGTGTAGCCGTTGACGACCCACTGCAGTCCGGCGAAATCGGCGTGCAGGTCGGAGCCCAGCCGGGGGAGCGCGACGTTGACGACGGTGGCATCGAGCGACACCATGCCGGAGCCGAGCACCATCGCCGCGAGCACCCACTTCCCCGATGCGGTCGAGAAGCGGACGCCGTCGCTCACCGCCGCCGCCTACCAGGCATACGCCTCGGGCGCCGTGCCGCCCGGGCCCGGGAAGATCTCGTCGATCGCGTCGAGCGCGGTCTGGTCGAGGCGTACGTCGAGCGAGCGCAGCGACGCACCGTCGAACTGGCCGATCGTGCGCGGTCCGATGATGGGGCACGTCACGCCGTCCTGATGGAGCAGCCAGGCGAGTGCCACGGCGGCCGGCGCCTCACCGAGCTCCGCGCAGAACGCCTCCCAGCGAGCGAGCTGCGGGCGGATCGCATCGATGCGCGCGAGCGCGGCGGTCGACTGGCGACGCGATGACGCGTCGTCGCCGAGCACCCCGCCGAGCAGGCCGCCCGACAGCGGGCTCCACGGGATCATGCCGACGCCGTAGGCGCGGCATGCAGGGAGCACCTCGAGCTCGATCGTGCGCACGAGCAGGTTGTAGTGGCTCTGCTCGCTGACGAGGCCGAGCGACCCGCGCTGCTTGGCCTGCTCGTTGGCCTGCACGATGTGCCACCCGGCGAAGTTGCTGCTGCCGACGTAGATGACCTTGCCCTGCTGGACGAGCGTGTCCATCGCCTGCCAGACCTCGTCCCACGGGGCGGTCCGGTCGATGTGGTGCATCTGGTAGACGTCGATGTGGTCGGTCTGCATCCGGCGCAGGCTCTCGTCGCACGCTGCGCGGATGTGGCGCGCGCTCAGCCGACCGTCGTTCGGCCACTCCGACATCGCCCCGTACAGCTTGGTCGCGAGCACCACCTTCTCGCGGCGGCCGCCACCCTGGGCGAACCAGCGGCCGATGATCTCCTCCGTCGCGCCGGCACCCTTGTCGCCGCCGTACCGGTTGGCGGTGTCGAAGAAGTTGATCCCGAGATCCAGGGCGCGATCCATGATCTGGAACGACTCCGGCTCGGGCGTCTGCGGCCCGAAGTTCATCGTGCCGAGGCACAGCTCGCTGACCTGGAGGGCGGTTCGTCCGAGACGTCGATAGCGCATCGGCCCATCCTCCCATGTCGCTCGGTGGGCCGGGTCAGGGAGCCAACTGGCTCACGGCAACAGCGCGTTGGGGTTCATGACGCCGTCGGGGTCGAGGGCGTGCTTGATCGCGCGCATCGCGTCGATCTCGGCCGCGCTGCGGTTGAGGTGCAGCCACTGCTTCTTCGCCGTGCCGATCCCGTGCTCGGCGCTGATGCTCCCGCCGAGCCCGACGACGTGCCCGAACACGACCTCGTCGGCGGCCTCGTCGTCGGGGTCGAGGCCGGTGATGTTGACGTGCAGGTTGCCGTCGCCGACGTGGCCGAACATCCAGGTGCGCGCCTGCGGGCGGCGGGTGGCGATCACACCCGGGATGTCGCGCACGAACCCGGCGAGCTGCTCGACCGGCACGGTGATGTCGAGCTTGTGCGGCGCTCCCACGGTGTTGATGGCCAGCGTGTGCTCCTCGCGGTAGCGCCACAGCGCATGGCGGCGAGCGTCGCCGTCGGCCACCGCGACGTCCGCCACGCCGGCGAGGCGTTGCACGGCATCGGCCAACGCGGCCGTCGGATCGACGCGATCGGCCGCCTCGACGAGCACGTAGAACGCATGCGGCTCGGCGAACGGCGGCCGGAGGTCGAACGCGTCGCAGACGAGTCGCAGGCCGGCGTCGAGGAACAGCTCGGCCGCCTCCAGCGAGTCGATCTCGTTGCGCAGCGCGGCAACGGCCCGCACCGCGGCGTCGACATCGCCGAACGCGAGGAGCGCCGTGACGCGCTGGTCGTATCGCGGCACGAGGGCGAGGCGGGCGGCGGTGACGATGCCGAGCGTGCCCTCGCTGCCGCACAGCAGCGACGGCAGGTGGTAGCCGGTGTTGTCCTTGATCAGCCCGCCGAGCGCGCTGATGGTGGTGCCGTTGCCGAGCACGGCCTCGATGCCCACGACGTGCTGGCGCGTGCCGCCGTAGCGGAGCAGGTTGAGCCCGCCGGCGTTGGTGGCGATGGTGCCGCCGATGGTGGCGCTGTCTCGCGCTCCGAGGTCGATCGGGTAGGCGAGCCCGGCGGCCGCAGCCGCGGCGCGAACGGCTGCCAGCGTCGCGCCCGCCTGAGCGGTGACCTGCCGGGCGGCGACGTCGACGGCTCCGATCGAGCTCATCCGGCGCAGGCTCACCACCACCTCGCCGGCGAGCGGCACGCCGCCTCCGACGAGTCCGGTGTTGCCGCCCTGGGGCACGATCGCGATCCGCTGGCGGCGGCACACGTCGACGATCGCGGCCACCTCCGCCGTCGATCCCGGACGGACGACGGCCGGCGTCGAGCCGTGGAAGCGGCCCGTCCAGTCGGTGACGTAGCCCTGCTGCGCGTCGGTGTCGGTGACGACGTGCTCCTCACCGACGACGCCACGCAGCTCGTCGAGCAACGCCTCCAGCAGCTTCTCAGGCACCGCCGCGGACGACCCGCTCGAGGAACTCGATCACTGCGTCGTTGAACCGGTCGTTGCGATCGCCGGCCACCATGTGCCCGGCACCGGCGACGTCGACGATCTCGGCATGGGGGATCAGCTCGAGCAGCTCGGCCGCGCCCTCGGCGCTGACCACATCGCTGCTGCCGCCGCGCACGAGCAGCGTCGGGATGCGCACCTTGCGGCTCGCCGCGTGGAGCCGCATCGGTGGTGAGAACCGGCCGGCTGTCGGCTCGCCGGAGTCCGAGGTCGCGTCGTCGGCGGCCGTCTCCGGTCCCATGCGTGAGAAGAACTTCGGGTCCCAGTGCCACACCCACTTGCCGTCGGCGCGCTGGCGCACGTTCTTGCGCAACCCGCTGACGTCCTTGGGCCGCTGGCGGTTCGGCACGTAGCTGGCGACGGCGTCAGCGACGTCCTCCAGCGAGTCGAACCCGTCGATGCCGAGGCGCATGAAGTCGCTGATGCGGGTGACGCCGGCCTTCTCCATCCGCGGCGTGACGTCGACCAGCACCAGCGCGGCCGGATCGTGGACGAGCCCTTCGCCGACCGCGACCAGCGACGAGAGACCGCCGAGTGACGCGCCGACGAGGACCGGATGGCGGAACTCGTTCGACACGTCGGCCACCGCGTTCGCGAAGCGGTCGATGTCGTAGTTGCCGTCGGGCACCCACGCGCTGTCGCCGTGGCCGGGCAGATCGAACGACGCGGCGTACCACGACGTCGCCGCGAGGGCGGACAGCGCGCCGCCCCAGGCGTGGCGGGTCTGACCGCCACCGTGGAACAGCAGCACGCACGGATCGGCCGGATCGCCCTGCACGTCGGCCACCATGTCCAGCCCGTCGTTCGTGGTCGTGCGGATCACCGTGCTCGAGCTCATCGTCGTCCTTTCGGCGCCCGCGTGCAGGGGCGCGTCGACCACAGTAGGCAATGACGTGCGCTAGACAGTGGCCGTGACTCATCCCCGGCGGTTCAGGTTCGCGGTCGACATGCAGGCACCGAGCGAGGGGCTCTCCTGGGCCGATTCCGTTCGCGAGGTCGAGGCCCTCGGGTACTCGACGATGTTCGTGCCGGATCACTTCGACGAGGGCCTCGGCCCGATCACCGCGATGGCGACGGCCGCCGCTGTGACGACGACGTTGAACGTGGGTGCGTTGGTGTTCGACTGCGACTACCGGCATCCAGCGGTCCTCGCTCGCGAGCTCGCCACCATCGACCTGCTGTCCGGGGGCCGGCTCGAGGTCGGGCTCGGCGCCGGCTGGAAGAAGCTCGACTACGACCGTTCGGGCATCCCGATGGATGCGCCGAAGGTGCGCGTCGACCGGATGATCGAGCACGTCACCATCATCAAGGGCTTGTTCTCCGGCGAGTCCGTCACGTTCGCCGGCGAGCACTACACGATCACCGATCTGGACGGCACGCCCAAGCCGTTCCGTCCCGGCGGGCCGAAGATCGTCCTCGCCGGTGGCGGCAAGCGGGTGCTGCGCTTCGCCGGCAAGGTCGCCGACATCGTCGGCGTCAACGCGTCCATCCACTCCGGCGAGATCGACACCGCCGCCGCGCAAGACGCGCTCCCGGCCCGGATGGACGACAAGGTCGCGTGGGTGCGCGAGGGCGCCGGCGACCGGTTCGACGATCTCGAGATCAACGCCTGGCTCTCCGTCGCCGAGGTCACCGAGGACAGCGCCGGGATGGGCGAGTTCCTCGGCACGGTCTTCGAGGCGCCGGCCGCCGACGTGCTCGGCTCTCCGCTGACCCTCATCGGCTCGCCGACCGAGATCGCCGAGCGCCTGCACGCCCGCCGCGAGCGTTGGGGCTACTCGTACACCGTGATTCCGGGCGACAAGGCCCGCGACTTCGCGCCGATCGTCGCGGCGCTCACCGGGACCTGACCCGGCTCAGACGCCTGTGATGTCACGCGACTGACCGCGTGATGTCGTCTGCGGGACGACATCACGCGGTCGGTGAGTGGCGCGGTTTCGTCTGCCCGCCAGATGTCGTCCGCTGGACGACATCACGCGGTCAGATCGTCCAGGACGTCATCGACAGCGAGCCGGCGAAGTAGCCGTCGGCGATGACCGTGCCGGTGGTGCCGGCCGCAGCGGCCAGTCCGGCGATGTAGAGGAACGGGATGAAGTGGTCCGGCGTCGGCGCGGCGCGACGGAAGTCGGGATGCGCGCCGAGCGACGCCGTCTCCTCCGGGCTCGATCCCATCAACCGCAACGCCTCCTCGTTGAACCGGTGCGCCCAGTCGAACCCGGACTCGGCCTGGCGGAAGTCGAGCATGCCGAGGTTGTGCACGACGTTGCCGCTGCCCACGATCATCACGCCGTCGTCGCGCAAGGGGGCCAGCGCGGCGCCGAGGGCGAGGTGGTACTCGAGCGGCTGCTCGGCGTTGATGGCCAGTTGCACGACCGGGACATCGGCCTTCGGGAACATGTGGCAGAGCACGCTCCACGTGCCATGGTCGAGGCCCCAGCTGTCGGTGTCGGCGCCGACCCACGTCGGCTGCACGATGTCGGCCACCTCGCCGGCCAGCTCGGGGAACCCCGGCGCCGGGTACTCGACGTCGAACAGCTCCTGTGGGAACCCGTAGAAGTCGTGGATCGTGCGCGGCCTGGCCATCGCCGTCACCGCCGTGGCGTTGATGTACCAGTGCGCCGAGATCACCAGGAGCGCCCGCGGCGTCGGCACCGATGCGCCCAGCGCCTGCCAGGCGCGGGTGTAGGTGTTGTCGTCGAGCGCGTTCATCGGCGTGCCGTGCCCGATGAACGCCGCTGGCATCGTGGACGTGCTCATCGGGCGATTGTACGGCCGGTGCGCGCACGGCGCCGTCGGCGTGTCTCGACGGGAATCACCCGGGCGAACCGTTGACACCGGAAGTCGTGATCCGGAAAGATGCGGCCGGCGGTTTTGATTTCCAGTTCTCGACCCACGGAGCACTCATCGGGACGTGAGCGATTCGGGAAGGTGGCGTGTGCGCGTACCCATCATGACGACGTGTGCCATGGCGGCACTGGCCCTCGCCGCATGTTCCAGCGGATCCGGCGATCGCGGACTCGACCTCGGCACCACGCCGGTCACGACGACCTCGACCACTGCCGCACCGACCACGACTGCGGCACCGACGACGACCGCAGCACCGACGACGATCGCCCCGACGACGACCACCACGGCGTTGCCGACCACCACCGAACCACCGACGACCACGCTGCCCGTCGCGACCGAGCCTCCGTCCAAAGAGGACGAGGTTCGAGCGGACTACATGGCGGCTTTCGCGGCGCGATCGCATTGTACCTACGACCCGTTTACCTGCGATTACGCATCGATCGCGATTCCTGGCTCACCGATGGATCTCAAGACGCGCGACGTGGTTGAGCAACGAACGGCGCTGAACCTACGGGCAGTCGAAGGCCACGGCGGTGATGATCTGAAGATCGAAAGTGTGGGCTTCGAAGGTGACTCCGCCTATGTGACGATTTGCGTCTATGACACCACCGTGATCTACGACATCGCGGATCCAGCCAATCCGGATGATGACATCGTGTACAACGACGACCTCTCGTCCTACCGAGTTCGATGGGAGATGCGCAACGACGGCAGCAGATGGTTGCTCTTTACAGGCGACACGCTGCGGCAAGTGGTCGGAGAGAACATATGCGCTTCCTAGCGGTGGTCTTGTTTGCCGGTTGTTCGCTCGCGGCGTCGACAACGGCGGAGGCTTCAGACAATGACGGTACGGGGGTTACCGGTGGCGTCCAGAACAGCGCCATCTACGCGGGGGTGCAGTACGGGACGCCGCCGTCGGGGAAGGGGAAGCACGACAGCAACGGGTGCGTCTGGGTGCCGGCGGCGGAGGCGTCGACGTTCGACTCGGCGATCGTCGATCACCGGGTGGTGAACGGGGTGACCCAGAACCTGTTCCTGCGTAGCTGCCCGCACGCCATCACCGGCGTGTGGGTGTCGCAGGTGTCGCCAGCGAACCTCGGGACGATCACGGCGCAGATGGTGCAGCAGTGGTTGCCGGCACCGACGATCCGGTCGGCGCCGAAGACGTCGGAGGGCGTCGTCAACGTCGGCATGTGGCTGTGGACCGACTCGGCCCAGTTCGCCCCGGTGTCGGTGACGGCGTGGGTGCCGACGCCGACCGGCATCGCCTCGGCCACCACGACGGCCACACCGTTGCGGCTCGCGTACTCACCGGGTGAACCGGGCGGACAGCTGCTCGTGTGCCACGGCGCCGGCGAGGTCTGGCAGACCGGCACCGACGACGACGCCGAGTCGTCGTGCACCTACGCGTACCGCCATTCGTCGGAGGTCAGCCAGTCCGGCACGTTCGGGGCGACGATGACGATCGTGTGGGGCATCAGCTGGAGGTCGAACGGCGGTGCCAGCAAGCATCTGCCGGACTTCGAGACGTCGAGCCACGCCGACGTGACGATCCGCGAGATCCAGGCGGTGCTCGTCGGCTGATCCGACGGCCGTCGTCCGAGGATCGGGCGATTGTGCTGGTTGGCGGCGGCACCGGGCATGATGGTGCCCGTGCGGGTGGCCTACACATTGGAGCAGTGTTGGCATCGGGTGCCCGGTGGGACGGGCGTCGCGGCGTTGCGCACCGCCGAGGCGATGGACGGCATCGACGACGTCGAGCTGATCGGGGTGGCCGGCCGCCACACCAAACCGCCGCACGAGGAGTGGATGCCCACGATCCCGTGGAAGCAGCTGCCGATCGCCGCGCCGTGGCTGTACGAGTCGTGGCTGCACCTCAACTGGCCCCGCCCCGAGTCCGTCACCGGACCGGTCGACATCGTGCACGCCACTACGCTCATCCCGTGCCCCACGCGCAAGCCGCTGGTGGTCACGTTGCACGATCTGGCCTTCCTGCACACCCCGGCCAACTTCACCCGCCACGGCAACCGGGTGTTCAACCGCAGCCTCGAGCTGACGAAGCGCTGGGCCGATCTCGTCCTGTGCTGCTCGTTGGCAACGATGGACGATTGCGTCGTCGCCGGCATCGACAGCGACAGGCTGCGTCACGTGCCGCTCGGCGTCGAGTTCGAGCACGCCGAGGCCGCCGATGTCGTGCGGGTGCGCGTCGCCTACCAACTGCCGGAGCGGTACCTGCTGTTCGTCGGCACGGTCGAGCCGCGCAAGAACCTGCGCCGTCTCGCCAAGGCGGTCTCGCTGCTCGAGGAGCCGCTGCCACTCATCGTCGCCGGCGCCGACGGTTGGGGCGACGCCGGGCAGGGCTTCGACAGCAACGTCCGCTTCCTCGGCTTCGTGCCGAAGACGGATCTGTGGGCGCTCTACGCCGGCGCGCACGTGTTCTGCTACCCGAGCGTGCACGAGGGGTTCGGCCTGCCCGTGCTCGAGGCGATGGCGCAGGGCACGCCGGTGGTCACGAGTGGCGACACCGCGACACAGGAGGCTGCCGACGGCGCGGCCATCCTCGTCGACCCGAACGACATCGCCGACATCGCGCGCGGCATCACCGAGGCGGCGATGCGGCGCGCTGAGCTGAGCACGAAGGGCCGCCACCGCGTCGCCCAGGCGACATGGCACAACACCGCTGAGCTGACGGCTGCGGCGTACGGCGAGCTCGTCTAGGCCGGCCGTGCCCAGGTCGAGGAGGACCCACTCTGGAACGGCCGCCGTGTCGGTCAACCTCCTGTTCTGCGTGCCCGGCAAGGTCGGCGGCAGCGAGGAGTACCTCGTCCGGCAGATGCTCGGGCTGGCCGAGATCGAGGACCGCCCCGGGCCCCGTCCGAGCCTCGTCGTCGTGCCCACCGTCTACGCGCCACAGGGCTTCGCCACTGCGCATCCCGACGTGGCCGAGGCGATGCACGTCGTCGAGGCGCCGATCACGGGGGAGAGCCGCGGCCGGCGCGTCGCGTACGAGAACACCTGGCTGTTCGAGCAGACCGCCGGCAGCAGCCTGGTCCACCACGGCGGGGGCACCGTTCCGCTGCGGATGCACCAGCCGTCGGTGCTGACGATCCACGATCTGCAGTACCTCACCTACCCGCAGTACATGCAGCCGCTCAAGCGGCTCTACATCCGCAGCAGCATGCCCCGCTCGGCCCGGCGGGCGACCGTCATCACGGTGCCGACCGAGTTCGTGCGCGGCACGGTCATCGATGCGTACGACATCGATCCTGACGATGTCGTCGTCGTGCCGCACGGGATGGAGCCGACGCTCGGCCTCGATGCCACCGACGAGGCGACGCTGCGCTCCCGATACGCGCTCGGCGACGGACCGGTGATCGTGCTCCCCGCCATCACCCATCCGCACAAGGGGCACCTGTTCGCGCTACAGATGCTGGCGAGGCGCTGGACCGACCCGTCGCTGCGGCTCGTGCTGATCGGCGGGCAGGGTCTGGCCGATGCCGACGTCGAGCGGGCGATCGCCGACCTCGGCGTGAGCGACCGGGTCGTGCGCCCGGGCCGGGTGAGCCGCGCCGATCGAGACGGGCTGCTGCAGATGGCGACGGCGATGGTGTTCCCCAGCGAGTACGAGGGCTTCGGCGCGCCGGTGATCGAGGCGATGACGCTCGGCGCGCCGGTGATCTGCAGCGACCGCACCTGCCTGCCCGAGGTCGCGGGCGACGCAGCGATCGTGCGCGCGCTCGACGTCGATGCCTGGGGAGGCGCCCTCGACGAAGCCGTCACCCGTCGCGCCGAGCTGGTCGCCGCAGGGCACGCTCGGGCGGCGATGTTCACCGCGGCACGCTCCGCCGAGGCGTTGCTCGGCGCCTACGCTCTCGCCCTGCGATGACCCGACGCCGCCGATCCCTCGAAGCTCACCGCGGCGGCCCGCTGCGCCTCGCAGTGCTGTGCCCGCACTTCGAGCCCGACACCGCGCCGACCGGATCGGTGATGACCCGCATCGTCCACGAGCTCGTCGCTCAGGGCCACGAGGTGCACGTCGTCACCGCCCTGCCGTGGTACCGGCACCACGCGATCGAGGACGGCTGGACGGGGAGGTGGATTCGTCGCGAACGGACCACGTGGGGTTCGATCACCCGCGTCCATCCCTTCCCCGGCGACGACAAGACCAACCTGGCCCGCCGGGCGCTGGGTTTCCTGGGCTTCAGCGCGCTCGCCGGGCTGAGCGGTCTGCGCGGCGGCCGGGTCGACGGTGTGCTGGCGATGTCGCCCCCGCTGACGAACGGCGTCATCGGCTGGGTCATGTCCATCGTTCGCCGCGGGGTGTTCGTCTTCAACATCCAGGACGTGTTCCCGGATGCGGCGATCGAGACCGGCGCGCTGGACCGATCGAGCACGTTCGGCCGCATCGTCATCCCGGTCGCGTCGTGGCTCGAGCGGTTCAGCTACCGGCGCTCGGACGCGGTCACCGTGCTCAGCGGCGACCTGCGTGACAACGTCGTGGCCAAGTTGCCGGCAGCGCTGGCCGACCGGGTGCGCGTCATCCCGAACTTCGTGCTGACCGAGGAGATCCGTCCGCTCGATCGGATGACCGCGTACCGCACCGAGCTCGGCATCGGCGACGAGCCGGTGGTGCTGTACGCGGGCAACGTCGGGTTCTCGCAGTCGCTCGAGCTCGTGGTCGCGGCCGCTCGTGAGCTGCCCGACGTGATCTTCCTGATCAACGGAGAGGGCTCGGCCAAGGCGGGCCTCGTCGAGCAGGTCGCCGGCCTCGCCAACGTGCGGGTCGGCGACTACCAGCCGCTCGACCGGCTCGCCGAGGTGCTCGCGTCGGGCGACATCCACATCGTGCCGCTGCGGGCTGGGCTGGGCCGGGTGAGCGTGCCGTCGAAGACGTACTCGATCCTCGCCGCGGGCCGGCCGATCGTCGCGGCGATCGATCCCGGCACCGAGGTGCCGCGCATCATCGCCGAGTCCGGTGCGGGCGTCGCGGTGCCGCCCGACGATGCGGCGGCGTTCGTTGCCGCACTGCGCGACATGCTCGCGGACCCCGCCCGAGCTGCGGCGATGGGTGCAGCAGGTCGCACCTGGGTCGAGGCCGCGGCGTCGCCGGCGGCCGTCGCGGAGGCCTACGCAGCGTTGTTCCGGGAACTGCTCGGGGGCCGCCGGGCCTGAGGCGGAACGAGGAGCTCTGGCCTGTAACCTCGCATACTCGTGGCTTCATCATCGTCCGCCAGCAAGGTCGCCAAGCTCGCCCAGAAGGGCAAGGGCAAGAAGGTGCGCTTCCAAGGTGGCACCCTCTTCCCGGTGGTGATCGTCATCATCGTCGCGCTCCTCGGCGCGCTCGTCGTGTACGCCCGCCAGTCGCGCCCCGGGCCGGGTGAGGGTGAGCCGACCTCGCTCGAGCACTGGCACGCCGCGCTGGGCTTCTACGTCTGCGACGAGAACGGCCTCAAGTTCGAGCCGAACCTCACCGGCACGCTCGAAGAGACCGACGCGAATGGCCAGCTGATCAGCCAGGAGTTCGTCGCCACCGGCATCCACTCGCACGGCGACGGCGTGATGCACTGGCACCCGAACTCGAGCGGCAAGGCCACCGGCACCAACGCCAAGCTCGGCGTGTTCTTGAACAACTACCACGTCACCTTGAGCAACACGAAGCTCGCGTTCCCGGCCTCGCAGGGTGGCGACGTGTTCGAAGAGGGCAAGTCGAAGTGCAAGATCAACGGTGTCGAGAAGACGGCGTCGCTGAAGGTCTGGGTGTGGAACCACTACACGCAGATCCCCGGCGGCAAGGACCCCCAGGACCCCGCCGTGTACACCACGAACATGGGCGACGTCCGGATCAAGAACGACGGCATGGTCTTCGTGGTCGCCTACGTCCCCGACGACACGCCGGTGAAGGCGCCCGAGACGGCATTCAACCTGCCCGAGCTCGGTGCGGCCGACGGCAGTGGCAACACCGTCACCAACGACAGCACCGTCACCAGCGACTCGACGGTCGGCACCGGCAGCACCGCGGCCACCACGGTCTCCACCGGCACGGGCGACACGTCGGGCAGCACGCCCACCTCCACCGCCGGCACCGCCGCCGGGGAGCCGTCGGCCACCACCGTGGCGTCCTCGACGGCCACCACCGTGAAGGCGGCCAGCACCACCACGACGGGGGGCTGATGCGGGCGGTCGTCCTGGTCGGAGGCTTCGGCACCCGCCTGCGCCCGCTGACCCTCAGCGTCCCGAAGCCGATGCTGCCCGTCGGGCACGTGTCGATCATCGAGCGCCTCGTCGGCAACCTCGTCCGCGGCGGCGTCACCGAGGTCGTCCTCGCCCTCGGGTTCAAGCCGGAGCCGTTCGTCGAAGCGTTTCCCGACGGCACCTGTGCCGGTGCCACCCTCACCTACGCGGTCGAGCCCGAGCCACTCGACACGGCGGGTGCGATCGCCTTCGCCGCCGGGTTCGCCCGCATCGACGACACGTTCGTCGTCGCCAACGGCGACGTGCTGACCGACCTCGACATCGCCGCGCTCGTCGCGTTCCACCGTGCAAACGGGGCCGAGGCCACGTTGCACCTCACGCCGGTGGCCGATCCGTCGGCGTTCGGCGTGGTCGAGACCGACGCCTCCGGGCTGGTCCGGCGCTTCGTCGAGAAGCCGGCACCGGGCACCACGTCGAGCAACATGATCAACGCAGGCACCTACGTGTTCGAGCCGTCCGTGCTGGCCCGCATCCCCGGTGGCCGCAAGGTCAGCATCGAGCGCGAGATCTTCCCCGTCATCGTCGCCGAGCACCGCCTGTGGGCGATGCCCACCGACGACTACTGGGTCGACACGGGCACGCCGGAGCTGTTCCTCCAGGCGAACCTCGACGTCATCTCCGGCAAGCGGCCCGAGCACAGCCGTGCCGTGGCGATCGCCGATGGCAGCGTCATCGGCAGCGACGTGTCGACGCGCGATTCGATCATCGCCCACGGCGCAACCGTGGCCGACGGAGCCTCGGTGGTGTCATCGGTGATCCTGGCGGGTGGCCGCGTCGGCGTCGGTGCGACGGTCAGCCACAGCGTCGTCATGGGCGACATCGGCGACGGTGCATCGGTGTCGGGCTGCGTCGTCGGTGCCGACGGCGTGGTGGCTGCAGGCGAGAGTCGCACCGACGAACGCATTGCCTGACAACATGCGGTCATGACCCCACTCGTCGTCGGAGGTGCCGGCTTCCTCGGCTCGCACGTCGTCGACCGGCTGCTGGCCGAGGGCTCACCCACCGATGTCGTCGACGATCTGTCCACCGGCGTGCTCGGCAACCTCGCCGATGCCCGCGCCGCGGGCGGCTCGCTGAAGATCCACACGCTCGACGTGCGCGCCGGTGACTTCGGCTCGCTGGTGTCGATGCGGCGACCCGACGTCATCTTCCACCTCGGCCTGCTCACGCCCGGCCAGTTCGACCGCGACGTCGACGGCTCGGCCATCGCCAGCCTGCTCGCCGTGCTCGAGGCCGCGCGCAGCCACGGTGTCGGCAAGGTGGTGGTCGCCCTCCCCGCCGGAGCGCTCTACGGCGAGGTGCCGTCGCGCGAACTGCCCGTGAAGGAGAGCCGTGCGTTCGAGCCCAACGGGCTGCGCGGCGTGCTCGCCCGCACGGTCGTCGAGCTGCTCACCCTGTATCGCAACGAGCACGCGGTGGAGCACACCGCGCTGGCGTTGTCGTCGGTGTACGGACCGCGTCAGCGGCCGGCCGACGGCGTGGTCGCCAGCTTCGCCGCCGCCTTTGCAGCGGGCCGCCCGCTCGAGGTCCACGGCGATGGCCGCCAGACACGTGATCTGATCTACGCCGACGACGCGGTCGACGCCATCGTGCGCGCCGGCCAGCGCGGCGGTGGGTTGATGATCAACGTCGGCACGGGCGTGCAGACCTCCGTCCGCGACCTCGCCGCACTCATCGCGCCCGACGCCGCGGTCGTCTCGCTGCCGCGCCGCGCCCGTGATCTCTCGCGGGTCGCGGTGTCGCCGACCCGGGCGCGCATCCACCTGCAGTGGTCGCCGTGGACAGAGCTCGCGAGCGGGTTGCGGTCGACGGTGGCGACGTACGCGCCGGCGGCCGAGCGCTCCTGACGGTCAGCGTCCGGCGGCGGCCAGCGTGGCCCGGGCGAGGGTTGCCGAGACCTCGGCGCTGCTCATGATCGACGGCACCACGATGGCGCGCATCCCCTCGGCCTCGACCGCGTCGGCGAGGTGGGCGTCGACCGGGTCGATGACGAGCGCGCTCGAGATCGGCGCGTAGAGGCGGGCCACACCCACCACCGACGGTTCGTGGCCGAGCTCGGTGAGCATGTGGTCGGCCGGACCCTTCAGCGCCGCACCACCGACGATGGGCGAGACGGCCACGACCGTGTCGCGCCGACCGGCGAGCAGCGCATCGACATCGTGCAGGGCGCGCATCGGGCCGATCGACACCAGCGGGTTCGACGGCGCGATCACGACCGCATCGGCGGCGGTGAGGGCGGCCCGAGCCGCAGCGGTGAGCTGGGCGACGTCGGCGCCGACGAAGCGCACGGCGCTGACCGGCACTCCGTGCTGGCGCTGCACGAAGTACTCCTGGAAGCTGATCTCCTCGCCGGAGCCGTCGGCGAGGGTCACCCGTGTCTCCACCGTTGCGTCGGTCATCGGCAACAGTGCGATCCCGACGCCGAACGCACGGGCGATCTCGGACGTCACCTCGGTGAGCGTGGCGCCCTCGTGCAACCGCGCGGTGCGGTAGAAGTGGGTGGCGAGGTCCTGATCGCCGAGGTTGAACCACGTCGGTGCGGCGGTGGAGCCCGCCGGGCGCACGTCGACGAAGCGGGCCAACGCCGCCATCGCCCGCCAGGTCTCGTCGCTGAGCCCCCAACCGCGCACCGGGTCGATCGCACCGGCGAGGGTGTAGGTGACGGTGTCGATGTCGGGCGAGATCGACAGCCCGTGCATCACCGTGTCGTCACCGGTGTTGACGATGGCGGTGATCTCATCGGCCGGCACGATCTGGAGCAGGGCGCGCAGGAAGCGGGCGGCGCCCACACCTCCGGAGACAACGGTGATCATCAGGATCCTTCCTCGGCGAGGCGGTGGTGGAGCGCAGCGAGCTGTCGCGCGGTGTCGGGCCACGAGTACACGCTGAGCCGCTCGTGCCCGGCGCGGACGAGACGGCTGCGGACTTCATCGTCGGTGACGAGCGTGTCGATGGCGGCCGCGAGCGCGTCGACGTCGTCGGCGCCGACCTGCAGCGCGGCGTCGCCGGCCACCTCGGGGATCGATCCGCGATCGGAGGCGACGATGGGGAGGTCGTGCTGCATCGCCTCCAGCAACGGGAACCCGAAGCCTTCGTCGAGCGACGGGTAGGCCAGCAGCCGGGCGTGCTCGAGCAGCCAACGCTTGGTGGCATTGTCGACGCGGCCGGTGCGGACGACCCGGGCGCGCCCATCGGCCGTGAGCGCGGCGATGGCGGTGTCGACCGCACCGATGTCATCGCCGTCGCCACCGGCGAGCACCAGGTGCAGCGCTGGATGTGCCGCCGCGATCGCCCCGAACGCAGCGACGAGGCGGGGCAGGTTCTTGCGGCGTTCGAGGGTGCCGATGGCCAGCACGAACGGCGCACCGCCGGCGATGGCCGGGTCGGAGATCGGTGTCGAACCGGTGGTGGCCGTCAGCGGCAGCGCGGCGAGCGGCACCACCTCGACCCGGTCGGTGTGCAGCAGCTCGCGTACGGCGTCGGCGGTCGCGTGTGACGACGCGTGCACGAGCGCACCGGTAGCGACGGCCCGGCGGAGCACGTCGCCAGCACGCGCCACGTCGGGCGCGGCGTGCGCCGGGTTGCGCAGGAACCAGCAGTCGTAGACGGTGACCAGTCGGGGCAGCCGGCTCGGCCCGACCACGTAGTTGGTGCCGTGCAGCACCTGCGCCGGCCGAAGCCAATGATCGAGCCGGGGATGGCCGGCGCGGCTCCACAGCCGCTGGGCCACCATCGCCGGCAGCGGCAGCCGGGTCATCCCGTCCTGGAGGGTGCCCCGGAAGCTGAGCGCATACGGACGCAGCGCGACGTCGTCGCGAGCGTCGAGCGAGGCGATCATCTGCCCGACCGCAGCGCCGATGCCCGTGATCTGACCGAGCAGCGGACCGGCGTCGACGGCCACCGTGACGGGCGTGTCGTGCTCGATCGGCCCTCCCACGCAGGGCATGGTACCGGCCGATCAGCGGGGCCGATGATGGGGGAGCCTCCGCCGCACCCCCTAGACTGCGGTGTCCCGCGCGGCCGCTCGGGACACCGCCGCAACAACTCAGGACCCTTCACATGCCCCGCGCGTTCATCACTGGTATCACCGGCCAAGACGGTCGTCACCTCGCCGAGTTCCTCCACGGCAAGGGCTACGAGGTCTACGGCATGATCACCGGTCAGAACAACCCCAAGGCGACCAGCCTGCACGAGGAGATGCCGTTCATCGAGTTCGTGCCCGGCGACCTGGCCGACCTGCCGTCGCTGGTCAAGGCGATGACGGTGGCCCAGCCCGACGAGGTGTACAACCTCGGCGCGATCTCGTTCGTCGCGATGAGCTTCAACCAGGCCGAGCTCACGGCCAACATCACCGGCCTCGGCGTGCTGCGCATGCTCGAGGCGATCCGGATGGTGGGCGGCAACGAGAACAACCCGATCCGCTTCTACCAGGCGTCGTCGTCGGAGATGTTCGGCAAGGTGCGCGAGACCCCGCAGACCGAGCTGACGCCGTTCCACCCCCGCAGCCCGTACGGCTGCGCGAAGGTGTTCGGCCACGACATCACGGTCAACTACCGCGAGAGCTACGGCATGTACGCGTGCAGCGGCATCCTCTTCAACCACGAGGGCCCGCGCCGCGGCCTCGAGTTCGTCACCCGCAAGGTCACCAATGCCGCGGCCCGGATCAAGCTCGGGCTGCAGGACCACGTCGTGCTCGGCAACATCGACAGCAAGCGTGACTGGGGATTCGCCGGCGACTACGTCAAGGCGATGTGGCTGATGCTGCAGCAGGACAGCCCCGCCGACTACGTCATCGCCACCGGCGTGATGAACAGCATCGAGGATCTCGTCAAGTACGCGTTCGCCGAGGTCGGCATCGAGGACTGGCAGTCGCACGTGCGCCAGGACCAGCGGTTCTTCCGCCCGGCCGAGGTCGACCTGCTCATCGGCGACGCCACCAAGGCCCGCACCGAGCTCGGCTGGACCCCCGAGGTCCAGTTCGACCAGCTGGTCTCGATGATGGTGGCCAACGACCTCGAGCTCGAGGCCAAGAAGGCCGGTCTCGCCGTCCCGTCCTGAATCTCCGGTTCGGGACTGGCCTCCGGTCGCGGACGACCTTGGGCCGCTCCTCGCGGCGGCTGGTCGCTGGCGCTCCTGGCGCCGCGTCCCAGCCCTCCCGTCGTGCCTCAGGCCTCGTAGGGGTGGTCGACCGCGGCTTCGACCAGCGAGCCGAGGTCCGGGGCGACGCCGGCCGCCAGGCGCATCCGCAGGGCCAGCGCGAACGACAGCGCAGCGGCCACGGATGACGCCACCAGGGCGAGCTCGACGCGCAGCAGTGCGTCGTGCGAGCTCAGCCAGACGACGAGTACGAACGTGACCAACCCGACCAGCCAGCCGAGCGCGACGAGCGAGTGGCCGTGCAGCGCGATCACTGCCTGGGCGAACGTCAGGGCGATCATGTAGATCCCAGAACCGAGGGCGAGCATCGTGATCGTCCGCGTTTCGAGGTGCGCTTGGAAGGCCTTCTCCAGCAACGTCGGCCCGATCGCGGCGGCGCCGAGGGCACCGGCGGCGGCCACCCCGGCGACGACGAGCAGGAGGTTGCGCAGCCCGTGGCGGAACTCGTCGAGCTTGCCAGCGCCGGCCAGGCCGGCCAGGCGGGGGAGCAGCGCAGCCTGCACCGCCTGGAACATGAACAGCGGGATGCGTCCGAGCAGCACGCCCGACCCGAACCACGTGACGGTCTGCGCCGCCGCATCGCCCTTGCCGTGCTCGAACAGGTCGAGCATGATCGGCCCGGCGTTGACGAGGCCGGCGCTGACGACGGATCCGGCGAGCAGCCAGCCGAGGTTCGGGGTGACCTCTGACCACGATGCCTCGGGGCCGGGGTCAGCACCGAGATCGCGGCGGAACATCACGACGAAGAAGCCGAGCAGCGGCGCGAGAGCCACCACCATCGCGTAGGCCCCGATGGCCTTCACGCCGCTCGCCCAGAGCACCGTGCAGCCGATGATCTTCGTGGCGCCGTCGAAGCCGATGACGATGCCGTAGGACGAGAAGCGGCCGTGCCCCGCGCAGATGCCGCGAGCGATGTGGCCCGGCAGGTAGGCGAGGAAGCCGATCAACAGCGCAGCCGTCACCACCCAGTCGCCGTCGAAGAAGCGATCGGTGATCTGGCCGGAGGCGATCAGGATGATGAGCGTCACCAGCGCGGCGAGGATCAGCGCCAGCGGCAGGACCCGCCGCACGAGTGGCAGACCGCCCTGGCCGCGGGCGCGGCGTTGGGCGATCGAGCGGCCGAGCTCCTGTTCCAGCGGGATGAAGAACCCGGGCGCGAGGAAGAAGGTGGCGAACCACAGGCTGCTGATCGGCTTGAAGTCGACCTCGCCGAGAGCGCTCTTGCCGATCTTGAAGAAGGCGTAGCTGGAGATGCCGTTGACGAGGAGGCCGACCCCCACCGGCAACGTGCCTTCGGGGAGCGGGAGACGCTGCAGCGCCGACGGTTGGTCGTTGTCCTTGGCCAAGGCAGCAACGCTACCGGGCGGCTCCACTGGGGACCGACATCCGCCCTCGCAATGCCCGACGGCGCACCCGCGGCTTGAGCTACCCACCCTTCGTGCCGATGACTTCTGAGCACCTGGTCAGGAGGGGCAGACGATGACGAGACGATTGAGCACGACACGGATGACGCGCGGGATCATGGCCGGTGCGGCGATGGCTGCGGCCGTCGCCATGCCCGTCGCACCGGTCGCCGCATCGGCTCCGGCCACCACCTCGCCGGCCAGCACCTCGAGCAGCATCATCCTCGACGGTCATGGCTACGGCCATGGGATCGGGCTCAGCCAGTACGGCGCCCTGGGGTATGCGATCAACCAGGGCTGGAGCGCCGCGCAGATCCTCGACCACTACTACGGCGGCACGGTGGCCGCCACCGCGCCGGCGAGCGACGAGACGGTGCGGATCACGGCGCTCGACGGTGCGCAGACCGCCGTCGTGCACGACAAGGGTGCGATGGTGATCGACGGGACGGCATCGACGACGTGGCACTCGCTCGTCGCCCGCGAGACGAGCGACGGCCACTACCGGGTCTATGGCCGCACCGACGCCGACGTCTGCCCGGCCGCCACCGACAACCTCGACGACCCGTCCACCGGCTGGACCGTGGTCATCGCCGACCAGGCCGGCTCGGTCATGTTCCGCCCGCAGACCGACACGAGCGCGAGCACCGACTACTCCGACCTGGTCGGCCTGTGCGAGCCGAGCACCGGGCGGATCCGCTACTACCGCGGCGCGATCCGGGCCGTGAACGCCGGCAACGGTGCGAACCGCACGGTGAACCAGGTGCCGATCGAGCAGTACCTCCGCTCGGTCGTCGGCGGCGAGGTGTCGTACGGCTGGGCGGCGATGGGCGGCGGCAAGGGCGCCCAGGCGCTGCAGGCCCAGGCCGTCGCGGCGCGCAGCTACGGGCTGGCCGAGAACCGTGAGACCTGGGCCAAGACGTGCGACAACGTGTGCCAGACCTACCGCGGCGCGGCCTACCGGGCCGGTGTCGGCGGCGCGTTCGTGGCCCAGGAGTTCGGCCCGACCGATGCCGCAGTGGTGGCCACCGCCGGTGTGGTGCGTCGGTACGGATCGGCCAGCGGCGCGGTCGCGTACGCGATGTTCTCGTCGTCGTCGGGCGGCTACACCGCGACGAACACCCTCGGGTTCACGCCCGTGCCCGACGACGGCGATGCCGTCGCCGGCAACGCGGGACACACCTGGACCACCACGCTGGATCCGGCCGCGGTCGCCGCCGCCTACCCGGCCATCGGCTCGTACTCGGGCCTCACCGTGCTCACCCGCGACGGCAATGGTGAGTGGGGCGGGCGCGTGCTGACCATGACCGTCGACGGTTCCGCCGGGTCCGTGAACGTGACGGGTGATGCCTTCCGTTCCAAGTTCGGGTTGAAGTCGGCGTGGTTCCACGTCCGTGGCGCCACCGACCCGGCGCCGGCCACGACACCGCCGCCCGCGACCGCGAGCGTCCCGGGTGAGACCCCACCCGGCGACTGCAGCGGCCGCGACGCCGATCTCATCGCGGGCACCACTGCTGACACCTCGGCCAGCCTCTTCACCCCGATCACCCCGATCCGCCTCATCGACACCCGCATCGGCCTCGGCACCGAAGCCACGCCGATCGCCGAGGCCTGCACGCTCGAGGTCGATCCCCACGTCGGACCCGGGGCGACCGCCGTGGTGGTCAACGTCACCGCCGTCGCACCCACGATCAACGGCCACCTCACCGCGTACCCGTGTGGCGCCGACAAGCCTCTCGCCTCGATCGTGCCCATCGTCGCCAACCGCATCGTTCCCGGCTCGGCCATCGTGCCGCTCAACAGCGACGGCAAGTTCTGCGTGTTCTCCTCGGTGCCGACCGACCTCGTCATCGACCTGAGCGGCGTGTACTCGACCGCCGGCGGTGTCGGCTTCCAGCCGATCGTGGCCCAGCGGCGCTTCGACTCGCGCAACGGCGCGCTCGTTCCTGCCGGCACGGTGGTGCGGGTGTCGATCGCCGGGTCGAACGGCATCCCGGCGTCGGCCACCGCCGCGGCGCTGACGGTGCACACGACCAACGCCACCGCCGACGGCTACGTCACCGTCTGGCCGTGCGGAACCGACCGGCCCACCACGTCCGTGCTCAACGCGACGAAGGGCATCGCCTCCACCAACCACACCGAGGTCGGCCTCGACGCCAGCGGTGCTGTCTGCCTGTACGCGCAGACGTCGATGCACCTGATCGTCGACGTCAGCGGCTGGTTCGGATCGTCGGCGACCGCGGCGTTCCACGCGCTCATGCCCTACCGGCTGATGGACACCCGGGTGAACGTCGGGCTCACCGGGCCGTTCGGCAACGGCGACAACCGCGCGATCACGGTCGTCGGCTCCGGCGGCGTGCCGGCAACCGGCGTGGAGGCGATCGCGGCGGAGGTCACCACGGTCGACTCACCCGCCGTCGGCTTCATCACCGTCCACCCCTGCCTCACCCCGGTACCGTCGGTGTCGATGGTCCGCAACTCCGCCAACACCACCTCGGCGACGACGGTGACAGGCATCGTCGACGCGCAGGGACGCTGGTGCATGCAGGCCGGTGCGCCGATGCAGATGCTGATCGACGTCAGCGGTTGGTACGGCTGATGCTGGTGCCGGCCATCATCGTCGCCGCGGTCGCGCTGGTGGCGATGACCGTCCCACTCGTGGCGCTGCACCGCAATCGACGCGTGGACGAGCTGTCCGCCGAGCTGGCGTGCATCGACGGCGTGACCGGTCTCGCGAACCGGCGCTGCCTGGACCGCGACCTGGTGACGCTCACGGCTGACCGCGAGTCGGCGGCCGCGGTGATGGCTGTCGTGATCGATCGCTTCGACACCCACCTCGACACCAACGGACCGGGGTTCGGCGACGAGCTGCTGCGTGCCGTCGGCTCGTCGATGAGCCGATCGGTGCGATCCAAGGACGTCGTCTACCGCTCCGACGGCCACGAGTTCTGCGTGGTCCTGCGCGGTTCGGGCGCCAAGGAGGCGATGCGGGTCGCCGAACGCGTCCGGGTGTCGGTGAGCCGCCTGGTCCTGCCGGTGGAGGGCGGGGCGACGGTGTCGATCGGCGTGGCCCTCGGCAACGGCGGCGACGTGGTGAAGACGCTCGGCCGAGCCGACGCAGCGATGCGCGATGCGCAGCGCGGCGGATGCGACCGGGTGACGCTGGCCGCTCGCTGAGCCGACCGCCGATCGATCAGCCCACCGAGATCCGCGAAGGGGATCAGGCCGCCGGCAGGATCAGGTTGCGCACCTGCTGGCGGGCGACCTTGGCCACCTCGTGGGCCTGGGTGAGCAGCTCGCCGGCGCGCTCGGGCAGCCGCTTCTCGAGCTCTTCCACGGCGGCGTCGACTCGCGTCTCGATCGACACGAGCCGGCTGTCGAGCGAGACCAGCCCGGCCTCGAGGCCGTCGACCAGCTCGGCCATCTGCGAGCGGCTGTCGCCGACCTGGCCGGCGAGCGACTTCTTCAGCTCCTGGCGGCGGACCTGCACTTTCTGGGCGGCGAGGACGGCGAGGCCGACGGTGATGTAGCCGGCGTCCTTCACGGGACCGAAGTCGATGGTGGGGAGCGTCGGGAGGTTGGGCAGCTTGACCTGGGGCATGAACACATCATATCCCACAGTGCTAACTTTTGCAAGCACTTTCCCCGTTGAGCGGTGAGTGTGGCGACGAGGGCGCGACCCGCTGCACTCGCGGCGCGGACCCACCCCGCTAGCCTCGTCAACTCGTGGACGTCAACACCGAACTCGCGCCGTCGGTCGTGGTGGTCGTCGTCGTCCATCAACCCGGTCCCGGCTTCGCCGAGGTCCTGAGCGGTCTGGCCGCGCAGGACTACCCGAACCTGAAGACGCTCTTCCTGGTCACGGGTGAGGCGGGCGACGTCGCGGCCACGATCACCGCCGTGCTGCCGACCGCGTTCGTCCGCGCCGTGGCCGGCAACCCGGGCTTCGGCCCGACGGCCAACGAGGTCCTCCGCCTGGTCGAGGGCGACAACGGGTTCTTCATGCTGATGCACGACGACGTCGCGCTGGAGCCCGGCGCGACGCGATTGCTGGTCGAGGAGCTCTACCGCTCGAACGCCGGCATCGTCGGACCGAAGCTCGTTCGCTGGAACGAGCCGGGGGTGCTCCAGCACGTCGGCCTCGGCGTCGACCGCTTCGGCGAGGTCGATCCGCTGGTGGAACCGGGTGAGGCCGATCAGGAGCAGCACGACGCCGTCCGCGACGTGTTCGCGCTCCCGTCCGCGTGCCTGCTGGTCCGCGCCGACCTGTTCCGCACGCTCGACGGGTTCGACCCGACGACGTCGTACTACGGCGACGACGTCGACCTGTGCTGGCGAGCCCACCTCAGCGGCGCCCGCGTCGTCGTGGTGCCCGCAGCCCGCGCCCGTCACCAGGAGATGCTGGCCGTCCGGCGGCCCGACCTCCCGCACCGCCTGCTCGCCGCTCGCCACCGCGTCCGCTCCGTTGCCACGCTCACGGGCGGGCTGCGGCTGCCGCTGCTGCTCGTGCAGATGCTGATGCTGTGCCTGCTGGAGATGGTCGTCGGGCTGTTCACCGGTCGGCTCGGCGAGGCGCTCGCCTCGCTGCGGGCCACCCTCGGCCTGATCCCGCGCGTCGGGTCCATCATCCGCCGCCGGCGCGAGGTGTCTGCGCTGCGCGAGGTGCCCTACCGCGAGGTCGCCGGTCTGCAGATCCGCGGCAGCGCGCGGCTCGCGTCGTACCTGCGCACCCGTGAGCAGCAGCACATGGCGGTCGACCACAGCGCTGTCGGGACCAGCCGGTTCACCCGGAACACGGCCGGCCAGATCGCCGCCTGGACCACCATCGTGCTGCTGGTCATCGCCGGCAGCCGCTCGTTCATCATCCACGGCGTGCCGAACGTCGGCGAGTTCGCGCGGTTCCCGAGCAGCGCGCGCACGTTGCTCGGTGACTACTGGTCGGGCTGGTGGGGCCACGGTCTCGGCCGCACGGCATCGGCGCCCACCGGCATCGCGCTGATCGGCCTCGGTGGCATCGTCAGCCTCGGCCACCTCGGCCTGCTGCAGACCCTCGCCGTGGTGGCCTGGCTGCCCATCGGCTACTACGGCGCGTGGCGGTTGATGTCGATCTTCCCGTCGTCGCGGGCGCGCATCATCGGTCTCGTCGTCTTCGCTGCTGTGCCGCTGCCGTACAACGCGCTCGCCGCCGGACGCTGGGGCGTGGTGGCTGCCTACGGCGCGCTCCCGTGGGTCGTGCACCTGCTGCGCTGCATCGCCCGGGTCGAGCCGGCGCTCACCGCGCGGGCCGATGCCGACATCCCCGATGCGTTCGCGCCGGTCGATCGGCGCGGCCAGGTGCGCAGTGCTGCGCAGCTAATGCTGCTCACCGGGGTGGTCTCGGCGTTCGTGCCGACGTTCGCCGGCATCGTCGCCATCGTCGGTCTCGGTCTGGCGATCGCCTCGCTCCTCGCCCGCAGCACGGTGCGCACCGCCGTCACGTTCCTCGTCACCGGGGTCGCCGGCGGCGTGGCCGGGCTGTTGATCAACCTCCCGTGGCTCACCACCCTGTTCGGCAACGGCGGCTGGGACGCGTTCGTCGGTGCGCCCACCGTGGCCTCCACCGACGTCAGCATCAGCCGCACGCTGCGCTTCGCCGTCGGCCCCGACAAGCTCGGCGTGCTGGCCATCGCGCTGTGGTTGCCCGTGCTGGCCGCGCCGCTGCTCGCCCGTGGCTGGCGGCTGACGTGGTCCGCGCGCGCCGGCGTGCTCGCCGTCGCAGCGCTCGCGCTCGCGGTCGTCGGTCAGCGCGACCTGCTGCCGTTCCGCCTCCCCGAGATCGGCCTGCTGCTCGCCCCTGCTGCTGTCGGACTCGCGCTCGCCGCGGCGTGTGCGGCCGCCGCGTTCGAGCAGGACGTGCAGGGCGGCAGCTTCGGCTGGCGCCAACCGCTCGGCGTGCTCTGCGGGGCGGCGCTCGTGCTCGGCGCGATCCCGGCGGTCGCCTCGGCGTCGAACGGGCGCTGGTCCACGCCCACCACTGCGCTGCTCCAGCCCGAGGACCAGTTCAGCGGCAACCCGGCCGAGGGCGACTCGCGCACGCTGTACATCGGCGACACCCGCGTCATGCCCGTCAGCGGCTGGCGGCTCGACGGCGCCGGCCAGAACGGCATCTCGTACTCCATCGTCGACGACGGCCCGCTCGACATCGCCGAGCACTGGACGGGCACCCCGTCGTCGGCCGAGACCGACGTCCGTGGCGTGCTGTCGCTGATGTCGTCGTCGGCAACGGCGCGCATCGGTCGCCTGCTCGCCCCGTACTCGGTCCGCTACATCGTCATCCCGCTCGTCAACGGCATCGACTCCACGGTGGATCACCCGCTGCCCGCGCCGAGCGGACTGCTCGCCGCGCTGGCCGCCCAGCTGGACCTGCAGCGGCTGTACACGCCCCCGAACTACATCGCGTTCGAGAACACGGCATGGATCCCGACCAGGGCGACGCTCAGCGCGTCGGCCGCGGCCGACAGCAACGAAGCGGGTGCCGAGGCGCTCGTCGGTGGCGAGTTCGGCGGATCCACGCCGGAGCTGATCGGCATGCCCGACCGTGGACCGGCCACCGGTCCCGTCGCCGCCGGCGTGCTCTACGTCGCTGTGCCGTTCGACGCGCGCTGGCACCTCGAGGTCAACGGCACGAGCATCGCCCCACGGGTCGCGTTCGGCAGCACCCTCGCCTTCGACGTGCCCACCGCCGGGCAGGGCACGCTGCACTACGTCACCGACACCAGCCGGCACCTGGCCATCTTGGTCCAGCTGCTGGCGTGGCTCGTCCTGCTCGTGCTGGCCAGCCGCGTCCGCTGGAACTGGTTGCACCGTCGCCGGCGCGGCCTGGTGGCCGACGACGGGCCGTTGCTCCACCTCGGCGATCGCGTCGAACCGTTGGCACCCGCGATCATCGTGGCGCCGGTCGTGGCGCCACTGCCGACTGAGATCGAGCCCGCGGAGCCGTGGCCCGCAGACCCTCCACCCGTCGAGCCGCAGCCCGTCGAGGCTCCGGTCGCCGACGCACCGGTCGCCGACACGCAGATCGCCGACGGACAGCCGGCTGTCGGCGTGCCCGTCGAGAGGGAGCAGGACTCGTGAACGTCCGTCGCACACTCGTCGTGATCGTGGTGATCGCCGGCTTCGCAGCGAGCATCATCGCCGCCCAGCACACCCAGGCCGCCCCCGTCACACGGTTCGGCACCGTGCCGTTCGCCAGCCGGCCGTACGCGTCCCACAGCACCACGGCCATCTCCACCACCTGGTACTGCCCGGGCGTGCCGGCGTCCGACGCCACCGTCGGCGGGCAGTTCGTGGTGGCCAACCCCACGGATGTCCCGATCAACGGCTCGATCACCTACTACGGGCCCACCGGCACGACACCCGTGGTGCAGCAGATCACCGCACCGCCTCGCGACAAGCTCACCCTCGACGCGGAGAAGGCGATGACCGCGCAGTTCGTGTCCGCCACCGTCGAGCTCGAGGGCGGTGAGGGCATCGTCGAGCAGCGCGCCGTCGATCCCGCCGGTGCAGCCGTTGCGTCGTGCACCACCCAGACGTCATCGACGTGGTACTTCGCCGACGGCTGGACGAGCGGCGACAGCTCGGAGAACCTGATCATCGCCAACCCGTATGACACGACGGTGAACGTCGACGTCTCGTTCTTCGACAAGACGTCGAAGCGCACGCCGGGTGCGTTCCAGGGCGACTCCATCGATCCTCATTCGGTGAAGGTCATCAGCGTCGCCGACAGCGGCTTCCGCGACGAGACCATCATCGGCATCGAGGTCGACTCCAGTCGCGGCCGGCTCATCGTGTCGCGCGAGCAGCACTACACCGCCGGTGGGCGCATCGGCTACTCGCTGAACCTCGGCGCACCCAACACGTCCGAGCAGCTGTGGTTCGTCGAGGGCGATCACGACGCCGACGTCACCGAGCAGTACGTGATCCTCAACCCGGGCAGCGACGACTCGTCGGTCGACGTCACCGTCCTCGGCGTTCCGGTCACCGACAACTTCGTCCAGCCCGACACCATCACCGTCCCGGCCGACAGCGTGGTCACGTTCGACACCGCCGACATCAGCGGGCTGCCCAACGGTGCGCACAGCATGGTGTTCTCCACGCTCCAGGCGCCGCCGCTGGTGATCGAGCGCGTGCTCACCAAGCCGAGCGGGTCCGGGCCGGTCACCAGCGTCGTGATGGGCATGACGCCCGAGTACGTGCAGCCGCGCTGGTACATCCCGATCGGTGTCGATGCGGCCACCGATGCCGCGATCGTGGTCTACAACCCTGATCAGGAAGACAAGAAGATCGCCGTCAAGGCGATCGGGCCGGGCGGCGAGGTGGCCGTCCCCAGCCTGGCCGCCGTCGATCTCCCGGCGGCCGCCGTCATCACGATCCCGCTCACCGACCCCGCCGTGTTCGGCAAGGTGCTGGTGGTCGAGGGCAGCCCGGCCACCAACGGCGGCAGCGGGCGGATCTTCGTCGAACGCAAGCTGCCCCGCGGCGACAACCTCGCCGGACGCTCCGGCTCCTGGGCACTTCCCGAATGCGGACCATGCAACTTCTTCTCGCCGCCGTCCTCGTAGTCGTCGTCGGCGTCGCGGCCGCCGTCCTCCAGCGCAAGCGCCAGGTCGATCCGCCGACCCAGCAGCGCTGGGAGGTGCCGGCCCAGCTGGACCGTGCCGACTTCCCGACGGCCACCGCCGACTGGATGGTGGTCACGTTCACGTCCGAGTCGTGCACCACGTGCGCCGACGTCCGCCGCAAGGCGGCCGTGCTCGCGAGCCGCGAGGTCAGCGTCGTCGATGCCGAGTACACCGCCGATCGGGCGCTGCACACCCGCTACAAGATCGACGCCGTGCCCACGCTCGTGATCGCCGACCGCGAGGGCGTGGTCAAGGCCAGCTTCCTCGGCCCCGTCAGCGCCACCGACCTGTGGGCGGCCTGCGCCGAGGCCCGCAACCCCGGCACCAGCCCCGAACCCCACATCGGACACTGACGCCGGCACCCGAAACGAGACCGGGAGGCTGCCATCGGCAACGTGCCGATGGCAGCCTCCTAGTGATGTCTCGGCCCCTGCGGGACCGTCGGCTCAATCGGCGGTGACGACCCCGGTGGTGTCGTCGCCGGCCTGCACCCGCTCGCCGAGACCCTGCTGGATCAGGCGGGCGACCTCGGGGCCGTCGATGGTCTCGTGCTCGAGCAGCGCCTCGGCCACCATGTCGAGCCCGACGCGGTGCTTGGTGAGCAGCTCGCGGGCCCGCTCCTGCTGGGCGTGGAGCATCGTCGAGATCTCCTCGTCGAGGATGCGGGCGGTCTGGTCGCTGTATTCGCGGCCGCTGCTCATCAGGTCCTCACCGAGGAACACGTGCTGCTGGCTGCCCCAGGCCATCGGGCCGATGCGGTCGCTCATGCCCCACTCGCGCACCATGTGGCGGGCGATGTTGGTGGCCTGCTCGAGGTCGTTGGCGGCGCCGCTGTTGAGGTGACCGAACACGATCATCTCGGCGACGCGGCCGCCCATCGCCTTGCAGATGGTGTCCTCGAAGTACTCCTTCGAGTACGTGTGCCGTTCCTGGGGGAGGCTCCACGTGACGCCGAGTGCCATGCCGCGAGGGAGGATGGTGACCTTGTGCAGCGGATCGCCGTGCGGGAGCACCGTGGCGAGGATGGCGTGGCCGCCCTCGTGGTACGCCGTGGCCCGACGCTCTTCGACCGACAGGACCATCGACTCGCGCAGCGCGCCGAGCACGACGCGGTCGCGGGCGTTCTCGAAGTCGATCCGGTTGATCTCCTTCGATCCACGACGGACGGCGACCAGCGCGGCCTCGTTGACGAGGTTGGCCAGGTCGGCGCCGCTCATGCCCGGGGTGGCCTTGGACATGACGTCGAGGTCGACGTCGGTGCCCATCCGCTTGTCGCGGCTGTGGACCTTGAGGATCGCCAGGCGCTCCTCGGCCTCCGGCAGCGGCACGACGATCTGGCGATCGAAGCGACCGGGGCGCAGCAGCGCAGGGTCGAGGATGTCGGGGCGGTTGGTGGCGGCGAGGATGACGATGCCCTCGCTGGTCTCGAAGCCGTCCATCTCGGACAGCATCTGGTTGAGCGTCTGCTCGCGCTCGTCGTGGCCGCCACCGAGACCGGCACCGCGCTTGCGGCCGATCGAGTCGATCTCGTCGATGAAGATGATCGCCCGGCCCATCTTGCGGGCCTGCTGGAACAGGTCGCGGACGCGGCTGGCGCCGACGCCGACGAACATCTCCATGAAGTCCGAGCCGGTGACCGAGAGGAAGCCGACGCCGGCCTCACCCGCAACAGCGCGGGCGAACAGCGTCTTGCCGGTGCCGGGAGGGCCGACGAGCAGCATGCCCTTGGGCACGCGGGCGCCGATCTCGCGGAACTGCTCGGGCATCTTCAAGAAATCGACGACTTCCTTGATCTCCTGCTTCACGCCCTCGTAGCCGGCGATGTCGGCGAACGTGGTGGACGGCTTGTCGGCGTCGTAGGTCTTGGCCCGACTGCGCCCGACGGACATCACGTTGCCCATCTGTCCCGACGCTCGGCGTTGCATCCAGATCAGGAAGCCGATGATCAGCGCGAAGGGCAGCAGCAGCGTGAGCAGGCCGGCCCACCAGTTGCTGTCGGGCTGCTTGAACGCGTAGCTGAGGTGCGCATCGTCGAACTGCTTGAGCACGCCGTCGGTGATCTGTGTGTCGGCCGTGGTGGTGAAGTCGCCGCCGGCCTTGTACGTGCCGGTGACGCTGCGGCTGCCGTTGTCGATGGTGACGGACTCGATCTTCTCCTCCTTGACCTGGGCCAGGAAGTCGCTCCACTTCACCTTCTCGGCGCTCGAGGACGGCCAGAACTGCGTGGCGGCGAGGGCGCCGAGCACGACGACCACCAGCAGTGCGATGCTCCACTTCGGCAGACCCGGAGGAGTGGTGCGCCGACCCGGCGGGTTGGATGGCTGCTGACCGTTGGGGCCGCGGCCACCCGTGCCACGGCCTGGGGGCGGCGGTGGCGGCGGAGGGGGCAGGTTGCTCATGGAGCAATGCTACGTCCAATCCCTGGACGCGGACGGTCGCGAGCGACATCGCAGCCCTGCTCGAAGGCGTCACAGGTCACGCCCGCAACACCTCGTGCGGACGCCGCCGCAGCCGGGTATCCACCACCGTCGCGACCCTCGCTGACTACTTTTCTGGGGATGCAGCGCCAGTGTTCGCGGTCGGGATGTGCGGAAGCAGCGGTCATCACGCTGACCTACCAGTACGCCCGGTCGGCGGTCTGGCTCGACGACCTGTCACCCGAGCGAGATCCGCACGCCTACGACCTGTGCCGGCGCCACGGCTCGCGCCTGTCCGTGCCCCACGGCTGGCGGCTCGAGGACCGTCGCTCGAGCGACGAGTTCCACTTCGCCGTCGCCGGTTAGCGCGACGGCCGAAGTCGGGGCCTCGCGCACTACCGTTGCGGGGTGCCCGTGGACGACAAGGCCAAGAGAACGCGCCCGTCGCCTGCACCGTCGAAGCCGACGGCCCCGCGTCCCGTGAAGCAGCCGGCAGCCACCACCACGGCGGCACCCGTCCCGGCGTTGATCACGGCGGCGCCCAGCATCTCGCTCGGCACCGCCGCGTCCACCTGGCTGGTGGGTTGGCTCGGCGGCAACCTCGCCGGCTCGGCGGTGCTCTCGCTCTCCGGCACCGCGAGCAAGGCCGCTGCCGATCGCCCCGCCTGGGTGGCCGTCGCCTCGTCGGTCGCGCTGTGGATCCCTCAGCTGGTGGCCCTCGTGATCGTCAGCCGGCGCTTCGCGACCGGGCGCCCACTGACCGATTACAGCCTGCGCTTCACGCCGATCGACCTGCTCGGCATCCCCATCGGCGTGCTCAGCCAGCTCGTCCTGCTCCGCCTCGTCTACTGGCCGTTGCAGGCCGGTTGGCCGGACACCTTCTCGAACAAGCACCTCGAGGAGAACGCCCGCGACCTCTACCACACGGCCACCGGCGGATGGATCGTGCTGCTCGTGCTGATGATCGTGGTGGGCGCCCCGTTCGTCGAGGAGCTCGTGTACCGCGGGCTCATCATGGGTGCCGCGCGCCGGCGGGTCAACGACGTGCTCGCGCTCGTGGGCGCCGCGGCGTTCTTCGCGCTGATCCACTTCCGCCCCGTCGAATACCCCGGGCTGTTCGCCTTCGGATTGGTGCTCGGGGTCTGCCTGCTCGCCACCGACCGGATCGGGATGGGCATGATCACCCACCTCGCGTTCAACGCGACAGCGCTCGCCCTGGTCGCCCACTGACCGTTCCCGCCTGCCAGCCCAGCGCTCGTGACATGAGTTCACGCACCTGAGATGAGAGACTGACGACCGCCATGACCCACGTGACCGATCCCGCCGATCTGGCTCCCGATCCCGAGTCGGAACCGAGCGATGCCGACGTGTCGGCCCCCGCCGTCCCTGTCGACGGCTCAGCAGCCGACCCGGACGGCAACGTCGGCGACGCCGCCGATGCACCGTCCGACGAACCCGTCCGCCCGCACGACTCCCTGCTCCGGCGGGCCGCGCGCCGCGTCGTTCGCCGGCCGCTCGACTGGATCGACGCCCCGTGGACCGCGCAGCGCATCATCCGGACGGTCACCGCGTTCCTGTTCCTGGTCGTCGCGCTCGTCATCACCCTCAACGTCGTCCACTGGGACCTGATCACCACCAACAACACGCCGACCGGTGGCGACATGGGTGCGCACGTGATGGCGCCGGCGTACTTGCGCGACCACCTGCTGCCCGACCTCCGGCTCAGCGGCTGGAACCCGTACTGGTACGACGGCTTCCCGCTGTACCGCTTCTACATGGTGATCCCGGCGTTGATGATCATCCTCCTCAACGTCCTCATCCCGTACGGCATCGCGTTCAAGATCATCGCCGTCGCCGGCATCCTCACCCTCCCGATCTGCTGCTGGGCCTTCGGTCGGTTGGCGAAGTTCCTCTACCCCATCCCCGAGCTGTTCACGGTGGCGGCGCTGATCTTCCTGCTCGACGACTCCAAGGACCTCGCCATCCTCGGTGGCACGGTGAAGAGCACGATGGCGGGGGAGTTCTCGTTCTCGATCGCGCTCTCGTTCGCGATGCTCGGCCTCGGCCTCTACGCGAAGGGCCTCGAGACCGGCAAGTACCGAGGACGAACGGCGGTGATCCTCGCCCTGGCGGTGCTCAGCCACGGCATCGTGGCCATCTTCGTGGTGATCGCCGTCGTGCTGATGTCGCTGATCTGGATGGACAAGATGCGCCTCCGGTACTGCCTGACGACGCTCATCCCGATGGGCCTGCTGACGGCGTTCTGGATCATCCCGTTCACATCGGGGTCCGCGTACATGACGGACATGAAGTACGAGGGTCGGCCGAACGGCCCGAACGACTCGTACTGGAAGATGTTCTTCCCGCTCGACGTCACCCTCGACCGATTGATCTTCGTGTTCGCGCTGATCGGGTTCGTGATGTGCGTCAAACGCCGTCACCTCACCGGGGCGTGGATGGGCATCACCATCATCGCCCTCGGCGTGCTGACCCGGTTCACCCAGCAGAACCACACCGGGCTGCCCGTCATCGGCCTGCTCTGGAACCCGCGCATCCTCCCGTTCATCAACCTGCTCCGCTACCTGCTGATGATGGTGGGCGTGGCCGAGGTCGGGCGCGCCATCGTGTGGGTCGTCGGTCGAGCGCGCGTCGGCATGGCCGTCGCCCGCGAGCGGCGCGAGGGCCACACCGGCGCCGCCGTGCCGCTGCCCACCGGGTTCGCGATGACGATCGGGGGCGCGGTCACCGCGTTCTTCACGCTCATCGTCGTGCTGTTGATGCTGGCGGTCGAGTTCCAGGTCGACTTCTTCGGCGGCGGGATGATCAACGGCCGCTACTCGCTGAGCATCGGGCCCGGCAACGATCCCGTCGTGCTCTTCAAGGAGCGCGCCACCGGCACACGCGGCCTCGCCGACAGCTGGTCGCGCTACAACTTCACCGGCTACGAGGGCAAGAGCGCGTACGGCGAGTACCGCACCCTCGTCGACGACATGGCGGCCATCGGCAAGGACCCGAAGTACGGCTGCGGCCGATCGCTGTGGGAGAACAACACCGACAACGGCCGCTACGGCACGACGATGGCGCTGATGTTGCTGCCGCACTGGACCGACGGCTGCATCGACAGCAGCGAGGGCCTGTTCTTCGAGGCTTCGGGCACCACGCCGTACCACTTCATCACCGCCGCGGCGATGTCCACCAACAGCTCCAACCCGGTGCGCCAGCTGCGCTACACCGACAGCGATCCCGCCATCGGCGTGCCGTACCTGCAGGAGCTGGGCATCAAGTACTACATGGCCTGGACGGACCAGGCCGTCGCCAAGGCCGATCAGCAGCCCGACCTCGTGCCGATCAAGATCAGCGGCCCGTGGCACATCTACGAGGTCACCAACAGCGACATCGTCACGCCGCTCACCAACCAGCCGGTCGTGGTGCCGGGTCGCGCCGACGACCGCGAGAAGTGGCTCGAGCTCGGCACGAGCTGGTTCCAGAACCCCGCCGACTGGGCAGCCATGCCGGTGTCCGACGGCCCGTCCGACTGGCAGCGCGTCAACGCGGTGGTGGACCCCACACGAGTCCAGACCAACCGGGTCGACGTCGTGATCCCGGATCAGGCGATCAAGTCCGTGCCGCTTCCCGCGGTGAAGGTGTCGAACGTCGTGATGGGCAACGAGACCGTCGACTTCGACGTCGACACGGTGGGCGTGCCCGTGCTGGTGAAGGTCAGCTACTTCCCGAACTGGGAGGTCGACGGCGGCAAGGGCCCGTGGCGGGTCGCTCCGAACCTGATGCTCGTGATCCCGACCTCGAAGCACGTGCACATGGTCTTCGCCCGGTCGGCCACGGACTACATCGCCTACCTGCTCACGCTGATCGGCATCGTGCTGCTGTTCGTGTTCCGCAAGTTCGTGCCGATCAAGTACCGCTCGGCCCATCCGTTCGATGTGCCCATGGTGGCGCCGGTCGGTGCGGGTGCGATCGCTCAGCCGATGATGGTCGACGACGTGATGTGGCAACCGGCCGATCCCACACCGCCGCACGGCATGGAGGCGGTCCCGCGACCGGACGGGTCGCCGCCGACCGAGGACTCGGAACCCCCTCCGGAGGACACCCCTCAGGTGGGTGAGGTGCTGGACGATCCAGGACCTCCCCGGTAGCGTGCTACCCCGTCATGTCCGCTCCTGAGAGTCCCAACAACCATTCGACCAGCGGTGCTGGCACGGCCCAGCTCGACGCCATCGTCAAGGCGTACGACATCCGTGGCACGGTGCCCGATCAGCTCGACGCCGAGGTCGCCCACGCGCTGGGCGTCGCCTTCGCGGTGTTCACCAAGGCCCAGCACCTCATCGTCGCCAACGACATGCGGCCGTCGGGTCCGGAGCTCGTCGATGCGTTCGCCCGTGGCGTGATGGAGCAGGGCGTCGATGTCGTGCACCTGGGACTGGCCTCCACCGATCTCCTCTACTACGCCGCCGGCAAGCTCGACGCCCCAGGCGCGATGTTCACCGCATCGCACAACCCGGCGCAGTACAACGGCGTCAAGCTCTGCCTGTCCGGCGCCCGCCCGGTCGGGGCCGACACCGGTCTCGTCGAGATCAAGGCCATCGCCCAGAGCGTGCTCGACGGCAAGGGTCCGCTGCCGGCCGCGAAGGCCGGTCGCGCCACCGAGCGCAACCTCCTCTCGGCCTTCGCCGACCACGTCGTGTCGTTCATCGACGTGTCGTCGCTGCGCCCGTTGCGCGTCGTCGCCGACACGGCGAACGGCATGGGTGGCCTCGTCGTCCCCGTGGTGTTCGAGCGCCTGCCGCTCGTCGATCTCGAGGTCATGTACGGCGAGCTCGACGGCACGTTCCCGAACCACCCCGCCGATCCCATCCAGTCGGCCAACCAGCGCGACCTGCAGGCCCGTGTGGTCTCCGGCGGCTTCGACGTCGGCCTGGCCTTCGATGGCGACGCCGACCGCGTGTTCGTGGTCGACGAGCTCGGTCGTGGCATCAGCGGCTCCACCACCACGGCGCTGCTCGCCACGAGCGTGCTGCGCAAGAGCCCGGGCGCCACGATCCTCCACAACCTGATCTGCTCGCGTGCGGTCCCCGAGGTCATCCGCGAGCACGGCGGCGTGCCGATCCGCACCAAGGTCGGTCACTCGTTCATCAAGCAGATCATGGCCGAGACCGGAGCCGTGTTCGGCGGCGAGCACTCGGCGCACTACTACTTCCTCGACAACTACCGCGCGGACAGCGGCCTGATCGCCTCGATGCTCGTGCTCGAGGAGATCAGCCGGGTCCAGCAGGACCTCTCCGTGGTGCGCAAGCCGCTCGAGCGCTACTCGTCCAGCGGCGAGATCAACACCAACGTCACCGACGCCGATGCGGTGCTGGACATGATCTCCGAGCACTTCGCCGATGCGGCCATCGATCACCTCGACGGGCTCACCGTCGACTGCGGTCCCTGGTGGTTCAACCTCCGCCCCTCGAACACCGAGCCGCTGCTGCGCCTCAACCTCGAAGCCCCGAACCGCGACGAGTGCGACCAGCACGTCGCCGAACTGCTCTCGCTGATCACCAGCGTCTGACCACGATCTCTGCACGACGAACGGAACCCGACATGGCCCTCGATCAACGACTCCTCGACATCCTCGCCTGCCCGAAGGACAAGGGCCCGCTGTACTACCTCGCCGACGAGTCGGCGCTCTACAACCCCCGGTTGCAGCTGCGCTACGACGTGCGCGACGACATCCCGGTGATGCTCATCGACGAGGCCACGCACGTGGACACGGCCGAGCACGAGCGGCTGATGGGCATCGTCGCCGCGAAGGGCCTCGAGCCGACGTTCACGCCCGTGTCGTGAGCGGTGCTGTCGTGAGCAGCACCGCCGTGCCCGGCCGCTCCGACGGGCGGCCATTAGACTCTCCGAGCCGGGCGGCAGGACAAGGAGCCAGACGAATGCGCAGACGCGGACGCACGGGTGCAGCCCTCATCGGGGCCCTCCTCGCCTCGTTGCTGGCGATGACGGTCGGATCCACGATCGCTCCGTCGGCGGTTGCCCACGCCGCTTCCGGCCTCGGTGCCGGCGGCGAGTACCACCCGCTGCCGCCGGCGCGCATCTACGACACCCGCGCCCCGGGCATCGGCGCGACGCCGGGCGCGATCATCAGCGGCCCCACCGGCGGATCGGCCGATGTCACCGTGCTCGGCAAGGGTGGCGTGCCGGCCGATGCGGGCAGCGTGCTCGCCGTCGCGGTCAGCATCACCGTGGTCAACCCCACCATCGACGGCTACCTGCAGGTGTACCCCACCGGCTCGACGGCCGGCATCTCCAGCGTGCTCAACTTCACTGCCGGGCAGACCGTGCCCAACCTCTCGGTGCTCACCGTCGGCACCGACGGCAAGATCACCATCAAGCTCGTCACCACCGCGAACGGCACCGCCGACGTGCTCGTCGACATCTTCGGCTGGTTCTCCACCAGCACGTTCGCCACCAGCGGGGCTCGGCTCATCCCGGTCGCGCCGGGCCGCATCTACGACAGCCGCGATCCCGCGTTCAACGCATCCACCGCGCCGCTCGGTGCGAACGCCCTGATCAAGATCCCGATCCGCGGCGCCGATGCCACGAACCCCAACGTCACCGACATCGTGCCGAACAGCCCGAACGTCGTGGGTGTCGTGCTCAACGTCACCGGCATCAACGACTCGGCCGGCGCGACCAACACCTTCGTCAGCGTGCTGCCGGAGGATCCCGCGGGCGCCGTCACCACGTCGAACCTCAACCTCTCGCCCGGACAGGTCAAGGCCAACCTCGTCATCGTGCCTGTCACCAACGCCGACGGTGCGATCCGCATCTTCAACAACGCCGGCAAGACGCACGTCGCAGTCGACGTCGTGGGCTACATGTCGGCCAACCAGGATCCCGCCACCCGCCTCGGGCGCGTCGTGCCGCTGACCGCGCCGTTCCGCGCGTTCGACACCCGGGACGCTGCGTTCGGCAACGTGCAGCTCGGGCCGGGCCAGGCCGAGACGTGGAGCTTCAGCCAGTTCGCCTCGTCGGTCACCCTCGCCGGCCAGCCGGTCGGCAACCAGATCGCGCTGATCGGCAACCTCACCGGCACCGGGCTCACGCCCGTGACCGCCGGTTCGACGGTGTCGACCTACTTCACGCTGTATCCCGACGACGTCAGCCGGCCGAACTCGAGCAACATCAACGTGACCGCCGGCGTGAACATCCCGAACATGACCGTGGTCAAGCTCGGTGCCGACGACGGCATCAAGGCGTACAACAACGCCGGCTACATCCACTACCTGTTCGACGTGTCCGCGGTCGTCCTCGGCGAATAGCAGTAGGCTGCTTCGCCGAACGGGCTGACACGTACACGGTGCCAGCAGGCCCCGGCCCGAGAACTCCACATCACGCTGCCTGCGCAGCCACCGTTCCACTGGAGGAACTCGAATGACCGCTTCCACCGCCGCGCGCCGCGACTTCCGCGTCGCCGACCTCTCCCTCGCCCCGTTCGGGCGCAAGGAGATTCACCTCGCCGAGCACGAGATGCCCGGCCTCCGGGCCATCCGCAAGGAGTTTGGTCCGTCCAAGCCGCTCAAGGGTGCGCGCATCAGCGGCTCCCTGCACATGACCATCCAGACCGCCGTGCTGATCGAGACACTGGTCGAGCTCGGCGCCGAGGTGCGGTGGGCGAGCTGCAACATCTTCTCCACCCAGGACCACGCGGCCGCCGCCATCGCGGTCGGCCCGAACGGCACGGTCGAGGATCCTCAGGGCGTGCCGGTGTTCGCCTGGAAGGGCGAGACGCTCGAGGAGTACTGGTTCTGCACCGAGCAGATGATGAGCTGGCCGGACGACGCCCAGGGCAACCCGGTGCAGGCCAACATGATCCTCGACGACGGCGGCGACGCGACGTTGCTGCTCCACAAGGGCGTCGAGTTCGAGGCCTCGGGTGAGGTGCCGGACCCCACGTCGGCCAGCAACCCCGAGTTCGCGATCGTGCTCGGCCTGCTGCAGCGCAGCCTGAAGACCTCCCCGAACAAGTGGACCGCGATGGCCAAGAGCGTCAAGGGCGTCACCGAGGAGACCACCACCGGCGTGATGCGCCTCTACAAGATGTTCGAGAAGGGCGAGCTGCTGTTCCCCGCGATCAACGTCAACGACTCGGTCACGAAGAGCAAGTTCGACAACCGCTACGGCATCCGGCACTCCCTGATCGACGGCATCAACCGTGCGACCGACGTGCTGATCGGCGGCAAGGTCGCCGTGGTCTGCGGGTACGGCGACGTCGGCAAGGGATGTGCGGAGGCCCTGCGCGGCCAGGGCGCCCGCGTGATCATCGGTGAGGTCGACCCGATCACGGCCCTCCAGGCCGCGATGGACGGCTACCAGGTGGCGCCGCTCGAGGACGTGCTCGGCCTGATCGACATCGTGATCACCACCACGGGCAACACGAACGTCGTCACCGTCGAGCACCTGCTCGGCATGAAGCACCTCGCGATCGTCGCGAACGTCGGGCACTTCGACACCGAGATCGACATGGCCGGCCTCGAGTCGCTCGACGGCGCCGAGCGGATCCAGATCAAGCCGCAGGTGCACGAGTGGCGGCTGCCGACCGGCCGCAGCGTGATCGTGCTGTCCGAGGGGCGGCTGATGAACCTCGGCAACGCGACCGGGCATCCGTCGTTCGTGATGTCGATGAGCTTCACGAACCAGGTGCTGGCGCAGCTCGAGCTCTGGACGACGCCGGAGGCGTACCCGGTCTCGGTCGCCACGCTGCCGCGGGCCCTGGACGAGGAGGTCGCGCGCCTGCACCTCGAGGCACTCGGCGTCCGCCTCACCCGGCTGTCGAAGAAGCAGGCCGCCTACCTCGGTGTCGATCGGGACGGCCCGTTCAAGCCGGACAGCTACCGCTACTGACTTTGCTCACGCTTCTTGCCGCCGCGGCTCCCTCCGCGCGGCAAGAAGCGTGAGCAAAACCTGGCCGCCACGGGGCGCTGCAGCCGTACGCAGTCGTCGGTAGCGTTGCGGCGTGGACCAGAACGCGTCGGGGGCGCTGATCGCATCGATCGTCGCGGTCGTGCTCGGCGCGCTCGGACTCGTCGGCGGCGCCATCGGTTACGTGCAGGGCACGGCCGCGCTGCGGCGCGCGACCCTGATCCGGCAGCGCGCCTCCGCCGCGGAGGCGGCCGCCGTGCAGGCACGGACGCAGGCGGAGCAGGCCGCCCGCACCGCGCAGGCGGTGCTCGACCGGCTGAACGGGCTGCAGGTGCGATCACTCGGCGATGTGGCAAACCTCCCG
>JAOBWK010000048.1 GCA_025463305.1 Ilumatobacteraceae bacterium
AGCCGTTCGATCACGACAAGGTCCAGATCCAGGCGGGGCGCTGCATGGATTGCGGCATCCCGTTCTGCAACAACGGCTGCCCGCTCGGCAACCTGATCCCGGACTGGAACGACCTCGTCTACCGCGACCACTGGCGCGACGCGATCGACCGCCTGCACGCCACGAACAACTTCCCCGAGTTCACCGGCCGGCTCTGCCCGGCGCCGTGCGAGTCGGCGTGCGTGCTCGGCATCAACAGCGATGCGGTCACGATCAAGCAGGTCGAGGTCGAGATCATCAACCGCGCCTGGGATGAGGGCTGGGTGCTGCCCCAGCGGCCCGCCACCAAGACCGGCAAACGAGTCGTCGTCATCGGTTCCGGCCCGGCCGGCCTCGCCGCCGCGCAGCAGCTGACGCGCGCCGGCCACGACGTGCTCGTGCTCGAGCGCGCCGACCGCATCGGTGGCCTGCTCCGTTACGGCATCCCCGAGTTCAAGATGGAGAAGCGCCACCTCGATCGGCGCATCGCCCAGATGGAGGCCGAGGGCACCGAGTTCCGCACCAACGCCGCAGTGGGTGATGGCATCGACGTCGACATCCTCCTCGCCACCAACGACGCGATCGTGCTGGCGTGTGGCGCGACGGCGTGGCGCGACCTGCCGATCCCGGGGCGCGAGCTGCGCGGCATCCACCAGGCGATGGAGTTCCTGCCGCTCGCCAACCGCGTGCAGCAGGGCGACACCGAGTCGTCGACGATCGATGCCAAGGGCAAGCACGTCGTGATCATCGGCGGCGGCGACACCGGTGCCGACTGCCTCGGCACATCGCACCGCCAGGGTGCGCTGTCGGTGACCCAGCTCGAGATCATGCCCGAGCCGCCGCAGAGCCGCACCACCAACAACCCGTGGCCGCAATGGAGCCTGATCCTGCGCACGTCGTCGGCCCATGAGGAGGGCGGCGACCGCGTCTACGGCGTGAACACCGAGCGCTTCGTCGACGACGGCAACGGCAACGTCAAGGCGCTGCTGCTGCACGAGGTCGAGATGGTCGACGGCAAGTTCACCAAGATCGAGGGCTCGGACCGCGAGCTGCCGGCGGACCTCGTGTTCCTGGCGATGGGCTTCGTCGGTCCGGACAAGGGATCGTGGCTCGACGAGCTGGGCGTGACGTTCGACGAACGCGGCAACCTCCGCCGCGACGACGACTTCATGTCGAGCGTGCCGGGCGTGTTCGTCGCCGGCGACATGGGCCGTGGCCAGAGCCTGATCGTGTGGGCCATCGCCGAGGGCCGCTCCTGCGCGGCCGGCGCGGACCGCTACCTGATGGGCAGCTCCGACCTGCCGTCGCCCGTGCTGCCCACCACCCGGCCGCTGACCTGATCGATCGGGATGTTGCTGACCTGGTCCGACGTGGCAGGTGACCGCATCTCATGACCGAAGATCACCACGGGGCGCGCGTATGCTCGGCCCGATGAAATCACGAGTCGTCGCGGTCGGCATGAGCGCGGTGTCGCTGCTCGGCTTCACCGCTTGTGGGAGCGACAGTGGCACCGGCGCAGCGCCCGCCACCACGATCAAGCTGGGCACGCCCAGCTATCAGACGTTGGCTCCCATCATCACCAGCGCACCCACTTCCACCGCCCTTCCGGGCGGCGCTCAGCTGGTCGCGGGCGAGCAGTCCTACACGGTGGTGAGCGGCGACATCCTCGTCCGCATCGCCAAGAAGTACTGCATCACCGCCCAGCAGGTCGTCGACTTCAACGGCTGGACCGACAGCTTCAACCACGCCCTCTACCCGGGCGACAAGGTCCGCATCCCGCCGAACGCCTGCGCGGGCAACGGCGAGACGACGGTGACCCAGCCGGTCACGGCTGCCACGTCGACGGGCACCGCAGCCACCACGGCCGCCACGACCACCGCGACGGCGACGTCCGTCGCGGCGGGCCCCGGGGGCACGTACACCGTGGTCGCCGGCGACTACCTCAGCGGCATCGCCAAGAAGACCGGCACGACGGTCGACGGCATCGTCTCGGCCAACGGCTGGTCCGACGGATCGAACCACGCCATCTATCCGGGCGAGAAGATCAAGCTCCCCGCCAAGACCGGTTGAGACGCCGCTCCGCTCAGGTCAACCCAGGTCGGGCCAGCGACGCTTCTGGCGACGACGAATGCCCATGTCGCCGAGCTGGCGCTGCTCGGTGAGCACCCACTGCCGCCGCCAGCCGTTGTACTCCGGACCGGTGAGCTTCGGGTTCTTGCCGTCGGTGCGGTTGCGGCGGGCGGTCCAGTAGTCGGTGAGGCTCTCGTCGCCGAGCAGCGTGACCGCGGCCTCGATGCGCGCGTTGTAGCGGCGGGTGTTCTCGTCCGGCAGCGGCATCAGCGGCTGGCCGAACACGACGTTGGTGCGGCCCGGCTTCGGGCGCTTCATGCCCTTGCCGAAGATCGGCCCGGTGCCGTCGATGAACATCGGCACGACCGGTGCGCCCGTGCGCGCCGACAGGTAGGCGGGTCCGCCCTTGAAGTCCTGACCCCAGCCGTCGGGTGATCGGCCGCCCTCCGGGTAGATCAGCAGGCTCCAGCCGTCGGCCATCAGGTCGCGGATCTGATCGGCCGACTTGCGGCCCGTGGATTCGCGGTCGAGGGGGAGCGCGTTCAGCGCGAGCGCCGACGCGCTGCCGCGGACCTTGGTGGTGAAGAAGTAGTCGGCAGCGGCTGCCACCATCAGCTTGTGCCGCCACGGCTCGGGGATGCAGTAGATCGACAGCGGCGTGTCGAGGTGGCTGTGGTGGTTCGGGGTGAAGATCAGCGGCGGCGGGTTCTTGCGCGTGCGGAGGTCCTCGAGCCGGTCGGCGCCGTGGATCGTGGGCGACGCGACGCCCTTGATGAACAGTCGCTGCGGACCCTCGGTCCACAGCACGCGCCCGATGCGCGCCGGGTACTTGCGCGCCCACGTGGTCTCGAAGTCGGCGCCGAGCTTGCTCGGCTCACGCGGCACGACCACGCCACGGGGCACGTTCGGCTTGCGGTAGGGGAAGCCCTTCGTCGACAACGGCTTGGCCATCTTGGCGAGCACGGACTCGACCGAGCCCGCGGCGCGCGCGGCGCGCTTCAGGTTGGTGACGTTGCGGATCTTGTCGTCGCGCTTGCCGATCAGTGATGCCACGCTGGGTCAGCCCGTCACTTGACGTCGGCCACCAGGACCGGCGGCGTGTGGATGTGGGTGATGGTGGGCGTGCGGCCGACGACGTCGGAGGCGATCTCGAACGCGTCGTCCATCGTCGACGCGGGCGTGAACCCGAGGCGGCGGACGGCCTTGACGTCGCCGCCGACGATGATGACCCGGCTGCAGTGCTGCATGCCGTGCGCGCCCCAGTACCACATGTAGAACGGGTGCACGCCGTGGTAGGCGTAGCTGGTGCGGTACAGGTGCTTGTACCACTCGTCCTCGGCGAAGCGCTTCTCGTACTTCTCGTGCATCACGTGCGGATCGGTGGTCTCCGAGAGCACCTGCTCGAAGAAGTCGATGTAGCTCGGATGGTGCACCGGGTGGAAGTCCCACGGCGTCGGGTGGGTCATGATCACGACGCCGCCCTCGCGCACGAGCGGCTTGCCCTTGTACATGTTGAACAGGTAGCCGAGGCCCATGCACATCACCAGGATCGGGTTCATGATCGAGTTGACGTTGTACGGGCAGATGAACGGGATGCCCATCGTGAGGATGTCGGTCTGACCCTGCACCTCGACGAGCTGCTGCTTCCAGACGTTCTCGGTGGTGACCTTGTGGACGGCCTCGACCTCGCCGGCCTGCACGCTCGTCATCTGGTGCGGCGCCTCGATGCTGTGGAAGATGTTCCGGGCCATGCGCGTCGGCGTGCGCTTGAGCGCGTTCGACGACACCACGAAGCTCGCCCGATCGCGAGCGTTCCACTCCCATTCGCGCTTGGACAGGAACCCGAACGGCTTCGGGAACGTGTCGGTGTTCATCGTCGTCTCGATCTGGAAGACCTTGACGCCGCTGTCGACCAGCACCTTGCCCATCCGCCAGTTGCTCCGGTGCAGCTCGCTCTTGTGCTGGTCCATGAAGCTGCGGGTCTGCTCCATGGTCTTCGGGTTGTGGTGGTGCTGCAGGCTCTTGTAGCTGCTGAGGCCCGTGGCCGTGCTCTTCCAGCCGCCGTCCATCGCGACGAGGTTGATGTTCACGTACACGAGCAGGTCGCTGTTCGCGGCCCGCTTGTTGATCTCCACGTCCTCGCCGTGCGGCGTCTGGCCGAGGTACTCGAGCGCATCGGGGTCCTCGGCGTCGTGCTGGTACAGGAACCCGCGCGGCGCGAAGGCGTCGTACACGCGGTCGCCGACGGCGTGCCGCAGCTCGGCCTCGGTCATCCGCCGGTGCAGCGCGAGTGCAGCGATGATGTGCACGTCGTCGACGCCGGCGTCGGCGGCCATGTCGAGCACCGCCTCGATGACCCGCTGGCGGATGTCGGGCTTGGTCATCGGCGGCAGCGGCAGGCTGATGTCGTCGAACGCGATCGTCAGCTTCATCCCCGGGAACAGCAGCTCCGGCAGCGGATCGTGATCGATCGGGTTGAGCAGCGCATCGACGATCGAGCCGTCGATGTCCTTCAGTGGCTCCAGCGGCTCGGGCGCGTAGATGACGCGGCTGCGGCCGGCCGGCAGCTTCTCCAGGCTGAAGTTCTCACCGCGCCAGAACAGGATCGGCGGCGTGTTGCGGTCGACCTCGAGGACGAATCCGGGACGGGGCATCAGTGCTTCTCCGTTGCAGTCTTGGACTTGGGGGTTTCGCGGAGGTCGAACGCGACCTTCACGGCGCCGCGACGGCCCGCTGAGGCAGCGTGCGCGATGGCGTCTTCGTAGTCGTCGAGCGGGTAGGTGGCCGACACCAGCCGGCCCATGTCGAGCGCAGCGACGGTGTCGATCGCGAGTGCGAACGTTCGTGCGGTCGAGCCGTCGGGCATCGACTCGGTGCCGTAGGTGTACGAGCCGCTGATCTTGGTCTCGCGGTGCCACAGCCCGGTCAGGTCGACGGTGACCTCGGCCGGCATGCCCATCAGGATCACGGTGCCGCGCGGCTTGGTGATCTGCAGGCACGACTCGATCGAGCCGCTGTTGCCGACCGCGTCGATGGTGACGTGGGCCCCGCCGCTGAGGTAGTCGCCGATCACGTGGCAGCCGACGGTGCGGCGGACCGCGCGGGCGAGCTCCTTCGGGGCGACGACTTCGTCGGCCCCGAACGCCTTCGCGTACGCCTGCTGGTGCGGGTAGCGGGCGCCGACGATGATGTGCACGTCGGGCAGGTAGCGGCGCAGACCGGCGATCGCGCAGAGCCCCATCGTGCCCGCACCGAGCACGGCCACGACCGGGCGCTCGACGCCGACGAGGTGCGGCCAGCACATCAGCGCGGTGTGGATGCCACCGGCGGCGGGCTCGATCATGACGGCGGCTTCGTCGGTGAGCTCGTCCGGCACGGTGTGGAGCTGGCTGGTGTGGGCCTGGAAGAACGTGCTCCAGCCGCCACCGGTGGAGTGGCAGAACCCGGTCTGGATGCCGGGCTCGAGGTGGCCGAGGGCGAGGTGCGCATAGTCGTCGCCGTCGCCGGGGGCTGCGTCGGGGAAGGGGAGCGGGAAGCCGCGAGCGGCGTGGCCGAGCACCGGCTCGATCACCACCCGGGTGCCGTCCTGCAGCTCGCCGACCACCTCGTGGCCGGGCGTGAACGGGAACGAGACGAGGTCGTCGAAGTACGTCGAGGCGTGGCCCTCGATGGTGCTGAGGTCGCTGCCGCAGATCCCGCTGAGGCGGGTCTTGACGGTGTGCCAGCCATCGCCGAGCGACTCCGGGGGATCGACGGACACGAGCTTGATCGGGCCGACCTTGGCGGCGGCCGACGGGCTGACGGCCGATGCCATCCGGGCGAGGCCGAGCCGGGCGACCTTGCGGGAGACCTGGAGTGCCTTCATCAGTCGCGCCCTCTCGACAGGACCATCCCGGGGAACGAACGCTTGCGTTCGCGTTCGCTGAGCATCGTGCCGAGCGGCAGCAGCGGCCGTGGCCCGCCCGGCGCCTTCGACCAGTCTTCGACGAGCCAGCCGCGCTTGCGGGCGATCGCAGCGAGCCGGGTCTCCGGGTTGACGGCGACCGGAAAGCCGACGCACTCGAGCATCGGCAGGTCGCTGGTGCTGTCGGCGTAGGCGATCGATTCCTCGAGCAGCAGCCCCTCGGCCGCACAGTAGTCGGCCAGCACCTGGGCCCGGGTCTCGCCGGTGGGTGGCACCTTCGACAGCTCGCCGCTGTAGGTGCCGTCGGGGCGCACGGTCATCTCGGCCGCGACGATCTCGTCGAACAGCGGCTTGAGGCCGGCGACGGCGAAGTCCATCGCCCCGGTGATCAGGATCGTGCGGTGCCCGAGGGCGCGGTGCTCGCGGACGCGGCGGATGCCGGCCGGGAAGCTCTTCGTCACGATGAGCTGGGTCAGCAGCTCCCGACTGTCCTCGGCGATCTGTGCGACGGGTGCGTCCTCGTACCGGCGGTAGAAGAAGCGCAGGAAGTCGGCGCGGTCCTTGCGGTCCATCGCCGACAGGCTCGGGGCCTGGGCGAGCGTGCGCAGCACGTAGCGGATCCGCTCCGGCGCGTTCAGCCGGCGGGTGGCGAGCCACGAGAAGCTCTCCACCACGTTGCTGCTGATCAGCGTGTTCTCGAGATCGAACGCCGCGACGTGACGCTCGGGCGACAGCACGCTGCGGCGGAGGCGGTCGGTGCGGTCGTTGCGGTTCTTGCCCGGCGACGACTTGGCCCGCGAGTGCTTGACGATCGACGGCAGGTGGATCGTGGTGACGTAGTGCTCCCAGTCGACCGAGCGGGGATCGAAGTTGAACGCCTCCCGGTCCTCGGGGGTGAGCCCCGCCCACATCGAGTCGAGGTTGTCGACCTGGTAGAGCGCCTCGCACTCGGTGTAGAGGCCGTACAGCTGCACGTACTCGTAGGCGCGGTCGATGTCGAGCTTGCGCTCCTCGAGCTTGGCCGCCCACGTCGCCTGGGTACCGCGCAGCGGCAGCATCTGCAGCGTCCGCTCGGCGTGGGTGGCGAGCGACTTCGCCCGCCTCAGCTGTTGCTGCACCTTGCCGCGAGCTGGGAACTTCCACTCCGGCACCTCGATCGGCTGGCCCTCGGCGTCGTACAGCGGGTGCTCGGTGAACCAGCCGCGGATGTAGTCCACCATCGCCTGGTACTTGAGCGGGTTGACGCCGCCGCTCGCGACCTGGGTGATGCGCGGCGCCGAGGGGCCGGTGGCAGCGACGGCGATGATGGCCGCGACGACGATGTCGACCGGGATCACGTCGACCGTTCCCTCGGGCACGCCGGGGAACTGGGTGAGCAGGCCGCGGGCGTAGCTGAGGATGACCGGCTCGGCCATCCGGAACCCGCGGATCCAGCCCGGACGGGGCTCGGCGAGCGCTGACTCGATGATGCTGGGGCGCACGATGTTGACGGGCACGTTGCCCTTGGTCTCCATCAGCGCCTGCTCGCCGAGTGCCTTGGTGAACGCGTAGGCGTCGGGCCAGCCGACGCTGGCGGCGCGGGCGCGGCCGGCCTCGACCAGCTCGTCGGTGACCCAGCGCTCGCGGAGCTGCTCGGTCTTCGCGGCCAGCGCCGGTGCGCCGGCCGCGCCGAGCTCCTTGCGGGCTTCGTCGCGGAACGTGCGCAGGCGGTCGGGCAGGCGGCTCGCGGCCTCGGCGTCGCTGCGCAGGCGACGCGCGGAGGTGACCTCCTTGCGCCAGTTGAGGCCGAGGTCGAACGGGCCTTCGCTGACGAGCTGCTCGGGTGCGTTGCCGCGCCGGTTGCCGGCCACGTAGCAGGTGCTGACGGCCACCAGGTGCGGCGCGACGCCGAGCGCCTGCAGGGTCTCGGCGATCCGGGTCGGGCCGAGCAGGTTGATCTCCACCGCGGTGTCGAGCGGCGAGTCGAAGGCGACGGCGGCTGCGGAGTGGATGATGGTGTCGCAGCTGGCGAGCATCACCCGGTCGCCGTCGTTCAGGCCGAGGCCGTCGGTGCTGACGTCGCCGTTCACGGTGTGGACGCGACGGGCGATCATCTCGTCGAACGTCTCCGGGCCAGCGGCGCACTGGGCGCGGAGGCGGTCGAAGCAGTCGTTCTTGAAGATCTCGCGGCGGGCGCGCTCGGGCGCGCCACGCTTGCCGCCACGGATCAGCAGCACCAGCTCGCAGCCGGGGACGCTGCGCAGCAGGCGCTCGACGAGCGCGGTGCCGACGAAGCCGGTGGATCCCGTGATCGCGATCCGCTTGCCGTCGAGGCTCTCGGCGATCATCGTCGGTCAGCGATCATCTGGTGCGCCTCGAGTTCACGGACGACTGTCTACCACATGGTAGACGCCGGCCTGGTAGACAGAGGTCCGATGACAGGTCCCGCATCCGGCCCGGTGGTTCGACGGGGCAACACGCGCGCCGCGATCCTCGAGGCGAGCGTCGACCTCTTCGGGTCTCGTGGCGTCGGCGCCACGTCGCTCGACGACATCGCCGGGCGCGTCGGCGTCGCCAAGCAGACGCTGCTGTACTGGTTCCCGTCGAAGGACGAGCTGCTCGACGCCGTGCTCGCCCAGACGGCACTGGAGCTGGCGACGGTGATCGAAGCCGCGGTCCGCGCCGCGCCGGACGCGCCGCTGGCCCGCGTCGAGGCCGTCGTCAAGGCCGTCTTCCGCCCCGCGGTGCGGCGCCCGGCGCTGCTCGGGCTGGTGCGCGAGGTCAGCCGGCTCTCGCCGGCTCACGCCGAACGGCTCACCCGCCAGGTCCAGCCGTTCGTGCGGCGGGCCATCGACTACCTCGGCGAGCAGATGGACGCCGGCCGGCTCCGTCGCGCGGACCCCGGCCTGGTGATCGCGCTCGCCTACGCGACGGTCACGGGCATCGCCACCGAACCGGAGGCCCTGCGCGCGGTCGAGTGGCCCGTCAGCGCCACCGGCCTGCGCCGCCTCCGCGACGAGCTGATCGCCTTCGTCCTCGCCGCCCTCCGCCCATGACCATTGGTTCCTTCGCGGAACCGATCAGTGCTTGGTGTTGCGGCGGCGGCGCTGGTGGCGCTCGACGGCGAGGTCGATCAGGTTGTCAACCAGCTCCGGATAGGTCATCCCGGTCTGCTGCCACATCTTCGGGTACATCGAGATCGGGGTGAACCCGGGCATCGTGTTGACCTCGTTGATCAGGAACCCGCGCCCGACCCTGTCGGGCTGATCTGGTTCGAAGAAGAAGTCGACCCGGGCGAGGCCCTCGCAGCGCAGCGCCTGGTACACGCGGATCGCGAGCGCACGGACGTCGGCGGTCTGCTCGTCGGTCAGCGGCGCCGGGATCAACAGGTGGGCGCCGTCGCTGAGGTACTTGTCCTCGTAGTCGTAGAAGTCGTTGCCGGGCACGATCTCGCCGGGCATGCTCGCCCGTGGGTCGAGGTTGCCGAGCACGGCCACCTCGATCTCACGACCGACGATGGCTTCCTCGATCACGACCCACTCGTCGTAGCTCAGCGCGTGCTCGACGGCGTGCTGCAGCTCCTCGACGGTGGACGCCTTCGACACACCGACCGACGAGCCCATGTTCGACGGCTTGACGAACACCGGCAGCCCCAGCGTGTCGACGACCTCCGCCAGTCGGGCCGGCGACACCTCGTGCTCGCGCAGGCTCATCCACCGCGCCTGAGTGATGCCGTGGAAGCCCAGCACCTCCTTGGCCAGCGCCTTGTCCATGCCGACCGCCGAGCCGAGCACGCCGCTGCCGACGTAGGGCACGTCCATCAGCTCGAGCAGGCCCTGGACCGTTCCGTCCTCGCCGAGCGGCCCGTGGAGCAGCGGCATCACCACGACGGGACCGGCGAACGCGGCGCTGCTCAGCAGCGGGGTCGGCGAGACCGCGTCGCCGACCGCCTCGAGCCGCTCGGGGAGCGCGTCGGGTCCGGCGGCGAGGGCGCGGACGGCACCCGTGGCGAGCTGCCAGCGGCCATCTCGGTCGATGCCGATCGGCGTGATCCGGTAGCGGGTCTGGTCGACGGCGCGGAGCACGTGGGTGGCCGTGACGCAGCTGACGTCGTGCTCGGCCGATTGCCCGCCGAAGATGACGATGAGGTTGATCCGCTCGTCGGCCGGATCGTCAGGTACGTCGTCGGTCATGGGCCAACGGTAGTCGGCGTGATCGCGTGGCAACCGGCATCGTTCGCGGCCCGATGGCTTGCCGCTACCGTGCGGCCATGCGCTTTCGAGCAACCGACGTCGCGGCCGCAACCGGGGGCACGCTCGTCGGCCCCGATGTCGAGCTCGACGGGGTGTCGTTCGACAGCCGCTCGATCGCGACCGGGCAGTTGTTCGTGGCGCTCGTCGCCGAGCGCGATGGGCACGACTTCGTCGACGGCGCACTCGCGACGGGTGCCGGCGCGGTGCTCGTGCAACGGCCGGCGGCGACCGGGACATCCATCGTGGTGTCCGACACGGCAGCGGCGCTGATGGACCTCGGGCGCTGGGGCCGCGGTCGGTTCAGCGGCACGGTGGTGGGGATCACCGGCTCGGTCGGCAAGACGAGCACCAAGGACCTCGCTCGGGCTGCGCTGGACGCGGGGCGCCGCACCTCGGCCAACGAGCGCAGCTTCAACAACGAGCAGGGCCTGCCCGTGACCATCCTCAACGCGCCGGACGACACCGAGGTGCTCGTGCTGGAGATGGGAATGCGCGGCCCCGGCGAGATCGCCCGCCTCTGCGCGGTGGGCCGACCATCGATCGGCGTCGTCACGCGCGTGGCGGCAGCGCACACCGAGCTGCTCGGCGGCATCGAGGGCGTCGCCGCGGCGAAGGCCGAGCTGATCGAGTCGCTGCCGCCCGATGGCACCGCGGTGCTCAACGCCGACGATCCGCGGGTTGCCGCGATGGCGGCGCGCAGTGCCGGTTCGGTGATCACGTTCGGCCACACCGCGAGCGCCGACGTGCGCATCGTCGAGCTCTGGCTCGACGACCTCGCCCGCCCGCGCTTCACGGTGGCGACTCCGTGGGGGAGCGCGACGGTGGCGCTCGCCGTCAGCGGCGAGCACATGGCCATGAACGCTGCGGCAGCGCTCGCGGTGGCGGCGAGCTGCGGCGTCGACCTGCACGCCGCCGCAGCCGCGCTCGGCGATGCCGGGTTGTCGCCGTGGCGGATGGAGATGTGCCGCACGAAGTCGGGCGCGCTGCTGATCAACGACGCCTACAACGCGAACCCCGCATCCATGCGGGCGGCGCTGGAGACCCTGTCGCAGCTGGCTGTGACGGGTCGCCGCGTCGCGCTGCTCGGGGTGATGGCCGAGCTCGCCGACCCGGTGGGGGATCACGCCGCGATCGCGGCGTTCGCACGCGAGGCCGGCATCGAGATCGTCGCGGTCGGCACGGAGCTGTACGGCGTCACGCCGCTCGACGATCCGGTGGCAGCGCTGGGCTCACTCGCCGGCGACGACGCCCTGCTCGTCAAGGGCAGCCGGGTGGCGGGGTTGGAGCGACTCGCGGGCAGCCTCCTCGGGGAGTAGCTGCGCCGGCCGGTTGATCAGGTTGCACCACCAGCTCAGGAAGATCGCCGCGGCGACGCCGATGAAGAGCACCGGACGCGGGCCGATCCAGTCGACGACGGGCCCGAACGCGAGACCACCGATCGGCACCGTGCCACCGAACGCCATCATCCACAACGACATCACCCGGGCCCGCTCGTTCGGATACATGTTGACCTGGAACACGATCGAGATCGGCGTCACGATCGTGAAGTAGAAGAAGCCGAGCAGGAAGCCGACGGGGATCGCGAGACCGGGCCCGCGGGCGAGCGCGAACACCGCCATCGTCGCGGCGAAGCCCCGGAACGAGTTGACGATGAGCTTGCGACGATCGAAGCGGAGCAGCACCGAACCGCACGCCAGGGCACCGAGGCAGGCGCCGAGACCCCACGTGGCGTAGAGCCACTTGTAGGTGCTGCCTTCGGAGTCGATGCCGAACGTGAGCCGGGCGATCGACGGGAACAGGGCGATGAACGGCAGGCAGAAGAACGACAGGACCGTCATCGAGATCAGCATCCGACTGAGCACGCTGCGGTTCTTGGCGATCCGCAGACCGCCCAGAACCTTCTGGATGCCCTTCTCGATGATGCGCGTCGGCTCGTGCGGGATGGTGATCAGCGCAATGCCGGCGACGGCGAACAGGTACGTGCCGGCGTTGATCACGAAGATCTGCGGCACCGTCACGCCGAAGCCGATCAGCGCCGCGGCGAGGGCCGGACCGATGACGCGCGAGCCGTTCAGCATCACCGAGTTCAGCGACAGCGCGCCGGGGAGGTCCTCGCGGCTGACGAGGAGCGGGATCGACGCCTGCATCGCCGGCGCCCCGAGCGCGTTGAACGTGCCGATGGCGAGCTGGATCGCGAAGATCGACCACAGCGACGCATCGCGGGCCAGCAGCACGGCGATGCCGATCGACAGCACGAGCTGCGCGGACTGGGTGCCGATCAGCCACGGCTTGCGCGGCACTCGATCAGCGAGCACGCCGGCCGGGATCGACAGCACCAGCAGTGGACCGAGCTGGGCGAAGCCGATCACAGCCACCCAGGTCGCCGAGTGGGTGCGCGCGTCGATGTACGCCGGCAGCGCGAGGTTCTGCATCCACGTACCGATCTGGCTGGCGAACAGGCCGATCCAGATGAAGCGGAAGTCCCGGTAGCCGAGGGCTGCCCGGGCGGTGCCGGGCTTGGCCGTGCTGGTGGAGACGGGGCTGGTCGACACCGGACCGGTGTTGGTCGAGTTCATCGCTGCAGGGGGACGGACGGGATCCGCCGATCGTACCGTTGGCACATCCTGAGCAGGGTGTTCACGGCCCCTTGACGGCACACGTCACAGGGGTTTGCGGGCCACCACGATCACCGACAGCCCGAACGGGAGCGGCCGGCGCCGGATGATCCAACGCTCGATCGCGGCGAGCCGGCCGAACAGCCCGAACAGGCCGGTCTCGTTGCGGCCGACGTCGCTGTGCTGGGCGTTGCTCCGCTCGAAGCGGCCGAGGAGGTAGGCGGGCGGTACGAGGAAGCTGTACGCACCCGTCGCGGTGATCACCTCGAGCCCGGCGTCGACGGCCATTGCGCGCATCTCGGCCAGGCTGAACCGCCGGGCGCCGTGGGTGACCTCGTCGTGGCTGCGCCAGAGCCGCTTGCCACCTGGCTCCATCAGGGCCACGATCGCTCCCGGCTCGGCCACACGCGCGAAGTCGCGAACGACCCTCGGCGGGTCGGGGTTCATCCGGTGGTAGAGCGCCGTCACGCAGAGCACCGTCGCGAACGCACCGTCGGCGAACGGCAGCTCGTTGAGGTCGAGGCGCACCGGCGCATAGCCGTGCGCGTCGCGGGCGAACTCGAGCGCGTACGTCTCGTAGTCGCCGAGGACGGTGGTGCCGAGCCCGGCCAGCCACGATCCCGTCGCCCCGGTGCCGCCGGCGGCGTCGAGGTGCACGGCGTCCGGGCGGCGATCGAGGAGTGGCTCGACGAGCTCGCGCAGCAGCGTGCGCGTGCTGCGATACCACCAGTGCCGATCGCTGGCGGCCGCCATCCGCCGGTACTCGAGCTCGTCCACCCGGCCAGTGTGGCAGGTCGCCGCGACGCCGTCGGGGTGGACCCGTCGTTCGGTGGCGGATGAAGTAGCTTTCCGGATGTGACCACGGAGGCCCAGGGGCGGGACCGAACAGATCTGCGCGCCACGACGTGTGTCGTGACCGGCGGCATGGGCTTCATCGGCTCCAACCTCGTGCACGCGCTCGTCGCCCAGGGCGCATCCGTCCGCGTGGTCGACGCGCTGGTGCCGTCGCACGGTGGCGACGCGCGCAACGTGGCCGGGCTCGGCGTCGAGGCCCTCGTGGCGCGGATCGGCGACGATGCCGTGGCCGACGTGCTCGCCGGCGCCGATGTCGTGTTCAACCTCGCCGGGCAGGTCAGCCACACCGCGTCGATGGCCGACCCTCTGCTCGACCTGGAGCTGAACGCGATGGATCACGCCCGGTTCTTGGAGACCGTGCGTCGGGTGAACCCCTCCGTGCGCGTCGTGCACGCCTCGACGCGCCAGGTGTACGGCCGCGTCGCCCAGCTGCCGGCCGACGAGTCGACGGCGGCGAACCCGGTCGATGTCAACGGCGTCGCCAAGCTGGCCGGCGAGCAGCTGCACATGGTGCACGCTCAGGCCTACGGGCTGCCGACGACGAGCCTGCGGTTGAGCAACGTCTACGGCCCGCGCCAGCGGCTCACCAGCAACGAGCTCGGGTTCCTGCCCGTGTTCGTGCGCAAGGCCTTGAGGCACGAGGTGATCGAGATCTTCGGCGACGGCTCCCAACGTCGCGACTGCCTGCACGTCGACGATGTCGTCGATGCGCTGCTCACGGCGACCGCGGACACCGCCGTCGGTCGGGTGTACAACGTCGGCAGCCGCAACGACAACACGCTGTCGGAGATCGCCGAGATGATCTCGTCGGCGGCCGAGAGCGACGCCGGCGTGCGCTACGTCGCCTGGCCGGCCGATCACGAGCGCATCGACATCGGGTCGTTCACCACGAACAGCCATCGCTTCGCGCACGAGCTGGGATGGGCGTCGTCGACGGACTTCGCCGACGGCGCCAAGCAGACCGTTTCCTTCTATCGGGAGAATCCGTGGTACCTGTCGTCGACTTGAGCCGGCGCGGCCACCTGCTGGCAGCACAGTTCGCATCGACGGTGGCGGGGATCGTGCAATCGGGAGTCCGTCTGCTCGGCCACGAGACGTCGGCCTTCGAGCAGGAGTTCGGCGGCTGGCTCGGTGCGCTCGCCGCGGTCCCGGCCGCCCCATCACCCGACACGGCGCTTCCGCTCGAGGTGGTCGCCGTGTCGTCCGGCGCGTCGGCACTGCAGTTGGCGCTGGCCGCGCTCGGCGTCGGCCCCGGCGACGAGGTGATCGTGCCGGCCTTCACCGCGGTGCCCACCGCGGCGGCCGTGTGCGCGGTCGGTGCTCGGCCCGTGCCCGTCGACGTGCTTGCCGACACGGCGAACCTCGATCCCGACGCCGTCGAAGCGGCGCGAACCGATCGCACCCGCGCGGTCATCGTCGTGCACCTCTACGGTCGTCCCGCCGAGCTGCCGGTCACCGATCTGCCGATCATCGAGGACGCTGCGCAGGCCCACGGCGCGATCTTCGACCACAGCCGCTCGGCGGTCACGGCCTACAGCTTCTACCCGACGAAGAACCTCGGGGGCATCGGCGACGGTGGCGCCGTGGTCACCACCGATCCTGCGCTGGCCGAGCACGTGCGCCGGCTGCGCGCCCATGGGATGACCGAGCTGTACGTGCACACCGAGATCAGCCAGAACTTCCGGATGTCCGAGATCGAGGCCGCATGGCTGCGGCTCAACCTGCCCCAACTGCGCGACGACAACGCCCGCCGGCACGCCATCGGCGTGCACTACCGGGCCGCAGCCCCGGCGCTGCGCTGGCACCTCGACGATCCGCTGCACGTGCACCACCTGTGCGTGCTCCGCACCACCGACCGTGTCCGCACCCGCGCCGCGATGGCCGAGGCCGGCGTGGCGACGGCGATCCACTACCCGCTCGCCATCACCCAGCAGCCGGCGTACGCGCAGTTCACCGTCGAGGCGTGTCCGGAGGCCGAGGCGTGGGCCGCCGAGTGCGTGAGCGTGCCGTGCTTCCCGGAGATGACCGACGACGAGGTGGCGCAGGTGGCCGATGCCTTGACCTCGGTGCCCACGTGACGATCGACGCCGTGTCGGCGATCTTCCCCTGCTACAACGATGCGGAGACGATCGGCGGCCTCGTCGACGACGTGTACCTCGCGTTGTCACCGCTGGTCACCGATGTCGAAGTGGTCGTGGTCAACGACGGCTCGGCCGACGATTCGGCGGCCGTCCTCGACGACCTCGTCGAGTCGCGAGAGTGGCTGCGCGTCGTGCACCACGACGTGAACCGCGGCTACGGCGGTGCGTTGATCAGCGGCTTCACCGCGGCCAAGCACGACTGGATCTTCTACACCGACGGCGACGCGCAGTACGACGCCAGCGAGGCGGCGCTGCTCGTGCCGCTGGCCGGCGACGACGTCGACATCGTGCAGGGCTACAAGCTCGGCCGTGGCGATCCGCTCTACCGCAAGGTGATCGGGCGCGCCTACCACCACGTGGTGAAGGTGCTGTTCTCGCTGCCCGGCCGGGACACCGATTGCGACTTCCGGCTGTTCCGCAAGCGGTTGATCGACGACCATCCGCTGGTGTCGACGAGCGGCGTGATCTGCGTCGAGATGATGCGCAGCTTCCGCGATCAAGGCGCCCGGTTCGTCGAGGCGCCGGTGCACCACTACGCCCGGCCGTCGGGCAAGTCGCAGTTCTTCCGCCTGCCCGCCATCACCCGCAGCGGCCTGCAGCTGCTCGGCCTGTGGTGGCGCGTCGTGGTGCGCGGATGACACCGATCGAGGTGTCGGCCCGGCGCGTGTTGGCCTGGTTGCGAACGGATCGTGCAGCCCGTCTCGCGTTCTTCGTGGCCCTCGTCGCCTCGCTCGGGGTGTACGCGTTCATCGGCCGGCACCAGTGGTTCACCCGCGACGACTGGGCCAGCCTGATCACCCGCCCGGCGGCGCGCACCCAGGAGGGGCTCGGCAACTTCTTGTTCAAGCCGCAGGACGGGCACTGGCTGACCGTGCCGGTGCTGCTCTACGACACCCTCCGCCGCACCGTCGGCCTGGGCTCGTACTGGCCGTTCCTGCTCCCGACGCTCGCCACCCACGTCGCCGCCGTCCTGCTCGTGCGCATCCTCTGCCTGCGCCACGGCGTGTCGGCCTGGACCACCACGTTGCTCTGCACGATGCTGCTCGTGTTCGGCGCCGGTTGGGAGAACCTGGTCTTCGCGATCCAGACGTCCTACAACCTGTCGCTCGTCGGCTTCCTGCTCCAGCTGGTGCTCGTCGATCATGACGGTCCGGTCGACCGGCGTGACTACGCCGCGGCCGTGCTGGTGCTGATCGGGCTGATGTCGTCCGGCTTCGGGCCGATCTTCATGGTCGGGATCTTCGTGGTCCTCGCGCTCCGCCAGCGCTGGAAGGCCCTGCTCGTCGCGTTGGTGCCCCAGGCCGTTGCCTACGCGTGGTGGTACCTCGCATGGGCGCGTCACGACGTCAGCAACGTGCCGGTCGGCAACCGCTCGCAGGTGCCGGCCTTCGTCGCGCGCGGTGTCGGGGCGACGTTCGATGCGCTCACGGCGTTCCCGGGCCTCGGCGCCATCGCCATCGTCGCCTCGCTCGCCGTCGCGCTGTCGTGGCGGTTCGGCAACCGCACCCAGAGCGTGCTGGTCGGCCTGTGCGCGACGGTCGTGGTGATGTTCTCCGCGATCGGGTTCCAGCGGGTCGGGTTGGGAGTTGCCAGTGCGGCCGAGTCCCGTTACGTGCACGTCGCCGCGTTCCTCGTCGTGCCCGCGTTCGGGCTCGCCGTCGATCGCCTCGCACGGATCGCCCGCGAGGCCCGCTGGGCCGGGCTCGGCGTGCTGTGCGCGGCGATCGCGGTCAACGTCTCCACGCTCGTCGAGTCGTCGAACCACTGGGCCGTGCTCTCCGGCGGTGAGCGGCACACGTTCGAGCTGATCGCCGGATCGGGCCGAGCCGGCGAGGTCGATCCGAACCGCTACATCTTCCTCGACAGCGCCGACGTCACCGTCGGTTCGCTCGCGTCGATGGTCGAACAGGGTGCGCTCACACCGGTGGTGCCTGTCACCGACGCGGACAACAAGGTCGTCGCCGACGCACTCGGACTCCCCGCACCGACGCCCTGATCGCCAGTGACCCGCGATCGCCAGTGACCCGGGACCGCCAGTGACCCGGGTTCGTCAGTGGCCCGGGGCGAACGTCACCGGGAGGTGCTCGGCGCCGAAGATGCCGACGTTGCTCGGCTTCCACGTGATCGCGCCGTCGATGGCGAGGTCGGGCAGCCGCCGCGCGAGCAGCGGCAGCGCCTCCTGCAGCTCGGCCTTGGCCAGCGACGCGCCGAGGCAGTAGTGGATCCCGCTGCCGAGCGTGAGGTTGGGCTGGCTGCTCGGCTCACGCGTGATGTCGAACGTGGCAGCATCGGCGAACACGGCCGGATCGCGGTTGGCCACCGACATCGACGGCATCAGCAGCGTGCCGGCGGGGAAGAGGACGTCGCGGTACTCGATGTCCTCGGACGCGAAGCGACCGGTGCCGCGGACCGCACCGAAGCAGCGCATCGTCTCGTCGACCGCCCGAGACGCGAGCTCGGGCCGCTCGGCGAGCAGCGCCCACTGCTCGGGGTGCTCGGCGAGCAGTGCCACCGAGCAGCCGAGCTGGTTGCGGGTGGTGTCGGTGCCGCCGACGATGACGGCGCCGACCATCGTCACCAGCTCGGCGGTGTCGAGGCGGTCGCCGGCTTCCTCCGCGGCGATGAGCGCGGTGATGAGGTCGTCGGCCGGACGGGCGCGCCGAGCGGCGATCAGCCCGCGCACGTAGTCGTCGAGCTCGTCCTGGGCGCGCATGATGATCGGCAGGTCTTCCTCGAAGTTGCCGTTGAAGATCCGCAGCACGTCCTCGGCCAGACGGCTGAACAGCTGCCAGTCGTCGCGTGGCGCACCGAGCAGCTCGCAGATGATCGGGATCGGATACGGCTCGCAGATGTCGACGGCGATGTCGGCCTGTCCGGTGCGCGCCACGGCGTCGACGAGTCCGTTCACGACCTCGCGCATGAACGGCCGCAGGCGGTCGGCGGCGCGGGGCGAGAACGCCGGCGCGACCAGCCGGCGCAGGCGCATGTGGACGTCCCCCTCGGCACTGAGGATGCTCACCCGTTGACGGGCGAGGAACTCCTCGTTCGTCACGCCGGCCATCTGCGGGATGATCGCCGCGGCGTTGTGCCAACGCTTGTCGCGCAGCACGGCCGCGACGTCGTCGTAGCGCAGCACGGTGTAGCCGAACGGGTTGCGCGCCAACCAGCTCTCCGCGGCCAGGCCCTGCAGCACCGATTGCGCTTCGTCGAACGGCACGTCGATCAGATCGAGCGCGGGCAGTTCCAGGTCGTGGACGGACGTGGTCATGCGCTGACGGTACCTCGCGCCGCAGGTCAGGCTGTGTAGTGTGCGCGCCGTGGACACTGCGATGCTCCCTGTTCGCAACGAGGAGATCCCGGCGATCTCCACCACCTTGGCGAAGGCCTTCGCCGACGACCCGATCTTCGAGCTGCTGTTCGGTGGCTCCGTCCCCGAGGCGCCGGCCGAGCGCTTCTTCTCGATCATGGCCAAGGCCCAGTTCGGCCACGGCCTGGTGTACCGCACGTCGGGCAACGAGGCCGCTGCCATCTGGGCGCCGCCGGGGGAGTGGAAGCTGCCGGTCGGCCAGATCGTGCGCAACGCACCCGGCTTCATGCGCGTCTTCGGTCGGCGGATGATCCCGAACCTGGCGTTGCTCAACCGGCTCGAGCAGGCTCATCCCGAGGAGCCGCACTACTACCTCGAGTTCATCGGCACCGACCCCGCCCACCAGGGCAAGGGGATGGGCACGAAGTTGATGCAGCCGATGATGGATCGCTGCGACACCGAGGGCCTCGGTGCTTACCTCGAATCGTCGAAGGAGGCGAATCTCGCGTTCTACGGCCGCTTCGGGTTCGAGGTCACGCACGTGCTCACCCACAAGGGGGCGAAGGGTGCCGCCGGGCCACAGCAGTGGCTCATGTGGCGGCGTCCGCGCTGAGCAGGCTGAGGTCGCTCAGGCCGACGCCACCAGCAGGGTGAGCGGATCGGCGTAGGGCAGCGACAGCGCCTCGGCGACCGGCGCGTTGGTGACCTGACCGGCCACGGTGTTCACGCCGAACGCGAGCGACGGATCGCGCCGGGCGGCACCGGCCGCACCATGAAGCGCGACGTCGAGCTGGTACGGCAACGTCGCGTTGGTGAGCGCGTACGTGCTCGTGTGCGGCACCGCACCGGGCATGTTGCCGACGCCGTAGTGGAGCACGCCGTGCAGCGTGTACACGGGGTCGGTGTGGGTGGTCTCGTGGATCGTCTCGATGCAGCCGCCCTGGTCGATGGCGACGTCGACGATGACCGCGCCCGGCTTCATGCTGCGCACCATGTCCTCGCTCACCACCACCGGCGCCCGCCCGCCGGCGACGAGGACCGCGCCGATCACGAGGTCGGCGTCGGCGAGGTTGCGCTCGATCGCGCCGCGGTTCGAGGCGAGCGTGACGATGCGGCCCTTCTGGATCTGATCGACCCAGCGGAGGCGATCGAGGTTCTTGTCGAACAGCACGACCTCGGCCTCCATGCCGGCGGCGATCCACGCCGAGTTCCAGCCGACGTTGCCGGCGCCGAGCACGACGACCTTGGCCGGTCGCACCCCGGGCGCGCCGCCCATCAGCACGCCGCGTCCACCGTTGTGGCGCTCGAGGTAGTGCGCACCCATCTGCGGCGCGAGCCGCCCGGCCACCTCGCTCATCGGGGCGAGCAGCGGCAACGCACCCGTGTCGGTCTGCACCGTCTCGTAGGCGATGCCGATGGCCCCCGTGGCGAGCAGCGCCTTGGCCACCTCCGGATACGCGGCGAGGTGGAGGTAGGTGAACAACGTCAGGTCGCTGCGCAGGAACCCGAACTCCTCGGCCTTGGGCTCTTTGACCTTCACCACCATCTCCTGCGACCACGCATCGGCAGCGGTGGGCACGATGGTGGCGCCGGCGGCCACGTAGTCGTCGTCGGAGATGCTCGCGCCCTCGCCGGCGTGGGTCTCGACGAACACCCCGATGCCGTGACGTTCGAACTCGCGCACCCCGTCGGGGGTCATCGCCACGCGGTGCTCGGCGGTCTTGATCTCCTTGGGCACCCCGACGGTGCGGATCGCAGTGTTCGTCATCCGCCCATAGTGGCGCATTTCCGGGAGGTGGGCGGCCGATCACCCGGGACGTGACGCCGGGTTAGATTGCGAGGCCATGAAGGCCTTCAAGAATTTCATCAACGGTGCCTACGTCGACGCCGCGGACGGAGCCACCACCGCCGTCATCGATCCGACGACCGGTCAGCAGTACGCCACCGCCGCGCTGTCCGGCGCCGCCGATGTCGACGCCGCGATGAGCGCCGCGTCCACGGCGTTCGAGGGATGGCGCGACTCCACCCCGTCCGAGCGGGCACTCGCGCTGCTGCGCATCGCCGACGCGGTCGAGGCCCGCGCCGAGGAACTGATCGCGCTCGAGGTCGAGAACACCGGCAAGCCGATCGCGCTGACCCGCAGCGAGGAGATCCCGCCGATGGTCGACCAGATCCGGTTCTTCGCCGGCGCGGCGCGCAACCTCGAGGGCAAGGCCGCCGCCGAGTACATGCGCAACATGACCAGCTTCGTGCGCCGTGAGCCCGTCGGCGTGTGCGCGCAGGTCGCGCCGTGGAACTACCCGATGATGATGGCCGTGTGGAAGTTCGCCCCGGCGCTCGCCGGCGGCAACTGCGTCGTGCTCAAGCCGAGCGACACCACGCCCGCCACCGCCGGTGTGCTGGCCGAGATCGCCGCCGAGTTCCTGCCGCCCGGCGTGTTCAACGTGATCTGCGGCGACCGCGACACCGGTCGGGCGATGGTCGTGCACGACGCACCGTCGATGGTCAGCATCACCGGTTCCGTGCGCGCCGGCATGGAGGTGGCCGAGGCCGCGTCGCACAGCCTCAAGCGGCTGCACCTCGAGCTCGGTGGCAAGGCGCCGGTCGTGGTGTTCGACGACGCCGACATCGCCGCCGCCGCCGAGGGCATCGCCACCGCCGGCTTCTTCAACGCCGGGCAGGACTGCACCGCGGCCACCCGTGTGATCGTGGGGCCGCGCATCTACCGCGACTTCGTGGCCGCGCTCGCCGACGCCGCGTCGGCGGTCAAGACCGGCATGCCCGACGACGAGGACGTGCTCTACGGCCCGGTGAACAACGCCAACCAGCTCGCCCGGGTGAGCGGCTTCCTCGACCGCACCCCTGACCACGCGACGGTCTCCAACGGTGGGCACCGCGTCGGCGATTCGGGTTACTTCTACGAGCCGACGGTGGTTTCGGGCCTCCGCCAGGACGACGAGATGGTCCAGAACGAGATCTTCGGACCGGTCATCACGGTCCAGCAGTTCAGCGACGAGGACGAGGCCGTGCGCTGGGCGAACGGTGTCGAGTACGGCCTCGCGTCATCGGTGTGGACGAAGGACTTCGGTCGGGCGATGCGGATGTCGAAGCGCCTCGACTTCGGCTGCGTGTGGATCAACACCCACATCCCGCTCGTGGCCGAGATGCCCCACGGCGGCTACAAGAAGAGCGGCTACGGCAAGGACCTGTCCGCCTACGCCCTCGACGACTACACCCGCATCAAGCACGTCATGGCCAACCTCGATTCGTGAGCGACGGATCATCGGGGAGATGATCCGCGATCTCGAGCCGTCGCCGAAGCGAAGCGGAGGCGGCGTGCGAGACAACCAACTCAGGCCAAGATGTTGACGGCTCGCGCGCCGACCACGACGATGGTGATCAAGGACGCCACGGACTGCACGGCCATGATGCCCTTCAGCCGCCGGGTGAGCGGCAGCGCGTCGGTGGGGCTGAACGCCATCGAGTTGGTCAGCGAGACGTAGAGGTAGTCGACGAAGCGGGGATGCCACGGCTGCGCGGTCGACGTCGGGCTGTTCATCTGCGGGAAGAGCAGGTCCGGCGCGTCGTGGTCCGGTGTGCAGCGCTTGATCGGACCGCCGCGGTCGAGCTCCCAGTACAGCATCCCGAACGCCTGGATCGACGTCACCCACACCCCGACGGCGGAGAAGATCAGCGTGCGCCCCTGCACCATGAAGCCGACGGCGAGCAGCTTGCGCATCAGCAGGAAGAGGGTGCTCCCGTCGGCGATGATGACGACCAGCACGAGGCCGATCGCCAGCTCGCGCACGTCGCGCGACTCGGCGTCGAGGCGAGTCGGGTTGGCGATGGTGAGCAGCACCAACATGCCCGCCTCCAGCGCCGGGAACATCCACCACGGGCCGAGCGTGATCCGGTCCGGGAGCGCGACCTGCAGCCCGATGACCGCGACCAGCGAGATCAACAGCGCACCCCGGTGCTCGCCCGGCGAGACGAAGCCCCACGCGGGGTCCTGGTTGCGATCGATCTCGTCGCCGGCATCGATCGGATCCGTCATCGCCGCCCAGTCATCGAGGTCTCGGTCATCGCGAGTTGAAAGCGTTCCATGCGTCGGTGAACACGGTGACGAGGGTGTCGCCGATGAACCGCAGCTCGTCGGCTGAGCACGTGAGCGGCGGCGAGAGCACCACCACGGGATCGGCTCGGTCGTCGGCCCGGCAGAACAGGCCGGCCTTGTACAGCGCCGGTGACAGCACACCGCGCAGCAGCCAGTCGCACTCCTCGTCGGTGAACGTGGTGCGGTTGGCCTTGTCCTTGACCAGCTCGGCGACCCGGAAGTAGCCGCAGCCGCGCACCTGGCCGACCATCGGCAGCTCGCCGACCCGGGCCATCACCTCGTCGAACACGGCCTCGTTGCGGAGCACGTTGCCGAGCAGGTCCTCGCGCTCCATCAGGTCGATGTTGGCGAGGGCGACGGCGCAGCTGACCGGATGGCCGCCGAAGGTGAGCCCGTGCAGGAACACCCGCCCGTCCTCCAGGAACGGTCCGGCGAGGCGGTCGCTGACGATCACGCCACCCAGCGGTGCGTAGCCACTCGTGACGCCCTTCGCGAACACGATCATGTCCGGCTGGTAGCCGAAGCGGTCGCAGCCGAACCAGTGCCCGAGCCGGCCGAACGCGCAGATCACCTCGTCGCTGACGAGCAGCACGCCGTAGCGGTCGCAGATCTCACGCACCCGCTGCCAGTAGCCGGGTGGCGGCACGAGCGCGCCGCCCGTGTTCTGCACCGGCTCGAGGATGACGCACGCCACGGTGTCGGGCCCCTCCATCACGATGCGCGCCTCGATGTCGTCCGCGCAGGCGAGCGTGCAGCTGCCTGCACGGGCGCACATCCCACAGCGGTACTCGTTGGTGTTGGCGACCTTGACGGCACCCGGCAGCAGCGGCTCCCACGGGTTCTTGATCGCCGGCACCCCGGTGATCGAGAGCGCGCCGAGCGTGGTGCCGTGGTACGCGTAGTGTCGGCTGATCACCTTGCGGCGCATCGGTTGGCCGATCGCCGCGAAGTACTGGACGGCCAGCTTCCACGCCGACTCCACGGCCTCGCCGCCGCCTGTCGTGAAGAACACCCGGTTGAGGTCGCCGGGCGCGAGGTCGGCCAGTCGCGCCGCGAGGCGGATCCCCGGTTCGTGCCCGAAGCTCCAGAGTGGGAAGTACCCGAGCGTGGCGGACTGGTGGGTGGCGGCGTCGGCGAGCTCCTGTCGGCCGTGCCCGACCTGCACGGTGAACAGCCCGGACAGGCCGTCGAGCAGCCGGTGGCCGTGCTGGTCGTAGATGTAGTTGCCCTCGCCGCGCACGATGATGGGCAGCGGCTCGCGCTGGAACGTGTCGAGCTTGGTGAAGTGGCCCCAGAGGTGCCGCCGGGCGGCCGTCTGCAGATCGGGCTCCGAGGATGTCGGCGGGACGGCGCTCAATGCGCTCCCCAGGCGTAGTTCTGCTTGATCAGCGACAGGTAGATGAACGTCTCCGTGGTGCTGACCCCTGGCACGGCCCGGATCCTGTTGGTGAGGTCGAGCAGCGTCATGTCGTCGGGGACGACCACTTCGCACATGATGTCGAACGACCCCGCGGTGACGACGAGGTACTCGATGTCGGGGAACGCCTCGAGGGTGGTGGCGATGCCGTCGGTCGGCCCCTCGGCTCGCACGCCGATCATCGCCATCCGTCGGTAGCCGAGCAGGAGCGGGTTGGTGACCGCCACGATCTGGATCACGTCGGCGTCGATGAGCCGTTGCACCCGCTGGCGCGCCGCCGCCTCGGACATGCCGATGGCCAGCCCGAGCTTGGTGTACGAGACCCTGCCGTCGAGCTGCAGCTGCTCGATGATGGCGCTGTCGGTCTCGTCGACGTTGGTCCCTTTTCGATCCATCAGCACGGATACTGCCCGTCGGCGGGGGATCCGGCAAATGATTCCGTTGTTTCTCTGTTAACAGACAACGAGATCCTTGCCGGGATGCAGAGCGTGTGCAACGCTCCGGATGTCAAGATCGATGCAACCGGATGACGCGTCAGGGGAGGAGAGCGCAAGGCATGAGCGATGAACGCGGCAGTGTCCAACTCGTCGATGTCACCAAGCGGTTCGGGACCATGGTGGCCGTCGACCGGCTCAACCTCGAGGTCCACGCCGGCGAGTTCCTGTCGCTGCTCGGCCCCAGCGGCTGCGGCAAGACGACGACGCTGCGCATGCTCGCCGGGTTCGATCAGCCCGATGAGGGCCACATCCGGATCAGTGGAGAGTTCGTCCAGGGCGTTCCCCCGTACAAGCGCGACGTCAACACGGTCTTCCAGCACTACGCGTTGTTCCCGCACATGTCGGTCTCCGAGAACGTCGCCTACGGCCTGCGCCAGAAGCGCGTCCCGAAGAGCGAGATCGCCGGTCGGGTCGCCGAGGCGCTCGACATGGTGAAGATGAGCAAGCTCGCCGAGCGCAAGCCGAAGCAGATGTCGGGCGGTCAGCAGCAGCGCGTGGCCGTCGCCCGCGCGCTCGTCAACCGGCCGAGCGTGCTGCTCCTCGACGAGCCGCTCGGCGCGCTCGACCGCAAGCTCCGCGAGGAGATGCAGATCGAGCTGAAGCTGCTCCAGAGCCAGCTCGGCATCACGTTCGTGTTCGTCACCCACGACCAGGAAGAGGCGATGGGCATGAGCGACCGCATCGCGATCATGCTCGACGGCCACGTCGAGCAGCTCGCCGATCCGGAGAGCGTCTACGAGCGGCCGGCCTCGGCCTTCGTCGCCGGGTTCATCGGGCGCAACAACTTCTGGCGGGGCACCTCCACCGGTCACGGCGTGCAGGCCAGCGACGGCACCGTCTTCGTGTCGTCCAGCCCCGAGGAGCGCGTCGCCCAGGGCCAGCCGGCCCTCGCGGCCATCCGCCCGGAGTGCATCCAGCTCGCCGCGACCGATCCCGGCACCACCACCAACGTCATCCCCGGCACCATCGCCGGCGTCTCCCACTACGGCGACGTGCTCCAGTACGTCGTGCGCACCGCTGAGCGCGACGTGATCTCCCTGCTGCCCCGTCAGGGCGCCCTCCGCCTTGCCCCAGGCGACGAGGTGTGGTGCCATTGGGAGGCGTCGGAGGTCTACCAGTTCTCGGCCGACCAGGCCGATCTCGTCCTCGCCGAGCCCGCGCTCGAGCACACCTGATCCAACAAGCGCATCCTCACATCGCCTCCCACATCCATCGCCTCCCACATCCATCGCCTCCCACATCCATCAAGGAGAACCCATGTCATCGTCCCAAGAGCCGGTTCGCATCCTCGCCCCGCACAGCCTCCGCGAGACCCTCTCGCGGCGTGCCTTGCTGCAGGTCGGTGCGGGTTCGGTCGGCCTCGCCGCACTGCTCGCCGCCTGCGGATCCGACAAGAAGACGAGCAGCGGCTCCACCGCGACGACGGCGTCGACCGCAGCCACGAGCGGGTCGACGGCCGGCACCACGGCTGCGGGCGGCTCCACCGCCGGCACCACGGCAGCGGGCGGCATCGCCGGCTACAGCGAGGTCGTGAACAAGTCGAGCGGCACGCTCGCGATGTACACCTGGGGTGACTACAACGATCCGTCGATCGTCGGCGATCTCGCCCAGACCGATCTCGGCATCACGATGAAGGTCGACTACTACACGTCGAACGAAGACCTGATCACCAAGCTCTCGACGGCGAACGGCTCGAGTGGCTTCGACGTCGTCGTGCCCACCGGCCCGTACATCCCGCAGATGATCCAGAAGGGCCTGCTCGAGAAGTTCGACAAGGACAAGCTGCCCAACCTGGTCAACGTCGATCCGCTGTACCTCGGCCAGGACTGGGACAAGGGCAACGACTACAGCGTGTGCAAGGACTGGGGCTCCACCGGCTGGATGTGGGACTCCACCAAGGTCAAGGCCGACATCAAGACCTGGAACGACTTCATCACTGCCGCCACGGGTGAGGCGAGCGGCAACGTCTCGGTGCTCGACACCGGCGCCAACGTGCTCGGCATGTACTGCTGGGCGAACGGCCTCGACTGGAACACCACCAGCTCCACCGACCTCGACGCCGCCGAGAAGTTCCTCGTCGACACGTTCGCCTCGCACATCAAGGCCTTCGACAGCTACCCGTCGACGAAGATCGCCGAGGGCGCGTACACGCTGTCGATGGCGTGGAACGGCGACGCTCGCCAGGCCTACTCGCGCATCTCCGACGCCGGCGGCAACCCCGACGACTGGAAGTGGGCGCTCGGCACGCCGAACACCGAGCTGTGGATGGACAACTACTGCATCGCTGCCGGCTCGCCGAACCCCGACGCCGCCCACGCCTGGATCAACTGGCTGCTGACGCCGGAGATCTCGATCAAGGACCTCCAGTACCACGGCTACAACAGTGGCATGAAGGGCATGGAGGCGCTGATCGCCAAGCTGGCGCCGGACCTCAAGCTCGGCAACATGATCTTCTTCTCCGACGACCAGGTGAAGACGATGCGCACCCAGAAGATCACCTCGGCGCAGGATCGCATCGCCGACATCTACAACAAGATCAAGGCCAAGGCCGGAGGCTGACTCGACCGTGACCCTGCCCGCTGCGCCCGTCGCGCCGCCGAAGCAGCGAACGCTGCGCGCTCCGAAGTTCCTGCTCGCAGGCCCTTCCATCATCTGGTACGTGCTGTTCTTCGTCGCGCCGATCGCGTTCATCGTCTACTACTCGTTCGGCACCAAGGACAGCACCAAGCTCGTCCCGGTGGACATGAGCTCGCCGGGGTTCCACAACTACAGCGAGGCCTTCAGCTCGACCTTCTTCACGACGTTCGAAGCGACGCTCAAGGTCGCCGTGATCGCCACCTTGCTGACGGTCGTGATCGGGTTCCCGGTCGCCTACTTCCTGGCGTTCAAGGTGCAGGAGAAGTGGCGGGCGATCCTGCTCGCACTCGTCATCGTGCCCAGCTTCACCAGCTTCTTGATCCGCACCGTGGCGTGGCGAATCCCGCTCGCCCCGAACGGCACGTTGTCGAAGTGGCTGCAGGACTGGGGCGTCATCGGCGGCCCGATCTCGCTGCTCGAGACCCGGACGGCCGTGCAGATCGCGATCGTCTACAACTACCTCGGGTTCATGATCCTGCCGTTGTTCGTGGCGCTCGACCGGATCGAGGGCGTGCTCCGCGAAGCCAGCAAGGACCTCGGCGCCGGTCGGATCTCGACGTTCATGCGTGTCACGCTGCCCCTCGCCGGCCCCGGCATCGCCGCCGGCATCCTGCTGACGTTCATCCCGATGTGCGGTGATTACGTGACCGCGACGGTGCTCGGCGGCGCCAAAGGCAACATGATCGGCGCCCTGATCGACTCGGAGTTCCGCGGCGCGCAGAACTGGCCGCTGGGCTCGGCGATCGCGGTGCTGATGATCCTCGCCGTGCTCGTCATCCTCGCCCTCGGTGGGGTCCTGGTGGTCGGTGGGCAGTTCGTGCTGAAGCGATTGCGACGCGTCGACCTCGGAGCGAGGACGACGTCATGACGGCCGCGACCGTTGCCGGACCGGTGTCGTCCGTCGTCACCCGGGAGTCGGCGCCCCGCCGGAACCGCAAGAAGCGCGACGTCCTGCGCGTCGTGCTCGGTGTGTGGTGCGGGCTCGTGCTGCTGTTCTTGTTCATCCCGATCGCTCTGGTCGTGCTGCACTCGTTCAACCGTGGCGGCTCGTTCTCGATCTGGTCCGGTCACACCAGCACCAAGTGGTGGGGAACGTTGTTCGATGCGAGCAAGGCGTGGGGCGCGGTCGTCACGATCGTCGTCTTCACCGTGGTCGGCAGCCTCCTCCCGCCGCTGATCCGCAAGACGACCGGTTGGCAGCGAACGTTCGTGTCCCGCTGGTTCGGTCCGTTCGCTTTTCTGGTGGGGGTCGTGGTCGTTGCCCTGAACACCGACTGGTACCGCAACGTGTTCAAGGACAAGAACCTCGGCGACGGCCTGCGCAACTCGTTCCTCGCGGCCATCGGTGCCACCATCGTCGCCGTGGTGCTCGGGGGTCTCTCCGGTGTCGCCCTCGCCCGGCGGCCGGGCTGGTGGACCAAGCCGTTCATGGCGATGGTCTTCCTGATCCTGGTGACGCCGGAGATCATGGACGCCATCGCGCTCGCGGGGTGGATGCAGCGGTTCACGTTCGGCGTGTTCAAGGCCGGCCGGCTCGGTCTCGACGGTGGGATCTTCCGTCTCTGGGTGGGGGAGTCGTTGTACGCCTCCGCCGTCGTGACCCTCATCGTCCGGGCTCGCCTCGCGGGCATCGACGACAGCCTCGAGGAAGCCGCGGGCGACCTGGGCGCGTCGCCGAGCCGGGCGTTCCGCCAGATCACCCTGCCACTCATCTCCTCGGCGCTCGTCGCCGGCGGGTTGCTGTCGTTCACGATCTGCCTCGACAACACCATCATCGCCGAGCAGGTCGCGACGGCGGGTTCGACGACCTTCCCGGTGTACGTCATCAGCCAGCTGCGCAGCACGGTCAAACCGTTCGTCGGTTCGGCTGCCGTGGTGCTGTTCGTCGTCACCATCGGTGCGCTCGGGTTCGTCGCCACGGTGCTCAAACGCTCGGGCGATTCGTCGTCGCAGATCGCGGCAACGCTCGGCGGTGGGTGACTCGAAGCCCACGCACGTCGTCATCGTCGGTGCCGGCCTCGCCGGTCTCACGACGGCAGAGCTGCTCGTCGCCGCCGGGGTCGACGTCGTGGTGCTCGAGGCGGGCTCGCGCGTCGGTGGCCGCACGTTCACCCGCCGCGACGTGTTCACCGACGATCGCCACGCCGAAGCAGGCGCGGAGTGGATCGACACCGTGCACCACCGGGTCCATCGCCTGGCCGCGCGGTTCGGGCTGGCGGTGGACCCGGTCACGACGACGTGGACGGCCGTGCGTCGGTGGCTGTACCGCGATGGGCGGCTGCTCGGCCCGGACGACCTGCAGGCGATCGATCCCGAGTTCCTGACCGACCTCGATCGGCTGGAGGACTTCGTCGCCGGCATCGTCGCCGGCATCGCCGATCCGGCGCATCCGGATCGGCATCCGGACGCGGCTCGCTTCGACGCACTGTCGGTGGCCGACGTCGTCGAGCAGCTCGGCCTCGGCGCGCTCGCGCGGCTGTTCGCGCAGCGGAACATGGAGGGCGAGTTCGCCGCCGAGCCGACCGAGGTGTCGGCGCTGTTCATCGCCCAGCAGCGTGCGGTGTATGCCGCTGCGGAGGCCAGTCACGGGCACGTGGAGGCGCAGCGGCTGCTCGGCGGTGTCGGTGCGCTGTCCGACGGACTCGCCGCGACGCTGCCCGATGGCGTCGTGCACCTCGCCGAGCCGGCCGTGTCGATCGCCGTCGTCGACGGCCGTGCCGTCGTCCGCACGGCAGTCGCGACCTACGACGCCGACGCGGTCGTCGTCGCCTGCACGCTGCCGGCGGCTCGTCGCATCGAGTTCGACCCGCCCCTCGCAGCGGCGGTCGCCGACGCCGTGGCCGGGCTCGGCTACGGCACCGTCACCAAGACCGCGCTGCAGTACCCGAGTCGGGTGTGGCCGGCCGGCTACGCGACGAGCGCCGGCCCGGTGCAGCGGGTCTACGAGCCGACGGCCGCGATGCCCGGCGACACGGGGATCCTGATGGCGTACACGGGCGGCGACGGCGGTCGGGCACTCGGCGCGCTGAGCGAGCTCGAGCGGATGGACGCGATGGAGCGCGGCGAACGAGAGATGTATCCGGACCTCCCGCCGCGGCTCGGCGGGTTCTCCCAGGCATGGTCGGCCGAGCCATCCTTCGGTGGCAGCTACGCCGTGTACCGGCCGGGCGAGATCGGGCGGTTCTGGTCGGCGCTGCGCGAACCCGTCGGGTGCATCCACCTCGCCGGCGAGCACACCGCGACCTGGACGGGCTACCTCGAAGGTGCGATCGAGAGCGGCGAGACGGTTGCCGCACGTCTTCTCGGCACCGACTAGCGTCGAACCGATCATGCCGACCAACAACGCACCCCGTGTCGCGCTCGGGCCTTCATCCGCTCCCTCCTGGATGGCAGACGCCATCGTCGCCGGCGGCGGTGAAGTGGTCCCCCTCGCCGACGCCGAGGCGCTCGTCTGGAGCGACTCCACGATGGCCGTCGAGCTGGAAGAGGCACTGTCCGTCGCCGACCACATCCGCTGGGTCCAGTTGCCGTTCGCCGGCGTCGAGCGCGTCGCCCACCTGATGAGCGACGACCGGGTGTGGACGTGCGGCAAGGGCGTCTACGCCGAGCCGTGCGCCGAGCTGGCACTCACGCTCGCGCTCGCCGGACTGCGCGGCCTCGGAGCGTTCGCCCGAGCCACCGAGTGGACCGAGCCGCAGGGCCGCAACCTGCTCGGCGCCCGTGTCACCATCCTCGGCGGCGGCGGCATCACCGAGTCGCTGCTGCGCCTGCTCAAGCCGTTCGACTGCCACGTCACCGTCGTGCGCAACCGGGTGCAGGACATGGACGGCGCCGATGTCGTGGTCGAAGCCGATCGCTACGCCGACTGCCTCCCCGGTGCCGACGTGGTGTTCCTCGCCCTCCCGCTCACCGCCGACACCGAGGGCATGATCTCGCGCGGCGAGCTGGAGATGATGGAGCCGCACGCGTGGATCATCAACCTCGCCCGCGGCAAGGTCATCGTCACCGAGGACCTCGTGTGGGCGCTGGAGAACCGCATCATCGGCGGCGCCGGGCTCGACGTCACCGATCCCGAGCCGCTCCCCGCCGGGCATCCGCTGTGGTCAATGCCGAACTGCATCATCACGCCCCACGTCGGCAACACCCCGGAGATGGCCGAGCCGCTGCTCGCCGAGCGGATCACCCGCAACGTGCGGCTGTTCGCGACGGGCGAAGACCTCGTCGGTCCGGTGCACATCGAGCTCGGGTACTGATCGGTCGTGCCGTCGGGTCGGCCCGCCGACGCCGTCACAGCGCATCTCGACGCGGCCACCATCGTCGGCCTGCTCGCCGACGACCACCGCCGACGCTGCTTCGCGGCGGTCGAGCTCGGTGCCAGCAGCCGTGACGCCGTGGCCGAGGCGACGTCGTCGACGGTGGCCGACGTCGAACGCTCGCTCGGGCGGCTCGTCGCCGCCGGCCTGATCGTTGCCGGCGATGCCGGGTTCGTCGTGGCCGGCGGGGCCTTCCAGCACGCAGCCCGCGTGGCCAAGCAACGCCCACCGTCGACCGAGTTCGACGACCAACCCGCCGACGTTCGCAACGTGCTGCGCTCCTTCGTCACCGACGGCAGGATCACCCAGATCCCGATGGTGGCGGGCAAGCGTCGAGTGGTGCTCGACTGGCTCGCCCAGGGGTTCGAACCGGGCCGTCGCTACAGCGAGCAGATGGTGAACCTGATGCTCGGCCAGCGCCATCCGGACACTGCGGCGCTGCGCCGCTACCTCGTCGACGAGGGCCTGCTCGACCGCGCCGACGGGCAGTACTGGCGCTCGGGTGGCACGGCACTTCCGTGAGGTCGATCACTAAGGTGAGCTGATCGCCGACCACTACGAACGCCTGGGGGTGTCCAGCTCCGCCACCCGCGAGGAGATCCGCCTCGCCTATCGGCAGCTCGCCCGCCAGCACCATCCCGACACCGTCGGCGACGGCTCGGCGGTGCGGATGGCCCAGATCAACGAGGCCTGGCACGTGCTGTCCGATCCCGGTCGACGAGCGATGTACGACGCCCAGTCGCGGGGCAGCTACGCCCAGCGCGCCCAGGCCGCGACGGCGCGCGAGCACACCGGCTCAGCCGCCACGACGCGCACGGCGACCCGTGTCGCGCCGGCACCGCCACCTCCGCCGCACGCCACACCGGCGCGCTTCCCGTGGCGGCTGATGCTCGTGCTGGCCGTGCTCGGCATCGCCTTCGTGCTCGTCAACGCCGCGCTCACCAAGCCGTCGACCCCGGCTGTGCCCGACAACCTGATGACCGTGGGGTCGTGCGTCGACATCGCCGGCAACGGCGACGCGATCGAGGTGGCCTGCGACGGCAGCAACGACGGCATCGTCGGCGCACTCGTCCCGTTCGACGCCCTCTGCCCGCAGGACACCGAGACCCACCGGGATCACCAGGGGATGGGCCTGGTCTGCGTCCGCCTCGCCACCGTCAACCGCTGACGCAATCCGTCGCACGGCGCGATCCGCCGGTTGTCTGTGGCGGACGCACTGGTAGATTGCTCAGGCCCTGAGGGCGATTAGCTCAGTTGGTAGAGCGCTACGTTCACACCGTAGAGGTCATCGGTTCGAGACCGGTATCGCCCACCACGACGCCGGGTACGGCGCACGGAGACGAGGAACGCCCGCCAGTTTGAACTGGCGGGCGTTCCTCGTTACCACACGGTGGTTCTTCCCTGAACCAGTTCGACAAGCTGCCGTCCCCGGCGCTGTCGAGCACATGACACTTACCCGGCACTGGGACGCACGAAACCTCGTGCGTCCGCTCCGTACCGGGCGGAGAGATCAGGGAAACGTCACGGATGACACGTAGTACTTGCCGTTCGACTGCTTGGTGACGGCGATGACCATCTTCGTGCCGTCGGGTGCGGTGAAGGCGTAGGTCCCGCTGGCGGCGTCCGGGACCACGTCGAGGCTGGAGAACTTCTTGGCGACGATCTGCTGGATCTGGTCCGCCGTGACGGCGTCACCGATGAAGCACTGGTCGTACGTGTCGGCGCCGGAGTAGGCGATCGCGGCGACGAAGGTGGTGGCGACGTTGTCGGGCGTGGCCTGACCGCACGCATCGATGCCGGTGCCACCGGTGCCGCCGCCCGATCCCGAGACCGCGGCCGGCGTGGAGGGGCTGGCTCCAGCGCCGACCGCGGTGGTCGCCTGGGAGGCCGGCGACGACGCCGTGCTGACCGCGACGGCCGACGCGGTGGTCGGGGCCGTGGTGGCCGCAGTGGTTGCAGCGGTGGTGGCGGATGACGACTTGGCGTCGCTGCTGCAGCCGGCAGCGGCGAGGGCAACGGTGACGAGGAGCACGGACGGGACGATCGGACGAATGCGCACGATCAGGCAACGTACCAGAAATATCGTTTGATGACGGACGTCCGAAATCACTCAGATTCGTCGGCGTTGCGCCTCACGCACCGCAGCATCGATCAGCAGGCTGCCGCGCAGCACCGCGAGCGCCTCGTGACCGGTCCATCGGTAGGTGCTGTCGCTGCGCAGCGCCGCGATCCACTCGCGCTGCGCAACGGTCCACGCCGCGCTCCACCGATGGTCGACATCGTGGGTCTGCAGCCGTCCGCCGGAGGCGACCTCGACCGTGGGCCGCTCGGCGACGCGACCCTCGCCCGTGTTGATCCACAGCACACCACCGCTGCCCGTGATGGACAGGCTGGTATCGCTCGCGTACTGCTCGGTGAGCACGTCGAGGTCGTCGCACAAGGTGCCGTCGACGGTGGCCTGGCCGCCGCCGACGTGATGCCAGGCGAGCGCATAGGGGAAGCCGGTCTCGTGATCGCCGATCTGCTGGCGGCCCGTCAGCGCGACCACCTCGGCCACCTCGCCGAACAGCGCGATGGCCGGCGACAGCATGTGCGCGCTGTCGTCGAACAGGGCCGGCGCGGCGAACTGCTCGGCCCAGGCGCCGAGGTGACGCCATGCCCACGAATCAGCCGGCACGTCCCAACCGCAGGGTCGCAGCGAGTTCGTCCAGCGCATCGTGATCGAGAGCGGGCGGCCGATCGCGCCCTCGGCAATGAGCTGCTCGGCGAGCCGCCACGACGGGGCGTTCACCGTGTTCTCGAACACCCGCAGCCGGACGCCAGCAGCGTCGGCGGCGTCGACGATCGCGGTCGCGGTGGCGAGGTCGCCGGCCATCGGCTTCTGCACGGTGAGGTGCTTGCCGGCCGCGATCGCTGCCATCGCCATCGCCGGCTGAGCGGGCGACGGGACGAGGATCTCGATCGCGTCGATCGACGGGTCGGCGAGCATCTCCTCGAACGTCACGACGTCGGCGCTGTGGGCGAGGCCAACCGCAGCGGCACGGTCGGCGTCGACGTCGCACACCGCCGCCACGGTCGCCTCGTCGGGCATCGTGGCATACGCGTCGAGGTGGAGCGACGAGACCCGGCCGAGGCCGACGACACCGATCCGCACGGTCATCGCGGACCGTGCAGCAGCGCCGGGTCGGCGCCGAGGAGGGCCAGCTGATGGTCGAGCAGGCCCTCGATCCGCGTGCGGCTGAACCGACCGGGGTAGAGCACGGCGTCCGTGCCGAGCCCGTCGGTGAAGCAGACGATCATCGTCGCGGCCTCTTCGGCGTCGAGGTCGGCCGGCAGCTCGCCGGCATCGATGGCCAGCTGCACGAGCTCGCGCACCCGTCCCTGCCAGCGGTCGAAGTCGGCGTTCTGCGCCGGGCGGAGCGCGGTCTGGGCGACCGCGCGTGCCCAGAAGCTGATCTCCAGCGTCATCTCGACCTGGCGGAGCGGGTCGATGGGCAGCGACTCGGCCAGCACGGCGCGCACCAGCGCGATGCCGCCGAGCCGCTGGCGCAGCGCGGCGACGCGGTCGCGCACCTGATCGTGGGCGTAATCGAGCGCCTGGCGGAGGATGTCGTCCTTGTTCGTGAAGTAGTGGGCCAGCGCTCCCGTCGAGCAGTGCGCCTCACGCGCGATCTCGCGCGTCGTGGTGCCCTCGAGCCCGGACCGGACGATGACCCGCCACGTCGCCTCGAGCACCTCGTTGCGTCGCTCGTCGTGGTCGACCACCTTGGGCATCGCGCCACGCTAGGTGACTCGGCGGCGCGAAGTGCTTCGTGGAGCCTCGTCGCTGCTGGTCAGCGCCGATCCCTCAGCCGGCTAGGGCCTTCTCGATGTCGGCCTTGATCTTCTCCGGCTTGGTGGTGGAGCTGTAGCGCTTGAGCACGTTGCCGTTGCGATCGACCAGGAACTTGGTGAAGTTCCACTTGATCCGGCTGCCGAGCAGGCCCTTCTTGACGGAGCGCAGCCACTTGTACAGCGGGTGGGCGTTGTCGCCGTTGACCTCGATCTTGGCGAACATCGGGAACTTCACGCCGTAGTTGAGCTGGCAGAACTCCTCGATGTCGCTCTCGCTGCCGGGCTCCTGGTGGCCGAACTGGTCGCACGGGAAACCGAGCACGACGAGGCCCTTGTCCGAGTAGTCCTCGTACAGCTGCTCCAGCCCCTTGTACTGCGGCGTGAACCCGCACTTGGAGGCGGTGTTGACGACGAGGAGGGCCTTGCCCTGGTACTCGGAGAGCTGCTTCTCCTGCCCATTGATGGACGTCGCCGAGAAGTCGTAGATGCTGGTCACAGCGATCCCTTCGTTCGAGTTGCGCGACGATACACCGCACCTGCGGATTCGCGGTGACCGTCCATCCACCGTCGAGTGTCCCCGTAGTACGTTGGGCCCGGTATGAACCGCCTGTGTGAGCGCCCCGGATGCTCGAATCCGGCGGCGGTTGCGTACGGGATGGAGAGCGAGCACCTCCTGGTCTGGCTGGCGGTGCCGGGCACCGTCATGCCGATCCGATCCGGCCTGCTGTGCCGCCGGCACGCCGACGCGATGATCGTGCCGCGGGGTTGGACGCTCGACGATCGGCGCGAGGCGATGCCGCGCCTGTTCAAGGTCACCGAGCCCGCGAGTCCCAACCATCCGAGCCGCGGGCGGACCCGCGCCAAACTCGAGGTCGCCGAGGCCGATGTGCCGCGCCAACTCGAGTTCGACGACGCGGCCGACGCGCCTGTCGCCGACGCGACGGCGCCGATCGTGGGCGTCCTCGGCGATGCCATCGACGGCATCGACCGTCCGGGCGAGCCGCCGCCGGTGATGCCGGTGCCCGACGGGCTGACCGTCGGCGATCTCGCCAGCACCGACGACGATCCGGATCAGACTCGTGCGCTGCCGTGGCGTCCGGTGTTCGACGACGACGACGATCTCGGCGGACTCCTCAAGGCGAAGAGCCCGCTGCTCGCGCGCGCGTTCCGGACCCGGAACGCGCAACCGCCGGAACCGTCGTCGCGGTCAGGCGACGTCGATCCCGGCGATTGAGCGCCTGGCGGCATCAGGTCAGTTCGTCAGCCCGCCGGTGTCGTTGCCGCCGTGGTCGTCGGTGTCGTCGTGCAGTTCGCGGCGATCCAGGCCGGCGCCTTGTCGAGGCGGGTGCCGACCTTGGTGACCCTGGTCTGCAGCGTGGTGATCCGCTGCTCGATCCGGTCGGCGGCCTTGGTCTTGCCGGCGGCGGTCGCCTTGGCCTCCAGCTCCTGGAGCGTGGAGATCCGCTCGTTGACGTTGGTCTGACGCTCGGTCAGCTTCGGCACGATCTCGTCCTGGTGCTCGCAGAGCACCGCGATCCGTGCGGCCTTCATCGTGCCGTCAGCGCTCCCGCTCCCGCTCCCGCTGCCACTGGCGGCGAAGGCGGCGGTCGTGCCGCCGACGGCGATGACTGCGGTGATGGCGGCGGCGCCGATCTTGTGGGTGATCTTCATGTCCTGGTTGCTCCTCGTTCGGGGGTGTGGACAGATCATCGGCCCGAGGTGTGAGCGAATTGTGAGCGACTGATCATCGAGCAGCGATACTGCTGACGTGGACCTCTCCGCCGACATGACCGCCCCGTGCGCGCCGCACGAGCTGTTCGGCTGGGTCGACGACCTCGCCATCTATCCGTCGTGGATGGGGCTGGTGCACCGCGCCGAGCCGATCGAGGCCCGCGACGGCCGTCCCCGATGGGACGTCGAGCTGCGCGCCAAGGTCGGTCCCTTCGCCCGCTCGAAGCGGCTGGGGATGGCCCGCACCGTGTGCACGCCCGACGCCGATGTCGTGTTCGAGCGCGACGAGACCGACGGTCGCCAGCACAGCATGTGGCGGCTCACCGTGCGCATCGCTCCGGGGAACGCCGAAGGCAGTTCGAGCGCGATGGTGATGCAGCTCCACTACGGCGGTTCGCTGTGGACCGGCGGGCTGGTCGAGCGGGTGCTGCACGACGAGATCGTGCGCAGCCGGGACCGCCTCGTCAGCAAGATCGGCGAGACCAGGCCGTGAGCCGGCCGTCACCACGCCGTTCGAGCACGAGGGGCATCGCGAAGCACGCGCTGAGCGCCTCGGCCGTGAGCACGTCGTCGATCGGGCCCTGGGCGAGGACCTGACCCTCGCGGAGCAGCAGTGCATGCGTCATGCCCGGCGGAACCTCGTCGACATGGTGCGTGACCAGGACCAACGGGGGAGCGGCGGGATCGGTGGTGAGCTCGGTGAGCGCGCCGACCAGCTGTTCGCGGCCGCCGAGATCGAGCCGCGCGCTGGGCTCGTCGAGCACGACGACACCCGGCTCGTTCATCAGCGCGCGGGCCAGCAGCACGCGCTGCTGCTCACCGGACGACAGGGTGCCCATGCTGCGGTGCGCGTACTGGCCGACACCCATGCGCGCCAAGCACGACTCGGCACGGTCGTAGTCATCGTCGGAGTAGGTGTGCCACCACGTCTCGAGCGCCGCGAACTTGGCGGTGACCACGACGTCGCGGGCGCTGAGCGCTGGGCGCAACTGGGCCCCGATGGCAGCGGACATCACGCCGATGCGACGGCGCAGCTGGCGGACGTCGGTGCTGCCCAGGGTCTCGCCGAGGACGGTGACGGTGCCCGAGGACGGATGCTCGTACATCGACGCGATCCGCACCATGGTGGTCTTGCCCGAGCCGTTGGCACCGAGGATCAGCCAACGCTCGTCGGGCCGAACGGACCAGGTGACGTCGTCGAGGATCCGCCGCTCGTCGCGGACGAACGAGACGTGGTCGAGGACCAACGTCGCGGGCGGCGTCTCCATGGCTTCCGAGCTCGGGCCGGATGCTGGTGCAGGGTTGCGGCCGGTACGGGTCATGGGCCGCCAAAGTTACCAACGGTGAGCTCGCAACGGCCGGTGTCACGTGACGGCAAGGATCGTCGTCGCGCTGGTAGTTTTCGCCGTGCCATGGCCAAACACCGCGGGATCGGACTCGTGTTCGCGCTGCTGGTCGGGCTGTTGCCCTCCACGGCGGTGGGCGTGGCCCGCGCCGACGACGGCAGTGGCTCCGCCGAGGACGCGGCTCGCGAGATCGCTGCGGCCCGCGCGCGAGCGAACGCCGCCGCCGACGCGTATTTCCAGGCCGAGTCGAAGGTCGAGCTGCTGGGCGATCAGAAGGACCGCCTCGACGCGCAGACCGCGGAGATGGAGACCCAGGTCGAGGGGTTGAAGAAGTCGGTCGAGTCGGTCGTCGTGGATCGCTACATCGGCGCGGGCACCACGGGCATCGATCTGCTCAGCGGCACCGTCGGACCCACTGAGTCGGCCCAGACGGCCGAGCTGGTCAGCGTGATCAATGACACCTCGTCGACCAGCCTCGACGACTACGACGCGCTGCTCGCTCAGCTGCAACAGCAGAAGGACAAGACCGACAAGGTCACCAAGGCGTATGCGGCCGCTCAGGCCGACTTCAAGAACAAGGAGAAGATCGCCGACGACCAGGTCGAGCAGTTGAAGGTGGTCGAGAAGGACCGCCTGAACGACGAGGCCGTGGTCCGCGCGCTCGACGCGCAGCGCCAGAAGGATGTCGAGGTGTACACCAAGGCCGCCACCGACAAGGCGCGCGCCGATCAGGCCAACGCCGTCGCGGCGGCGCTCGCTTCCGAGGGCGGCGGCTCCGACGGCGGCGACGACGGTGAGGGCATCGACACGGGCAACGTCGCGTCCGGATCGTCGGTGGGCGGCACCACCGGTGGCGGCGGGGTGGGCGGTCATCCGGCAGCGGGTGTCGGCACCGTGTACGGAGCCGGCGACACGTGGGTGTGCCCGTTGCAAGGTGCCCCGTACGCGTTCAGCGACACGTTCGGCGCGCCTCGCTCCGGCGGCCGCTTGCACCAAGGCGTCGACATGATCGCCGCACGCGGCACGCAGATCGTCGCCGTCGTGGACGGTGTCGCCACGCCGAAGCAGAACACCCTCGGCGGCAACACGATCTCGCTGGCGGGTGCCGACGGCAACCGCTACTACTACGCCCACCTCGACAGCTACGGCACCACCGGTCCGGTCGTGAAGGGCACGGTGATCGGCTACGTCGGCGACACCGGTGATGCCAAGTACTCGACGCCGCACCTCCACCTCGAGATCCATCCCGGTGGCGGCCCCGCCGTCGATCCCACCCCGACGGTGGCGGCCAACTGCTGACGCTCGGGCGAGTCGTGCCAGCCTTGGCGCGATGAGCCCGGATGGCGGCCCCGCAGCCGATCTCGCACACGCGCTGTCGACCGCGCTGGCCGGCGCGGTCGTCGATGATCTGCAGCGGCTGTCGGGCGGGGCATCGCGCGAGACCTGGCGCTTCGTCGCCGACGGCCGGACGTTGATCGTCCAGCGCCAACGCGGCGGCGACGGACGCGACATGGGCGCCGAGGTCGGCGTGCTGCGTGCAGCGCGCGCCGGCGGGGTGCCGGTGCCGGCGATCGTGGCCACGTCGGATCACGACGGCGGCTCGTTCGTGGTGCTCGAGCACATCGAGGGCGAGACGATCGCGCGCAAGATCCTGCGCGACGACACGTTCGCCAGGGCGCGCACGAGCCTGACGCACGACTGCGCTGTGGCCCTGGCCCGGCTCCACGCGATCGATCCGGCCACCGCACCCGGGCTGCTCGGCGTCGACCAGGTGCACCAGTACCGCGTGGCGCTCGACGACCTCGGGCGTGCCCATCCGACGTTCGAGCTGGTGTTCCGCTGGCTGGAACGGCACCGCCCGCCGGCGCGACCGCCGGCCGTCGTCCACGGCGACTTCCGGCTCGGCAACCTGATGGTGGGGCCGGATGGGCTGCGCTCGGTGCTGGATTGGGAGCTCGCCCACCTCGGTGATCCGGTCGAGGACCTCGGCTGGCTGTGCGCGAAGGCATGGCGATTCGGTTCGGCGCTGCCGGTGGCCGGTGTCGGCGAGTACGCAGCGCTGCTCGACGCCTACTCGGCCGCCTCGGGCACCCCCGTCGGTCTCGACGAGCTGCGCTGGTGGGAGGTGCTCGGCACGCTCAAGTGGGGCGTGATGTGCATCGTCCAGGCCGAGGCGCACCTCAGCGGCGCATCGCGCAGCCACGAGCTGGCAGCGATCGGGCGGCGGGTCTGCGAGACCGAGTACGACCTGTTGACGATGCTGGACGGGGCGTGGTGACGCCGCACGACGATCCCACGGCGGCCGAGCTGGTCGAGGCGGTGCGCGAGTGGATGGAGCGCGACCTGATGCCCGGCACCAGCGGTCGGTTGCAGTTCCACACTCGGGTCGCGGTCAACGTGCTGGCGATGGTGCAGCGTGAGCTGGAGCTGGGATCAGCCCAGGCCGTCGATCACGCCGATCGCTTGCAGGCGTTGGGCTTCGCCGACGATGCCGAGCTGGCCGCCGCCATCCGCAGCGGCTCACTCGACGATCCCGAGATCGCGGCCACTGTGCGCGCCGTGGCGCTGGCGTCGGTGGTCGACAAGCTCAGGGTGGCGAACCCTCGGTACCTGGCCCCGAGGGATCAGCTGCCGCCGGACGGCGACCGATCGTGATCGGCTGCACCGGCTGACCCGCGGCGAGCTGACCGCAGGCCGCGTCGATGTCGGTGCCGCGGTTGCGGCGCACGGTGGCGTTCACCCCGAGCGAGTCGAGCTGATCGCGGAACTCGTGGACGCGGGCCAGCGTGGTGCCACGGGTGAGGTAGCCGGGCGTCGGGTTGAGCGGGATGATGTTGACGTGCGCCGGAAGCGGCAGGGCGCGGCACAGCGCAGCCAGCTCACGGGCGTCGCTGTCGCGATCGTTGACGCCGTCGATCAGCGCCCACTCGAAGCTGAGCCGGCGGCCCTTGGCGAGCAGGTAGTCGGCGCACGTCGCCATCAGCACGTCGAGCGGGTAGCGCCGGTTGATCGGCACGAGTTCGTTGCGCAGCTCGTCGTTCGCGGCGTGCAGCGACACCGCGAGGTTGACCTGCACGGGCCACTCGGTGAGCCGCTTGATGCCGGGCACGAGGCCGACGGTGGACACGGTGAGGTGCCGTGCGCCGAGGCCGATGTCGTTGTTGATCCGCTCGATCGCGGCCCACACGGCCGGCTCGTTGGCGAGCGGTTCGCCCATGCCCATGAACACGACGTTGGCGAGGCGGCGGTCCATCTGCCGGGCCTTGCGTGCGGCGCGCACGATCTGCTCGACGATCTCGCCGGCCGTCAGCTGGCGGGTGAAGCCGGCCTGGCCGGTGGCGCAGAACCCGCAGCCCATCGCACATCCGGCCTGGCTGCTGACGCACACCGTGACCCGGTCCGGGTAGAGCATCAGCACGGTCTCGATCCGGCTGCCGCCCTCGAGCTCGAAGAGGTACTTCACCGTGTCGCCGTTGTCGCTGACCCGCTCGACGACGGTGGTGAGCGCCGAGGGCAGCTCGGCTTCCAGCTGGGCGCGCAGCGCCTTCGGCAAGGTGGTCAGCTCCGACGGCTCGGCCAGCTGCTCGTACAGCCCCTTCCACAGCTGATCGACGCGGAACCGTGGTTGGCCGTCGAGCAGCTCGCCGAGCTCGACGCGGGTCGCGTCGTACCGGGTGCGGCGCGGCGCCAGTGTGCTCACGATGCCGGCAGCTCGGCGGCGAGGCGCGCGTAGTCGGCCATCCGGGCGCGGAGCACGTCGAGGCTCGCGGTCCAGAACGCCTCGTCGGCGACGTCGAGGTCGAACGCCGCGCCGAGCTCCTCGGCCGAGTTCATCCCGACCCGCGACAGCACGTCGTCGTAGCGCTGCCGGAAGCGCGCCGGGTCCTCCTGGTAGCGGGCGAACAGCCCGAGCCCGAACAGCAGCCCGTACGTGTATGGCCAGTTGTAGAAGTGCGAGCCGTAGTAGTGGCCCTTCACCGCCCACATGTACGGATGGGCCGTCGATTGATCGAGGCCGTTGCCGTAGGCGGTGGCCTGCGCGTCGAGCATCATCTCGTTGAGCTCGCTGACACCGAGCGTGCGGCGCTGCCGGCGGGCGAACAGCTCGGTCTCGAACAGGAACCGGCTGTGGATGTCGACGACCACCTGGTTCGCCCCCTGCAGATCGACATCGAGCAGGGCCAGCCGCTCGCCGCCCGTGAGCCGCTGCAGCCCCTCCTCGACCACGAGGGTCTCGCAGAAGATGCTCGCGGTCTCGGCCAGCGCCATCGGCAGGCGCCGCTGGAGCGGCGTGCGATCGGCGAGCTGGGTGTTGTGGTAGGCGTGGCCGAGCTCGTGGGCGGTGGTCTGCGCGGCGTCGACGCTGCCGTTCCAGTTCAAGAAGACGAGCGAGCGATCGTTGACGAACGACATGCAGAACGCGCCGCCGCGCTTGCCGTTGCGCGACTCGGCGTCGATCCAGCGCTCGTCGATCGCCCGGTCGACGAGTCCGCCGAGCGTGCCGCCGTACGACGCGAACGCGCCGCGGACGATCTCCAGGCCGCGCTCCCAGCTGATGCTCGCCGGCGCCGTGGGCAGCGGTGCGACGAGGTCGCGCCAGGCGATGGGTGCGGCCTTGTCCGGGCGGTACGGACCGTTCGGATCGAGCAGCGCCGCCTTGGTGCGCATCCACCCGCGGAAGTCATCCAGCGAGGCGTGGACCGCGGACTGCATCGCATCGAACGTCGGCCGGCTGACGCTGTTGCCGTACAGCGACGCGTCGAGCGGCGAGTCCCAGTGGCGGCGCCGGTTCACGACGTTGGCGTCGCCCTTGATGCTGTTCAGCGCCGCGGCGCACGCGACCGCGACGGTGGGCCATGCGGCGAGCTCGGCGTCGTAGCCCGCTTGGCGGACCAGGGGGTCGGCGTGGGTGGCCAGCCCGCGGATGGCGGCCATCGGCATCCGGTGGTTGCCGTCGGGCAGCGCGACATCGCCTTCGAGCTGCGATGTGATGTCGCCGTGGAGGCTCGCCCAGGCGGTCGACGACGACGTGCTCAGCTCGGCGTAGAGGCCCTCCTCGATCTCGCTCATCTGGTGCTCGGCGCGCATCGCCAGGCGGCGCAGCGGGCCGATGTGGTCGCTTGCCTCGGTGCTGACGGCGGCGAGCGCGTCGACGCCCAACGACGCGACCCAATCGACGAGGCGGGCGAGCAGCGGCCGCTGCCGGGCGCCGACGATGTCGAGCTCGTTGGCGAGTGACTGGGCCTGCTCGTCGAAGCTGTTCGTGCTGACGAAGGAGTAGATGTACGCCTCCAGCTCCTCGCCGATCTGCTCGACCGCGTTCATCGCGCGGATGACGCGATCGGCCGACTCGCCGTCGGCGGCGGTGACCGGTCGGGGCGCCGTGGCGCGGACGCCCAGCTCGTCGAACAGCGCGATGAGGCGATCGGTGTCGGCGCCGACCTGCTCCATGGACGTGAGGAAGCTGCGTGCCTCGAGCGACTCGTGGAGGGCGGTGACGTCCCAGCGGGGGAGCGTCTCGCCGGTGGTGGTGCTGGTGGCGCCGGTTCGGGTGGGATCGTCGACGGTCATGGTCTCGTCCTCGGGTCAGTGGTCGATCGGGTGTCGATCGGCGGTGTGGTCAGTGCGGGTCGCGGGTGGGCGGCGCCGGAAGCACCGGCGTGCTCGGGTCGCGCAGCTGTCCGGTGTAGATGCAATCGGTGCGCGACACCACGAAGCCGAGCTTGTCGTAGAGGCGGACGGCGTTCTCGTTGTCGGCGTCGACGAACAGCATCCCGACGATGACGCCACGATCGGCGAGGCTCTGCAGCCCGGCGAGGGTGAGCGCGTGGCCGAGGCCGAGCCCATGGAAGTCGGGGTCCACCGCGATGACGTAGATCTCGCCGATCGGCGGCGTTGCGGAAGCGGCCGCGTCGACGGGAGCGAGATGGATCTTGGTCCAGCAGAACCCGGCCATCCGTCCGTCGCGCTCGTGGATCAGGAAGCCCTTCGGATCGAACCAGCGCTCATCCATCCGGGCGAGCACGTTCGCCGTCGTCCAGCTGCCCTGCTCCGGGTTCCACGCGAAGGCCCGGTTGTTGACCCGTACCCATTCGTCGAGGTCGCGCTCGGCGTCGAACGGACGGGTCTCGATCATCACCGGCATGCCGGTGGGCAGGGCGCGGCGCATCTGGTGCAGGCGCCGTGTGGGCATCAGGCCGAACGTGGCTGCGGCGCGCTCGTGCGCGGCGGTGGGCGCCTGCACGACCCACGTGAGATCGGTGCCGCCGGTCTGCAGCACGGCCTGCACGGTGGCCGCGAGGGCATGGGTGGCGAGGCGGGTGATGCGCACCGGATCGTCGGTGTCGAACGCGATCTCGACGGTCCAGCTGCGGTCCGGTCGGAGTGCGTCGGGGCTCGGGTCGGGTGGCACGCGCGGGCTGGGTGCGACGGCCTGCGCGTACGCGGCGATCGCGCCCGACTTCTCGCGCACGCGCACGGCGAGCATGCGCCCGACGGGGCCGTGGCTGAGCTCGGCCCACGCCTGATCGGAGATCGGCCGGAAGCCGAGGGCCGCCTCGCGACGGTCGACGAAGTGCTGGACCGCATCGATCTCTGCGGGCCGCAGATGGGTCGAGACGATGGCCGAGTGCACCTCAGCAGGTTACTGGTGGGACGGCCGCCGCCGGTGTGTGCCTAGCCTGGCCGGATGGCCGAACCGCAGCTGTCGACGTCCGAGCACACCGCTGCAGAGCGGCCGACGGGCAAGCGGCCACGTACGCCGAAGGGCCGGGCGGTCGAGGTGATGCACCGGCTGAAGGAGATCTATCCGGCGGCGATCTGCGAGCTGGACCACACCAATGCGTTCGAGCTGCTGACCGCCACCATCTTGTCGGCGCAGACCACCGACGCTCGGGTCAACATGGTGACGCCCATCCTGTTCGCCCACTACCCGGGGCCGCACGAGCTGGCCGCGGCAGACCCGGGCGAGGTCGAGGAGATCATCCGCTCGACCGGCTTCTACCAGAACAAGACCAAGAGCGTGATCGGCATGGCCGTCGCGGTGGTCGAGCGGTTCGACGGCCAGGTGCCCAGCGCGCTCGAGGATCTGGTGACCCTGCCGGGCGTCGGTCGGAAAACGGCAAATGTTGTACGGAGCGTGGTATTCGGGCTTTCCGGGCTGGCCGTCGACACCCATGTCGGCCGACTGAGCCGGAAATTGGCACTCACAGTGCAAGAAGATCCCGAAAAGGTCGAGCTGGAGCTCGATTCCTACCTCCCGCCGGCGGAGTGGGGACCGTTCAGCTTGCGCCTCATCCTGCACGGCCGGAGGGTCTGCCTCGCCAAGAAACCCCAGTGTGGAGCGTGTTTGTTGGAGGACATCTGTCCGTCGTCGCTGCTCCCGAAACGGCGTCGCTGACCCTTTCTCAAGATGTCCGCACCACGCTTGCTTTGCGAAATGATGAGTGTATGATTGCGGCACCAACCAGGTTCCCGCCACCTGGTTTGCGGGCGATGCCGGGATCCGCCGCCTGGCATCGCAGTGCAACGGCCCCGCAAGGGGCCGTTGCCATTTTTCACCGAGAGTGGCCGCCAACCGCGCGATTCGCAGCTGGATTGTCAGCCAGCGTCAGAGTCCGGCCGACAGCTTGAGCGCGTGGCGCATCGCCCGATGCGCGTTGCGCAGCGCCCGCTCGGCCTCGTGCAGGGCAGCGATCAGGTCCTCGTTCGGGCTCCCGAGCAGCGGCTCGGCCAGGCCACCGACGCGCGACCGGTACATGTCGATGCCGTCGGCGATCGAGCCGACCTCTGCTGCGGAGATGGAAGCCATCCGTGCAGTGTGGCCGAACCGACCTGCGTTCGCATCCGCAAACCGTTCGCGCCGCGTCGTGCCTGCTCGCTAGCGTGGGCGCGTGCGCATCCCCGTCCGTGACGACCTGAAGGCGCTCGAGGGCTACCACTCCCCGCAGGTCTCGGTGAGCGTGCGGCTGAACACCAACGAGTCGCCCGTCGCGCCTCCGGCGGCGTGGCGCGACGCCTTCGCCGCCGAGCTGTCACGGCTGGAGTGGAACCGCTATCCCGATCGTCAGGCCACCGCCCTGCGCGAGGCCATCGCCGCGCTGCACGGCCTCGATGCCACGCAGGTGTTCGTCGCCAACGGCTCCAACGAGGTGCTCCAGACCCTCGTGCTCACCTTCGCCGGACCCGGTCGATCGGTGGCCACGTTCGAGCCCACCTACCAGATGCACGCCCAGATCGCCCGGGTCACCGGGGCCACCGTGGTGGAGGGCGAGCGCCGCGACGACTTCACCCTCGACCTCGACGAGGTGCGCCGGATCTGTGAGCACGAGGCACCCGTCATCACCTTCCTGTGCTCGCCGAACAACCCCACCGGGCTGGTCGAGCCGCCGAGCAACGTGCACGCGGTGATGGAGATGGCCCCCGGCCTGGTGGTGGTCGATGAGGCCTACGGGCAGTTCGCCGACTGGTCGGCGATCGACCTCATCGACGAGGAGACGCCGCTCGTCGTCACCCGCACGTTCAGCAAGACCTGGTCGATGGCCGGCGCCCGGCTCGGCTACCTGCTCGGCCCGAGCTGGCTGGTCGCCGAACTCGACAAGGTCACCCTGCCGTACCACCTCGACGCGGCCAAGCAGATCGCCGGCCGCCTCGCACTGCAGTACGTCGACGACATGGAGGCCTTCGTCGGTCAGATCGTGGCCGAGCGCGAGCGGATCCAGCAGCGCTTCGCCGAGCTGCCCGTCGACTTCTGGCCGAGCGGCGCCAACTTCGTGCTGTTCCGGCCGCGGGCGATGGCGGGCAAGGCGGTGTGGCAGGGCCTGCTCGACCGCGACGTGCTCGTGCGCGACTGCAGCGGCTGGCCACGGCTCGGCGACTGCCTGCGGGTCACCGTCGGCACGACGGAGGAGAACGACGTGTTCCTGACAGCACTGACGGAGGTCTTGCGATGAGCCGTTCGGCGCAGCGTTCGCGCACCACCAAGGAGACGTCGATCTCACTGTCGATCGAGCTCGACGGCACCGGCGTCACCGACGTGTCGACCGGCATCCCGTTCTACGACCACATGCTCGACCAGCTCGGTCGGCACGGGGGCTTCGACCTCACGATCCACGCCGACGGCGATCTGCACATCGACACCCACCACACCGTCGAAGACGTCGCGATCACGCTCGGTGAGGCGTTCCGCGAGGCGCTCGGCGACAAGGTCGGCGTCCGTCGCTTCGCCAGCGGCCAGTTCCCGCTCGACGAGGCACTCGTCGAGGTCGCCCTCGATCTGTCCGGTCGGCCGTTCGTGGTGTGGGAGGTGCCGATGCCCGACAGCCTGCCGCTCGGCAACCCGGCGTTCGATCCGCAGCTCGCCGAGCACGCGGTGAGCAGCTTCGCCACCGCCGCTGGCATCACCGTGCACGTGACCCTGAAGCGCGGACGCAACGCCCACCACATCATCGAGGCGACGTTCAAGGGGCTGGCGCGCACGCTGCGCGACGCGGTTCGGGTGGAGAGTGGTTCGCTGCCGTCCACCAAGGGCGTGCTGTGACCGCTGGGTCCGCTGCGAAGCCCCTCATCGCCGTCATCGACTACGGCATCGGCAACCTGCGTTCAGCCGAGAAGGCGCTGCAGCACATGGGCGGCGACGCCCGGCTGAGCAGCGATCCGGCGTTCATCGCCGACGCCGACGCGGTGGTGCTGCCCGGCGTCGGTGCCTTCGGCGCGTGCATGAGCTCGTTGCGACGATGTGGTCTCGAGGCCTCGGCGCTCGCTGCCGCAGCTTCGGGACGCCCGTTCCTCGGCATCTGCGTCGGGATGCAGATGCTGTTCGACGGCAGCGAGGAGGACCCGTCCGCAGCGGGCCTCGGCATCATCCCGGGCACCATCCGGTGGATCCCACCGGGCGTGAAGCGCCCGCAGATGCAGTGGAACCAGTTGCAGATGCAACGAAGCGACGATCCGATGATGGCCGGCCTCGGCGACAGCCCGTGGATGTACTTCGTCCACTCGTTGCACGGCGTTCCGCTCGATCCGGCCGATGTCGTGGCCACCTGTGAGTACGGCGGCCGACTGAACGTCGCCTTCCGACGCGGCGACGTCTTCGCCACCCAGTTCCACCCGGAGAAGTCGGGGCCGTCTGGCCTCGCGCTGCTCGGCAACTTCGTCACGGCCGCGTCCACAGCTCGCTCGATCGCGGCGTCGAGTTGAGGCCGTCGAGATGAGAGTCGCCCGTGTCATCCCGTGCCTCGACGTCACCAACGGTCGCGTCGTCAAGGGCGTCAACTTCGTCGGCCTCCGCGACGCGGGTGATCCCGTCGAGCTCGCCGCGCGCTACGACCTCGAGGGCGCCGACGAGCTCGTGTTCCTCGACATCACCGCGTCGTCCGACGGTCGCGAGACGATGGTCGACATGGTGGCCCGCGTGGCCGAGCAGGTGTTCATCCCGTTCACCGTCGGCGGGGGCATCCGCAGCGTCGAGGACGCCCGGCGGATGCTGCGCGCCGGCGCCGACAAGGTCAGCGTCAACACCGCCGCGTTCGAGCGACCGCAGCTGATCGCCGAGATCGCCGCCGAGTTCGGGGCGCAGTGCGTGGTCTGTGCGATCGATGCCCGCGCCGTCGCCGACCGACCCGGCCACTACGAGGTCTACCTGCACGGCGGCCGTACGCCGACCGGCAAGGACGCCGTCGAGTGGGCCGTCGAGGCCGTCGCGCTCGGTGCCGGCGAGATCCTGCTGACGTCGATGGATCGCGACGGCACGCGCGAGGGGTTCGAAACCATGCTCACGAACGCGATCGTCGACGCCGTCAACGTGCCGGTGATCGCCAGCGGTGGCGTCGGGACCTTGCAGCACCTCGTCGACGGCATCGTCGACGGGCATGCCGATGCCGTGCTCGCCGCGTCGATCTTCCACTTCGGCGAGCACACCATCGCCGACGCGAAGCGCGCCCTCACCGCCGCCGGCGTCGTGGTCCGCCCGGCCGGCTGATTCGGCGGGCTGACGCATCCGCCGCTCGCGCGGTACGGTCCGGTCATGCCCAAGACCAAGATGCCATACCGCCGCCTCGGCCACTCCGGACTCCAGCTCTCCGCGCTCTCGTTCGGCTCGTGGGTCACGTTCGACAACCAGATCAAGGACGATCTCGCGATGGAGTGCATGCAGGCCGCGCACGACGCCGGCTGCAACTTCTACGACAACGCCGAGGCCTACGCCGGCGGCGAGAGCGAGGCCATCATGGGCCGCGTCATCCAGGAGCTCGGCTGGAAGCGGCAGAGCTACGTGCTGTCCACCAAGGTGTTCTGGGGCATCGACGGGAACATGCCGAACATGCAGAACACGCTCAACCGCAAGTACCTGCACCACTCGATCGAGGGTTGTCTCGACCGCCTCCGCACCGACTTCGTCGACCTCCTCTTCTGCCACCGCGCCGACCAGAAGACGCCCATCGAAGAGACCGTGTGGGCGATGAGCGACCTGATCGACCGCGGCAAAGTCCTCTACTGGGGCACCAGCGAGTGGAGCGCCGACGAGATCCGCGCTGCGTGGGACATCGCCGAGAAGCACCACCTGCACAAGCCGGTGATGGAGCAGCCGCAGTACAACATGCTCGAGCGGGTCAAGGTCGAGATCGAGTTCAACCGGCTGTACGACGACATCGGCCTCGGCCTCACCATCTGGAGCCCGCTCGCCAGCGGACTGCTGTCCGGCAAGTACCGCGATGGCATCCCCGACGACAGCCGCGGCGCACTGCCCGGCTACGGCTGGCTCGCCAAGCGCTTCACGGATCAGGCCACGGTCGACCGCGCCGAGCGGATCCGTCCGATCGCCGAGGAGCTCGGCTGCTCGATGGCCCAGCTCGCGATCGCCTGGTGCGTCGCCAACCCGCGCGTCACGACGGTGATCACCGGCGCGAGCAAGACGTCGCAGGTGGTGGACAACTTCGGTGCGCTCGACGTGCTCGAGGCGCTGACGCCCGAGGTCGTCGAGCGGATCAACGCCGCGGTGGCCTGAGCCGTCCGACGAGGGAGCTGATCACGTCCTCGGCCACGGCGGGCACCGCCGCGCCGAGGAAGTGGTCCACACCCGCGATGACGCGCAGCTCCGTGTCCGCCCAGCTCGCGGCGACCGCCGCCGATGCGTCGGGCGGGCTGAACTGGTCGCGCTCGGGCACGAGCAGCAGCTTCGGTCGAGGATCGTGATCGGCGAGGCAGCGGCCCCCGGGCGTGAGCTGGGCTGCCAGCGGGGGAGCGATCGCGACCCAGCCGTGCACCCGCGGATCGATGACGTTGAGCGCGACGACGGAACCGAACGAGTAGCCGACGAGCCACACCGGGACTGCGGGGTGGGCCAGCTCGAGCAGCTCGATCGCGGCCACGACGTCGAGCCGCTCGCTGTCGCCGTGATCGTGCTCGCCACCCGACTCGTCGACGCCGCGGAAGTCGAAGCGCACCGCGGCGATGCCGGCGTCGGGGAGGCCACGGAACAGCGTGGCGACGATCGGGTTGAAGCGGTTGCCGCCGTACAGCGGATGTGGATGGGTGAGCACCACCGCGCCGATCGGATCGTCGACGCGGGCCAGGTCGGCGCGCAGCATGACGCCATCGAGGGCCTCGATCATCGCGGTTTCAATCGGCACGGCCGCGACGGTACCGTGCCGTTCGTGGCCGTCGACGAGAAGCTCCCGATCAAGATGCTGAACGACCGGCTGCTCGTCCACATCCCCGATCGCGAAGGCGAGCGGCGGTCGATGGGTGGCATCGTCATCCCCGCGACGGCGCAGATCTCCAAGCGGTTGGTGTGGGCCGAGGTCGTCGCGCTCGGCCAGAACGTGCGCAGCGCCGAGGTGGGCGACCGGGTGCTGTTCAGCCCCGAGGACCGGTACGAGGTCGAAGTCGGCGGCAACGACTACATCATGCTGCGCGAGCGCGATCTCCACGCCGTGGCCGCCAAGCACTACGAGGGCAGCACGGGTCTGTACCTCTGAGCCTGGTCGGAATGGGCTCTCTGTGCCGGGCCCGCCACTCGTAGCATGGGCGCCATGCCCACCGGAGTTCGCATCGACGCGACACCCGAACAGCTCGACGCGGTCAAGTACGACGCGACGGGCCTCGTTCCAGCCATCGCCCAGGACGTCGTCACCAAGGACGTCTTGATGATGGCCTGGATGAACGCCGAGACGCTGCGGATGACGCTCGAAGAAGGTCGGATGGTCTACTGGAGCCGCAGCCGCCAGGAGGTCTGGCGCAAGGGTGACACCAGCGGCGATCGCCAGTTCGTGCGCGAGGGCTACTACGACTGCGACGCCGACGTGCTGCTGTTCCTGGTCGAGCAGGAAGGCAACGGTGCGTGCCACACCGGCGCGTACAGCTGCTTCTTCCGTCGCTTCGGCGACGCCACCGACCCCGACGCGAACTGAGCCCGACGTGACCGACTTCCGCCTCCGTCCGACGCGCGCCGAGTTCCACGAGCTGGCGGCGCTGCACACCGTCCTGCCCGTGTGGACCGAGCTCCTCGCCGACCTCGAGACACCCGTCGCCGCGTACGCCAAGCTCGTCGGTGACGGCAACGGCTTCCTCCTCGAGTCCGTCGAGCATGCCGAACGCTGGAGCCGCTACTCGTTCGTCGGCCGCCATCCGCGAGCCACGATGGTGCTCCGCAACGGGCAGCTGTCGGTGGAGGGCGATCTGCCGCCGGGCGTGCCGACCGACCGCGGCATCCTCGCCGCGCTGGAGTCGATCCTGGACGTGCTCGGCGCACCGCTGTTCCCGGACCTGCCGCCGCTGCAGGGCGGGCTGATGGGCTTCCTCGGCTACGACGTGATCCGCGAGGTCGAGCACCTCCCCGACGTGCCCCACGACGACGTCGGCATGCCCGACGCCATCATGAGCATCATCGGCTCGCTCGCCGCGTTCGATCACTTCCAACAGCGGGTGTACCTGATCGAGAGCGTGCCGGTGCTCGGGCTCTCCGCCGCCGAGATCGACGCGGCCTACGACGCCGCCGCTGAGCGCGTGCAGCAGACGGTGGCCGACCTCGGCAAGCCGTTGCCGTACGTGCCGGTGGCCCCGCCCGAGGTGGGCGACGAGCTGCCGGTGACCACCTCATCGATGTCGCACGGGATGTACCAGCAGGCCGTCGAGGTGGCCAAGGAGCACATCCGCGCCGGCGACATCTTCCAGGTCGTGCTCGCCCAGCGCTTCGACGTGGACCTGCAGGCCGATCCGTTCGACGTGTACCGAGTCCTTCGCCAGATCAACCCGAGCCCGTACATGTACTTCCTCCGCCACCCGGAGGTCACCATCGTCGGCTCGTCGCCCGAGCCGATGGTGGTGCTGCGTCAGGGCAAGGTGACGTCGCGGCCGATCGCCGGCACCCGCAAGCGCGGGCGCGACGAGGAGCACGATCGCCGCCTGGCCGGTGAGCTGAAGGAGAACCCGAAGGAGGTCGCCGAGCACGTGATGCTCGTCGACCTCGCCCGCAACGACGTCGGCCGCGTCGCCAAGTTCGGCACGATGCACGTCGACGAGTTGATGACGCTGGAGCGCTACAGCCACGTCATGCACCTCACCTCGCAGGTGTCGGGGATGCTCGTCGACGGCAAGGGCCCCATCGACGTGCTGCGCGCCACGCTGCCCGCCGGCACGGTCAGCGGCGCGCCGAAGGTGCGAGCGATGGAGATCATCGACTCGCTCGAGCCGGTGAAGCGCGGGCCGTATGCCGGCGTGGTCGGCTACATCGACTTCAGCGGCAACCTCGACACAGCGCTTGCGATCCGCACGATGTTCGTCAGCGCCCACGGCGCCCACTTCGAGGCAGGGGCCGGCATCGTCGCCGACTCCGTGCCCGAGGACGAGGACCTCGAGTGCCACAACAAGGCCGCAGCGCTGCTCGCTGCCATCCCGGCCGCACGCCGGATGACCGCCAGCCGTTTGGCCCCGACCGCCGAGCACTCACTGCTCGCGTGATGTCGTCCGTCGGACGACATGCCGCGGTCAGGCGGCGAGGCCCGCCAGCACGAACACGACGCTGAGGATCAGCAGGCCGAAGGAGCCGAGGATGCCCAGCGCGAGCAGACCGGGCAGCGTGGTGACCGCGGTGATGGTCTGCCACAGATCGAGCAGGTCGCGCTTGTGCGCGCCGACGGCCGAACGCAGCTTGACGAGCTCCTTGCCGAGACCGGTCAACGGTGCGGCGTTCGGATCCTGCGGATGCTCGGCCAGCTCGTACAGCGCGTCGCGCACGGGCCGATCGCCGGTCAGCGACTGCAGCTTGGCGGCGATCCCGGGGATCGCCGCGGCAGCGCGGCGCAGTCGACGGAACGCGGTCCACAGCGCCCAGGCGGGTGCCCCGCAGACCAGGAGCCCGACGACCATCCAGGCGTAGCGCCAGCTGCCGTGGACGACGAGGCAGCCGACGAGGTAGGCCAGCCCGCCCGTCGCCGTGGAGAGCAGCGCCACGCCACGGGCCACGGGCCGAGCGCGATCGACGACCGCGGCGATGTGATCCGTGGCTAGCTCGGCCACGTTCTGCAGGTTCGCCATCGGTGTCGAGTGTTGCACACGGCGACGCGAGCCGCCCGGGTGCCACCAGACTGGCGGCGTGAGCGCCTTCTGGACCGAACTGCCCCGCGATGTGCTGCGAGTGAGCGGCGCCGATGCGCTGACGTACCTGCAGAGCCAGATCAGCCAGGACATCCGCAACCTCGGCGTCGGCGACACCACGTACACGTTCGTGCTCCAACCCGGCGGCAAGGTCGAGGCGCTCGCCCGCATCCACCGCCCCGCCACCGAGGAGTTCCTGATCGACACCGATGCCGGCTACGGCACGGCGCTCGCCGCGCGGCTCAACCGCTTCAAGATCAGGGTCAAGGTCGACATCGAGCCGCTCGAGTGGTCGATGATCGCCGTCCGGGGCCTCGATGGCGGCACGGTCACCGGCGGGATCGTCGATGGTGTGCCCGCATGGAGCCGCGACGACGCGTTCGATCTGCTCGGCGCCTCGCCGGTCGCGCCCGCCGGCATCCGTCACGGAACCGACGACGACCTTCGTGCCGCACGGATCGAGGCCGGCTGGCCCGCGATGGGTGCTGAGATCACCGACGCCAGCATCCCCGCCGAGACGGGTGTCGTGCCGTTTGCCGTCAACTTCACCAAGGGCTGCTACCCGGGCCAGGAACTGGTCGAGCGGATGGACAGCCGCGGCTCGAACGCGCCGCGCTTCGTCCGTCGCCTGCGCGGCGCGGGCGTTGACGGCGTGCACCCCGGCACCGAGGTGCACCACGACGGCAAGCTCGTCGGCCACCTCACGTCCGTCGCCGTGACCCACACCGGTTGGGTCGCCCTCGCCGTCCTCGGTCGCACCGTTCAACCCGGTCACGTCGTCACCATCGCCGCCGAGGCCGGCGCGATCGATGCCACGGTCGAGGACACGACACCCGTCGATCGCGCCCCCGCCCAGCCCGTCGCGCCGATGGTCAGCCGCATCGGCTTCGGCCGCTGACACAACGACGACGGCGGTTCGGCACCGACTGAGGCCGCCACCGAGATCTCCGCAGCCCGGGCCAACACGCACGCGCCGATGACTCGGCTCCGCGAAGGAATCCGGGCAACGAACGAATGCTGCGCGAGCCGCTCGGGCTCCAGCGCACAGGTGGCGGCCATCACGCTGCCTTGGCCTGGGTGGTGGGTCCGCGTGCCGGTAACGGCACGGTTCTGCCGTCTGGGAGGGTGATGGAGAGGTTGTTGGCGTCGCCGTGGAGGGTGACGTCGGGTCGGTGGCGGAAGTGGTGGTGGTAGACGCACCACAGCACGAGCAGGTGGAGGTCGGTGGGGCCGTTTTGTGCGTCCCATTCGTGGATGTGGTCGACTTCGCACCATTCGGGTGGCATCGGGCAGTCGGTCATCCGGCAGCCGCCGTCGCGAGCCAACAGGGCGGTGAACTGTGCGTCGGTGGCGAACCGTTTCGATCTGCCGAGGTCCAACGGCATCGAGTCCGATGTGAGCAGGCGGACGAGGTTGGCGTTGGTGGTCATGCGGCGGACGATCTCGGCCGGGATCACGTCACCGGTCGAGGTCCGCCCGGCACCAGGGGCACGTCCTTCCAACACGTCGACGTCGATCACGACGACGACGGTGGGTCGTTCGCGTCCACCCCTGACTTCGCCCTTGGCGTAGGCGTCGGCGAGCAACACGAGCGCGTCAGCGTTCTTCTGCTCCAACGTCCGATCATCGCCTTCGGTGGGTTTGCCGGTGATCGCGTTGAGCGCGTTCTTGACCGTCAACGCATCGGACGTCGTGAGCTGTCCATCGACACGGGTCATCCCGTCACCGAGATCGCTGAACCGGATGCCACGCTTCTGTCGTTTGGCGTGTTCGCGCTCCGCGTCGGTCTGTCCGTCCGGCGGGTTCAGCTCTTGGAACATGTTCCCTGCATCCTTGGCCTCCGCAGGTGTGGCCCCTTTGCAGGCCTCCACGAGTTCGGCGACATCCCCGGAGTGTTCCGAACCCAACGCCGGCAAGAGCGCCGCAGCGGTGTCGGGTGTGATCGCTCCTGAATCGACGGCGTCTGCCAACTCCGCAGACTTGTCCAAGGCCTCACCGAGCTTCTTCTGCTGACCGGCGGCACCCACGGTGGTCTTGCCGTTCGCGGCGAACCAGGCCTCGATCGAGCGATGCCCGGTGGCTATCCAGATCCGGTGTCGGTCTGCTTCCAGCAGCGTCCGGGCTTGGGCGATGCGGATCCGGTCGATCTCGGCCTGCATCGACAGGATCGACGGCCCGAGATCGTCGACGGGAAGCAGCGCTGCATCGGCGGCCAGCAAGGCGGTGGTGCCGTGGTGGATGGTGTCGAGCGCCGACTTCATGCCTCAACACTATCGAACACACGTTCGATCTCCACCATCATTGGAAGAAATCTGTGGCGGCGGACGGGCGATCCATGCCGTGCTCTCGGTGCGATTCGTCGAGACGGCCAAAGCACCGTGTCGGGTGCGCAGGAGGTTCTGATGACGAATCCGAAGAGCCGTGTCACTCACCACGTCACGTGGAGACCGGTTGCAGCGCTGGTGCCATGAGCGTGGAGCGAATCGGCGCTGCTGGGAACCGAGACGCGTGTCGTTCCGTCGAACGGTCCATTGCGGATCTCGCTCGGCGGAAACGGGCAACTGGCCGCTCACATGGTTGGCCCGATCTCGTTGCAGGGGAACTGCGTCGGCTTCGCGATTGGGGACGGCTTCACGGTGATCATCTGGCCGGAGGGCACCCGTTGGATCACCGCAACGAACGAGGTCGAGATGGAGGATGGGACGCCCGTCGCTCTCGGCGACGACGTTCGGCTCGGCGGCGGGCTCGAGCAGGTTCAGTTCTTGGATCGGTATCCGATCGGCGGCGCCGCAATGGATGCCAGTGTGCTCACCTGCGACAGGGTCGAGCCCGATGACAAACGTCTGGTATGCCGGCCGCTGAATCGACACGGCCCGGCTACGTGAGTGATTCCTGAGGGGAGAGATGTTCGATGATCTGGACGATCTCGTCGAGGTCGATGTGCGGATAGTGCTCGCGCATGCCGTCCAACATCATGGCTTCGGGCCATTCGGCTTCCATCCCGAGAAAGCCGGCCGCATCGGCGAGCGGCATGCTGGTCACCCGCACGACCTGCACGACGGTGGTCAGCGCGGGATCGTCGGCACACACGTACCGCATCAAGCCGGGGCGGATGTCGGCCTCACGCCAACGGATGGTCGAGCGCTTCACCCCGGACACCACGGACGGGAAGAGCCGAGCCACAACCACCAGTTCCTGTTGGACGTCCACTCACACCAACCCGTTGGGCGACCCACGCATCACCGTTGACTCCCGCGAGCCTTCCACACGGCGCCGCCTGCGGCCTCGGCCGGATATGGTCGCCGGAGCCGTCGGCATCCCACGCCGGTGCCGAGGGAGTGGTGCGATCCGATGAAGCATGCGTTGTTCGTTGCACCGTTCGGTGAGCTCGCCGACGCTGCGGTGCTCGCGGAACTGGCGGCCGCCGCGGAAGCCAAGGGCTGGGAGGGCTTCTTCCTCTGGGACCACATCCAGTGGAAGCCGGGTCTCGCGGTCGGCGATCCGTGGATGTGCCTGACCGCCGTCGCGATCGCGACGAAGACCATGAAGATCGGGCTGCTCGTCACACCGGTCACCCGGCGCCGGCCGCAGGAGCTGGCCCGGCAGAGCACCACGCTCGATCGGCTGAGCGGTGGACGGTTGGTGTTCGGCGTCGGGCTCGGCCACGACCGGATGGGTGAGCTGTCGTCGTTCGGTGAGATCGTCGACCCGAAGCAGCAGGCACAGCGGCTCGACGAGGGCATCGACGTCATCACCCGGCTCTGGAGCGGCCACGAGGTCAACCACCACGGCCCGCACCACACCGTGCAGGGCGTCACGTTCACGCCGTTGCCGGTGCAGCAGCCGCGCATCCCGATCTGGGTCGCCGGCCGCACGCCGAACGGCGCGCCGGCGCGCCGTGCCGCGCGGTGGGACGGCTACTTCCCGATCGACCTCTCGGCGGAGCAGGTCGCCGTGGAGATGGAGCGCATCACCGAGATCCGTGGCGATCTCGACGGCTTCGACCTCGTCGTCACCCAGCCGCCCGGCACCGACCCTGAGCCGTGGGAGCAGATCGGCGTCACGTGGTTCCTCGCCGGAGCGGGCGACGACGCGACGATCGCCAGCGTCGACGCCATCATCGCCGCCGGCCCACCGAGGTGAGCGGCCGTGGGCGCGCCGACCTCGTCGGGCGCGCTAGAAACGAGCCATGAGCAAGCCCTGGACCGAGCAGCAACTGGCCACGGGCCTGACGAAGCTCCGCGCGATCGCGATGGCACTGCCGGAGGCGACGGAAGAGGTGACGTGGGGGAGCGACGTCAACTTCCGGGTGCGCAACAAGATCTTCTGCTTCCCCGGTTCCGGCGGCACGTTGACCGTGAAGGCCGACAAGGCTGAGCTGGCCGCGCTGCTCGACGACCCACGGTTCACTCCGGCGCCGTACCTCGCCCGTGGTGGCTGGGTGCGGATGACCCTGCAGACCTTGCCGCCGTCGAAGGTGGACTGGGCCGAGGTCACCGAGCTCATCCACACCTCGTACGTCTTGATCGCGCCGAAGAAGCTCGGGGCACAGCTCGGGCTCTGACGTTCAGCTCGAGCGCCTGCCGTCGATCGTCTCGCGGATGATGTCGGCGTGGCCCACGTGCTGCGCGGTCTCCTCGATCAGGTGCAGCGCCACCCATCGCAGGTTCTGCGCAGCCATGTCCGGCCATGCGCACGGCGCCTCGAGGTCGAACGTGGCCAGGATCTCGTTCGACGCAGCGATCTGCTCCCGGTAGTCCGCGACGACGGACGCGATGGTGTCGGTGTCGGTGAGCCTGAAGGTGGAGTTCTGCTCGGCGGGTGGCGCGTCGGGCCACTCACCGGGGACGCTGCGCCCGGCGACGATCACCTGGAACCACCGTCGCTCCCAGATCGCCGAGTGCTTGACGAGGCTCAGCAGTGACAGCGCGCTGGCCGTCGGGCAGGCGCGCGCCTCGGCCTCGGAGAGGCCGTCGAGCGCGGCGATCAACGCGTCGCGCTTGTACCCGAGGAACTCGAACAGACCTGCCCGTTCGGTCTGCGGAGACGCCTCGGCGGCCACGGCTTTAGGCGGCCGAGGCGAGCGCGTGCCGCAGAGATGCCACATCGGGGCGGCTGCGGAGGTGCGCGAACTCGGCACGGCGGTCGAGCGCTTCGGCGAGGCCCGGCAGGTTCGTGCCGCTCGAGTACGCAGCGCGGAGCCAGCCGACGGCGAGCTCGTCGTCGCCGAGGGACGCGGCGCACTGGGCCACGATCACCGCGGGCATCGTGCCCGGGTTGCGAGCGTAGGACTCGGCGGCGTAGCGTCCGGCGGTCTCGAACTGACGGAGCCGGGTGAGGATGGACGCCAGCACATACTCGGAGTACGGGTTGCCGGTGGGCAGCGGCTGGGGGAGCAGGCCGACGAGGGCCGTCAGCTCGAGGTCGCTGGCCGGGTCCGGCGGGATCCAGTTCGGCTGCTGGGTGTTCGCGAAATCGGCGAGCAAGAGGTTTCGTGCTTCGTCGCGCTTGCCCTCGCGGGCGAACTCGGCGGCGCGGAACCACGGTGACGGCACCATGCCCGGGGGATAGGCACCGGGCTTGCCGATGGTCCACGCATCGCGCTCGGCGCTGTTCGCCCACTGCTGCCACGAGCCGTGCTCGTCGAGGGACTGCTGCGTCTTGCGGTGCTGCAGCATCTGGATCTGCACCACGAGCGGGAAGATGAAGAAGATCGCCTGCGACGGATCGTGGCGGCCGAAGAAGATGATGGCCCCGCCGGTGGCGACGATGCTGAAGTAGATCATCACGGCGCGCGAGCGGCCGGGGATGAACACATCGATCCCGGACATCACGATGTTGCCGCCGTCGAGCGGCAGGATGGGCGCGAGGTTGATGGCGCCGAGGATGGGGCCTGCCCACCAGATCGCGATGGACGACGCGTTCTGGCGGACCTGGTCGTAGTCGAGCGGGTTGACCCGCATCAGTGCCAGCACGCCGAGCCCGAGGAGGATCTGCACCGCTGGGCCGGCCAGCGAGATGCCGGCGCGCTCCCAGCGCTTCAGCCGGCGGGTGGGTTCGAACGACGCGTAGCCAGCGAGGAAGTCGAGCGCGATGCTGGCCTCGGCCCCGGTGGCCCGCGCCGCGAAGGCGTGACCGAGCTCATGGCAGAGCGTGAAGACGCCGACCGAGCCGGCGATCCAGATGCCGAGATCGCCACGACCCTGCCCGGAGTAGAGCACCACGAACAGCCCGAGCAGCACGACGAAGCCGGGGCGCACATCCACGGGAAACCCGAAGATCCGCAGACCGGGAGTGGTGCTCATGGCCAGATCCTATGTGCCTACCTGCGAGTAACAGCCGCGCCGAAAGAACTGTCACCTACACTCGCTCAACGTGTCATACGTCTATTCCTTCTCTCACAAGCACCGTCGCCCTCCCATGGAGTACAAAGACCTCCTCGGTGGCAAGGGCGCCAACCTCGCCGAGATGACCAGTGTGCTGAAGCTGCCCGTTCCGCCGGGTTTCACGATCAGCACCGATGCCTGCCGGGCGTACATGCACGGTGGCTGGCCGGCCGGTCTCGATGACGAGATCGCCACGCAGGTGGCGGCCCTGGAGAAGGCGATGGGCCGCGGCCTCGGCGACCCCACCGATCCGCTCCTCGTGAGCGTGCGCTCCGGTGCCAAGTTCTCGATGCCCGGCATGATGGACACCGTCCTCAACCTCGGCCTGAACGACAAGAGTGTCAAGGGCCTCGCCACCGTCACCAACGACGAGCGGTTCGCGTACGACAGCTACCGCCGCTTCATCGCGATGTACGGGCGCATCGTGCTCAACGTCCCGGGCGAGCCGTTCGAGCACGAGTTCGAGGCAGCCAAGGAGGCCGCCGGCGCGCACAACGACGCGGCCATCTCCGCCGCCGTGTTGAAGAAGCTGTGCGAGACCTACAAGGGCATCGTCAAGCGCCACACCGGCAAGGCCTTCCCGCAGGATCCCACCAAGCAGCTGCGCGGCGCCGTCGAAGCCGTGTTCGCGAGCTGGAACGGCGCCCGCGCCATCGCCTACCGCGTGCGTGAGCGGATCAGCCACGACCTCGGCACCGCGGTGAACGTGCAGGCGATGGTGTTCGGCAACCGCGATGACAACAGCGGCACCGGCGTCGGCTTCACCCGCAACGCCGCCACCGGCGAGAACAAGCCGTACGGCGACTACCTCGTCAACGCCCAGGGCGAAGATGTCGTGGCGGGCATCCGCAACACCGAGGACCTCGACGGTCTGAAGGCCCACTTCCCGAAGATCCACGCCGAGCTGCTCGACATCTTCGCTCGGCTCGAGCGCCACTACACCGACATGTGCGACACCGAGTTCACCATCGAGCAGGGCAAGCTCTGGATGCTGCAGACCCGCGTGGGCAAGCGCACCGGTGCCGCGTCGCTCCGCATGGCCGTCGAGATGACCAAGGGCAACGGCAAGGGCGACAAGCGCTGGAAGATCAGCAAGAACGAAGCGATCATGCGTGTCGCCGCCGAGCACCTCGATCAGGTCCTGCACCCGCAGTTCGCGAACAAGGGCAAGGTGCTGGCCAAGGGCCTCGCCGCCTCGCCGGGCGCTGCGGTCGGCAAGGTCTACTTCACCGCCGACGAGGCCGTCGCTGCGCACGAGCGCGGCGAGAAGGTCATCCTCGTCCGCAACGAGACCAGCCCCGAAGACGTGCACGGGATGATGGTCGCCCAGGGCATCCTCACGGCACGTGGCGGACTCGTCAGCCACGCCGCCGTCGTCGCCCGTGGCTGGGGAACGCCGGCCATCGTGGGTGCCGACGCGATCAAGATCAGCGGCAACTCGTTCTCGGTCGGCGACATCACGGTCAGCCTCGGCGACAGCATCAGCCTCGACGGCACCACCGGTGAGGTCGTCGTCGGCGAGATGGAGCTGGCAGCTGCGGAGCCGCCGAAGGAGTTCCTCACCATCCTCGAGTGGGCCGATGCGGTCCGCAAGGGCAAGCTCGGCGTGCGCGCCAACGCCGACACCGGCGAGGACGCCACCAATGCCCGCGAGCTCGGTGCCGAAGGCATCGGCCTGTGCCGCACCGAGCACATGTTCCTGGCCCCCGATCGTCTCCCGGTGGTGCGCGAGATGATCCTCGCCGACACGCCCGAGGACGAGACCAAGGCGCTGGCCGAGCTCGGTCGCGTGCAGCAGATCGACTTCGAGGAGATCCTCGAGGCGATGGACGGGTTGCCCGTCACCGTGCGTCTGCTCGACCCGCCACTGCACGAGTTCCTGCCGTCGGTGGAGGAGCTGCGCGTCAAGCAGGCCTCGACCCCGCTCAGCAAGCGCGAGAAGGCCGAGCTCAAGGCCGCCGAGGAGTGGAGCGAGCACAACCCGATGATCGGCACCCGCGGTGTGCGGCTCGGCGTGGTCAAGCCCGGCCTCTACGCGATGCAGGTCAAGGCGCTCATGGCCGCCGCAGCAACGCTGCGCAAGAAGGGCAGGAACCCGATCGTCGAAGTGATGATCCCGCTCACGGTCACCCGTGAGGAGATGGCACTGGCCCGCGGTTGGGTCCAGACCGAGATCGACCTCGCCGTCAAGGGTCTCAAGAACAAGCCGGACGTGACCATCGGAACGATGATCGAGACGCCCCGCGCCGCGATCCGCGCCGATGAGATCGCCGAGGAGGCCGACTTCTTCAGCTTCGGCACCAACGACCTCACCCAGATGGCGTTCGGCTTCAGCCGCGACGACATCGAGAGCAAGATGATGCCGGCGTACCTCGAGCAGGGCTTGCTCAAGCGCAACCCGTTCGAGACCATCGATGTCGGCGGCGTCGGCGAGCTCGTGCGGATCGGCGTGCAGCGCGGCCGCGCCACCAAGCCGAAGTTGAAGATCGGCGTCTGCGGCGAGCACGGTGGCGATCCGGAGAGCATCGCCCTGTTCTACGACGCCGGCCTCGACTACGTCAGCTGCAGCCCGTTCCGCGTCCCGATCGCTCGGCTCGCCGCGGCGCAGGCCGTGATCGCATCGTCCGGCGCCAAGAAGAG
>JAOBWK010000068.1 GCA_025463305.1 Ilumatobacteraceae bacterium
CAGCGGCAGCGGCGTGGTCTCCATGTCCTTGCACGCCTGGGCCCCGCCCTTGAAGCCGTTCTCGAACGCGCCGACCCGGTCGAACGCCGAGCCGTGGGCGTCGCCCTGGGTGACGTCCTCGCCGAGCATCGGGTCCTTGACCGCCACCATCGCCGAGAGGCCGGCCTTGATGTCGTCGTCACCGAACGTGAGTCGGCTGGATTCGCCGCGGGCGACGTGTGCCGTCCAGGCACCGGCGAAGCAGTCGGCCTGCTGCTCGAGGTACACCACCGGCGTGTCCGCGGGGAAGTCGCCATCGCGCTGCTGGATCGCATGGCCGAACTCGTGCGCGAACACCACGCCCACCGCGCTGTCGCCGAACGCCTTGGTGAGTGCGGGGATCAGATCGGCGTCGTCGTAGGCGATGTAGTCGCCCTGGCCGCAGTAGAACGCGTTGCCCTGGGCGGGGTACTGCTCGGACGGGTCGCTCGGGCAGCCATCGGGGATCGGGTCGGTGCGGCCCGGGTAGCTGGCCCAGATGCCGCCCTGCAGGTCCTGGAACGGTGCGCCGTAGACCTGGGGGTAGGTCTCGCGCCAGAAGTCCTGGATGTCGGCGAGCGACGCCTGCAGGAAGTCGTCGTACGGCTGCGGTGTCTTGTTCGAGCCGAAGGAGATCTTCGCGTCGTTCGGGTTGTCGACGACGCTCGACGGTGGCGGCGTGGAGCCATTGGGATCCGGGATCGAGAGGTCCGGACCGGAGTCGACGGTGCTGGTGTCGACGGTGCTGTCACCAGTCGTGTCGACCGTGGAGTCGCCCGTCGTGTCGGGCGTGGTCTCACCCGTCGTATCGGGTGTGGTGTCACCGGTCGTGTCGGGAGTCGTGTCGCCGCTCGTGTCGACGGTGGAGGCGTCGGTCGCCGCGTTGTGGGAGGCGCCGGACGTCAGCCCGGGGTTGGTCGATCCGCAGGCGGCGATGACGAGGCAGCCGGCGGCCGTGAGCACGAAGAGCTTGCGACGCATGTTGTCGATCCTATGTGTCCGGTCAGGACGCCTTCTGGAGGTTCTGCATCTCGACGATCTCTTCCTGCTCACCGGACACCATCGACGTCGCCAGCTTCTTGACCTCGGTGGTCGCCGCGTGGGCGGCCGCGTACTGAGACATGTGGATGCCGCCCTCGTGGTGGGTGATCATCAGCTTGAGGTACAAAGCGTCGGCGTCGGCACCCTTCGCGTTGGCAAGACGGTCGAGGTCGGCCTGGGTGGCCAGGCCGATCATCCGGTCAGGCGGCAGCGGCTCGTGCATCCAGACCATGACGTCCTTGGTGTCGTCGGCCGCCTCGGGCTTGCCGTAGTCGCGCAGCAGCTGGATCATCTTGCCGCTCTCGACCGCCTGGCCGAACGCGATCTCCTGGGCGATCAGCGCGATCGTCTGGTTGGTACCGGTCTTGGCGATGAACATCAGGCTCATCTCGACGGCTTGCTCGTGATGCGTGCGCATGTCCTGGAGGAAGCCCACATCGACGGCGTTCGGGTGCGGCGTGGCGTTGCGCTCGCCGATGACGAACCCCGCACCACCGGCCAGGATCAGGATCCCGACGAACAGCACGATGATGTTCACCGGGTTCTGCCACCAGGGCAGGACCACGATGTCGGCGTCGTCGACGGTCCCGTCGGTTGGCTCGCTCGTCGCGGCGTCTGGATCCTGGAGGTCGGTCATCGCCGTCAGTTTCGCAGCTGCCACCCGGCAACCGCACGTCACCTGGCACAATCGGGCGGTGAGGACAGCGGCCCTGGTGTGCGCGGCGACGTTGCTCGCCACCGGTTGCGCCAGCGCGACGTCGACGCGTCCCCAGCCCACGGCCCCCGTGCCGGTCGGGCTCGACGTTCCCACCACCACGATCGCCCCGCTGCCGTCGATCCCCGACGACACCTCGACGGCGGCCACCCCCTGGACCGTCGACACCGCGAGCTGCCCCACCACCGTGTCGCAGCCGATCACGGGCACGATCACCGTCGGATCGGTGGCGCCGCAGACCGGAGGGCTCGTGGCCTCCGTCTACGCACCGTTGATCAAGGGGTTCAAGGCCTACATCGACCAGGCCAACGCGTCCCACCTGCTCGGCGATGTGCAGATCAACCTCGTCGTCGCCGATGATCAGGGCGACCCGACGCTCACACCGGCGGCCGTCGGTGGGCTGATCGACGCGCACGCCGACGTCGTCAGCGGCATCCTCGGGTCGGCCAACAACCTGGCGGTGCGCAGCCAGCTGAACTCGGCGTGCATCCCGCAGCTGATGGCGCTCGGCAACTCCGCCCGGTTGGGCGATGTGGCCGCCGCGCCGTGGACGATGGGTGCGCTCGTGCCGGTCACCGTCGAGACCACCGTGTACGTGAACTCCATCGTGCGGATGCAGGGCGAGGACGCCAAGGTGGCGCTGCTCGTGTCGGACGACAGCGACGGGCAGACGTTCGCCAGCTCGTTCACCGACGCCGCCTCGGCCACCTCGCTGCAGCTGACCGGCCAGCAGCTCGTCGAGCCCGACGTGATCGTCGCCCCCAACGCGCAGCTGCTCGCCATCGCCGCGGATCGCCCGGACGCCATCGTCGCCTCGCTCACCGGCGCATCGTGCGCCACGTTCCTGATCGAGCTCGCCAAGGTGCGGCTGTTCTACCCGGACTGGAACCCCACCGTGTACATCTCGGGTGGTTGCGCCGATCCGTCGATCCTGGCGCTCGCCGGACCGGCGGCGGAGGCCGTCTACAGCTCGGCCAACCTCGTCACCGACGAGCCGACGTTCGATGCGGCGATGGCCGGCCTCGGCATCACCGACGGCCTCGCGGCCGCCGGCGAGGGCTGGACCGCCGCCGAGGTCACCGTGGCGATCCTGCGCCAGGCCGCAGCAAGCCCGGCCGGCCTCACCCGGGCGTCGATCATGGATGCCGCGCGGCACCTCTCGTACACGCCGTCACTCGCCCGCCCGGGCGTGCACTACGTCACCAACGGCACCGAGGATCCGTTCCCCGCAGAGTCGCTGCAGGTGATCCAGTTCCACGTCGCCGACCACGCGTTCACCGACGTCGGCCCGCTGATCGCCCAGTTCGAGAGCTGACCACGTCAGGCGAAATCAAAAGGCGGCACAGCTCCTTCAAAAGAAGTTCGGATGGGCATCGTCGAGGCGAAGCGGCCGGTTTCCTGCCAAAGCTGCATTATATCGATGCCCTCGGCACCCAGGGTCGCAATTCCCCAACCCATATCGGTTGTGTAGTGTCTGTTCAATGAGGGTCCGTCGTCGACCCGTCCATATATCTTCGAACGGCTCCGAATTGACGTTCCCGATCGACAGCGTCTTGTTTCCGATATCAGGGACACACAGATAGACAAATCCATCGGGTGCAACTGTCGGAGACAGGCCCAGCGACAGAGAACCGCATTCTTGCTTCGCAAAATGCGCAGTTGGCGGGAGATACTGCATCTGAGCGAGGTTGGTGAACCGAAGCAGTTCGGGACTGAGAGACTCGATGGCTACTTTAATGTTCTCAGCGATGGCCCGTGAGGCCCAAACACCACGGCCCTCGTAGTCAACTGGGAGACGGAAGGAGCAGTAGTCGTAGCCTGCATTCCAAGTCAGGTTCACAACGTCGGCGATATGTACAGAGTTGTGCTCCGCCAAGACGTACATGCCTCCAACAAGCGGCCTCCGCGATCGATGGCGATCGGAAACCAAGGCTGGTAGTTTCACCATCCTTTCGAATCTGTCGCGACCAGCGTTCGACAGGTAGTGCTCCCTGCTGTGTCCGATGATGCTCACCTGAATATATGTCACATGCCCAAATGCATCCAGCAAGTCTGGCGAAGCTCGTGTACCGTTTGTGATGAGAGCGACACTAGGCCCGTCTTTGAGCGAGCGAATAAAGTGCGGAAGTCGCGGGTGTGTTGTGGGTTCTCCACCACCCGAAATATAGACCGAACGAACTTCACTCCGAACGCAGTACTCGGCAAGCATTGAAAGACTCTCGGGGGTCATCCATTGTGCCTTTTCACCCGAGAAGCCGTTTCGGTCCCAATAGGAGCACCATGAACAGCGTAGGTTGCAGGCCGCCGTCGGCTGCACCTCCAGCGAAAGTGGGGCGCACACGTTGTCGGGCCGCGAGCGAATGTCGACGGCGTGCCAGATCTTCGAACCGGCTCGCGCGTCAGAGATGTTGAACGCCTGATCTTTCACTTCAATACCTTATCATGCTACGATTGCGAAGCCGATTGCTAGCGTTGGTGCATTCGGATGTTCGTTGTTGCACAGATCCAGCTCATCGCCCCAGGCTCAGGAGAACGACCTTGGTACCACCCCAAGCGAACAGCGTAACGCCACTTTCGCAGAGGTTGGGGGCTCTTCCTGACTCGCATTTGCCGGAATTCGACTTTGCAGCGATCGCTCTAATTAACGATCTTCGGCCATCGATCGATGACCTCCTGATCCTCGTCGGCCAGCCGGGTGGCGGGCCGAATTTCAAGGCTTTTTGTGTATCTATGACTCTATTGTGGCGGAATCGTGATTTCGAACGGTTCCGCAATCTATTGAGCTTATATGAACCGTCTTTCGTCAGTGAACCGATGTTCAAAGCCCTCGAGGCTCAGGCTGCGCTGACGACTTCTGATGTGTTTGAGCTTCGCAGTGGACTGGTGGCGGCGAGAGCAGCTCTTGCTCTGATGCCAAATCGGACCTACGTTATTCACACGTTTGCACACCTCATCCTTGAGATCGCAGATCACGGAGAGGCAACGGCCGACGAACTCACCGAGGCGGAGGCAGCCATTAGGCGTGCACTTCGACTTCATCCAGAATATGCCAAGTACCACGGCACACATGCCAGGCTCCTGAGTTACCGGGGAAAATATGAGGAAGCTCTAGCAGAGGCAATGACGGCGATTGACAAGGAGCCGTCGAACGGTCTGCACTACGCGCTGAGAGTCGGTGATTACCAAGATATTCGGCTCTCGATTGCGTATCGGCAGCAATCAGACAAACTGAGCTCACAGGTCGTTCAATTCACAGCCTTCTACGAATCGATGCGCTCCGAGCTCACCAGTCTCCGTAGCGAGCTACTCCAGGTTATGGGCCTGTTGGCAGCCATTATCGCCTTCATTGTGACAGGTTCACAGATAGCCGCCTCCATGAAACCTGCTACCGGCATATTGGTGATGGCCGCCGTGGGCTTGGCGATCGTTCTTGCATTCTCGAGTCTAAGTCTCATATTCGGCAGGTCGACAAATCGAACATCAAGTATTTGGCTCATGTGTACGTCGACAACGGTTCTGGCGGGACTTTACGTTTTGGCGCGGATTCACCCGTGACCCACCGGCATTGGATCGTTGGCGATTCGGTAGTTGTCGCGGGCTCTGCTCGAACCCAGGACAGAATAGGAAGTCGCGACAATCTGGCATGGGTGGTCGATGGGGCGACACCTGTATCTGGAGACCGCGGTGAGGGTGACGTCCATCTTCTAGTGGATGCGTATGTGGAGTGGTTGTGTGGCTACGCCTCCTCAGTCGAGCTGGCCTCCTTGTCTCTGTCCGCCGTTGTGGATAATATGATTGTGGACATCTCATCATCGGTCGAGACGTCGAAAGTAGATCGGCAGTCCCCACCATCCGCGGCGATTGGTCTAGTCAGGGCTGTTGGAGACGACGTAGAATACCTTGTCTTATCCGACGTGTCGATAGCATTTTCCAACTGCGATGCGCCGGTCTCCGACAATCGAGTTACGGAGGCGCAGAGCCGAGAGTTTCAGGGTTATCGGGCTGCCTTGGCCGCAGGCCATGCGCCGTCGGATGCGTTTCAGGCGGTCAGGAAATGCCTCGCTGATTCGAGAAGGCGGTTGATGAACAAACCCGAAGGGTATTGGGTTGCGTCGCTCGATGTTCCTTCGGGATCACACGCCGTAAGTGGAGTGGTGTCAGCCGCAGAAGATTTAAAAGTTCTCCTATGCACCGACGGATTTGCTCGGATTTGGGAGATCTTCGATATCGCGACGGTCGGCGAGGTACAGGATAGCGACCGTTCGCTTAACGAATGGGTCGACGCGCTGCGATCCGCCGAGCGATCTGATCCCCAATGTGCAGCGTTCCCACGCTGGGGGATCAGCGATGATGCGGCGGCCATCAGACTGACTCTGAGTTGACGGAGGCGCGCACCACATGGTGATCGAAACGGGGGCCGTTGGGATCTCGATGTCGGTGAGCGCGAGGTTCACCCACGGGCTCTCGTAGATCATCCGCTCGCCGTGCACGATCCACGTCATCCTCGGCCTCCTGCCAGTGCGCTCGTCGCGGGGTCCAGTGTGGGGCGAGCGCGGCGCAACGAGTCGCCCGTCACGATGGCCAGCCCGACCCAGACGAGCACGAACCCGAACACGCGCAGTGCGCTCAACGTCTCGTGGTAGGCCAGCCGGCCGAGCAGGAAGTTGATCGTCGGCACGATGTACTGCACGAGCGCCATCATCGTCAGCGGCAGCCGCTGGGCGGCGACGGCGAACATCAGCAGCGGCAGGGTGGTGACGACCCCGGTGAACGCGATGAGCACCCAGTCGGTGGCGCTGCCGGAGTGCACGGCGCTGGCCGATCGCCCAGCCTCGAACACGACGAGCGCGGCGGCAGGGACGAAGAGCACGATGGTCTCGGCCGTGAGGCTCTCGATGGCCGTCAGCGGCGACTGCTTCTTCACGAACGTGTACGTCACCCACGTCGCGGCGATGATCAGCGACACCCAGGGGAGTCGTCCGTAGCTGACTGTCAGCACTGCGACGGCGACGATCGCCAGGCCGAGCGCGACCTGCTGGGCGCGGTGCAACGTCTCGTGGAGCACGACGACGCCGGCCACCATCAGCCCGATCGGTGTGATGAAGTAGCCGAGGGCGGTCTCGAGGACGCGGCCGTGCACGACCGCCCACACGTACGTGGTCCAGTTGATCGTCAGCACGACCGACGCGAACGCGACCCGTCGCAGCAGGGCGCGGTCGCGCAGCCGCCGCAGGATCGGGCGCAGCTGACCGGTGACGCCGGTGTAGACGCCCATCACGATCGCCGACGACGTGATCCGGTAGCCGATCAGCTCGAACGCATCGAAGTGCTCGAGCTGCTTCCAGTAGACGGTGGCCAACCCCCAGAAGACGTAGGCGGCACTGCCCCACAGCAGGCCGGAGCGGATCGCCGCGTTCGGGCCGGCGGTGGTGGTGGCGTCGATCGTCGGCTCCGCCTGGGTCACGACTTCCAGCCGTTGAAGTACGTGATCTCCTCCGCCGCTCGCCGGGTGCCCGGCTTGAACGAGTCGCCGGTGTAGTACGCGACGGGGGTCAGCGCCACCTGGGTGACGGTGCTCGGGATGCCGAGCAGCTCGCGCGCCTCGGCCTCGTACTCGAGGTGCAGCGTGGTCCACGCGGTGCCCAGCCCGCGCGCCTTCGCGGCGAGCATGAAGTTCCAGACCGCCGGCAGGATCGAGCCGTAGAAGCCGGCCACCATGCCCTGCGATCCGACCGGTGCCCCGAGGCTGCACGGGATCACCAGCGCGGGCACCTGGTCGAGGATCTCGGCGAGGTGGTCCGAGCTGCTCATGATCGCCGCCGTGTCGGTGCGGCCGAGCCGCTCGGCCTCGGCGCGCTGGGCTGCCATGTACGGCGCGTACGAGCGGCGGTACAGGTCGGCGATGCCCTGCTTGAGCGCCGGGTCGTCGATCACGATCCACCGCCAGCGCTGCACGTTGCCGCCGGCCGGCGCCTGGGTGGCGACGCGGATGCAGTCGAGGATCAGGTCGCGCTCGACGGGACGGGTGAGGTCGAGCCGCTTGCGCACCGCCCGGGTGGTGGTGAGGAGGTGGTCGATGGCGGCGATGTCGAAGGTTTCACCCATGGACGTACAGTACGGCGGCTGCCGGTGGTCGGGCGCCACGGATCATCGGTCCGGCCGGCGGCGGTTGGCTATCGTGCAGCCGATGGCGGGGCGGCAGCGGACGAGCGCATGGCAGCGGGGCATCGCCGTCGTCGCCCTGGCGATGCTGGCGGCGTGCGGTTCGACCGGTGGTGTGCGCGTCGCGAAGTCGAACGCGACCGAGACGGTCACGACGGGCACGAGCGACACGACGGGCACGAGCGACACGACGGGCACGGGTGGGAGCGGCAACCTGCCGACGATGATGAACGTGCCGGGCACGAACGTGCCGCTCGTCGGTCCGTACCCGTTCGATGCGGACAAGCCCCCGCAACCGTTCGACGGCCTGATGGTGGCCACGGTGAAGGACCTCGAGCAGTTCTGGGCCACGGAGATGCCGAAGGTGTTCGACAAGCCGTACGTGCCCCTGGCCGGCGGCGTGTTCCCCGCCTACCCGGCCAAGACGGACTACCCGGCCAACGGCTGCTTCACGATGTACGCCGACGTGCAGGACAACGGCTTCTACTGCCCCGACGGCGACTTCATCACGTGGGACGACCCGGGCTACGCGGCGAGCGGCTACGCCGATCACGGCTCCGGCGCGATCACCGGCTTGATGTCGCACGAGTGGGGCCACGCGATCCAGGAGCGCACCGGCGTGTTCGACATCGTGCCAGCGCTCTCGACCCCGGTCGTCGAGCTGCAGGCCGACTGCTACAGCGGGGCCTGGTTCGCGCACATCGCCCGTGGCGAGAGCGACCTGCTCACGTTCACCGACGCCGACATCCGCAGCGGTCTGCTCGACACGGCGCTGTCGGCCGATCCCGTCGGCTCGTCGCCCACCGACGACGGTGCCCACGGTGCCGGGTTCGATCGCGTCGGCGCGTTCCAGGACGGCTTCAACAAGGGCGTCGAGCAGTGCGCGACCTATCCGCAGCACAACCCGCCGATCACCGAGTTCGGCTTCGACGCCAGCTACACGGGCGACCAGGATCCCGGCAACCTGCCGTACGCCGACGTGATCAAGGACATCCCCGACGACCTGAACACGTTCTGGTCGGCGACGCTGCCCGACACCTTCAAGCCGCTCACGGTGCAGCCGTTCACCGACACCGTGCCGACCTGCTCGGGCCTGTCGGCCGACGCGATCCAGCAGTCGCTCGCGATCTACTGCGGCGCGGACGACACCGTGCTCGTCAACGACACCGCGGCGCGCACGGCGGTGCAGCGGATCGGCGACTTCTCGGCCGGGTACTTCCTCGCCGCGGCGTGGGCCGAGGCCGCGCAGACCGCGGTGAAGAGCACGCTGTCGGGCGTGCAGCGGGTGCTCTACGACGACTGCTTCGTCGGCGTGTGGGCGAAGAGCCTGCCGACCAAGGACACCGGCGACGATCGACTGCAGCTGTCGCCGGGCGATCTCGACGAGGCGGTGGCCACCGCGATCCAGTTCGCCGACGACTCGGCCGATGTGAAGGTGCACGGCGACGCGTACCAGAAGGTCGACGCGTTCCGTCACGGCGCGCTCGGCGGCATCTCCGGCTGCAACAGCTACTTCGGCGGCTGAACCCGACCGACGGCGCGCCGGTCAACCGGCGAGCGGCTCGACGGACCAGATGACGGCCGGCGGGTGCACGCGTGCCGAGCGCGGGCCGCCGAAGTCGTCGGTGAGGCCGATGGTGGCGACGAGCCGGTGGCCGCCGTCCATCGCCGTGCGGACGAGGTCGGCGTCGATGTCGCCGAACATCAGCTTGGCGCGGCGGAACATCGCGAAGCCGCCGTCGACACCGACGTCGCCCCATGTCAGGTAGAGGAACCGCTCGCCGCGCCGGCCGTGCACGGCGGGCCCGGCGACGTCGACTTCGCCGGCGTCGTCGATGCGCGTCCGCACATCGGCCCGCCAGGTCGCGCTCGCTGCGTCGCCGCGGACGAGCCCCTCTGGCGCGTCGCGGACCTGCAGGCCGACGTGCACGTTGTGGACCGGCACGCCGGCCACCCGGAACATCGTGCCCGACAGCGTGTGACCGCGGATCTCGATCTCCACGTCACGCAGCCGAATGGCGGGTGCGGTGCTCGGCGATGTAGTGGTCCAGCGCGATGAAGCTGCGCTGGAACGTCGCCGCGCCCTGGCTCGCGATCAGCCGCCGCAGCGGCAGCGCCCACCAGTGCGGCTGGACGGCCATCCGGTACGAGATGTGCGTCCAGCCCGGCGTCGGCTCGTCGAACAGCGCTCGCTCCACCATCGAGACGGCGAAGCTCATCCGCATCTTCTCGGCGGTGAACGCCCACAGCCGTTCGGGCTGCCAGGCGATGAACCGCTCCTCGACGCGCAGACCGTTCACGTCGATGCGACGCGTCGAGCCCTCACCGTCGAACGGGTCGCTCGTCGCGGTGCACGCCTTGCACCGCGTGAACCACTGGGTCCAGCTCTCGTTGTCGATGAAGGTGCTCCACACCTCGGCGGGAGTGGCATGGACGAGACCCTCGAAATCGAAGCGCCACGGGGCACGGTCGGCGAACACGAGATCCTGCGGCACGAGCACGCTCATCGCAGACCCGCTCAGACGTAGTAGCCAGTGATGTCGATGATGAAGTCGGTGCTTCCGCCGCCGCCGGTCTGGACCGTGACGGTGCGGTTGCTGTCGAGCGTGACCACCCCGCCGTTGGCGACGACCTCACCGTTGGTGAACCAGTTCAGCGCTGACGCCTTCAGCGTGCCGCCCTTCGGGTAGATCGCCATGAACCCCTGGCCCGTGGCACCCGTCGCGGTCAGGTTGTACGTGATCGCGTACGCGTTGCCCGGGACGACGTCGGCCGCACCACCGCTGAACGCCGTCGCGTTGGCGACGGAGACGTCTCGCGTCTGGTCGCTGAGGATCGGGCCGTGGTTCGCGCCGCTCTCCCGGGAGTCGTAGACACGCGTGGGCGAGATCGCGAAGAAGCCGGAGTTGACCGGGGTGTAGGTGAACGTCGCGCCGTGGAGCGTGGTCGCCGACGTCGTGCCCGTCACCCGGAGCTGGAAGATGCGAGGTGACTGAACCGCTGCGACGGCAGCCGGGATCGCGAGCGCGATCGTGCCCGTCGGCGCGGCCGTGGTCACCGACACGGATGGCGTCGGGGTCAAGAAGGTGCCCGGGTTGTCCATGTCCTGGACGAACAGCTCGGCCTTGATGGTGTCGGGTCCCTTGCAGTACACCACCAGCGAGGTGAGCGTGTCGCCCTTGGTGAGCGGCAGGCGGCCCACGAGGGGCTGGGCAGCGACGTTCGAGTAGATCGAGGCGGAGAACGAGTCGAAGAACACGGAGGCGCTGCCGTAGACGCCGAAGTCGGTGATCCCGAGGTGCGACGTGGCCGGCGGCAGCGGGAGGGCGGTCTGCGGACGGTGGCCAGTCGCAGCAACGCGGCGAGAGGGAGCGGCGGCGTCGGCCGCCTGCGCACCGGCGAGCAGTGCACCTCCGGTCGCGGCGGCCGCACCGGCCGAACGGAGGAAGCGGCGGCGGTTGATCGATGAAGCCATGTCGTGAGTCCTTCTGCGTCGAGCTGCAGGCTGTGCGAGCAGCGGCGATTCTCCCACAGTCTCAGGCGCGCAGGATCAGCAGGAACTGGCCGGCCACGCGCTCGACCTCGGTGCTCACCGCGAGGCCGGGGCGCAGGCGCGACACCCGGTCGAGCAGCCAGGTGGCGGCGGCGTCGCCGTCGGCCTGGGTGGGGCAGCGGGCCATGACCTCACGCCCGCGCTTGCGCGCCAGGCGGTCGACGCTCGTCAGGATCGGCGCCGGGTCCACCACGAACAGCTCGTCGGACCACGGCACGACGGCTGCGACCGCACCCTTGCGGGTGTTGCAGCCGCGGTGGGCGAGGCGTTCGGGCGGCGCCTTGCTGCGGTTCTTCTCGGCGGTGATGCTGTCGATGCTGGGGCCCCGGTCGTCGTTGACCGACATGTCGGGATCGACGGGCTGGTCGCAGATCCAGCACCGCCAGCCATCGCGCTCGCCGATCTCGTCCAGTCGGCTCATGGGGCCGCACCCTACCGGTGATGACAAATGTCAGGGCCGATTCGTCATCCGCGGCACTTCCCGTCAGCGCCGCAGGAGTGCACGCTGGATGCATGTCAACGCAACCCCCAGGAAACGCAGGCGGCATCCACCTCGAAGCCGTCACCAAGTCGTTCGGCACGGTGGCCGCGGTCGCCGGGATCGATCTCGTGATCGCACCCGGCGAGACCGTCGCCCTGCTCGGCCCGAACGGCGCCGGCAAGTCCACCACGCTCGACATGGTGCTCGGCCTGCTCGCACCCGACACCGGCCGGATCACGCTGTTCGGCGCATTGCCGAGCGACGCAGTCGCGGCGGGACATGTCGTGGCGATGCTCCAGACCGGCTCGCTGATCCAGAACCTCACCGTGCGCGAGCTGGTCGACATGGTGGCGTCGCTCTACCCGAAGCCGCTCGCGGTCGACGACGCGCTCGCGCTCGCCGGCCTCACCGAGCTGCAGGGTCGCTGGACCCAGAAGCTGTCCGGCGGTGAGACCCAACGCGTGCGCTTCGCCTGCGCGTTGGTGGCCAACGCCGACCTCCTCGTCCTCGACGAGCCGACGGTTGCGCTCGACGTCGAGGCCCGGCGTGAGTTCTGGGCGGCGGTTCGCAACATCGCCGCCCACGGCGCGACCATCATCTTCGCGACGCACTACCTCGAGGAGGCCGAGGCCTTCGCCGATCGCATCGTGCTGATGGCGGGCGGCCACATCGTCGCCGACGGGTCGCCGACGGAGATCACGTCGATCGTCGGCACGCGGGTGATCCGGGCGACGCTTCCCGATGTCGATCTCGCCGATCTCGACCGTGTCGTCGGCGTGGTGTCCACGGAACGTCACGGCGACACCGTCGCGCTGACGTGCAACGACTCCGATGCAGCGTTGCGCTCGCTGCTCCGGACCTACGACTCGATGCGCAACATCGAGGTCCGCAGTGGCGGCCTCGAGCAGGCATTCCTCGAGCTCACCTCGGAGGCAGCACGATGAGCACCAACACGACGGGCAGCAGCACGTCGAGCACCACGGCGAACACCAGCACGGCGAACACCAACACGGCGAACAGCGGCACGATCCCGGGACGCGGGGCCCGCAACGGCACCTACCTGCGCTACGAGCTGCTGCGCACCGTCCGCAACCGGCGCTTCCTGATCTTCTCGCTCGTGATCCCGCTCGTCCTCCTGCTCGTGATCGCCGGGCCGAACCGCCACGCGACCCTCGGCGGGCTGCCGTTCGCGACGTACTACATGACCGGCATGGTCTCGTACGGCAGCATGGCCGCGGTCATCGCCGGTGGTGCCCGCATCGCCGCCGAGCGCAGCGTCGGGTGGAACCGCCAGCTGCGCGTCACGCCGCTGCGACCCTCGATGTACCTCTCCGCCAAGGTCGTGACCGGCTACGCCCTGGCGATCATCAGCATCGTCCTCCTGTACATCGCCGGCATCTCGCTCGGTGTCCGCATGCCGGCAGGGCGCTGGATCGAGATGACCGCTCTGATCCTCGTCGGGCTGATCCCGTTCGCCGCGCTGGGCGTGGTGCTCGGCCACCTGCTCACGGTCGATTCGATGGGGCCGGCGATGGGCGGCCTCACGTCACTGTTCGCACTGCTCGGCGGTTCATGGGGTCCGATCGCCGAACACGGGATCATGCACAGCGTCTCGGAGTCGCTGCCCTCGTACTGGCTGGTCCAATCGGGCCACGTCGGTCTGGGGATGGATGCCTGGCCGGCCAAGGCCTGGATCGTCATCGCGATCTGGTCGATCGTGCTGGTGCGGCTCGCGGTGTGGGCGTACCAGCGTGACACGAGCAAGGTCTGAGCGACAGGATGAGCGACGTGCAGGTCTCGACGGTGGAAAGCCCGCTGTGGCGCAACGAGGAACGGGGCTGGAGGCGCCTCGTCTTTCCCGCTGTGTTCCTCGTGACGCTCGCCCAGACCGTCGGTGGGGTCCTCCAGCACTCCAGTGGTGCGGCAGTGGTCGTCGGCTGTGCCATCGTGCTCGCCTTCTGCGTGCTGTACGTGAGCGCGATCCTGTCGATCGGCGCCTCCGGACCGCGGCGCCCGTTCTGGATCTGCTTCGCCGGGCTGTGCGTGATGTTCGTGGCCGAGACGTTCTTCGCGCATCAGGATGCGTCGACGATGCTGATCTTCATCGGCACGCTCACGATCGCTGCGCTGTGGACCCGGGCCGTCCCGATCGTCGTCTGCCTCGTCGTGTTCGCCTTCGTACTGCCGGCGGCGATGCCGGAGTGGCACCACGGCGTCGACAGCGGTGCCGCAGCGTCGCTGGCCATCGTGATGGCGGCGATGTACGCGTTCTTCGGCCTGGTGCACGCCAACAACGAGCTGAGCGAGGCGAGAGCGGAGATCGCTTCGCTCGCCGCAGAGGGCGAGCGGCAGCGGATCGCCCGTGATCTGCACGACCTGCTCGGTCACTCGCTGACCACCATCACGGTCAAGGCCGGCCTCGCCCGCCGCCTGTTCGAGCAGGGCGACGCGGGCCGCGCCGGCAACGAGATCAGCGAGGTCGAGACGCTGTCGCGGCGGTCACTCGCCGATGTGCGCGCTGCGGTCGCCGGCTACCGCTCGACGACGCTCACCGGCGAGCTCGCCACCGGCCGCGAGCTGATGCGCACGCTCGGCATGCGCGCCGAGTTCCCGCCGTCGGCCGACGTCGTCGATCCCGAGCACCAGGAGCTGTTCGGCTGGGTGGTGCGGGAGGGGCTCACGAACGTGGTGCGCCATGCGCACGCGTCGTCGTGCGCCGTCACGGTGGGCAGCGATTGGATCGCGATCACCGACGACGGGGTCGGTGGCGAAGCACCTCGCGGTCGTTCCGGCGCGGGAGACACCGCTGGTACCGGGTTGCTCGGCCTGCGCGAGCGCGTCGCCGCAGCCGGAGGCACGCTGACGGCGGGGCGTTGCTCGCACGGTTGGCAGCTGCGGGTCGATGTCGGTGCGGGAGCTCGATGATCCGACTGCTGATCGCCGACGACCAGGCCCTCGTGCGGTCGGCGCTCGTCGCGCTGCTCGATCTCGAAGCCGACTTCGAGGTCGTGGCCGACGTCGGTCGCGGCGACGAGGTCGTCGCCGCCGCGCAGCGATCAGCTCCCGACATCGCGCTGCTCGACATCGAGATGCCCGGCCTCGACGGCCTCGCCGCGGCGGCCGCGCTCGCGATCGCGGTGCCGGTGTGCAAGGTGATGATCGTGACGACGTTCGGCCGGGCGGGCTACCTCCGCCGGGCGATGGAGGCGGGTGTGCTCGGGTTCGTGGTCAAGGACGCTCCGGCCGAGCAGCTCGCCGATGCGATCCGTCGAGTCGCGGTTGGCGAGCGCGTCGTCGATCCGCAGCTGGCCGCGGCAACCCTTGCCGGCGGGCCGTCGATGCTGACGGCGCGTGAGCGCGACGTGCTCGCCGCCGCACGCGACGGGGCGACCGTCGCCGACATCGCCCTTCGCCTGTTCCTGTCGGAGGGGACGGTGCGCAACTACCTCTCGTCGGCGATCGCCAAGACGGGCGCGCGCAACCGGATCGAGGCCTTGCGCATCGCCGACGAGCGTGGCTGGGTCTGACGCGAGAGGTCTGACGCGACGGGGTACGCGTCTGTGGCATGTTGACGACGTGAAGATCGTCGTCGCCCCCACCCCCCAGGAAACCGCATCCGAGGCCGCCGCCTGGATGGCTCGCCGGATCCGCTCGGCGGTCCGGCTGCGCGGCGTGTGCCGCGTCGCCGTCAGCGGTGGCGGCACGCCGGCGTTGATGTTCGACGACCTCGCGACCATGGATCTGCCATGGGCCTCCGTGCACGTGTTCCAGGTCGACGAGCGGGTCGCGCCCGACGGCGATCCGGACCGCAACGCCGGCCAGCTCGCGGCGCACCTCACCGACCGGGTGCCGATCCGCAAGGCGAACGTGCACCTGATGCCCGTGACGGCGAAGTCACTGAGCCGCGCCGCCGCGACCTACGCGTCGAAGCTCGGCGACGCGCCCCTCGACATCGTGCACCTCGGCATCGGCGACGACGGCCACACCGCTTCGTGGCCGCCCGGGGATCCCGTGGTCGATGCGCCGGGCGAGGTCGCGATCTGCGGGCTGTTCAACGGCCGCATCCGGATGACGTTGCTGCCCCGCGTCGTCAACGGCGCTCGGGCGCGGATGTTGCTCGTCGTCGGGGCGGCCAAGGCCGATCCGCTGGCCGGCTGGATCGAGCGCGGCGAGTCCCTGCCGGTGGCCCACGTCAAGCGCACGGACACCACCCTGTTCCTCGACGGACCCGCAGCTTCGGCGCTGCCGGCCGGCCGATAGGGTCGCCGACGTGGACATCACCGTCACCTCCGCGTGGGCCGCACTGCTCGCCCACCACACCGATGCACCCGTGCCGCACCTGCGCGAGCTCTTCGCCGACGATTCGCAGCGGTCCGTCACGTTCACGCGCACCGGCGGCGATCTGCGCGCCGATTTCTCCAAGCAGCGGATCACCCGGGACACCGTGCAGCGCCTGCTCGAGGTGGCCGTCGCGGCCGATGTCGAGGGTCGTCGCGACGCGATGTTCGCCGGCGAGAAGATCAACACCACCGAGAACCGCGCCGTGCTGCACACCGCACTGCGTGCGCCACGCGGCACCGTCGTCAACGTCTTCGACGGCGACGGCCACGCCCACAACGTCGTGCCCGACGTGCACGAGGTGCTCGACCGGATGGGGGCCTTCGCCGACAAGGTCCGCAGCGGCGACTGGACCGGCCACACGGGCCAGCGGATCCGCACCGTCGTCAACATCGGCATCGGTGGCAGCGACCTCGGCCCGGCGATGGCGTACCGCGCCCTGCACGCGTTCAAGCATCCGGAGATCGAGTGCCGGTTCGTCTCGAACGTCGACGGAGCCGACATCTTCCAGAACACCCAGGACCTCGATCCCGCAACGACGATGTTCGTGATCTCGTCGAAGACGTTCACCACCATCGAGACGCTCACCAACGCGGGCACGGCGCGCGACTGGCTGCTCGCCGGTCTTGGCGGCGACGAGTCCGCGATTGCCAAGCACTTCGTTGCCGTGTCGACGAACGCCGAGAAGGTGGCCGCGTTCGGCATCGACACCGACAACATGTTCGGCTTCTGGGACTGGGTCGGCGGCCGCTACTCGGTCGACTCGGCGATCGGCCTGACGCTGATGGTGTCGATCGGGCCGGAGGCGTTCGGCGAGTTCCTGGCCGGCTTCCACGTGATCGACGACCACTTCCGCAACGCACCGCTCGCCGACAACCTGCCGGTGCTGATGGGCATGATCGGCGTCTGGAACAGCAACGTCCTCGGCGCGCAGAGCCAGGGCGTGATGCCGTACGCGCACGAGCTCAGCCGGTTCCCCGCCTACCTGCAGCAGCTCGACATGGAGAGCAACGGCAAGGGCGTGCACCGCGACGGAACGCCCGTGGCCACCGACACCGGCTCCATCGTGTGGGGCGAGCCGGGCACGAACGGCCAGCACGCGTTCTACCAACTGCTCCACCAGGGCACTCGGCTGGTGCCTGTCGACATGATCGGCTTCGCCGACCCGAACCATCCGTACCGCGATCATCACGATCTGCTGATGGCGAACCTGTTCGCGCAGACCGAGGCGTTGGCGTTCGGCAAGACCAAGGAGCAGGCCGAGGCAGAGGGCATCCCCGAGTTCCAGGTGCCGCACCGCGTGTTCACCGGCAACCGGCCCACCACCACCATCCTCGCCCAGCGGCTCACCCCGCGGATCCTCGGCGAGCTCATCGCCCTCTACGAGCACAAGGTGTTCGTGCAGGGTTGCGTGTGGGACGTCAACAGCTTCGATCAGTGGGGCGTCGAGCTCGGCAAGGCGCTCGCCAACAAGATCACCCCGGAGCTGACGGCCACCGACGCACCCGCCCACGACAGCTCCACCAACGCGCTCATCGACTGGTACCGCGCCCAGCGCGGCGCCTCGAAGTCGTAGCGCGACCGCGGATCCGCGTCCCGACGGTTCAGACGCGGCGGAACAGGAGCACGACGGCGGGCTCGCCCGAGTCGTTGTGCGGGGTATCGGGGTCGGCGATCCGCGGATCGAGGTTGCGGATCACGCCGTCGTCGACGAGCTCGCCGAGGTGCTCGGCGAACTCGTGCTCCTGGAAGTGCTCGAGGTCGATCCCGATCGAGAAGATCGCGCCGGGGCGGCCGAGGCGGATCAGCTCGGTCAACGCGCCGACGCCGAGCTTGCCGGTGGTGAACATGTGCGAGCAGAGCACGCCGGCATAGCTGCCGGCGGGCAGATCGTCGGACGCGACGGTGACGTCGGCCTCGACCACTTGGCGGTACAGCGGCGAGCCGTCCGGCCGGCGCAGTGCTGCGGCCATCGGGACCGTCGCGGCCGAGATGTCGGCACCGTCGATGATCCATTCCACGCCCTCACCGGCGGTGTCGCGGACGAGCGCGACGGCCGTCAGCCCGGCGCCGCAGCCGGCGTCGAGCACAGGTCCGCTGAGGTGGCCGGCGACCTCGGCGAACTCCTCGGCCACGTGGTCGGCGATGACGGTCATGACGACGAGTCTTGCAGGCACACGCCGGATGCTCGTGGCCGTCCCCTACGCTCCGTCCATGGCCGAACCCCTCGAGCGGATGACCAACCTGTTGGCGCTCCTGCTCGAGACCAAGGTGGCGCTGACGCTGCAGCAGATCGTCGGCGAGCTCGGCGGGCAGTACCCCACCAACGCGGCTGCGCTGCGCGGCGCGTTCGAGCGCGACAAATCCGTGTTGCGCGAGATCGGGGTGCCGATCGAGCAGGAGGTGCTCAGCGGCGATCAGGCCGGCCAGACGGCGTACCGCATCGATCGACGCCGCTACGAGCTCGCCGACCTCGAGCTCGACGACGACGAGCGCCGCGCCCTGCAGCTCGCCGTGGCCGCGGTGCGCAGTGACGAGTCGTGGGGTCGCGAGGGCCTGCTCAAGCTCGGCGCCGGTGGCGAGCGCCCGTCACGTTCGGTCGCCGCGACCGTGCCCACGTTCGACGCGCTGCCGGTGCTGCGCGAGGCCGTCGCCACGAGGGCGACCGCACGGTTCACCTACCGTGACCAGACCCGTCGGCTCGACCCGTACGGGCTGCTGCTGCGCGACGGCTACTGGTACGCGATCGGCCACGACCACACCCACGATCAGGTGCGCACCTATCGCGTCGATCGCATCGTCGGCGACGTCTCGGTCGGCGATCCGGCGACGTTCGAACGGCCGGCCGACTTCGACATCCGCACCGTCTTCCCCGCCGATCCGAAGTTGCTCGGCGAGTCCGAGGGCGGTGCCGCTCGCGCCGTCGTGCGGATCGACGCGACCCGGGCACCGCTCGTGGCCGGTGAGGTGGGCGAGGCCGCCATCGTGCGCCGGCTCGGCGACGGTGCGATCGAGGTCGAGGTGCCGTGCCTCAACCGCGACGCGTTCCGCTCGTGGCTGCTCGGGCTCACCGATCACGCAGTCGTGATCAGCCCGCCCGATCTGCGCGCCGAGGTCATCGACTGGCTGTCGGCGTTCACCGTGGGGGCGAGCTGATGGCGCGGCGCGGACCGCGCCCGGCGCCCGAGCGGCTGAAGCGGCTGCTGGTGATGCTGCCGTGGTTGATGGAGCGCGGTGAGGTGTCGCTCGCCGAGATGGCGGCGCACTTCTCGCTGACCACGAGCGAGGTCGTCGCCGACCTGGAGCTGGCCTCGATGTGCGGCCTGCCACCGTTCGTCGACGAGATGATCGACGTGTTCATCGACGAGGGCATGGTGTTCACCGGCATCCCGCGCGTGTTCACCCGGCCGTTGCGGCTGACGGCTCCCGAGGGCTTCGCGCTGCTCACCGCCGGACGTGCGGCGATGGCGATGCCCGGTGCCGAGCCGGCCGGCCCGCTCGGGCGTGCGCTCGACAAGCTCGCCGCGGTGCTCGGCGACGACGGCGTGGTGGTGGAGTTCGCCCAGCCGGCGATGGCCGACGTCGTGGCCGCGGCCGCCGGTGAATCTGCGCGGCTCGCCATCACCTACTGGACGCCGGCGCGCGACGAGGCGAGCGAGCGCGAGATCACCCCTCGCGCGGTGTTCACCGATCGGGGTCACTGGTACGTGCTCGCCGACGACCACCGCTCCGGCAGCGAGCGTTCGTTCCGCATCGACCGGATCCTCGAGGCGCGGCGCACGGGCGCGGTCGATCCCGAGCGCGAGGTCCAGCTGCCCGACACCGATCGCTGGTTCGCCGGCGATGCCGACATCGAGCGCGTCACCGTGCGGATGCCCGTGGACCGGGCGTGGATGATCGAGCGCTACCCGGTCGACTCGCTGACGCCGGACCCCGACGACCCGACGCGGACGGTGGCGGTCATGCCCGTGCTCAGCGAGCAGTGGCTCGAGCGGTTGCTGCTCCGCCTCGGACGCGAGGCCGACGTGCTGGCACCGCTGCGCTGGCAGGGCCTGGCCGCGCGGGCGGCCCAGCAGGTGCTGGCGGCCTACGGATCGGTCAACGCCGACAGCTGATCGCCGGTGGTGGCGCCGTGGGCGCGCAGCAGGTGGGGGAGCACGGCCGCGGTTGCGGTTGCGTCTTCGAGCGCGTCGTGCGGGCGTTCGTTGGCGATGCCGTAGCGCGCCGTGACGTCGGCGAGGCGGTGCGAGAGCTTGCGCTCCGGATCCAGCCGGCGTGACAGCCGGAGCGTGCACAGCTGCGGTGACAGCGGCAGCGTGACGCCGCCACGATCGGCGAGCGTGCGCAGGAACTCGGCATCGAAGCGGGCGTTGTGCGCGGTGAACGTGGCGCCGTCGAGCCGCTTGGCGAGCTCGGCCAGGACGACATCGACCGATGGTGCGGTGCGGAGCTGGGCCCGGGTGAGGCCGTGGATGTGCCGCGGCCCGAGCCGGAACAGCCAGCGGTTGCGAGGCCGGACCAGGCTGGACCAGCGATCGATGAGCTGCCCCGAACCGTCGACGGTGACCACGGCGACCTGCAGCACGCGGTGCCGGCGGGTGGACAGCCCGGACGTCTCGACATCGACGACTGCGAAGTGCAGATCGGTGATGGCGCTCGTCTCCGAGATGGCCGGGTTCATGCTCGTCACCTTACGTGAAGGGTGTCCGCCCGAGCGTTTGGCGGGTCGTGAGCCACCGGATCGACGACTCCCGCCGCGACACGGGTCGCGACGAGTCGTCGAATCTGCTGACACACTTCCAGCGATGTCGTTGACGCTCGCGGACTTCAAGGCCGATCGGTTCGGCGGGCCGCACTTCGCGATGTTGACTGCTCACCCCGTCGTCACCGACCGGCTGCTGGCGATCCTCAACGACCCCGCCAACGAGGACCGGATGGTCCGCGCGGAGGGTCGCGATCTGCCGCCGCTCGCCGGGGTCGTCGGGATCATCGAGTCCGACTCCGTCCTGGTCGGTGCGCTTCGATCCCCGACATCCGGCAAGGAGTTCCGCCTCGCCATCGCCGTCGCGGTCAAGCTGAAGATGCTCTCGATGGGTTGGTCCACCAACGGACGCAAGGGCCAGGTCGGCGATTCCCGCTACTTCACGACTGCTGAACGCTTCAAGGCCTGACGCGCCAGTCGCAGCCTCAGCCGGTCCCGATCAGCCGGCCCGGATCAGCCGGCGCGGCCGATGTCGTGGCCGCGGACGAGGACCTCGCGGACGTCCTCGGACTCGCCGCGCCTCTCGGCGGACTCTGGCCTCGGGTCGCTCGGCACGTCGTGCGAAGAAGAGCCGGGTCTGTCCGGCACACGCTGCTCGGTTGCGCCAATCGTCATCACCCATGGATTTCATGCTCATTCTTCAACACCGGATCGACACGACCAGAGACGCGCAAATCCAGCCGGCGTGACGGCTGACCATCGGGCGCGCCGACGGCGCGGCTGATCAGCGCCGTTCGCCCGATGCAGAGGGTTCAGCGCAGAGGGTTCAGTGCGGCGGGTTCAGAGCAGTTCGGCGGCAAGGCTGGCCACTTCGCTGCGCTCGCACGCCGACAGCGTGACGTGGCCGAAGCAGCTCTGCCCGGCGAACGCCTGGATCAGCACGGCCAGCGCGTTGTTCGACTCACCCATGTACGGCGCGTCGATCTGGCTGGTGTCGCCGGTGAAGACCACCTTGGTGCCGTCGCCGATGCGGGTGAGGATCGTCTTCAGCGTCGTCGGCTCGAGGTTCTGGGCCTCGTCGACCACGACGAACTGGCGGTGCAGCGACCGGCCACGCAGGAACGTGACCGACTCGAGCGACAGCTGGCCGCGGCTCGTCAGCTCCTCCATCAGGCTGCGCGCATCGCGGCTGTTGCGCTGGTCGGTGAGGGCGACGATGGAGTCGTGGATCGCCGACATCCACGGATCGAGCTTCTCGTCGAGACCGCCCGGCAGGAAGCCGACGTCGGCGCGTCCGACGGGAACGAGCGGTCGGTAGATCGCGAGGCGCTCGAACGCGCGCCGTTCGACGACGTGCTCGAGCCCGGCGGCGATCGCCATCAGCGTCTTGCCCGTACCGGCCCGGCCGTCGAGGGCGACGACGCTCACCTCGGGATCGAGCAGCAGCTCGAGCGCGAACCGCTGCTCCTTCGAGCGAGGGCGCAGGCCCCATGCCTCGGGCGCGTTGTGGGCGAGGACGTGCAGCTCGCGGTCGCGGCGGCGGGCGAGCGCCGACTGCGAGCCCGAGCGGAGGATCGCGAATCCGTTCTCGTGCAGCTGATCCGCTCCCTCGATGTCCTCGATGGCGACGTGGCTGTCGGTGTAGAGCCGATCGATCTGCTCGTGCGCGGCGGGCAGCGTGACCCAGCCGACCGGGCGACTGCTCATCGCCCGTCCCGCCGGATGGTGCTCGGTGGCCTCGACGCCGAGGTGGGCGGCCTTGATGCGGAGCGCGGCGTCGTTGGACACCATCCGGGTGGGTGCGTGGTTGGCCTGACCGAGCGCCGCACCGATGATGCGGTTGTCGGGCTTGTCGGCGTCGAGGCCGTGCTCGATGAGGAGGTGCTTCTGGATGCCGTTGATCTCGATCTGCAGCGTGCCCGTCGACTCGCCACCACCGATTGGCACCGGCTTGGCGAGCGAGCCGCCGTGGCGCACGCGCAGATCCTCGATCGTGCGCAGAGCGGTGCGCGCCGCACGACCGACGTCGTCCGGACGGCTCTTCAGGCCGTCGAGCTCTTCGATCACGGTGAGCGGGATCACCACGTCGACGTCGCCGAAGCTGTTGATGCATCCCGGGTCGGCGACCAGCACGGAGGTGTCGAGCACGTACCGGGTTCGCTGCACGACCGGGGCGACGAGACCGTCCATCACGGATCCTGGCGGGGAGCCCGGAGACCCGTCGCCGGCTCCGTTCAGGCTCGACAACAGGACAGGACGAACCGGCACGAGATCGGTCACCGACACCCCTTCGGAATCTTGGAAAGTTCCAACGGCCTTGTTCTAGCGGGTGGGTGTGTCGCGTTGGTGGACCACAAGATGAACAGCGCGTTACGCGACGATCCGCATTCGCAGGCCCCGCGAGTCGCGCTGGACGATCCCCTCGGGCAGGTCGCGTTGGCGTCCCGCGGCGAAGCGCTCCGCCGTCCACAACGTGGCGTACGCGTCGAGGATGTCGTCGCGCGTCGCTCCAGGGAGCCGGCGTGGGACCGGCCCGAACTCGGCCTCGATCAGCGCGGTGCGGCGCTCGAGCCCGTCCGAGGCGTGCTTGGTGGTGAGCGGCTGCCCGCCGTTCATCTCGGCGAACGAGCACTCCGGATGGACCTCGATGATGCGTTGCTCCGCCGCCGCGTCGAGCGCGTCGTCGACCTCGCGCATCTTGGCGAGGATGTGCCACGTCTGGAGCGTCAGCTTCTTGCCGGTGAGCGCCGCCGAGCGCGCGCACGCGTCGGCGTAGTCGGCGGCGCCGAGGCACGCGCGTGGCGGCGTCGGGAAGATGGTGCTGCCGCGCGGCGAGAGGAACCGGCGCGCCGCGAGATCGGCCTCGCGTGTCTCCGCGTCGGGCAGACCGATCGGCATGTCGACGCCGACGACGTGATGTCCGGCACCGAACACGTCGGTGATCTTGGTCACGACGCGCGCGCCGCTGCGCGTCGCGACGACCCAGCCGGCCTTGCAGCCATCGACGCCTGCGCACCCGCGCGCGGTGGGCGCGTCGAACATCTCGAGGCACGGCGCCAGTCCCTCGATCGCGATGTCGTCGCGCCTTCGGCGGTGCCACATCTCGCGCGACAGGACGTAGCGCTCCATGTCCCGCGGCTCACCGCGACTGAGCATCCGCTCCGTTCCGACGTGCTCGTAGCCGAGTCGGCGGGTCACGCCGAGCGACGGCTGGTTGTCCGACCAGGCACCGGTCCTCGCCGTCTCCGCGCCCAGCCCGGCGAACGCGAGGTGCAGGATCGCCGCGCGCATCTCGGTGCCCAAACCCTTGCCCTGGAAGGGCTGGAAGAGGAAGGAACCCGTGGTCACGGTGCGCAGGGCGGCGAAGTCGGCCGCCTCCGCTGACTGCGTGCCGACGATGCGACCGTCGGCGATGACGGCCAGGTTGCAGTTCCACCCGGTCGGTCGCCAGCCGGCGCGCAGGCTCCAGTGGAACTGCATCGAGTTGCGTTCCTGGGTCGGCGACGGCACGTCGGTCCACTCGAACGAGAAGGGCATGGACGCGGGATCGTGCACGCCGTCGGACACCGAACGCGCGGCGATCTCGGCGACCTCGTCGTCGGTCGGGTAACGCAGTTCGAGGCGCGGTGTTCGGACCTGCAAGCCGAAGAGCGGCCAATGGTCGACTGCTGACATGAGTGCAGTGAACCTCACACCGCTGACGTGGGCAAACACTTTTGAACTGATTGCATCTGCAACTAAGAGGGTGCTTGTATTCGCGTCGCGAAAGCTGTTCCATGTGCAACGCGTAATGCTCCGTTAACCGAGGAGAAATCAGGAAAATGACAAAAGCAGAATTGATTGATGCAGTGGCGACGAAGTCCGGCGTGAGCAAGGCAGATGCCGAGCGCACGATCGGGGCCTTCTTCGATCAGGTGGTTGCGTCCGCGAAGAAGGACGACAAGATCGCATGGCCGGGCTTCGGCTCGTTCAGCGTGAGCAAGCGCGCCGCTCGCACCGGCCGCAACCCCCAGACCGGCGAGCCGGTGAAGATCAAGGCATCGAAGAATGTGAAGTTCACGGCGAGTTCCACGCTCAAAGCCGCGCTCAACCCAGCCAAGAAGAAGTGACACAGGAACACCCGAGAAAGGAAGAGAACGTGGCAGCTACAAAGAAAGCCCCGGCAAAGAAGGCAGCACCCGCCAAGGCGGCCCCTGCGAAGAAGGCTGCTCCGGCAGCCAAGAAGGCAGCTCCGGCCAAGAAGGCCGCTCCTGCGAAGAAGGCGGCCCCCGCCAAGAAGGCTGCTCCGGCAGCGAAGAAGGCGGCCCCGGCGAAGAAGGCTGCTCCGGCAGCGAAGAAGGCCGCTCCGGCGAAGAAGGCTGCTCCGGCAGCCAAGAAGGCGGCCCCGGCGAAGAAGGCTGCTCCGGCAGCCAAGAAGGCCGCTCCGGCGAAGAAGGCTGCGCCTGCGAAGAAGGCAGCCGCCCCCGCCAAGAAGGCAGCGGCCAAGAAGAAATAACTCCAATCCTTCGGTTTGGAGCGCAGCGAACGGGAGGCTTCGGCCTCCCGTTCGTGTTTTTCACGAGCGTTGCCCAGTCGGCTGCGGAACTGTGTGGCGAAGTGTTCCCCCGAGGATCGCCGGTGCACGCAGATCTCGGTCCGACTTCCGATCCGCCGTTCTCGGAGCACCCAGATGTGCATGCGACTGGACACGTCTGACGTCCAACGACTGTTCGCCCGCCAACACGGCGTCGCGATCGATCGCCAGCTGCGCGCCGCCGGCATCTCGCTCAAGCAGCAGAAGGTGCGGCTGGATGCCGGTGAGTGGCGCCGCGTGCACCCGGGCGTGATCGCTCTCGCCGGGATGAGGTCGACGTTCGAGCAGTGGGTGATGGCGGCTTCGCTCGCGACGAACGGCGGGCTGGCGTGCGGACCCACCGCTGCTCGGCTGCTTCGGTTCGACGGCTTTGCGGCTGTCCGCACCGTCGAGGTCGTCGTCCCCGAAACGTCGCGTGCGCCCTCGCATCTGGAGGCCACGCGGGAGATCAGGCGTTCGATGGCGTGTTGCGGGGCGGTGCGAACCCGATCTGGTTGCGGCAGCACTTCGAGCGTTGGCGCCGTCCGGGACTGAGCGACCCGGCGGAGATGTTGCGGCTGCCCGACGAACGGGTCGACGCCCGACTGCCGCCAGGTGCTCGCGCACCTGCTGCGCGAGCTCGATGCAGCGAAGGCACGGACTGCGTGACGGATCGATCCCGCTGGGATCGATGACGCACGCACACGTCGGCCGCACAGAGTCGGCAGTCAGCCGGTCAATCCATCAGTCCGAGGCCGACGGGGACGTCTTCGTAGTCGATGGTCCAGAGCCGAGTTGAGTCGCTGCCGGCGGCCGAGTAGCAGCGCCAGCCGAGCAGTTGCTGGGCGCGTTCGGGGAGCGCGGCGACGGTGGCCCAGTCGACGCCGAGCGGGCCGGCTTCCTCGGGCGTCAGCCAGCCGAGCACGTACGACAGGTGGAAGCCGTAGCGCCACTGGTCGTCGGTGACGTTCGCGCCGGCACCGTGCACGGCGCGACCGGTGTAGATCATCCCGCTGCCAGCGCTCATCACGGCCTGGGTGACCTCGCGCTCGTCGGCGCGGCGGCGGTAGTCGTCCCAGCGATGGCTGCCCGGCACGACGCGCGTCGCCCCGACCTCGGCCGTGAAGTCGGAGACGGCGAACATGCAGCTGACCGTCACCTCCGGGCCGTCTGGGCGGTTCATCATCGGCCAGTTGCCGGCGTCGCGGTGCAGCACCTGTGCCGCTTCGCCCGGACCGATGATCATCATCTGGCCGGTGTTCATCCAGTAGCTGGAGCAATGCGGTAGGAGCAGCGCATCGGCGACGGCGAGCAGCATCGGGTGGAGCAGGATGTCGACGAACGCGTCGCTCCGCGACGCGAGCCGCGTGAAGCGCTTGGTGACGTCGCCCCAGAACTCGCGGACGCTGTCGTCGCCCGTGCGCGCACCGGCGTGGAACGAGGCGGCGGCGCGCTCCATGTCGGCGCGGAAGCGGGCGAGCAGATCCGGCGGCAGCAGCTGATCGACGATGACGGCGCCGTCGTCGGCGAGCACGCCGAGCACCTCGGCGGGCGATGTCGTGGATGCGACGTGGCGCAGGCTCACAGGTCGTCGATCCGCTTGAAGACCTCGGCGCCGCGCAGGCCGAGTGGTTCACCGAGGCCGACCACGCGGTCGAGCAGGCGCCGGCGGAACGAGCCGAGCTGATCGTCGTCGACCGCGTGCATCGTGCTCTCGAACTGCGACTGGTGCGCCTCGAGTGCTGTGATCTTCACGCTGAGGAACTCGAACATCTCTTCCGCGTGATCGGGCTCGTCGGCTTCCCACAGCAGCAACGTGTCCGGCCGGTGCGGGGCCAGGCCCTGCTCGCGGAAGAAGTGCGGATCGCGGGCGGCCACGATGCCCTCGCACGCGAGCAGGCCGGCATGGCGGTGATCGGGGTGCAGCCGGTAGCGCTTCCACGGATCGTGGCCGAGCACGACATCCGGTCGCACGGTTCGGATGCAGCGGGCGACCTCGCCGCGCATCGCCAGCCCGCTGTCGAGCTCGCCGTCGATCTGCTCGAGGAACGTGACCGTGCCGGTGTAGTCGTGTGGTGGGAGCCAACCACAGCCGGTCGAGAGTCGGAACGCCGCCTCGCGCTGCTCGGCCTGGCGCGTGACGCGCAGCGCTTCGATGTCGGCGTCGGGGTTCCACGTGCCCTTCGACCCGTCGGTGAGGACGAGGTGGTGCACGACGCACCCGTTGGCCGCCCACTTGGCGAGCGTGCCGCCGGCGCCGAACTCGACGTCGTCGGGATGGGCGCCGATGGCCAGCGCAACCGTCGGGGTGGGCATGTCGATCGTCCAGTGGACGCCCGGGTGCGAGCCGGTCAGGGCCGGCTGGCCGGGTTCGTTCGCAGCCATGTCGGGAGCGCCTTTGCAACGAGGGGATGAGCGAGGTCGTCGGGGGTGTCGATGTCGAGTGCGAGCGCGCGATCGCGGTGCACGCGCACCGGATAGCCGAGGCTGACCGCGTGGGCGAGGTGCCGGCGGAACGACTGCGAGCCGTACGCCGGCTGGAAGCCGGACGACGTCGGCACGGCCATCACGTTCGTGCCGTCGGAGCGGGTGTCGGGGACGAGCACGATGCCGCCGGTCATCACGACGCCGGCGAGCGATGTCGCGAGCGGGAGATCGCTGTGCGCGACGATGGCGTGCTCGATGCCCGCCGCGGCGAGCGCGGCGATGCCGTCGAGCACGGCGGCGTTCAGGCCGACGCTCGGCCGCCACAGCACGGTGGCACCGAGCGATGTCGCCCACTCGGCGACGTCGTGGTCGTCGCACGCGATGTAGACGGGCAGCGGCGCAGCGGCGGCGACGACGCGCTCGGCCGTCCAGCGCGCGAGGCGGATGCGGTCGGCCGACGAGACGACCCCGGCGAGCCGTGCCTTGGCCTGGCGAAAGTCCTTGACCGGAATGAGCACGGCGGCGTCCACTGCGGCCAAGGCTAGAGCGGACGGGCTGAGACCGGCGGAGTGGCGGGCCGGTCGTATGCTGCGGCCATGGCCCGGTCGGCGGAGGATCTCCCGCATCACGTGCTCGATGCCCGGTACGAGGGTCATCTGCGCGATGCGTGGCGTGCCTACGGCGATCCCCGCCTCATCGTCTCGGTGATCGAGGTCAGCGCGAAGGTGTCGACCAACCGGGTCTACCGGCTGCGGCTCGACGACGATCACAGCGTGATCGCCAAGGTGTCGTCGTACGGCTCGTACTTCCTGTTCCGTGAGGACCACGACCGGATCCACCGCACGCGCGAGCTGCTGCAGCCGACCCGCTGGGCCGGGCTGCTGGCCGACGTGCTGACCGAGCGCGACGACGGTGCTGAGCCGCCGGAGCCCGAGCACCGCACGACGTGGCGCACCGGTCCCCGCCGCTATGGGCCGGTCCGTCGCGGCGAGCCCGAGCACGTGTTCACGTTCTTCAACGACGATCTTTGGACGGCGTTCTACCAGGACGTCCCGCAGGCGCACGCACTGCCGCGCATCCTCAGCGACGGACAGGTGGCCGACCTCGGCGAGGAGATGGGGCTGCTGCACCGCGACTGCACCGACGTCGCGCGACGGATCCCGCCGTCGTCGAAGTCGATCAAGTCCGACGCGATCCACCTCCTCGAGCTGCTCTCGGACAAGCACTCGTCGCTGAAGTTCCAGTACGACGCCGCCGAGTTGCAGTACCTGCGCTCGCAGTGCCACGAGTTCCTCGAGCAGCTCGACCGGTTCGGCTACGACGACTGGACCCGCATCCCGGTGCTCATCGACTGGAACCTCGGCAACTTCTCGGTGTCGATGGCGCGCCAGCAGGTGCGCCTGTTCAGCCGATGGGACTACGACTGGTTCCGCATCGAGCCGCGCCAGCTCGACTTCTACTTCCTGTCGCGCGTCGCCAGCGCGACCGGCGACAAGACGGTGTTCTCGTACTCGCCCCACACGCTGCTCGAGCCGCGGTTCAAGCACCTGCTCGGCTCGTACCACCGGATCTTCCCGATGACGGAGGAGGAGATCCTGTTCCTGCGCGAGGTCTACCGGTTCTTCATCCTCAACTACGTGGTGCGCGAGGGTGACAACTTCTTCCAGCCCGAGTACTGGCACCGCCTGCAGCACGAAGCCGTCGCGCTGTGCCTGCCGGCGGCGGAGCGGCTGGATCTGCGGCCGCTGCTCGCGATCCTCGACTGACGACCGAACGGTAGGGGGACACACATGGGGATCAAGGTCGCCGTCATCGGAGCGGGGTCGTGGGGCACCACGGTGGCCGCGCTCGCCGCATCGAACACCGACACCGTCTTGTGGTCGAGGCGCGTCACGCTCGCCGACGCGATCAACGAGACGCACATCAACGCCGACTACCTGCCGTCGTTCGTGCTGCCCGACGCGCTGCGCGCGACGAGCGACCTGGCGGCCGCGGTCGGCAGTGCCGACGTGCTCGTGATGGCTGTGCCGTCGCACGGCTACCGCGAGGTTGCTGCCGAGGCCGCCCCGCACCTTCGCCCGTGGGTGCCGATCGTCAGCCTCGCCAAGGGCGTCGAGAAGAGCTCGCTGAAGCGGATGAGCGAGGTCACCGTCGACGAGATGCCCGGCCATCCCGTCGCCGTGCTGACCGGGCCGAACCTCGCCAAGGAGATCCTCAGCGGGCAGCCGGCGGCCAGCGTGGTGGCCATCGACGACGACACGATCGCGAACGAGCTGCAGCGGATCTTCAGCCGGCCGAGCCTGCGGATCTACACCAACCCCGACGTCGTCGGCTGCGAGGTCGGTGGCGTCGTCAAGAACATCATCGCGATCGCCGCCGGGATGGCCGAGGGCATGGGCTTCGGGGACAACACCCGGGCCACCATCATCACCCGTGGCCTGGCCGAGATGACCCGGCTCGGGTTGGCGATGGGCGCCCAGGCCGGCACGTTCGCCGGACTGGCCGGCATCGGCGACCTGATCGCGACGTGCTCGTCGAAGCAGAGCCGCAACAACACCGTCGGCATCCAGCTCGGCCAGGGTCGCTCGATCAAGGAGATCCTCGCCGCGATGAGCATGGTGGCCGAGGGGGTGAAGAGCTCACCCCCGGTGTTGGACCTCGCCCGCCGGTACGGTGTGGACATGCCGATCACCGAGCAGGTCGTTGCCGTCTGCCACAAGGGCCGCTCCGCCGCCGACGCCCTCTCATCACTGATGCAGCGCTCGACGAAGTCGGAGCTGGCATGAGCGCAGCGATTGCCAGCGACCGCGCGAGCGCCAGCGAGCCGGGCGCAGATGGGGCACGGGGGCGCAGCCCCCGAGGAGGAATGGCATGAGCACGATCGGTGTGTTGGGCGGGCTGTGGCGCGCCACCGTGACGCCGGCCGGCGGGGTGGAGCCTTGGGACGGTTCGAAGCCGCTCGACTGGTTCATCGCCGCCGACGATCGCTGGCACGTGCCCGCCGACGAGCCGACGGTCCGGCAGCGCCGCATCGACGGCGCCCCCGTCATCGAGACCCGGATGAAGGTGCCCAGCGGCGATGCCGTGCACCGCGTGTGGTGCGTGGCCGACGACGGCGGCTACACGATCATCGAGATCGAGAACGACTCGACGCTGCCGTTCGCCGCAGCCTTCAACCGCAACGACCTGCTGTCCAGCCGGCCACCGGCGAACGTGCCGATCCAGGGCATCGATCTCCCGCCGGACTCCATCGTGCTGCCGGTGGGCCATCGCGCCACGGTGCGCGTCGCGCTCGCCCACACGGCGCCCAACGCTGGGCCGCTGCCGGATCGACTGCCGTCGCCGATGCAGGTGGCCCGGGGATGGACCGCGATCATCGACTCGGCGGGGCGGATGGTGCTGCCCGACGCGGCGCTGCTCGATCGCCTCGCCCAGCTGCGTGGCGAGCTCGCGCTCAACGGCCCGGTCGAGCCCGACGACGACGTGGTGGGCTTCCTGCTCGACGTCGGCGAGCTGGTGCGCCTCGGCGAGCGCGCCGATCCGTGGGTGCCCGACGTGGCGGCGGCCGTCACCAAGGCGGCGCGCCTGACGCCCACCTGGGACACGCTCGCCGCCCTCGACGGCGCCGGCGTGGTGCTCGCCCGTGCGGGCGAGGATCGCGGTCTCCGTGACCTGGCCCGGATGCGTCCGGTCGTCGCGACGGCGCTGCCCGTCGATGCGCCGGGCGGTCGCGAGCTGGCCTGGCTCGAGCAGCGGCTGGCCCGCTCGCTCGGTGGCGGCACCGCCGACCTCCTCGGCACCGGCATCCCCACGGCGTGGCTGGGTGCGAACTTCGAGGTCTACGGGCTGCCCGTCGGACCGGCCACCACGGTGTCCTACGCGGTGCGCTGGCACGGCGATCGCCCGGCCGTGCTGTGGGAGCTCGACGGTCCCGCCGTGCCACTCACCGCATCGGTCGTCGCGCCGGGGTGGTCGACGGCCGAGGAGAAGGGTGAGGCGCTCTGGCCGGCCCCCGTGGTGGCCGGCGCGTCCGCCATCGACCTGTCGTCGTCGGGCGACATCTCGTTCAACTGACGTGTGTGATTCCCTCGTCGCCCTCGCGCCGATCACGGCCGCGGGCATCACCCTGTTCGCCAAGAACAGCGACCGGCCGCCGCTCGAGCCGCAAGACATCGAGTGGTCGATGCCGCGCGTCGAGCAGCGCACCGACGTCACCCACATCACCGTCCACGGCGCGTCCGCCCCGACGATCCGCAGCCTGATCTCTCGGCCGCGCTGGTGCTGGGGCGCCGAGCACGGCGTCAACGAGGCCGGCGTCGCGATCGGCAACCACAGCATCTACACGACGTTGGATCCACGCACGTTCCCGCCGGCGCTGATCGGCATGGACCTCGTGCGCCTCGGCCTCGAGCGTGGCGCCTCGGCCGAGGAAGCGGTGGAGGTGATGACGGACCTCCTCGATCGTTACGGTCAGGGCGGCACCGGGCACGACGTCGCGCTCATCGGCAAGGAGCGGCCGTACTGGTCGAGCTTCCTCGTCGCGGATCCGTTCGAGGCGTGGATGATCGAGACGAGTGGGCCGACGTGGCAGGCCCTGCGCGTCGACGGATCGGCCACGATGTCCAACCGCACCTCGATCCCCGCGTTCGATGCGGCCCACCGCCACCCCGGCCAGCCCGTCGAGCGGCTGATCGATCCGCGGCTCGCGGCCTCGCGCGCGCTGCTCGCGGCACGCCCGGTGACGGTCGAGTCGCTGGCCGCCCACCTCCGCTCGCACGACTCGTGCAGCGAGCCGGGGTGGAGCGTGTGCATGCACGTCGGCGACGACGAGGCCACCACGGCGTCGATGATCGCCGAGCTGCCCGCCACGGGCACGCCGACGGCGTGGATGCTCACCGGCAGCCCGTGCGAGCACGAGTACGCGGCCTACCGGTTCTGACGCCGACCGGCGCTGACCACTACCGATCCTGAGTGGCGTGCACCAACGAGTCGATCGTCGCGCCACCGACATCGGGTTCCAGCACGACCTGGTCGCCGGTCTCGACGTGCCCCGGTCGCAGCACCGTCGCGTAGAGCCGGCTGACCGGCCCGCGGTCGATGTTCATCCGCTGGAAGTCGCCGTTCAGGAAGAACGCGGTGTTCGAGTTGCACGGCTCGGCGAACGCCTGCACGTGGGCGAGCACCGTGCCGATGCGCAGGAGCACGCCCGGACGGACCTGGTCCCACGGGATGCCGCGCACCGTGACGTTCTCGCCGACCGAACCGCGCTCGATGGGATGGCCCTCGGCGCGGAGCTCGTCGAGCACCTCGTCCGAGTAGAGGCACAGCGCCTGCCACGGGCGCCCGTGGTGGACGCGAACGCGCTGCACGTCGCCGATCACGCCGCGGAACCCGACGTCGACGGCCGGCACCGGCAGCTTCGGGACGCCCCCGCCCGACGTGCTCAGCTGCACCACCGAGCCGACCGACGTCGCCGGGAACTGACCGTCGAGACGCAACGCATCGGAGGCGGACCGGAGCGTCGTCCACATGTCGGCCACGAGGTCGCCGAGTGCATCGGATCCCTTGAGCTGCGCGGCAGCCCGGTTGCCGAGCGAGCGGAGGCGGGCGTCGAGATCGGCGGCCGGCTCGGCACCGACCACGAGCTCTATCCGCTCGGCGAGCGCAACGCCGAGCGCGTGCGCGTCGGCGCTGGTGCGACCCTCCACCATCGTGGCCCACAGCCCGCCCAGGTTGCCCAACGTGCGGAGTGCATCGGTGCCGTTGAACGCGTACGGTCCGATGGTGACGGTGGTCGCGCTCGGCATGGAACTCATCCTGCCACGCGACCGTAGGCTGGCGCCCGTGACCGACGTCCGTGACGACACCGATCAGGGGTTTGGCGATCGCCGCGACGATGATCTCGACGCGATGCGGCTCACCGAGTGGACGTCGTGCGGCGGCTGCGCGGCGAAGTGGGGCGCATCGCTGCTCTCGAGCCTGGTCAGCGACTTCCCCACGAGCAACGATCCATCGCTCCTGGTCGGGCTCGCCCCGTTCGACGACGCCGCGGTCTACCGGATCAGCGACGACCTGGCGATGGTGAGCACCACCGACTTCTTCCCGCCGCTCGTCGACCATCCGTCGGACTTCGGCGCGATCGCCGCGGCCAACGCCTGCAGCGACGTGTTCGCGATGGGCGGCCGGGTGACGATCGCCGTCAACATCGCCGCGTTCCCCGAGCACTTCCCCCGGGCCGCCATCGTCGCGATCTTCGCCGCCGCCGCCGCCGTGGTTGCAGAAGCCGGTGGCTCCGTGGCCGGCGGCCACACGATCCGCAACCCGGAGCCCATCTTCGGCCTCGCGGTGCAGGGCCTCGTCCATCCCGACCGCATCTTCCGCAAGGAGGGCGCCAAGGTCGGCGACGTGCTCGTGCTCTCGAAGCCGCTCGGCACCGCAGCCGCACTGGCCGGCGGCAACGCTGCCGACAAGGCCGAGGCCATCGCCGGGATGCGCCGGCTCAACCGCGGCGCGTCGGAGCTGTTGCAGCGGCACCTCGACGCCGTGCACGCGGTCACCGACGTCACGGGTTACGGCCTGTTCGGTCACGCCTGGGACATGGCCGAGCGAGCGGGTGCGGTGTTCGCGTTCGACGACGCCCGCCTCCCGCTCTACAGCGGCGTGGCCGACGCGTTGGCGCGTGGCGTGCGCACCGGTGGCGATCCGCGCAACCGCGAGCACGTGCAGCAGCACGTCCGCGTCGAGTCCGGTCTCAGCGACGACCGCGCCGCGATCGGCTACGACCCCCAGACGTCGGGCGGGCTGCTCGCTGCCGTGGACCCCGCCGTTGCCGACGAGCTCGTGGCCAACGGGTTCACCGCCATCGGCTCCGTCGTCGCCGGCGATCCGGCCATCGTCCTGCACTGACCATGGCGCCAGTGAGCAGGGCACCGGTCCGACGTGCGCCGAGCAAGAAGGTCGCTCCCACACGGTCGATCGAGCGCGATCTCTGGCAGGCGGGTCACGACGTGGTGGTCGGCATCGACGAGGTGGGTCGTGGGTCGTGGGCCGGTCCGCTGATGGTCGGCGCGGCGATCGTGCCGCGCGACCGACGAGTGAACGGCATCCGCGATTCGAAGATGCTCACCGAAGCCGGCCGCGAGTCCATCTTCGATCGGGTCGCTGCGTGGTGCGACGCATGGGCGGTCGGCGGTGCGAGCCATCAGGAGTGCGACGAGCTCGGCATGGCGGCTGCGCAGAAGCTGGCGGCGCAGCGTGCCATCGCGGGACTCGGCGTGGTGCCCGACGCGGCGGTCGTCGACGGCACGTGGAACTTCGTCGCGCCACACGTGCGTCATGTGCAGATGAAGATCAAGGCCGACGCGTACTGCCTGTCGGTGGCGGCCGCGTCGATCCTCGCCAAGGTCACCCGCGACCGGATCATGCGCGAGCAGTCCGAGCACTACCCGCAGTGGCACTTCGACACGAACAAGGGCTATCCGTGCCCGCTGCACAAGATCGCCCTGCAGGGCTACGGCCCGTCGGCGATCCACCGTCGCTCGTGGGTGTTCATGGACAACTTCGTGACCTCGCCCGGGCTGCGCACCTACCGGCCCGAGCAACCGACGCTGTTCTGAGGTCTGCTCATCGCCGCCGCTGACGACGCACCAACGGAACACCGCGACGCCGAACACCGTGATGTCGTCGTGATCGGCGCGGGCCTCGCCGGCCTGCGCGCCGCGACCGACCTCGTCGCAGCAGGGCGCGAGGTGCTGGTGCTCGAGGGGCGCGACCGCGTCGGCGGCCGGGTGTGGAGCCATCGCTTCGACAACGGGCAGATCGCCGAGCGCGGTGCGGAGTTCGTCGACACGAACCATCCCGAGGTCATCGCGCTCGTCGCCGACCTCGGGCTCACGCTCGCCGACGTCACGTCGGGGCACGACCCGAACCGCCGGTTGCTCGACGTCGGTGGCCGTGCCGCGCCGTTCGCGCTCCACCACTCGCTGCTCGACGACCTCGCCCGCTGGGAGGCGGCACTCGGTCGGCTCGCTGCCGTGGTCGATCCGGAGGATCCCGTCGGCGGCCCATCCGCCGCCGCGCTCGACGAGCTGCCGTTGAGCGAGCTGGTCGCGTCGCTCGACCTCGGGTTGATGGCGCGCGTCGCGATCGGTCGCGAGATCCGCACCGAGTTCATGCTCGGACCCGACGAGATCTCGCAGTTGTTCGCCGGCTGGATGACGGCGCTGCACCACCGCTCGCCGGGCGGGCGCGAGGCCTACCGGATCGCCGGCGGCAACGATCAGCTCGCGACGGGCCTGGCCGGGCGCCTCGGCGACCGGGTGCGGCTGTCCTCCGCTGTCGACCTCGTCGAGCCGGAGACCGGTCGCATCGTCCTCGTCGATGGTCGCGTGATCGTGGCCGAGCACATCGTCAACACCGCGCCGTTGCCGGTGCTCGGGCGGATGTGGTTCGACATGCCGTTCGAGCTGTCGCGCGTCGGCTACGGGCTCGGCGGCAAGATCAGCGTGCAGACCAGTCGGCGGGTCTGGCACGACACCGGTCTCGACGGCTCGGTCGACACCGAACGAGCGTGGGGCCAGACGTGGGACGGCAGCGACTCGCAGCCCGGCGACACGGGCGTGCTGACGGTGCTGTTGTCATCACACGACGGTGCTGCCGTGGTGTCGGTCCCGGAGACGGTCGGGCGTGTCGTCGACGAGGCCGATCGCTTCTTCCCCGGCGTCAAGGGGCTGGCCGGCGAGCGGGTTCGCACCGACTGGACCAACGATTCGTTCAGCCTGGGCTGCTACGCCACGTTCGGGCCTGGGCAGCTCGTCGAGGCGTGGCCGTTCCTGCGCCGCACGTACGGGCGGATGGTGCTCGCCGGCGAGCACACCGACGCCTTCTGCGGCTTCATGGAGGGCGCGCTGCGCAGCGGTGCGCGGGCAGCGCGGCAGGTGCTGGCGACCTGACCAGCGATCGGCGGGAGCAAAGCGCACGGACGATATATATCGTGACACGATATGAATCGAAGCGATCATGATGTCCCGGCGACGTGGCGCTGGTGGTTGCTGGTGGCCACCGTCGGCATCGTCTCCGGTGCCGTCAGCGCCGGCTACGTCGAAGCACTGCGGAACATCACCCGTGTCCTCGGTCCCGAGCACACGGGTCGTTGGGCGCACCTCGCAGTGCTCGCCGGCGTCGGCCTGGTCATCGCCCTGGTGGTCCGCGTCCTCGGCAACCCCGGCGACGTCGAGCTGCTCGTCGACAACATCCACGTCGGTGGTCGCCCGGCCGACATCCGGCCCCTCCGTGCGCTGATCCCGGTGTCGATCCTCGGCATCGCCGCGGGCAGCGCCATCGGTCCCGAAGCGCCGCTCGTGCAGACGACCGGCACGATCGGTAGCTGGGTCGCGGCCAGGAGGAACGTCTCGCCGACCGACGCCCGGATCCTCACGATCACCGGCATGGCCGCCGGGTTCACGGTGCTGTTCGGTGCCCCTCTCGGCGGAGCGCTGTTCGCGCTCGAAATCCTCCACCGCCGTGGGCTCGAGTACTACGAGGCGATGCTGCCGGCAGCGATCGGGGCGCTCACCGGTTGGGTCACGTTCGCCGCGGCCCTTCACGCCGGCTTCCACCCGGTGTTCGAGTTCCCGGCAGCGGCCCGGATCACGTCGCTCGATCTCCTCCTCGGACTCGCCGCTGGCGTTGCCGGAGCACTCGTCGCCACCGTGTTCGCGTGGATGATCCGGTTGATGCGGATGATGTTCGCGCGCATCCCACTCGTTGTTCGCCCGGTGGTCGGCGGTGTAGCGCTCGGTGCGCTGGCCTTCGCCAGCCCGTTCAGCCTCACGTTCGGCGAGGGCCAGATCGAGCACATCGCCTCCGTCCGTATCGCCGTGTCCGTGCTGCTCCTCGCCGGCCTGTGCAAGCTGGTCGCCACAGCGACGATCGTGTCGAGTGGCTGGCGCGGCGGATTCATCATCCCGTTGTTCTTCATGGGCGCGACGATCGCGATGGCGGCCACCCATGCGATGCACGGCCACGACGTCGTGATCCTGACGGCGACGATGGTGGCGGCGAACGTCGGCGTCACCAAGACGCCGTTCGGCTCCACGGCGGTCGTCGCGGAGATGGCGGGCATGCGAATCCTCCCTCCGGTCCTGATCGCAGCGCTCGTGTCGCTGCTGCTGACGGACCGCGTGTCGATCATCCACACCCAACGGGCACGGTCGGTGGTGGCGTCCACCGCGCCCTCCAGCTGACCGCAATGGATCCGTATGATCGATCGATGCCCACGGTCAGCGACGACGACTACCGCCGGCTGTTGGAGTTCCGTGACGGTGTCCGCCGGTTCCTCCACTGGAGTGAGACACGTGCCGCCGAAGTCGGGCTGACAGCCGCCCAGCACCAACTGCTGCTCGCCGTTCGCGGTCACGGCGGCGATGCATCGCCGACCATCGGCGATGTCGCCGAGCACTTGATGCTGCGCCATCACAGCGCCGTCGAGCTGGTCTCGCGCGCCTGTGATGCCGGGCTGCTGGAGCGCCGACCCGATGCCGATGATCGGCGCGTCGTCCGACTGGCGTTGACCGTCGACGGCAGCGCCCGCCTCGCTGCGCTGTCCAAGCAGCACCTCGACGAGCTGCACCGGTTGGAGCCGCGGCTCCAACCGCTCTGGACCGGTCTGTAGGGGCGCGTCCCGACGTGTGCTCCGTGTCTCTCGCGGGCTCGCTGCGGTATAGCACGCACGTGGGCGCGTGCGGTCAGGGGTCGTGCATGGTGATGGCGGACGATCGATGTGTCAGTGGGGCTCGCGTTGGGCAACTTCGGTGCCGTCGGCCCGGTACAGGTGCCAGCCGTACTCGTCGCGGTTGACGGTGAAGTGGCCGAGGTGCTTGGCGACGTTGTGACCAGCGCAGCCCATCGCACCATTCCAGCTCGCTGTCACTCCGAAGTGTCGGACCCATTCCCTGGTGTGATCAACCTGCATCCGCCCGGACCGCCGCTGGCAGCCGGGCCAAAAACGTCGATCCCCCGCAAGGATCACTGCGTCACGCACAGCACCGGTGAACAACCTCTTCCTGCGCCCGAGATCGATCACGTGACCGTCGCCGGCGGTGACGATCCGTTGCACCGTGCCGATCAACGCGGCCAATGCCAGATCGATCAGATCGACCTGCACACCCGATGACGTCTCACACAGCCGCTTGCGCAACGACCGGTCATCCACCACTGGCATCTCGTTCGTGAGCAGCAGCGTCAGCGCGTCGGCGAGGTCTTGTTCGGTGCAGTGGATCACCACCAGCGGCTCCCGATCCGTTGACTCTCGGGTGCCGGCTGCTTTCAGGCCCATCGCGATCATCGCGTCATAGGCCCGCTGCCCAGGCGTGCGCGAGAGCGGGAACTCGATCGCGCGGTCGCCGTACAGGGCGCGACGCTCGGCCAGGTCGGTCTGGAACTCAGCTTCGATGTGCTGCTGGAGGATCTCGTAGAGCATCTCGCCGGTCATCGCGTCACCCTCGACACGCAGCTCGAACCCGACACCGATCCGCCGATAGGTGAGTCGCCGGTTCTCGCGGGAGATCTCATGATCCTTGTGCGCGCCGTCCGGGTCCGCGCCGAGCAGCCAGCGGGCGCAGTGCGGCTCGAAGTCCAACGCCGTCACATGACGGGCCATGTCCACGAACGTGTCCTGCGCCTCGACCATGTGCTCACGCGCCCGCGGATTGCCGTACAGCTTCGAGAGCTCGCGCAGCTGGTCCGCACCGATCTCACCCGCCGCATTCGCGGCAGCGACGATTGGCAGCAACGCCAACATCTTCGCCGTCCGAACCCGAGCGTTGCCGGCGCGCTTGTCACAGTTCGCAACCGCTGTCACCCACGCCCCAGCCGTGTGATGACGATCATCCAAGAACGACAACGACGACTCCACCTCGGACACCATCGCCGCCTGCAAGGCCTGCAGGCGGCGCACCTCACGCTCCACGCTCAGATACGCCTCATCGCGCCGATACCCCGACATCGACAGGAAATCCTCGAACGTCGGAAGCGACACGGGAGGGGCGGACGCCGGATCATCGAACACATCCGAACTCACGCACACCACCTCCCACGAACACGCCAACGGACAACGGGGCCGGACGAACCGACGAGCATGATCGGGGAACATCAACTGCCGATCACCGTACAGAAGGGGTGTTGCAGAGATCCCGGCCGACCTCGCTCAGTTCACCGTGACGCTCTGCAGTCAGCGGAGGTGGTCGAGCGCCTGGGCCAGGTCGGCGACGAGGTCGGCGCCGGACTCGATGCCGACGGACAGCCGCACGAGCGACGCGGGCACCTGCAGCGGCGAGTTGGCCACCGAGGCGTGCGTCATCCGACCGGGGTGCTCGATCAGGCTCTCGACCGCGCCGAGTGACTCGGCGAGCGTGAACAGCTCGGTGTGGCGGACCACCTCGAGCGCGTTGTCCTCACCGCTGCGTGCGACGGTGTCGCGCAGGGTGAAGCTGACCATCCCGCCGAAGTCGCGCATCTGCTTGGCCGCGGCGGCGTGGCCGGGATGGTCGGGCAGCTGGGGGTAGAGCACGCGCTCGACCATCGGATGGCCGAGCAGCAGATCCACCACGGCGCGAGCGTTGGCGCAGTGGCGTTCCATCCGGATCGCGAGCGTCTTCACGCCACGCAGGACGAGGTAGCAGTCGAACGGCGCGGGGATCGCTCCGGCGGCGTTCTGGGTGAAGCGGATCCGGTCGGCGAGCGTGTCGTCGTTCAGCGCGACGAACCCACCGACGACGTCACTGTGCCCGCCGAGGTACTTGGTGGCGGAGTGCACGACGATGTCGGCGCCGAGCGACAGCGGCTGCTGCAGGTACGGCGTGGCGAATGTGTTGTCGACCACCACCAGCGCGCCGTGGGCATGGGCGAGCTCGGCGATGGCCTCGATGTCGACGCACGTCAGCAGCGGGTTGGTGGGCGTCTCCAGCCACACCAGCTTCGTGTCGGTCGGCCAGTTCGCAGCGAGCGCGTCGACGTCGGTGAGGTCGACCGCGCTCCATGGGAAGCCGAGCGGCTCCCACACCTTGGAGATCAGCCGGAACGTGCCGCCGTACGCGTCGTTGCCGAGCAGGATCCGGTCGCCCTGGTGCAGCACGCGCAGCACGTTGTCCTCGGCCGCGAGCCCGCTCGCGAACGCGAAGCCGTGCCGGGCGTCCTCGAGTGACGCCACGCATGCCTCGAGTGCTGCACGCGTCGGATTCCCGCTGCGCGAGTACTCGAAGCCCTTGTGGTTGCCGACGCCGTCCTGGGCGAACGTGGTGCTGAGGGTGATCGGCATGACGACCGCGCCGCTGGCCGGGTCGGGCGCCTGCCCGGCGTGCACCGCGCGAGTCTCGAAGCCCCAGGCGTCCTGCTGCTCGACGTCACCCATGTGCGCTCCCGATCTCGGACACCGACTGGAGGTAGGCGAGCACGTCGGACCGGGTCATGACGGAGAGGGGGCGGCCGCCGGACAGCACCATCAGCGCCGGCGATGAGTCGAGCATCTGCACGGCGAGCTCGATCTTCTGGCCGACACCGATGGTCGGCAGCTTCGGTCCCATGATGCTCTGCACCTCGCGGTCGATCACGGCGGGGTCGTGGAAGATGGCGTCCATCAGCTCGAGCTCGTCGACGGCGCCCGACACCTCGGCGTTGGCGAACGGCGGCGTGTTCTTGCACACCGCGAGCTGGCTGACCTCGTGGGCGCGCATCAGCTCGATGGCCTCGCGCACGGTCTGGGTGGGGTTCACGTAGAGCAGCTCCGGCGTGCTCCCGCGGCTGCCGAGCATCGCGCCGACGCACTGGTCGCATTCGGTGAGGAAGCCGAAGTTGGCCATCCACCGATCGTCGAAGATCTTCGACAGGTAGCCGCGCCCGGAGTCGGGGTTGAAGACGACGACGATGTCGTCGGGCTTCGCGGCTTTGGCGACGCGGATGGCCGCGGCCACCGCCATGCCGCCGCTGCCGCCGATGAGGATGCCCTCCTCGCGGCTGACCCGGCGGGCGGTGAGGAAGCTCTCCTCGTCGCTGATCGCGATGACATCGTCGTACAGGCTGGCGTCCCACGCCGCGGGGAAGAAGTCCTCACCGACGCCCTCGACGAGGTACGGCCGGCCGGAGCCGCCGCTGAACACCGAGCCCTCGGGGTCGGCGGCGATGATCTTGATGTCGGGGTTCATCGAGCGCAGGTATCGCGCCGTGCCGGTGATGGAGCCGCACGTGCCGGCGCCGGCGACGAAGTGGGTGATCCGCCCGCCCGTCTGGGTCCACAGCTCGGGACCGGTGGTCTTCTCGTGGGACAGCGGGTTGTTCGGGTTGGCGTACTGGTTGGGGCGGAACGCGTGTCGTTCGTTGGTGAGCCGCTCGGCCACCTTGTAGTAGCTCGTCGGATCGTCGGGTGCCACGGCCACCGGGCACACGACCACCTCGGCGCCGTACGCGCGCAGCAGCGACACCTTCTCCGGGGCGACCTTGTCGGTCATCACGAACACGCACGTGTAGCCGCGCTGGGCGGCGACGATGGCGAGACCGACACCGGTGTTGCCGCTGGTCGGCTCGACGATGGTGCCGCCGGGTAGCAGCAGGCCGTCGCGCTCGGCGGCGAGGATCATCTCCAGCGCCGGACGGTCCTTCGACGAACCGCCCGGGTTGGTGGTCTCCATCTTCATCGTCAGCACGCTGGGGATGTCCTCCAGCTCGCTGATCCGCTTCAGCCGCACGAGTGGTGTGTGCCCGATCAGGTCCACCACGGACTCGGCGATGTCGGTGCCGTGGAGCCGGGCATCCGCGGCGTCGTTCCCCCAAGCCATGGGGCGAAGAGTACTGGCGTTTGCCGGACCGCGTTTCGGGGCGCGCTCCGGGTCGGGTTTTCGGGCCGGCGTTAGCGTGGCGGTGATGGCCGTCCGCCCCACCCCCGAGCAGGTCCTGTCGCTCGCGCCCGACCGCGCAGCCGCGACCGCGGCCGTCCCGCTGGGCACGTCGGCGAACTGGTCTGCAGCGGGCTGCGACGACGGCGCGGTGTGGGGGTCGTACATCGCGACGTCGGCCGAGCCCTACGACGTGGCTGTCGACCTGTCCGACGATGTCGGCGGCCCGGCGTACCGATGCAACTGCCCGAGCCGCAAGATCCCGTGCAAGCACGCCCTCGGCCTGCTCCTGCTGCACGCCAACGGATCGGTCGCCTCGGCCCGTCGCCTCCCGTTCGCGGCCGAGTGGCTGCAGCGTCGCGCAGCGCGGGCGCGGGGACTGGCCGAAGCGCTCGAAGCCGAGGCCGAGCCCGATGATGCGCCGGACGCGACATCGCCCGTACCGACGGCCGACGGCGACGAGGTCACCGAGGCCGGCGACGCCGTGCTCGGCGGCGGGGCGCGATCGCCGGACGCGGAGCCGGCCGAGATCGATCCACAGCGCCAGAAGCGCCACTTCGAGCGCGCCGAGCGGATGCGCGCCGGGCTGCAGGAGCTCGATCGCTGGCTCGCCGACCGGATCCGGGTGGGTCTCGCGGCGAGCGAGCTCGGCGACATCGAGACGTGGGACCGCCTCGCGGCACGTCTGGTCGATGCGCAGTGCGGCGCGCTCGCCAACCGAGTGCGTCGAGTCGCGACGAAGGTCGGCCAGCACCCGCGCTGGCACGAGGACGTGCTCGAGGAGATGGCGTTGCTGCACGCGCTGGCGCTCGGCGCACAACACACGTCGTCGTTGCTGCCCGACCTCGCCGACGGCGTGCACGTCGCGACCGGGCTCACGGTGGCCAAGGACGACGTGCTCGCGAGCGTGCCGTCGACGGCGCGCTGGATCGTCGCCGGCGAGAGCCGCACGCGCGAGGACCGCATCACCGTGCAGCGCACCTGGCTGGCCAGCGCCGGCCAGGGGCCGGTGACGTGGGCGATGGTGCTCGCGTTCGGCGCGTTCGGCAACGAGGTCAGCACCGAGCACCAGGTCGGGACAGCGCTCGAAGCCGACCTGCACTGGTATCCCGGCGGCATCAACCTGCGCGCCATCATCGGCCGGGTGACGGGCGACCCGCTGCCGGATCGCACCGGCCCGGCCACCACCCCCATCGCCGACGCGCTGCACGCAGCCGGGTGGGCGCTCGCCGCCGAGCCGTGGGTCGAGCGCTACCCGATGTGCATCGAAGCGGTCCCGGCCCCGATCGGCAACGGCCGTTGGGTGCTGGTCGACGCGACCGGATCGGTGCCGATCGCTGCTGGCTTCACCAAGACCGCCGAGCTGGTCTCGGTGTCCGGCGGGTTGCCCGTGCGGATGGTGGGCGAGTGGTCGGCCGACGGGCTGCTCCCGCTGACGTTGTACGAGCAGTCCGTCGATAGCCGCCAGGCGATCGTCCTGTGACCGCGCTCGACCCTGCCCACGACGTCGCACACGACCTGGCCCGCTCGGCAGCAGAGGACCTGACCCGCTCGGCAGCAGAGGACCTGGCCCGCTCGGCAGCAGAGGACCTGGCCCGCTCGGCAGCAGAGGAATGGTCGGCGCTCGTCACGGCTGCGGTGCTCGGGACGGATCGTCGGCCGGCACCGCCGGCCCGGCCGGGCTGGGAGTCACCGACGGGCACGGCGGACGCGGCGCTCGATCTGCTGGACCGCGCCGCGGCGGTCGCGACCGCGCGTCGCGCCGGTCGGCGTCCGGACGCAGCCCCCGCGCTGACCGAAGCGGTGGCGCCCGACGACCGCCCGACATGCCCGGTGCCGGCGGCCAACGCGTTGGCGCGGATGCTCGACGGTCAGCACGACGTGCTGCTGCCGGAGTGGCTGCAGCGCTGCCGGCTCGCCGGGTTCCAGGTGCCGCACTCGCTGCTGCCCGCGCTGTTGCTGCGCGGCCGCCGCAACCCGGCGTTCGACATCGAGGTGCGGCGGATCGCTGGTGAGCGCGCGGCGTGGCTCGCCGACGCGATGCCCGAGCTGCGGATCAAGCGGACGCCCGCCGTGCTGCCTGCCGGCGTCGATCCGTTCCTGTCGATGGGCCCGCCGCCCGACAGCGGTGCGGTCGTGTCGGCGATCGTCGGGACCTTCCACGATCGCACGGCCACGTGGGCAGCTGCCGGCCAGATCCGGCTCGCCGTGGCGTCGATCGATCCGACGTGGCTGTCGCCGCTGATCCTCGAGCTGAACCGTGCCCCGTTCCACGCGGTCACCGAGCGCACCCGAGTCGATCTGCTCGGCCTGGCCCAGCTGCGCGACGAGGTCGTGCGGAGCATGCCGCAGCCGAAATCGCCCGACGGGGTAGCGTGAGCGGGTGTCCGACACCTCATCGAGCGATGCCGTCGAGGCAACGGAACCCCCGCCGACCGGTGATGCGAGCGGGGCCGTCCGTCGCCCGTTGCCACGCGCTGCCCGGCTGTCCCGGCTCGGCGCCCCGACGGCACCTGCCGTGCCCGCCGTTGCACCCGATGCACCCGTGACGACGGATGCCGCAACCGCGGCCACGACCGCCACCACGACCACCATGGCGGTGCTCGAGCCCACGCCCACCCCGACGACCTGGGGCACCACCGCGGCAGCCGACGCGGCCGACATCTCGATGCTCGCGGAGGCCATCGCCGGTGCTGCGGCGTCGCCGACCCTGGAGCCGCTTTCCACCACGCCGGCACCGCCGCTCCCGCCGGGCACGCCCACGGCGGCGCCCATCGTCGACGCACCGGTGTCGCTCGACGCGCCCGTCGCCGCTCCGGCCATCCCACAGACCCGGCCCACCGAAGGCCGGGGCGCGCCGATGTCGCGTCCGACGGTGAAGATGGTCGAGCTGCTCCCCAACGTCGTCGTGCCATCCGACGACGCGCCGGCCGACCGCGAGGCCCACTCCAACGCCGCCAGCTCCGCGAAGGTGGCCGCTGCACCGGCGCCCGGTTCCACGGTCCACTTCAAGCCGCTGGCCGATGTCATGGCCACCCGCTCGGCCGTCGTGTCGGCGATCGGGATCGTGTTGTGCTTCCTGCCGGTGCTGTCGCTGGGGGGCCTGGTGATGGGGCTGCTCGCCCGACGTCGGATCTCGCACAGCGATGGCGCCCTGGTCGGCGAGGGCTCGGCGAAGTTCGGCATCATCCTCGGCGCGATCGGTTTGGTGCTCGGCGCGACGGTCGACATGGTGTTCCTCGCCCGCCGCTGAGGCGCGCCCGCACGCTCGCCGCTGCAGTCGTCACGGGGCTCGATCCGGCGCCCGGCCGCGCTGTGACACCCTCCGTGTAGGTTGCGGACGTGACCTCCGCGCGACCCGACGACGACGTCCTCCGCCCTCATGCCGAGGTCGAGTTCGCGGCCGAACTGCGTGCCTTGGCGGCCAACGACGACCGCCCGAAACCGCCTCGCTGGCTGCTCTCGCCGTGGTCCGTGGTCACGTACCTGATGGGTGGAACGCTCGCCGACGGCACGGTGATCACACCGAAGTACATCGGTCCGCGGCGGCTCATCGAGGTGTCGGTCGCGACGCTGGCCACCGACCGCGCGCTGCTCCTGCTCGGCCTGCCGGGCACCGCCAAGACGTGGGTGAGCGAGCACCTCGCCGCGGCCATCAGCGGCAACTCCGCCATGCTCGTGCAGGGCACCGCTGGAACTGCGGAAGAGGCCGTGCGCTACGGCTGGAACTACGCCCGGCTGCTCGCCGAGGGGCCGAGCATGGCCGCGCTCGTGCCATCGCCTGTGTACCGGGCGATGGAGCACGGGGCCATCGTTCGGATCGAGGAGCTCACCCGCATGCCCAGCGACGTGCAGGACGCGCTCATCACGGTGCTCAGCGAGAAGGTGCTGCCCATCCCCGAGCTCGCCGGTGAGATGCAGGCCAAGCCGGGCTTCAACCTGATCGCCACGGCGAACAGCCGGGACCGCGGCGTGAACGAGCTGTCGAGCGCGTTGCGCCGCCGCTTCAACACCGTCGTCCTGCCGTCGCCTGCGTCGGTGGAGGAGGAGGTGCGCATCGTCACCCAACGCGTCGCCGCCCTGGCGGGCGCGCTCTCGCTGCCCGACGTCAGCGTGCCGGCCGACGAGATCCGCCGCGTCGTCAGCGTGTTCCGCGAGCTGCGGTCCGGGCAGAGCGAGGACGGCCGGATCAAGTTCAAGACCCCGTCCGGCACGATGAGCACGGCGGAGGCGATCTCGGTGATGGTGCAGGGCCTGGCGATGGCTGCGCACCTCGGCGACGGCTCGCTGCAGTTCGACGATCTACTCGTCGGCATCGAGTCCACCGTCGTCAAGGATCCCGTGCACGACGCCGTCGTCTGGCGCGAGTACCTCGACTCGCTGTCCATCCGGTGAGGCCGTGACGGCTGACGTCCCGACCGTCGACGTCACGCCCGTCGATGTCACGACCGGCGAGGGCGCGCCGGTCGTGCGGCTGTACGGGATCCGCCATCACGGACCGGGCTCGGCACGCGCGGTGCAGCGCGGCCTGGCCCTCGATCCACCCGACATCGTGCTCATCGAGGGCCCCCGCGAGGCCGACGGCATCGTCGGGCTCGTCGGTCATCCCGAGATGGAGCCACCGGTGACCATGCTCGGCTACGCCGTGGATCGACCGGATCGTGCGGTGTTCCATCCGTACGCGTCGTTCAGCCCGGAGTGGATCGCGATGCGCTGGGCGGTGGACGCCGATGTGCCCGTCCGGCACATCGACCTGCCGCTCGCGAACACGCTCGCCGAGTGGCCCGTGCACGAGCAGCACGCGCTGATGGCCGATGCCGACACCGCGCCCGCCCGTCCGGATGATCCGCTCACCGCGCTGGCATCCGCCGGCGGCTACGACGACACCGAGCGATGGTGGGAGGACGTTGTCGAGCACCGTGACGGTGCGCTGCCGTTCGAGTCGATCGCCGAGGCGATGGGCGAGCTGCGCGCCGCCTACGAGCCGGACCTCGTGCCGGCCGATCCGATGGAGCGCCGGCGCGAGGCGCAGATGCGCACCGGCATCCGCACGGCCGTCCGCGATGGCCACCGCAACATCGTCGTGGTGTGCGGCGCGTGGCACGTGCCCGCGCTGGCCGGCGTCGCCGATGCGGATCCGGTTGCGCGACGCCTCGACGCCAAGCAGGCGCGCGCCGATGCGGCGTTGCTGCGTGGCATGCCGAAGGCCAAGGTCGCCATCACCTGGGTGCCGTGGACCCATCGGCGGTTGGCGAGCGCATCCGGTTACGGCGCCGGGGTCACCTCGCCCGGCTGGTACCACCACCTGTTCACCCACCCCGGACCCGACACGATCGCGAGGTGGTTCACCGAGGCCGCCCGGCTGCTGCGCTCGCACGACTACGGGGTGTCGGCGGCCGATGTGGTCGAGGCCACGCGGCTGGCCACGTCGCTCGCGTCACTGCGCGGTCGACCGCTGGCCGGGTTGGTCGAGACGAACGACGCGGCGCGGGCGGTGCTGGGTGATGGCACCGACGCGCCGATGATGCTGCTCAGCAGCGAGCTCGTCGTCGGCACGCTGATCGGTCACGTGCCGGCGCACACGCCCATGGTGCCGCTGGCCCGCAACCTCGCCCAGGAGCAGAAGCGCTGTCGGCTGAAGCCCACCGCGGTCGTCAACACGGTCGAGCTGGATCTGCGCAAGCCGCTCGATCTGCAGCGCTCGCGCCTGCTCCACCGGCTGGCGATGCTGCGCGTGCCGTGGGGCAGCGAGGTCGAGGGCCGGCGCTCGGCGGGCACCTTCCGCGAGACGTGGGACATGGTGTGGGAGCCCGAGCTCGAGGTGCGCCTGATCGAAGCCGCCGCGCTCGGAACCACCATCGCGGCAGCTGCCGAGGCCGCGGTGCTGCAGACCGCGCAGTCGGCGCGCTCGCTCGCCGCGCTCACCGAGGCGATCGAGCAGTGCCTGCTCGCCGACGTCCCGGGTCCGCTCACCGACATCGTCCAGCTCGTCGCCGACCGCGCCGCACTCGACGTCGACGTCACCCATCTGATGGAGGCGCTCCCCGCGCTGGTGCGCACGGTTCGGTACGGCGACGTGCGCGGCACCGACGCCGGCGCGCTCACCACCGTGATCGACGGCATGGTCACCCGCATCGCCGCCGGGTTGGCGCCGGCCTGCACCAGCCTCGACGCCGACGCAGCAGCGGGCATGGCCATCTCGATCAACGACACGCGGGCCGCCCTTGCGCTGCTCGCCGACCGCGTCCTGATCGCGCGGCTCGACGCGGCGTTGGCCGAGCTGGTCGAACGCGACCTGGTGCACGCGCTGCTGCAGGGTCGGGCCACCCGGCTGCTCGCCGACAGCGGCGTGATGGCTGGCGACGCAGTCGAACGTCGGGTCTCCCGGGCGCTCTCGATCGGCAGCGCTCCCGCCGATGGTGCGGCCTTCGCGGAGGGCTTCCTCGGCGGCTCGGGCACCGTGCTGGTGCACGACGACGAGCTGCTCACCCTCATCGACAACTGGATCTCGGGCCTCCACGCCGATGCGTTCGTCGACGCGCTGCCGCTGCTGCGGCGCACGTTCGGCACGTTCGAGGTGGCCGAGCGCCGCCAGATCGGCGAGCGCGTGCGTCGTGGCGTGCCAGCCGGCGACGAGGGCTTCGGCACGCTCGATCCGGATCGGGTCGCTGCGGGCCTGCACACCATCGCACAGCTGTTGGGGGCAGGGAGATGATTGACACCCCCGACGACGTGTTGCCGCTGCACGAGCCTGGAACGCGCGTGCACGAGGGCGAGCGGTTGCGGCGTTGGCGGATGGTGCTCGGTGCCGGCGACACCGAGCACCCCGATGGCACGGGCATCGACCTCGAGGGCGACAATCGGCAGATGGACGCGTGCCTCAGCGCGCTCTACGACGCGCCGCCCGCGAGCGGTCAGCGCGGCCGGAGCCCGAAGCGGTCGGGCGGGCTCGGTGCGTCGGCGCCGAACATCGCCCGCTGGCTCGGCGACATCCGCACCTACTTCCCGTCCGGGGTCGTGCAGGTCATGCAGCGCGACGCGATCGATCGGCTCAACCTCCAGCGGATGCTGCTCGAGCCGGAGATGCTCGCCGCGATCGAACCCGACGTGCACCTCGTCGCGACGTTGCTGTCCCTGCAGCACCTGCTGCCCGACACGACGCGTGCGACGGCGCGCCTCGTGGTCGGCAAGGTCGTGCACGCGCTGCAGGAGCGCCTCGCCGAGCCCACCCACCAGGCGGTGCGCGGGGCCCTCGCCCGCTCCACGCGCATCCGACGACCGCGGCACAGCGACATCGACTGGGACCGCACCGTGCGGGCCAACCTCGCCCACTACCAACCCGATCTGCGCACCGTCGTCCCCGACAAGCTGATCGGCTACTCGCGGCGCGCCAGCGCGCTGCGGCGTGATGTCATCATCGCCATCGACCAGAGCGCGTCGATGAGCGACAGCGTCGTCTACGCGAGCGTGTTCGGCGCGGCGTTGGCGTCGATGCGGTCGCTGCAGACCCACCTGGTTGCCTTCGACACATCGGTCGCCGATCTCACCGAGCACATGCACGATCCGGTCGACGTGCTGTTCGGGATCCAGCTCGGTGGCGGCACCGACATCAACCGCGCGATGGCGTACTGCCAGTCGCTGGTCACACGTCCCAACGACACCGTGATGATCGTGATCAGCGACCTGTACGAGGGTTCGTCGGGCGGCGACTTCGTCGCGCGGATCGCAGCGATGGCGCGGCGCGGCGTCACGTGCATCGCCCTGCTCGCGCTCAGCGACGACGGCGCACCGTCGTACGACCACGGGGCGGCCGGCGCGCTCGCCGAGCTCGGTGTGCCGGCCTTCGCGTGCACTCCGACAGCGTTCCCCGACCTGCTCGCCGCTGCGATCATGCGCCGCGACATCCGCGACTGGGCCGGCCAGCACGGCCTCGTCACCCGCTGAGCGTTCGCCGACCGAAGCCGAGCGACTGGATGCGTGATCGGCCCGTTGGCGGGCCGATCACGCAGCCAGTTCCAGGCGCGGGTGCGCGGCTCCAGCCGGCTCGAGGATCAGTTCGGGCGCATCACGACGATGCTCTGGCCGAGGCCCACGCGGCTGCCGTCGGGCATCGTCCCGGCGGGGCCACTGCCCGGGTGCCAGGCGGTGACGGCCCAGCCCGCGAGCCGGGCGACCTCGGTGAAGAGCTCGGGCGAGGTGACCACGTTGCGCACCTCGCTCCAGCGCTCGTCGACCGACTTCGCCGCCGACATCAGGAAGATGTTCTGCGCTTCGGGCAGATCGAGCTGCAGGCACGACGCGACGAACACGGTGTGCGGCGCGCTGACAGTCCGTGCCGAGCGGAGGTAGCGGAAGATGTCCTCGTGCTCCATGTGGGTGAAGACGGAGTACGCGCAGAACATGTCGGGCGGGCCCGACACCGGGAACTGCTCGTCGGGCTGGGTCGCGAAGCGGACGCGCTCGGGGATCGAGCCGAGGCGGTCGTGCAGCAGCGCAGTCGCATGGAGGAGCATCGTCGGTGAGATGTCGGTGCCCACGTACTGGCCGGTGGTGAGGTACGGCACGGCGTGGACCGCCAGCCGCCCTGTCCCGCAGCCGAAGTCGAACAGCGACGACGACGGCGTCAGTCCGGCGTCGGTGAGGATCGCCAGCTCGATCCGGCCGATCGTGTCGAAGTCGCCGTCGCCGATGGACGTGTCCGGGGTCAGCGCGAGCGCGTGCTCCTCGTACAGGTCGGCGTACTTCGTCGCCGAGAAGCCAGCCGCGTTCGGGGACGCGTCGGCCGGTGCGGTGGCGCCGGGTTGCAGCCGCGACCGGACGAGGCGTGCTGCCGCCCTGCCGTACCGCGAGGGCGACAGGGGCAGCAGCTTGACGCGTCGAACCATCGCCGAGCTCAGTCGGCGTCGGGCCGGACGCGGCCCGGAGCTGCCTGGAACTTGCCCTTCACACCGGTGGTGCGGGTGGCGCCGGGGGTGAAGCCGGACGACTTGCGGGTCGAGCTGGGGTTGTAGCCGCCGCCGGTCTTGGGGCCCGGACGGTCGCTGCGGGCCGCGCCGCCGTAAGCGGGGCGGTCGCCGGTCGGTGCCGAGTCACGCTTCTGCCACGGGCGGTCGCCTTGGGCGCGGTCGCTCTGCGGGCGGCCGGTGCCGCCGCCGGGCCGGTCGTTGCGGTTGCCGCCGCCGTATGCCGGACGTTCGTTGCGGTTGCCGCCGCCGAAGCCGGGGCGGTCGTTGCGCGGCGCGCCGTATGCCGGGCGGTCACCGCGTGCGCCCGCACCGGGGCGGTCGTTGCGGTTGCCGCCGAAGCCGGGGCGATCGTTGCCGGGGCGGTCGTTGCGGGCCGCGCCCCCGTACGCCGGGCGGGGAGCGTCGCGGTCGAAACCGGGACGGGCGCTGCGGTCGTCGCGGCCGAAGCGACCACCGGCGGCGCCACGGTCGTCGTCGCGACGCGGCTTCGGGCTCCAGTCGTTGCGGTCACGAGCCGGGGCGTCGGAGCGCGGGGTCCGTGGCGTCCAGTTGTTGAAGCCACGATCGGTGCCACCGGCAGGGCGCTCGGTGCGGCCATCGTGGTTGTTGCCGCGGTAGCCACCCGTGCTGGGGCGGTCGGCGCCGTAGGCGGGGCGATCGCTGCCGGCACGGTTCGGGCGGTCACCATATGACGGGCGGTCGCTGGAGGGGCGGGCCGTGCGGTCGCCGTATGACGGACGGTCGCCGGTGGGGCGGGCCGTGCGGTCGCCGTACGAGGGACGGTCGCCGGTGGGGCGGTTCGGGCGGTCGCCGTACGAGGGGCGGTCGCTCGCCGCTGGACGTGCGGCGCGGTCGCCGTACGAGGGGCGGTCGCTGGAGGGCCGGCTCGGACGGTCGCCCGAGTTGCCACGGCCGTCGTTGCCGCGTCCGTAGTTGCCGCCGCTGTAGTTGCCGCGGTCGCCGGACGGCCCGCGGTCGGCGCGGTCGCCGTACGACGGACGGTCGCTGTTGCCGCGGTAGCCACCACGATCGCCGCGGTCGTTGCGCTCGCGCTCGCCACGGTCGCGGTTGCCGGTCTCGCGCTCGGCGGCCGGGACGCGCTCGACGGGCTTCTCGCCGCGCTCCCAGGTGACCTCGTTGCCGACGGCGTCGCTCATCCGCTCGGCGAGGCGCTGACGGCTCGGCGGCACGAACGCGATCACCACGCCGGCCTGACCGGCGCGGCCGGTGCGACCCGAGCGGTGGGTGTAGTCCTTGTCGTTGTCCGGCATGTCGTAGTGGATGACGAGGCTGACGTTGTCGACGTGGATGCCGCGAGCGGCGACGTCGGTGGCCACCAGGGCCTGCAGCTTGCCGCGCTTGAAGTCCTCGAGGACCCGCTGGCGGACAGCCTGGCTGCGCGCGCCGTGCAACGCGCCGGCCTTGACGCCGGCACGGTTCAGGTCCTCGGACACGTCATCGACACCGAAACGGGTCTTGACGAAGACGATGGTGGGGCCGTGCTCCTCGATCAGCGCGACGGCGGCGTCGAGACGATCGGTGGGCCGGGTGACGACGAACTTGTGGTCGACGGGAGCTTCCTCCACATCCTCCATGAGGTCGTGGCGGACCGGATCCTTCATGTAGTCGCGGATGATCTCGTTGACGTCACCGTCGAGCGTGGCCGACCAGAGCATGGTCTGGCGCGTCGCCGGCGTCATGTCGAGGATCTTGCGGACATCGGGCATGAAGCCGAGGTCGGCCATCCGGTCGGCCTCGTCGATCACACAGACCTCGACGGCACTCAGATCGCAGTAGCCCTTCTCGATGATGTCGAGCAGGCGGCCTGGCGTCGCGACGACGACCGAGGCGCCCTTGCGGAGCGAGTGGATCTGGGGGCCGAACGAGGCACCGCCGTAGATCGCTTGGATGAAGCGCCACTGGGCGCGACCCAGTGGCACGAAGGCACGCTGCACCTGCTCGGCGAGCTCGCGGGTTGGTACCAGCACGAGTCCCGTCGGCTTGGTGGGCTCAGCTT
>JAOBWK010000099.1 GCA_025463305.1 Ilumatobacteraceae bacterium
GTGACCGAGGGGCAGGTCGTGCTTGGCCCGGTAGGCCTCGATCAGCTTGTGCTTGATCACCCAATCGACCTCGCGGTCGAGCTTGAGCGGATCGTTCTCGATGGTCGAGATGCAGTGCTCCCACATCTCGAGCGCCTTCTGCTCCATCGGCGGGAAGCCCTTGGTGTCGGCGTAGCGCAAGGCCCGGTCGAGGTACTCGCGCTGGATGTCGAGGGCGCTGACCTCGCGGCCGTTGGCCAACTTCACGGTGCGGCGGCACGTCACGTCGTGGCTGATCTCGCGGATCGCCCGGATCGGGTTCTCCAGCGTCATGTCGCGCAACACGACCTGGGGATCCTCCACCATCCGCAGCATGCACGCCGCCGCGCCGACCTTCACGAACGTGGTGTACTCGCTCATGTTCGAATCGCCGACGATCACGTGCAGCCGGCGGTACTTCTCGGCGTCGGCGTGTGGTTCGTCGCGGGTGTTGATGATCGGGCGGCTCCGCGTGGTGGCCGACGAAACGCCCTCCCAGATGTGCTCGGCGCGCTGGGCGATGGAGTACACCGGGCCGCGCGCGGTCTGGAGCACCTTGCCGGCACCGGTGTAGATCTGGCGGCTGACGAGGAACGGGATGAGCACCTCGGCGTAGTGACCGAGATCGTCGCGACGACTCGTGAGGTAGTTCTCGTGGCAGCCGTAGCTGTTGCCCGCCGAGTCGGTGTTGTTCTTGAACAGGTAGATCGTGCCGCGGATGCCCTCTTCGCGCAGGCGCTGCTCGGCCGACTCGACGAGGCTCTCGAGGATCCGCTCCCCCGCCTTGTCGTGCACGACGAGGTCGTACAGCGAGTCGCACTCGGGCGTCGCGTACTCGGGATGCGAACCGACGTCGAGGTACAGTCGGGCGCCGTTCTGCAGGAACACGTTGCTGCTGCGCCCCCAGCTGACGACGCGGCGGAACAGGTAGCGGGCCGCCTCGTCCGGGCTCAACCGACGCTGGCCGCGCAACGTGCACGTGACGCCGTACTCGTTCTCCAGCCCGAAGATGCGACGGTCCATGCGCGTCAACCTACTGCCATCCCAGGTCGCGTGTGCGGACATGACGGAGTGATCGTGCAGCCCCCTCAGCGGCACCAGCGGAAGTGGAGCTGCTCGCCGGGTCGGGCCTGGGCGACGCGGCCGAGGTCGCCGGGATCGACGATGGCGATCACCGGGTAGCCGCCGGTGACGCCGTGGTCCGCGAGGAACACCAACGGCTGGCCGTCGTTGGGCACCTGGACCGCGCCGTCGACGATGGCCTCCGACGGCAGCTCGTCGAGCACGCTCCGCTCGAGCGTCGCACCGTGCAGTCGGGCACCGATCCGGTTGCTCGTGCTGAGCACCTCGTACCCCACGGCGACCAGCGCGGCGTGGGCGGAGGCGGTGAACCAGTGGTGACGTGGACCGGGCCACAGCGCGACCGGCGACGCATCGGGTGGCGGAGCCGGCGCCAGCGCCGTCGGGATGTTCGTGCTCGGTGACGCGCCGATGCCGAGCCGGTCACCGAACACCAGCGGGGGCAGGCCGAGCCCGCTGAGCAGATCGGTGCTGCGCGAGCCCATCACAGCCGGTGCGTCGATCCCGCCGCGCACGGCGAGGTAGGTGCGCAGCCCGGAGCGGGGCATGCCGAGGACGAGCTCGGTGCCGGCCGCGAGCGCGACGGGCTGACGGTGGCCAACGGCGTGGAACGGTTCGGTGGTGGCCGGGCACTCGGCGCCGGCGATCGCGACGTAGACGGCCGTCTCGAACCGCACCCGGAGGCCGCCGAACGTGCACTCCAGCGTCGCTGCGTCGTCCGGGTTGCCGACGAGCCGGTTGGCGAGACGATGCGCCTCGCGGTCCGCCGCGCCACTCGCCCCGACGCCGAGGTGCGCCCAGCCCGGCCGGCCGAGGTCCTGCACCGTGCAGAGCGGTCCGGGGGCGAGGATCTCCAGCACGTCAGCCCACCACCGGGACGAAGCGAACGGTGTCGCCCGGCTCGATGAACGCGGGGCGGGCTCGGGACGAGTCCCACATCGCGACGGTCGCCCGGCCGAGGAGGTGCCAGCCGCCCGGCGACGCCGTCGGGTACACGCCGGTGAAGCCTGCGGCGAGCGCCACCGAACCGGCCGGCACCCGCACTCGAGGGTTCTGCCGGCGCGGCAGCACGAGCACGTCGGGCAGGCCGGTGAGGTACGAGAACCCGGGCACGAACCCGCAGAACGCGGCGTCGTACACGGTGTCGCTGTGCAGCGCGATCACCTCCACCACCGTGGTGCCAATGGTGTCGGCCACCGATGCGAGGTCGTCGCCGTCGTACACGGTGGGCACCTCGACCAGGATCCCACTCCGCTCGACCGCGGCACCGGGACGGAACCCGGCGACCGTTGCGTGGACCGCCGCCAGATCGGTCGACGACGCGCACGACACGAGCACAGTGCGCGCCGCGGGCACGAGGTCGACCACGCCGTCGAGTGAGGCGGTGCGGATGTGCGCGGCGAGCTGGATCGCCGCGTTGGTGTCGTCGACCTCGATCATCACCGAGGTCGGCCCGCACGGCAGCAGCCGCGGTGAGCCCATGCGGCCCTCAGCCGGCGAGGTGGGCGGCGACGTCGGTGTCGGTGAGACGCTGGAAGCAGCGCCGACCGTTCGTGCGCGACAGCACCGCGATCTCGAGATCGTCGGCGGTGAGCGTGCGCTCGGGCCCGGCGAGGGCCGCCACGGCGGCGCGGACCGCGGCGCCGAGGTCCAGCCCCTCCGACCACGACTCGTTGAGCCGGCCGGACATCGCGTCGGCGTCGCCGCCGAGCACGCTGAAGCGCCGCTCGTCGAAGACCGTGCCGTCATAGAGGATGTGGAACAGCTGATCGCCCTCGGAGCTGTGCGCGACTTCGGCGACGAGGATCTCGACCTCCATCGGCTTCATCTCGTGGGTGAAGATCTGGCCGAGCATCTGTGCGTAGCTGTTCGCGAGGCTGCGCGCATCGACGTCGTCACGGCTGTACTGGTAGCCCTTCAGGTCGGCGGCGCGGACGCCGGCGACGCGCAGTTGGTCGTACTCGTTGTACTTGCCGATGCCGGCGAACGCGATGCGGTCGTAGATCTCGCTGACCTTGCGCAGCGTGTTCGACGGGTTCTCGGCGACGAGCGCGATGCCGTCGGCGTAGCGGAGTGCGACGGCCGCACGGCCGCGGGCGATGCCCTTGCGCGCGTAGTCGGCGCGGTCCTTCATCACCTGTTCGGGTGCGACGTAGAACGGCTGGCTCATGTGCGCGACCTCATCTCGTCGGCGATGGCGACGTAGCGCCCGGCGAGATCGTCGTCGGCGATCCGCTGCCAGCCGTCGGCGGTGATGGTGGCCACCACCGGGTAGATGCCACGCAGCGCGTCGGGCCCACCGGTGGCGGAGTCCGCGTCGGCGGCTTCCCACAGCGCACGGCAGGCGAGGTCGATGGCCTCGTCGCGGTCGAGCTGCGGGTTGTGGCCGAGCTTGATCACCATGCCGGCATGCAGGCTGCCCGAGCCGGTGGCGATGTACTCGTGCTCTTCGTAGCGGCCCCCGGTGACGTCGTACGCCCACAGCCGGCCGGTCTCGCGACGCAGGTCGTAGCCGGCGAACAACGGCACGACCACCATGCCCTGCATGGCGGCGGGCAGGTTGCCGCGCACCATCATCGACAGCTGGTTGGCCTTGCCCTCGAGGCTGAGGTACGAGCCCTCGACCTTCTCGTAGTGCTCGAGCTGGAGCTGGAACAGCTTGATCATCTCCATCGCCGGACCTGCGGTGCCGGCGATCGCGACACCGCTGAACCGGTCGGCCTGGACCACCTTCTCCATCGAGCGGTGGCTGATCAGGTTGCCCGATGTGGCCCGCCGGTCGCCGGCCATGACGACGCCGTCGAGGTAGCGCAGCGCCACGCACGTGGTGGCGTGGGGCGCGCCGAGGTCGCCGAGTGAGGCCGTGGGGGCATCGTGTTGGAGCCCGACCCGCCGGAGCAGCTCGGGAAAGCTCGCACCCGGGTCATCGCCGGGTGCGAAGAACGGCATCGACATCGGGGTTACTCTCCGCCCTTTTGCACGTAGCTCTTGACGAAGTCCTCGGCATTGGTCTCCAGCACCTCATCGATCTCGTCGAGCAGATCGTCGAGCTCGGCCTTCAGCTTCTCGCCCTGGGGCGCGGTGGCCGGAGCCTCCGTGACGGTCTCCTCGGTACGTGCGGGAACCGGCTTCTGTTTCTGGGTGCGCTCGGCCATCTGGTCTCTCCCTCTCGTCGTGTCGTCTGTCTGATCATCTGGATCGTGTCGTCTGGTTGGAGCCTATGAGCCCAATCGCGCCAGCAGCTCTGCGGCCGTGTCGCAGTCGTCGAGCAGGTGGGCGACGTGTTCAGCGGTGCCCTTGAGCGGCTCCATCATCGGCACCCGGCGCAGCGGATCGCGGCCGATGTCGAACACCATCGAGTCCCAGTTCGCGGCGACGATGTCGTTCGGCCACTTCTGCAAGCAACGGCCGCGGAAGTAGGCGCGGGTGGTGGTGGGCGGCTCCGTCATCGCGCTGCGCACGTCGTCGTCGGGGATCAGCGTCTCCAGCCCGACGCGGTTGGCGAGGCAGCGCTCGGCGCGCAGGTCGTGGTACTGGAGATCGAGCGCCTTCAGCTTGGCGTCGCCGGGGCGGAGATCGTGGCGCTGCGCGAACGCGTTGACGAGACGCTCCTTGGCCACCCAGTCGACCCAGCCGGCCACGCTGTCGCGGTCGGCCTCCAACCCGGTGAGCACCGTCTCCCAACGCGAGAGCACATCGAGCCCGACCGACTCGCCGACGGCTTCCAGACCGTGACTGCGCTCGTACTTCTGGGCCCGCTCGAGCAGCGCCCACTGCAGCTCCAACGCCGTCACCCGCTTGCCCTCGCGGAGCAGGATGGTGCGGGTGAGCGTGGGGTCGTGGCTGATCTGGCGGATCGCCGCGACCGGGCTGGCCAGGGTGAGATCGGTGCCGATGACGTCGTCCTCGATCATCGCCAGCACGATCGCCGTCGTACCGACCTTGAGGTAGGTGGACACCTCGGCCATGTTGGCGTCGCCGACGATGACGTGCAGACGGCGGTACTTCTGCGGATCGCAGTGCGGCTCGTCGCGGGTGTTGACGATGGGCCGCTTGAGCGTGGTCTCCAGCCCGACCTCTTCCTCGAAGAAGTCGGCGCGCTGGCTGATCTGGAACGGCACACTCGACGACGGCGTGCCCGGGAACTCCGAGCCCACCTTGCCGGCACCGCAGAAGACCTGACGGGCGACGAAGTGCGGGGTGATCTGGGCGACGATGCGGCCGAACGGCGTGGCGCGATCGACGAGGTAGTTCTCGTGGCAGCCGTAGCTGTTGCCCTTGCCGTCGGAGTTGTTCTTGTAGGTGACGATCTCGCTGCCGTCGTTCAGCAGCCGTCGGGCGCGGTCCATGCTCACCCGCACGATCTCCTCGGCGGCGCGGTCCCAGCGGACCACGTCGAGCGCGTTGATGCACTCCGGCGTGGAGATCTCGGGATGGGCGTGGTCGACGTAGTAGCGCGCACCGTTGGTGAGCACCGCGTTGACGAGCTGGGTCTCGATCTCGGGCGAGAACACGTCTTCGTACCGGAACCCGCGCGCGTCGTTGCCCGGTTGCTCGTCCTCGAAGTCCCAGCTGACCTTGCGCAGCACACCGCTGACGTAGGCGTTGATCAGCACGCTCGATGCCGCGACCGGGTTCGACTCCGCGCCACGGACCTGGATCCCGTACTCGGTCTCGATCCCGCACACCTTGGCGATCGCCATGAACGGACCCTACAGGTACTGGCCGGTGCCGACTCGTTCAATGGCGCGGCCCCCGGCAGGGGCCTCGGCGGCCTTGCCTTCGTTGACGAGCGTGCGGATGAAGACGATGCGCTCGCCCTTCTTGCCGCTGATCTTGGCCCAGTCGTCGGGGTTGGTGGTGTTCGGCAGGTCCTCGTGCTCCTTGTACTCCTGGCGGATGGAGTCGAGCATGTCCTGGGTGCTGACGCCCTTCACTCCCCCGGCGATCAGCCGCTTGATCGCGAGCTTCTTCGCGCGCCGCACGATGTTCTCGATCATCGCGCCCGACGAGAAGTCCTTGTAGTAGAGGATCTCCTTGTCACCGTTGTGGTACGTGACCTCGAGGAAGCGGTTGGACTCGTCGTCGCGGTACATCTCCTCGACCGTGCGCTCGATCATCTCGGGCACCTTGTGGTCGGGAGCGATCGGGATCTCGTCGGTGAGGTATTGGGCGAAGATCTGCGCCGCGGCCTGCTGGTTCGGGCGCTCGATCTTGATCTTCACGTCGAGCCGGCCCGGGCGCAGGATGGCCGGATCGATCAGGTCTTCGCGGTTCGTGGCGCCGATGACGATGACGTTCTTGAGGCCCTCGACGCCGTCGATCTCGGCCAGCAGCTGGGGCACGATCGTGCTCTCCATGTCGGAGCTGATGCCGGTGCCGCGGGTGCGGAACATGCTGTCCATCTCGTCGAAGAACACGATGACGGGCCAGCCCTCCTCGCTCTTCTCGCGCGCTCGCTGGAACACGAGGCGGATCTGCCGCTCGGTCTCACCGACGTACTTGTTGAGCAGCTCCGGTCCCTTGATGTTGATGAAGTAGCTGCGCCCCTTCTCGCCGCCGGTGGACGCCGCCACCTTCTTGGCGAGGCTGTTGGCGACGGCCTTCGCGATCAGCGTCTTGCCGCAACCGGGAGGCCCGTACAGGAGGATGCCCTTCGGCGCCGGAAGGCGGTGCTCGGCGAACAGCTCCTGGTGCAGGAACGGCAGCTCGACCGCGTCGGCGATCATCTCGATCTGGTTGTCGAGGCCGCCGATGTCCTCGTAGGAGATGTCGGGCACCTCTTCCAGGAGCAGGTCCTCGACCTCGGGCCGGGCCAGCTTCTCGAGCAGCATCCCGGTGCGCGAGTCCATGCGGATGCTGTCGCCCGGGCGCAGGTGGACGCCACGCAGCGCATCGGACAGCTCGCAGATCCGTTCCTCGTCGGCGCGGCCGACGACCATCGCGCGCACGCCGTCGTCGAGCACCTCTTTGATGGTGACGACCTCGCCGGTGATGTCGGGCTGGCGGGCGAGGATGACGTTGAAGCTCTCGTTGAGCACGACCTCGGCGCCGCGCTCGAGCGTGTCGTGCTCGATCTCGGGATGCAGGCTGACGCGCATCTTGCGACCGCTCGACAGCACATCCACCGTGCCGTCGTCGTTCTTGCCGACGATGACGCCGTACGCGGACGGCGGCTGGGTCAGCTTCTCGACCTCGTCGCGCAGCGAGGCGATGTGCTCGCGGGCTTCGCGGAGGGTGTAGCTGAGCCGCTCGTTCTGCGAGGTGAGGTGGGCGAGCTGGCCTTTGGTCTCGAGCAGGCGCTCCTCGAGAGCGCGCACCCGCTTGGGTGCATCGACCAGCTTGTGACGCAGGTGACCGATCTCCTCTTCGAGCACCACCACCTGCGTGCGGAGGTCGAGGACCTCGTCCGGCACGTTCATGGAGACGTTCTCATCGGGGTCTGACACGTCTGCACCTCCTGGTCCGGGTGCCGAACACGAGCCTTCGACGACACCGCCAACGACGACGAACCTACACCGGATGGGGGTCGAAAGGCGCGCTTGCCAAACACCACTTTCAGCGGTGGTGGCGTGTACAGTGAGCAGCGCTTCGTCAGCCTCCCAAGGAGACACATACATCATGAAGGTCTGGATCGATCAGGATCTGTGCACCGGCGACGGCCTCTGCGAAGAGATCGCCCCCGACGTCTTCACCCTGCTGGATGATGGTCTGGCCTATGTCCGCGAGGGCGCCACCATCTACGCGACGGCCAAGGGCAACCCCCAGGGCGCCGAGGGCATGGCCAACATCCCCGACGGCCAGCTCGACGGCGTCATCGAGAGTGCCGAGGAGTGCCCCGGCGAGTGCATCTTCATCGAGCCCTGAGCGTTCGACCACGATCTGGGTGAGAAGGGGCGCTCCGGCGCCCCTTCTCCCGTTTTCGGTTCGACATCGTCGGAGGGTTTGCCGTGCACCCGGGGGCACGGCAAACCCTCCGGCCGGCGTACAGCTGACGAGGTCAGCCGCCGTCGAGGTCGTCCACCAGCTCGAGCTCGACAGCCTCGTCGAGGTCGGGCTCGACCGTCTCCTGCGCGCTGGCCACGCTGGTCGGCTCGTGCACGCCGAGGAAGCGCGCCGTCGTCAAGAAGGCGGTGTGGGCCACCATCCGGTGATCGGGGCGAACGGCCTGGCCCTCGATGTGCCAGCCGCGGTGCAGCACCTCGAGCGTGCGCGCACCGTTCCAGGCCCGGCTCGCGGCGAAGGTCTCGCGCACCTTGGCGGCCTGGGTGATCGACGGCGTGTACGCGACCAGGATGCCACCGAGCCGGAGCGCCTTCTCGGCATGGGGCACCACGTTCCACGGCTCGGGCAGGTCGAGCACCACGCGGTCGAAGTCGGTCTCGTCGATGCCCTCGTACGCATCACGGAGCTGCACCTTGTAGCGGCTCAACGCGTCCTCCCCGAGGAACGAGCGAACGTTGGAGGTGGCCCGGTTCAAGAAGTCCTCGCGCAGCTCGTAGCCGGTGATGTCGGCGCCGTAGCGCAGCATCGTCATCGACAGCGCACCGCTGCCGACGCCGGTCTCGAACACCTTCACGCCGGGGCCGATGTCGGCGAGCATGCAGATCGGGGCGAGGTCCTTCGGGTAGATCACCTGCGCGCCGCGCGGCATCTGCACGACGAAGTCCTCGAGTGTGGGGCGCAGCACGGTGTACGAGCTGCCCCGCGTCGATCGCGCGATCAGTCCCTCGAAGTTGCCGACGATGGCGGCGTGCGCCACGAAGCCGTTGTGGCTGTGGAACTCGCCGTCCTCCTTGAGGACCATCATGTAGCGGCGTTGCTTGGAGTCGAGCAGCAGCACCCGGTCCCCGTATTCGAACGGCTTGTTCATCGGCGACGCGCTCCCCTGCCTGTGATCAGTTCGACGGGCACCGGATCGTGCGCCCGGGCCTTGGTGAGCAGGTTGCAGAACGCGCAGACCTGACCGGTGGTGGGCGATCCGCACTCCGCGCACGGATGCAGCTCGACGTCGTCGGGCAGCGCGTAGGAGGCGAGCAGCGGCGCGACCTTCTCGACGAAGTTGAGGTAGAACGCGGTCTTCGTCCCCGGCGACTGCGTCTCGATCGTGTTGAGCGCGTCCTTGAACCCGAGGTGCCGGTTGCCGGCGGCGATCGGGCACTCGTCGACGAGGTAGTCGATGCCGCGGATCACGCACCACGCCGCCGTCTCGCGCTCGGACAGCCGCACGAGCGGCTTGACCTTCTTCGGGAAGCCGTTGCGCGCGGGCAGCGTCGGCAGCTGGCGGGCGAGGTACTCGAGCTCCCAGCGCAGCGTGTTGCCGTAGAGCACGGCCGCCTCGTCGTCGAGGTTGTGGCCGGTGACGAGCACGCTGTAGCCGCCGTCGATCGCGGCCTTGTCGAACAGGTGGCGCTTGCTCATCCCGCACGCCGAGCACGGCACGCGGCGGGTCGCGACGGTGGCCGTCGGCACGTCGTAGCCGTAGTCCTCGCGCAGCGAGATGGTGATCAGCTTCAGCCCGCGTTCGTCGGCGAACGCCTTCGCGTACTCGCCCGAGACATCGCTGTACGTACCGATGCCGAGCCCGATGTACAGCCCGTCGGCCTGGTAGCCGAGGTCGATGAGCATGTCCCACACGGCGAGGCTGTCCTTGCCGCCGGACACGGCGATGAGGATGCGATCGTCCTTGGACAGCATGTCGAAGTCGTCGATGGCCTTGAGCACCTGACGACGGCACATGTCGAGGAAGTGCGGGCCACAGAAGTTGGCGTTGTGACGCGGCACGTCGATGACGGCCGGCTCACGGCAGACACGGCACTTCATCAGGCTGCTCCACCGCTGATGACGGGACGGATCTCGATGGTGTCGGCGTCGGCGAGCTGCTCGTCGCTCGGCACGAGTGTGCCATTGCGGATGACGAGGTGGGACTCGCGGTTGAGCTCGAGCTCGGCCAGCAGGGCGTGGACACGCTTGGGGCCTGGGATGTCGAGCTCGCGGCGCGGGTTGCGCAGCAGCACCTTCACGAGCTGACGACCGGGCGCTTCTTGCTGGTCGAGCGGGCCAGCTTGGCCGCTTGCTTCTCGGCCTTCTGCTGCTTCGGGGAGATCGTGCGCAGGCTCATCCACTGGCCCGGCTCCATCTTCTCGATGGTGACGACCTCTTCGTTCTTGCCGAGGGCCTTGCGCAGGAAACGGGCGCCCCAGAGCGCGCCGCCGATGACGAGCCATCGGCGGTCGCCGCCGAGCAACCCCTTGTACAAGCCGTTCCGACGGCCCATCGCGAAGGGCGAGAAGTACGACGCACGACGACGCGTGGCCATCGTCAGACCCGACGGATCTCGACCAGGGTGGTCTTCTTCTTGCCGCTGCGCTTGCCGATGAGGAACACGAGGAGCAGCAGCAGGAAGCCGCCGCCGGCCGCTGCGGCCATCAGGGTGGACCTCTTGCTGTCGACCTGGCTCTGCACCCCGCCCTGGAACGAGCGGAACTTTGCCTCGAGGTCGTCGCGCGAGACGCGCTTCGGCGATTCAGCCATCAGTTCAGTTCCTTTTCGATCTTCTTGATGCGGGAGAGCGCGAACACGGTGACGAGGCCGCAGAAGGCGATGACGACGACGTAGGCCAACCACGAGAGCGAGCCGCTGGCCAGGCGCGGGAGCTTGTCCTGGACGAGACGGAGCAGACCGATGGCGAGGAAGAACAGGCCGAGGCCGACGAGCAGCGCACCGGCAGCACCCATGCCGACCTTGCGACCGAGGCCCTTCAAGGGCCCGATGGTCTCCTGGCGGACGTAGGTCTTGACGAGGTCGACGACCTCGCCGATCTCACCCTGGTCCTTGGCCGGAGCCTTCGTGCCGGGCTTGGCGGCGGCAGCGTCTGCCTTGCGATTGGGGTCTGCCACGCATCTATATGTAGCAGGTCGGATGCAGCACTTCCTACGAGTCTCCGAAATCGTCGCCGAAGTCGACGCCCCCCGACGGATGTTGCAAACGGAACTGCTGGAGGGCCTGCGCGTCGTCGAGCGCGACGTCGAGGAGGTCGATCCGCTCGGCCGGACCGGAGGCCGCGAGCAGCCGTTGCTGATCGGCCGGCCCGAGTGGCGCGAGCGCGCTGAGGTGGTACGACGCGACCAGTGGATCGTCGGACGGTTCGGCCGTGACGTCGCCATGGGCATCGCCGAGCTCGACCGCCAGCGCGTTCATCCGCCGGACCCGTGCCCACGCCACGGAGATCCGCTCGGCGAGCGTGTCGTCGTCATCGTCGACGATGTCGGGCCAGTCGTCGACGTCGGCCAGCGGATACGGATCGTCGGGCAACCACTCGACGACGCGCACCCGCCTCGTGCCGACGGTGACGAGCGCGTAACGGCCGTCGGTCAGCTCCGCGACCTGGATCAGCCGCGCCACGGTGCCGATGCTGCACCGTTGATCGCCGCCGCCGACCTCGAGCCCGCGCTCGATCAGCACCACCCCGAACTCGTGATCGCCCTTGGTGAGGCAGTCCTGCACCAACTGGCGGTAGCGCGGCTCGAAGACGTGGAGCGGCAGCACCGCGCCGGGCAACAGCACAGAACCCAACGGGAACATCGGCATGATCGCCATGCCGGGACCTTAGAGCGAATCGAGCCGGCGTGTTCCAGAATGCGCCGGGTTCGACTCACATGGCTGGCGGGCGCGGCGCCGCCGAGCCGTCAGCGCGGCTGCAGCTGATCCACGGTCGGCCCGCTCGGGTAGGCACCGAGCGCCTTGCCGAGCTCGTTCCAGAACGGCTGGTACGGGCCCGATCCGTCGGTGCCACCGATGCCCGGGGCACCGAGCACCAATGAGAAGTCGATCGTGCCCGCCGTGGTGGTGACGTAGCCGGTGAGCGCCTTGGTGTTGGTGAGCGAACCGGTCTTGGCGTGCAGGCGCCCGGCGACGGGCGAGCCGGTGAACTCGGTGGCGAGCGTGCCGGTCTGGCCGGCGATGGCGAGGCCGGCGCCGAGCGGCCCGTCGAGCGGTGCGTGCTCGAGGACCTGGAGCAGGATGTTGCAGGTGACCGTGTCGCCGGAGTCGAGGCCCGACCCGTCGACGATGGTGAGCTTGCTGGTGTCGATGCCCCACGTGACGAGCACCTTCTTGATGACATCGATGCCATCGGTGCGGCTGCCGATCACGTTGTCGGCGTGCACGCTGATCTCCTTCAGCAGCATCTCGGCGGTGTTGTCGTCGCTCGTGGTGAGCATCTCGCCGACGATCGCCGACAGCGGCGCCGACGTGACGGTGGCCAACACAGGAGTGCCCTCCGGGGTGGGTGGACCGTTCTTCGGTGCGCCGGAGACGGCGATGCCGGCTGCCTTGAGCAGCCGGGTGAGGTCGGTGGCGGCGCCGACGGCCGGATCGGCGTAGCGCTTCGTGGTGCCGATCTGGCGGGTCGCATCGTTGACCATCAGCGCGCCGAGTGGGCCGGCCTCCTGGTTCTGGATGCTGGCCGACCAGCCCGGATCGAAGCGCTCCTGGTCGTAGCGCGACTCGTCGCCGACGACGCCGCCCGTGATCTTGGTGACGCCGGCGGCCTGCAGATTGGCGACGAGCTGCTCGAGCGATGTGGTGTTGATCGGCGCGTCCTTGGCGATCGACGGCGGGTAGTCGCCGGTCGACAGCAATGGATCGCCACCGCCGAGCATGTACAGATCGCCCTGCACCACGCCGTTGGTGACGTTGCCGAGCAGCTCGGTGTTGAACGTGTAGTCGGCACCGAGCACCTCCAGCGCGACAGCCCCGGTGATCAGCTTCTCGTTGCTCGCCGGGGTGACGGGAACGTCGCCGCCTTTGTCGAACACCGGTCGGCCGTCGATCTGCACGACGAGGCAGGAGGTGTCGTTGACGAGCGTGCCGAGCGATGTGAGCGACGAGATCAGCGCACCGTCACTGTTCAGCGCGGCCAGCGTCTGCGGGGCTCGGCGCACCGACAGCACGGGCGTCGTCAGCGTGAGCGGCAGGTTGGCCGTGCCCATCTGGACGTCCGCAACCGTGTCGTTGGGCACCCGGGCCTCGGCCCAGCGCCACAGGTAGCCGAAGCCGAACGCAGGAATGGCGGCGAGCACGGCCAGGAGGAATGCAGGCCCGAGGCGGACCCGGGCGGCGTTGCGGACCATCAGTCGAGCCCTCGCTGGTTGCGGTAGGTGGCGTAGCGGTAGAGGTGGCCGAGCGCGGTGACGGCGCGGTTGCCGGAGGCGTAGCAGAGCCGGCCGCTGGCCCGCACGGCGGCCGGGCCGGCGTTGTCGGGGTCGGCGACGGCGAGCTCGGTGGCGGTGAGGATCGGCTTGTCGTAGCGGCGGGACAGCTCGTCGGCGGCTTCGGCGAAGCGCTCGTCCTGGCGGCGGTGGTAGGCGACGATCCGCTCGAGCCCGTCGCCCGGGTAGAACGGTCCCTCGGCCATCAGCCGGGCCTGGTTGGATTGGATACCGAGCCCGAGGTAGACGACCGCGTGGACGTCGGGATGGGCTGCGATCATCTCCATCACCTCGGGAATCGTGTCACGCGTTTCGCCGCCGGCGCAGTCAACCGGGTTGTTGCGGCTCCACCGGGGAGGGAGCTCGGTGTCGATCTGCGCTTCGAGATCGGGGGGCAGTGCCATCAGCTGCAGCTGTCCGTCGGCGTAGATCGCGTCGCTGGTGACCACGCCCCACCCGCCGGCGGTGGTGAGCACGACGACGTTCGGCCCCTTCGGCAACGGCTGGGTGGCGAAGGTCGCCGCCGCTTCGAACGCTTCCTCGACGGTGGCTGCGCGGGTGACGCCGGCGGCGCGGCAGGCACCGTCGAAAACCTTGTCGTTCGCGGCGAGCGCCCCGGTGTGGCTCGCGGCTGCGGCGGCTCCGCCTTCGGTGGCGCCGCCCTTGACGATCACGAGCGGCTTGCGCGCCGCGACGGCACCGAGGCGCGAGAGCAGGCCACGGCCGTCGGTGATGCCCTCGACGTAGGCGAGGCCGACTGCGGTGGCGGGGTCGTCGGCGTAGAATCCGAGGTAGTCGGCGACGTCGACCGCTGCCGCGTTGCCGGCCGACACGGCACGGGAGATCCCGACACCGGTCTGGCGGGCATAGTTCAGGAAGCTCGATACGAAGTTGCCGCTCTGCGATGCGACACCGATCCGACCCGCCGGCGGGTACGGGGCGACGATCTGCGCGCACAGGTTCACCGGCGTCGACACGACGCCCTGGCCGTTCGGACCGGCGAGCAGGATCCCCAACTCGGCGGCGAGGGCGACGAGCTCGGCCTCGGCGACGCGACCGGCCTCCCCCGCCTCGCCGTAGCCCGCACTGGTCAAGAACGCGGCCTTGATGCCTTTCGCTGCGCACGCCCGCAGCAGCCCCGGGTTCGCCGACGCCGGTGTGCACACGAAGACGAGGTCGATCGCGCCGTCGGGCAACGCATCGATGTCGGCGACGGTCTGGATGCCGAGCACGGTCTCGCCGCTCAGGTTGGTGCCGTACACGCCGCCCGTGTAGCCGGCAGCGAGGATGTTGTGCAGCGACACGAACCCGAACTTGCCCGGATGCGATGACGCACCGGTGACCAGCACGCCCTTCGGATCGAACAGCGCCTGGAACTGGTCCACCGTGGGCCCGACATGGGCGACGACCTCGACCGGGCCGGCGGCATCGCCGAGCTCGACCAGCGCGTCGACCGCGATGGGGCTACCGTCGGCACGCACGATCAACGGGTTCACGTCCACGCTCGCCACGTCCGGGCGCGCCTCGGCCATGGCCCCCAGGCCGACCAGCACGTCGATCAGCTGCTGACGATCGACGGCGGCCTCACCACGGAACTCGCCGAGCAGCTTCTGCGTCGCCAACCCGTCGATCATCTCGGCCGCATCGATCCGCGACACCGGCGCCGGACGGAACACGACATCGGCGATCGCCTCGGCGAGCACTCCCCCGACACCCAACATCACGGTCGCCCCGAACTGCACGTCCCGCAGCAGCCCGGCGATCAGCTCGCGGTTGCCCGACACCATCGGCGCCACCAACAGGCCCACATCACCGTCGGCCGGCGTCGCCTTGCCCAACAGCTCCACTCCAGCGTCCTCGACGGCTCGGCCGTCGCCGAGGCGCAGCTTCACCAGACCTCGCTCGGTCTTGTGCGCGATCGCATCACCGCACAGCTTCACCACCACCGGGAACCCGAGGTCGTGCGCCGCCAGCGCGGCCTCCACGGCCGTGGCCACCACCCGCTCCGGCGCGATCGGCACCCCGAACGCACGCAACAGGTCCTTGGACGCGGACTCGGACAGTGTTCGGCCGGATGACACGCGCCAACCGTAGCCAGTGCAGGCTCGCGGGAGCTGAATCCCCGCTCAGCTGCCAGAGACGCTGTACGTGAGAACGCTCTTGGCCACGATCCGGCCCGACGATGCGTCGACGGCCTCGGACTCGCAGAACACCACCGATCGACCGCGCCGCACGATCCAGCCCTCGGCCGTGATGTCCGCCTGGCGGACCGCACTCAGGAACTGCACGTGCATGTCGACCGTCGAGTAGCGCGCTTCGCGGCCGTACGCCGAGCCGACCGCCGGGACCACCACGGCGTCGAGCAGCGAGGCGATCGCGCCACCGTGCACCAGGCCGGCGGGTTGCTCCAGCTCGGGCCGGTACGGCAGCGTCATCCGGCAGTAGTCGACGCGCACCTCGTCGACCACCATCCCGAGCAGCGTCGGGTAGTACACGCGGTCCCAGGCGCCGAACTTGCGCCAGCGACGCTCGACGTCGGGATCGAGCGCCGCGAACTGCTCGGCGCGGCTCATGCCGCAGCCACGGCGGCGGCCACGTGGGCGTGGAGCAGCCCGGCGATCTCGACCGCGAGCTCCTGGACGATCATGTGACCACCCGGCAGCTCGTGCAGCGTCGATCCCGCGATCTCGCCGTGGAGCGCACGGCTGTGGCTCACGTCGACCCAGCGGTCCTCGATCCCGCCGATGACCAACGTGGGTGCCGTGATGGCCGGGACGAGCGATGAGATGTCGAGCGTGATGTCGAGATCGAGGTGGGCCAGCGAGCCCGGCGCGAGCATGCTCGCCGTCAACGGCAGCAGCGAGTCGATCACCGACTCGGCCACGCCGAGCGCCGTCACCGTGAACCCGTCGGCCATCGCGTAGAGCATGAAGAGCTGCGGGTCGGCGGTGATCAGCCGCTTCCACAGCTCGAACGTGACGCGCATGCGCGCATCGGCCGCGATCCAGCCGCACAGCGACGTCGCCGATGCGACCCGGTGTGGTGCGGTCCCGGCGATCGCGAGTGCGACCACCGCGCCGAGCGAGTAGCCGGCGACGTGGAAGGTGTCGTGACCGAGGTGGCTCATCAGCGCGAGCGACCGCTCGACCACGCCGTCGATCGTCATCGGCTCCGTCGGCATCGACGACTCGCCGCTGCCGGGGAGCTCGACGAGCACGTACCGGTACGTGTCGGCGGGCATCGCGGCACGCACCATGTCCCACGCCGTGCGGGTCATCGTCGTGCCGTGGATCATCAACAGTGGTGTGCCGTCGTCAGGCCCCTCGACCGCGTAGCCGACCGTTGCGTCACCGACCTGGAGCGTTGCCATGCCCGCAACGTAGCCCCGCCGCGCGAGGCGTCAGGGCACGAGCGCGCTGCGGAAGAAGCCCAGCACGTGCTGCAGGCGCACCTCGAGCAACCGCTCCGACAGCGGCTCGTCGTCGAGCAGGCCGCCGAGGAACGGCGCGTCGGAGAAGTAGCTGAGCAGCGCGCCGTAACCGGTGAGCAGCAGCTGCTCGGGATCGTGGGCGCGGAAGTTGCCGGCATCCATCTCGCGCTGGAAGTAGCCGGCCGCGCTGTCGAACGCTGGACGCAGCACGCCCGACAGGTCGATGCCGAGGTGCGCGCCGTTGTCGAGCGCCTCGCGCCGCATCAAGCGCACGTAGTCGGGGTTGTCGCTGAAGAACCGGAAGCCGGCGATGAGCACGGACTCGACCTTGGTCCAGCCGCGCTCGGTGCTACCGATCGCACCCTCGAGCCGATCGAACCAGTCCGACAGGAGGCGTTCGAACACCTCGCCGTACAGCACCTCCTTCGACGCGAAGTGGTGCAGCAGGCTCGGCCGGCGGATGCCGACGGCGGCCGCGATGTCGTTCAACGAGGTGCCGTCGTAGCCAGCTTCGGCGAAGCAGTGCAGCGCTTCGATCACGATCTGGTCGCGGGTCGAGAGGTGCTCCCCGCCTTCGGTCATTGCGCGTATCGTACAGCACGTGTCCTCGACCACGGCCCGGCGAGTCCTCACCGCGGCGGGCTGGAGCGGTCCGTCCGAGGTGGTCGTCGACGATGCCGGCACCGTCGTCGAGATCCGTCCCACCGACCGCGCGACGCCCGATGTGGACCTCGTCCCGGGCTTCGTCGACGTGCAGGTGAACGGCATCGACGACATCGACATCGCGTCGGCCACCGGCGACGAGTGGCGCCGGCTCGGCGAGCGGCTGCTCGACCAGGGCGTCACCGCGTGGTGCCCCACGCTCGTCACGGCGCGGCTCGACCGCTTCGCCCAGCCGCTGCAACGGATGGACGAGGCACGTCGGTCGGCCGCTGCGACTCGGCTTCCCGCGATCATCGGTGCGCACCTCGAAGGGCCGTTCCTCGGTGGCGCGCCGGGTGCCCACCCGCGCCACCTGCTCGCCCCGATCGACCTCGAGTGGCTGGCAGCGCTTCCGCCGATCGTGCGCCTCGTGACGCTCGCCGCCGAGCTGCCCGGTGCGGCGGATGCGGCCCGTGCGCTGACGGCGCGCGGGATCGTCGTGTCGATCGGCCACAGCACGCCCGCCGTCGCCGACGTCGAGGCGATGGTCGACGCCGGGGCCACCATGGTGACCCACCTGTTCAACGGGATGTCCGGGGTGCACCACCGCGAGCCGGGGCTCGCGTCGATCGCGCTCGTCGACGACCGGCTCTCCGTCGGGCTCATCGCCGACCTCGTCCACGTTCACCCGCTGGCCATCCGGCTCGCGTTCCGGTCCAAGCCGGCCGACCGGATCGTGCTCGTCACCGATGCCGTGGCCTGGCGGGCGAACGGACACGACGGCGGCGGCACGATCGGCGCGGTCCGGATGGCGATGCGTGACGGTGCGCCCCGGCTCGCCGACGGCACGCTCGCGGGCAGCGCGGCGACGATGGACGAGTGCGTGCGCCACGTCGTCGAGGCCTGCGGCGTGCCGCTGGATCGTGCAGTCCAGGCGGCGTCGACCAACCCGGCGGCGCTGATGGGGTGCGCCGATCGCGGACGGATCGCCGTCGGATGCCGCGGCGACTTCGTGGCGCTCGGCGATGGCCTGTCCATCGACGGCGTCTGGCTCGGCGGCGTGCGCGTCCGCTGACGCTGTGCGCCTCCCGCGGACCATCATGCCGTTACCCTCCTCGGCATGCAGATCGTCTCCGCGCTGTTCGTCGAGAACTTCGAGCTCCGCCAGGCCCCCGGCCCGTCCACCCGCATCGACCTGACCGGTGCGATGTTCTCGATGGCGGCACCCTCACGGGTGCCCGTCACCCTGTCGCCGCACCTCGTCGCGCTGATCTCGTGCCCGCCCGACGAGCCGGGCAGCGGCGTGTTCGAGGTGGTGTTCCGAAAGGGACGCATGGAGACCGACGAGCAGATCGCTCGAAACGTCAGCCCGTTCACGGTGGACCCCGGCAAGTTCACCTACCGGCTGGTCAAGGGCGACCTCGAGTTCACCGAGTACGGGCAGATCTTCGCCCATTGCCGCATCGATCGCGGCCCGTGGCACCTCGTCCCGTTCAGCTTGCTGCCACCTGTCTGAACAGCAGGTGGATGGGGGTCTCGCCAGGTCGTCAGCGGGTACAGTCGGACCCGTGCCTTCGACGTTGACCCCCGAACAGGATTCCGCAGCCATCAGCCTCGTGCGGGGCTTCGCGATGGATGCGCCGCTCTACTCCAAGAGCGGTCACCAGGGCACGGCGATGGCGCTCGCTCCCCTGGCGCACGTGCTCTACAGCCGGATCATGCAGCACGATCCGAAGAATCCGCACTGGCCCGACCGCGACCGCTTCGTGCTCAGCAACGGCCACGCCAGCATCCTCCAGTACTCGATGCTCTACCTCAACGGCTACGGCCTCGAGCTCGACGACATCAAGGCGTTCCGCCAATGGGACTCACTCACCCCCGGCCACCCCGAGGCCGGGCACACCATCGGCATCGAGGTCACCACCGGGCCACTCGGGCAGGGCGTCGCCAACTCGGTGGGCATGGCCATCGCCGAGCGGATCCTCGCCGATCGCTTCGGCACGGACCTCCAGTCGCACCACACCTTCGTGCTCGCCGGCGACGGCTGCTTCATGGAGGGCGTGAGCCACGAGGCCGCGTCACTCGCCGGTCACCTCGGCCTCGGCGGGCTCGTGGTGGTCTACGACGACAACCACATCACCATCGACGGCGACACCAACCTCACGTACAACGACAACGTGCCCGAGCGGTTCAAGGCGTACGGCTGGCACGTGGAGCAGCTGGGTGAGATGGCCAACGACCTCGACGGTCTCGAGGCCGCGATCCGCCGCGCGATGGCCGTCACCGACAAGCCGAGCCTGCTCGTGCTGCGCAGCCACATCGCCTACCCGTCGCCCGACCTCCTCGACGATCACAAGGCACACGGCAACCCGTTCACGCTGGAGCAGGTCAACCGCACCAAGGACGTGATGGGCATCCCCGAGGAGCCGTTCTGGGCACCCGCCGACCTCGTCGACGCCTACCGCAACCACGCCGCGGCCAACGGCAAGGAGGCCTTCGACGCCTGGCAGGCCCGCTTCGACGCCGCCGACATCGACAAGGCCGCGTGGGACGCGTGCTGGAACGCCACCGGCATCGCCGGATGGACGGATTCGCTGCCCGTGTTCGAGCAGGGCGAGATGGTCCCCACCCGCGAGGCGATCCAGAAGGCGTTCGACGCCACCATCGCCGGCGTTCCCGGGCTCGTCGCCGGCGCCGCCGACCTCACCGGCAACACCGGCACCAAGCTCGCCGGACAGACCATCCAGGCCAAGGAGACCCCCGGTGGCCGGCAGGTCCACTACGGCATCCGCGAGCACGGCATGGGCTCGGCGATGGTCGGCATGGCCAAGCACGGCGGCATCATCCCGGCGGGCGGCACGTTCTTCGTGTTCCTCGACTACATGCGTCCGCCCGTGCGCCTGGCCGCGCTGTCGAAGGCCAAGGTGCTGTTCGTGTTCACCCACGACTCCGTCGGCGTCGGCGAGGACGGCCCCACCCACCAGCCGGTCGAGCACATCGCCACGCTGCGCGCCATCCCCCACCTGCAGGTCATCCGCCCCGCCGATGCCAACGAAACCGCCCAGGCGTGGCGCGCCGTCGTCGAGCACGACGGCCCCACAGCGCTGGTGCTGAGCCGGCAGGCCATCCCCGTCGTCACCGACGGCTCGGCCGTCGCGGTCGGCGCGGCCACCATTGTCGCCACCGCCTCGCCGCAGATCGTGCTGGTCGGCACGGGCAGCGAGGTGCACGTGTGCGTCGCCGCGGCGAAGACGCTGGCCGATCGGGGCATCAGCGCCAACGTCGTCTCGATGCCGTCGTGGGACCGCTTCGAGGCCCAGGACACCGCGCACAAGCAGTCCGTGTTCCCCACCGGCGTGCCCGTGCTGTCGGTCGAGGCCGCCGTCACCTTCGGCTGGGCGGAGTACGCCGACGAGTCGATCGGCATCGACCGATTCGGCGCCAGCGCACCCGGCGCCCTCGTGCTCGACAAGCTCGGCATCAACGCCGATCACGTGGTGGACCGCGCCGCCGCGCTGGTCGCCGCGTCCACCGCACCGCATCCCTGAAACTCATCGCCCCCAACCGATCGATCACCCGTAGGAGCCCCACATGGACCGCCTCGTTCAACTCGCCACCGACTTCGGCCAGAGCCCGTGGCTCGACAACCTGAAGCGTGGCTACATCACCTCCGGCCAGCTGCAGGCCCTCGTCGACCGCGGCGTGCGCGGCCTGACGTCGAACCCCACCATCTTCCAGAAGGCCATCCAGGGTTCGCCCGATTACGACGAGCAGTTCACGACGCTCGTCAAGGGTGGCGAGCACCCGATCGTCGACGACTACTGGTCGATGGTGCTGCAGGACATCAACAGCGCGCTCGACATCCTCGAGCCGGTGTACGACAAGACCGCTGGGCTCGACGGCTACGTCAGCGTCGAGGTGGCCCCCAGCCTCGCCCACGACTCGGCGGGCACCGAGTCCGCCGCCCGCGAGCTGCACCAGCGCGTCGCGCGCAAGAACCTGATGGTCAAGATCCCGGGCACGGCCGAGGGCCTGCCCGCCATCAAGGCGATGATCTCCGAGGGGCGCAGCATCAACGTCACCCTCATCTTCAGCCTCGATCGCTACGAGCAGGTCATGGAGGCCTACATCTCCGGGCTCGAGGCCTATGCCGCCACCGACGGCTCCGATCTGTCCAAGGTCGCGAGCGTCGCGAGCTTCTTCATCAGCCGGGTCGACACCGAGATCGACCGCCGGCTCGAGGCCATCGGCACCGACGAGGCGCTGTCGCTGCGCGGCAAGGGTGCGGTCGCCCAGGGCAAGCTCGCCTACGGCCTGTTCCAGCAGACCTTCAGCGGTCCTCGCTGGGAGGCGCTCGCCGCCAAGGGCGCCCGCGTCCAGCGCCCGCTGTGGGCCTCGACCAGCACCAAGAACCCGGCCTACCCCGACACGCTATACGTCGACGAGCTGATCGGTCCCGACACCGTGAACACCCTCCCCGATGCCACCCTCGAGGCGTTCGCGGACCACGGCCACCTCGTCCGCCGGGTCGATGCCGACGTCGAGGCCTCGCTGTTCGCGTGGGAGCAGCTGGCCGTCGTGGGCGTCGACACCGACGATGTCGGCGAGACGCTGGAGCGCGAGGGCGTGTCCTCGTTCCAGAAGAGCTTCGACGAGCTGATCGACGCGCTGCAGACGAAGGCCACTGAACTCGCTGCGGAGTAGTTCTATTCCCACGCGGTGACTCAGCTGCCTTGAGTCACATCGACTCAGGATCCAGTTGCTTTCGGATCGCAAGTCTGTAGCGTTCCGCTCATGGCTGACCCATCCATCACCGCCCTCACCCTCCCCGTGCTCCCCCTGCCGGACGCCGTTGCGTTCCCCGGCACCGTGGTCACCATCACCCTCGACTCCGAGGCGGCGCGCGCCGCCAGTGCCGCCGCCAACGAGTCCGGCCACCAGCTGTTCCTGCTCCCCGAGATCGACGGCCGCACCACCACCGTGGGCGTCATCGGCTCGATCGAGCAGGCGGCCGAGCTGCCCAACGGCACCCGCGTGATCATCGTCCGCACCCTGCAGCGCGCCCTCGTCGTCGACGAGGTGGCCAGCGAGCGCAGTGGTCGCTGGATGCACGTCGAGCCCCTCACCGAAGCACGTCCGACGCCACGCGTCGACGCGCTGGGCCGCGAGCTGCGTGCCCTTGCCGAGGGCATCGCCGAAGCCCGCCGGTCACGGCGTCTGCCGGAGATCCTGCGCACGACGTCGCACCCCGGTGAGCTCGCCGACGGCGTCACCGGGTGGTCCGACGCCGGCGCCGACCACCGCCTGACGGTGCTCGAGCTGACCGAGCTCGGCGCCCGGCTGGAGTACGTCGTCCAGTGGGCAAAGGACTACCTCGGCGAGCTGAACGTGAGCGCGAAGATCCGCGACGACGTCACCGAGGGCATGGAGAAGCAGCAGCGCGACTACCTGCTGCGCCAGCAACTCGCCGCCATCCGCAAGGAGCTCGGCGAGGAGGACGCCTCCGCCGACGACTACCGGGCCAAGCTCGACGAGCTCGGCAACCGGCTGCCCGATGGCGTCCGCAGCGCCGTGCTCCGCGAGCTCGACCGACTCGAGCGCACGAGCGGGCAGAGCCCCGAGCAGAGCTGGATCCGCACCTGGCTGGACCGGGTGTTCGACCTGCCGTGGGCGGTCCGCAGCGATGATCAGGTCGACATCCCCGCCGCCCGCGAGGTGCTCGACGCCGACCACGCCGGCCTCGACGACGTCAAGGACCGGATCATCGAGTTCCTCGCCGTGCGCAAGCTGCGCAGCGAGCGCGCTGCGCAGCACGAGGCCGACAACGTCGACTCGGAATCGTCCGACACGCCTGCCGTCGGCGGCACCCGCCGCAACGACGGCGCCATCATCCTGCTCGCGGGTCCTCCCGGGGTGGGCAAGACGTCCCTCGGCGAGTCCGTGGCGCGGGCGATGGGCCGCAACTTCGTCCGGGTCGCCCTCGGCGGCGTGCGCGACGAGGCCGAGATCCGTGGTCACCGGCGCACCTACGTCGGCGCCCAGCCGGGCCGCATCGTGCGGGCCATCGGCGAGGCCAAGTCGATGAACCCCGTCGTCCTGCTCGACGAGGTCGACAAGCTGTCGGCCGGCGGCTGGTCGGGCGATCCCACCGCGGCGTTGCTCGAGGTGCTCGACCCGGCGCAGAACCACACGTTCCGCGACCACTACCTCGAGGTCGAACTGGACCTCAGCGACGTGGTCTTCCTGGCCACCGCGAACACCCTGGAGACCATCCCGGCGCCGCTGCTCGACCGCATGGAAGTGGTCGTGCTCGACGGGTACACCGAGGACGAGAAGCTCGTCATCGCCCGCCATCACCTGCTCCCCCGTCAGATCGAACGCAACGGACTGCGACCGGACGAGATCACCATCACCGACGAGGCCCTGCGCGGCATCATCAGCGGGTACACCCGCGAAGCCGGCGTGCGTTCACTCGAGCGCGAGCTCGGGACGCTGCTGCGCAAGGTGGCGGCCCAGGTGGCGATACGGCTCGCGACGGCCGCCGAGACACCGATCGTCGTCGACGAGACCGACCTCACCGGCTACCTGCGTCGCCCGAAGGTCCACCACGAGGTGGCCGACCGGGTGCGTGACAACGCCGGCGTGGCGACGGGTCTCGCCGTCACGGGCGCCGGTGGCGACGTGCTGTTCATCGAGGTGTCCACGAGCCCCGGCGAGCCGGGCCTCACCCTCACCGGTCAACTCGGCGACGTCATGAAGGAGTCGGCGCAGATCGCCCTGTCGTGGGTGCGTGCCCACCTCGATCAGCTCGGCCTCGACGAATCCGCGCTGCAGCAGAAGATCCACGTCCACGTTCCCGCCGGTGCCGTTCCCAAGGACGGTCCGTCGGCGGGGGTCACGATGACGACGGCGTTGGTGTCGGCCCTCACGGGTCGCCACGTCCGCCCGGAGATCGCGATGACGGGCGAGGTCACCCTGCAGGGCAAGGTGCTGCCGATCGGCGGCGTCAAGCAGAAGGTGCTGGCAGCGCATCGCTCCGGCGTCACCGAGGTGATCCTGCCCCGGCGCAACGAGGACGACATCGACGACGTGCCCCAGCGGGTGCGTGACGTGATGACCTTCCACATCGCCGACAACGTGAGCCAGGTCCTCGACTGGGCCCTGCTGCCGGCGGCCTGAAAACAGAAACGTGGGTGGTGCCATCCGCTTGGCACCACCCACGTTCCGTTTCGAGGCTGGTGCCATCCGCGGACACCAGCCGGTTGTGAGCACCCGACGGCGAGACACGGGTCCGCCGGGCTTCCCGCTCGAAGGGGACGGCCCTCGGGGAGGCTCGGGCCGTCACCGATCAAGAGTGGATCGGCGGTCGTCGATGACGGGCTCCGCGAAAGAATTCCGAATTTCTGAGACCTAGGGTGCTGGCGTGACCCCTGCGCTCTCCGCCGACGTGGCAGCCGCTGTCCAACACCTGCTCGATGTGCTCGGTCCGGCGGCCGATCGACGGCTCGCCGCCGACCTGCTCACGGCGTCGGCCGGGATGATCGCCGACCACCCGGCAACGCTCGACCTCAAGATCGCGGCCTCGGCCGTGATGGAGATGCGCGACGCCTACGACGTGTTCGCGCCGTACCACGATCGGCGCAAGGTGACCATCTTCGGCTCGGCGCGCACCACGGTCGCCGATCCCCTGTACGCCCAGGCCCGCGACGTGGCCGCGCACCTCGCCGATCACGACTGGATGGTGGTCACCGGTGCGGGCCCCGGCATCATGCAGGCCGCGATGGAGGGCGCCGGCCGCGATCACAGCATCGGCGTGGCCATCCGCCTGCCGTTCGAGCAGGGCGCCAACCCGGTGATCGCCGGCGATGCCAAGTACGTCAGCATGAAGTACTTCTTCACCCGCAAGCTGATGCTGGTCAAGGAGAGCAGTGCGTTCATCTGCCTGCCCGGCGGGTTCGGCACGCTCGACGAGACGTTCGAGCTGCTCACCCTCACCCAGACCGGCAAGGGCGTGCCGGTGCCGATCGTCTTCCTCGACACGCCGGGCGATCCGTACTGGGAGCGCGTGGCCGAGCTCGTCGACGAACAACTCGTGGCCCGCGGTCTGGTCGCCGCGGCCGACACCAAGCTGTACAGCGTCACCGACACGTGCGAGGCCGCCGTCGCCGAGATCAGCCGCTTCTACTCGAACTACGACAGCCTCCGATACGTGGGCGACCAACTCGTGATCCGGATGCAACGGGCTCCCGACGACACCCAGCTGGCCGAGCTCAACGCGACGTTCGGGCACCTGTGCACCAGCGGTTCGATCGAGCGCACCTCACCGCTCCCACTGGAGGTGAAGGAGAACGACCGCGTCGGGTTCGCGCGCATCGCCTTCGTCTTCTCCAAGCACGGCTACGGCGATCTCCGTCTGCTGATCGACACGCTCAACACCTACGGTGTGCCGGCATGAGGGCCGATCAGATCTGGCGCTACCCGGTGAAGTCGATGCTCGGCGCGCGTGTCGAATCGGCAGGCATCGACGAGCACGGCATCGTCGGCGACCGGATGTGGGCGTTGCGCGACGAGCAGCGCGATGCGATCGCCAGCGCGCGCAAGCTCGCCGGGCTGTCCCGGCTCTCCGCGGCCATCGGACCGGCGGGTTCGGCGATCGTCACGCTGCCCGACGGCACCGTTGTCGCCACCGACGATCCTGCGGTCGACGAGCGGTTGAGCGCGGCCATCGGCCACTCGGTGTCGATGTGGGCGAAGCCGCCGGCTTCGGACCGCGACTTCTACCGGCGCGGCCGGCCGGACAGCGACGATCTGATGGTGGAGCTGCGGTCGATCTTCGGTCGTCTGGAGGACGAGCCGCTGCCCGACTTCTCCGTGTTCCCGCCGGAGATCCTCGAGTTCGAGTACCCGCCGGGCAACTTTTATGATGTCTACCCCTTGATGATCATGACCACCAGCGCGCTGCGCAGCATGCGCGAGGCGTTGCCCGACTCGGTGGTCGATGAGCGCCGCTTCCGGCCCTCACTCGTCGTCGACACGGGCGATGAGGCCGGCCACCCTGAGTTCGGCTGGGTCGGTCGGCAGCTGCGCATCGGCGACGCGCTCCTCCAGATCGGCGCCGCGTGTCCGCGCTGCGTGGCCGTCACGCGCGAGTACGGCGACGACATGCCCGCCGACCGGTCCGTGCTCCGCCACATCGTCCGCGACCTCGACCAGAACGTCGGCGTCTACGCCACCGTGCTCGAGACGGGCACGGTGCGCGTCGGCGACTCAGTCGTCGTCGGGTGATTCGTCGGGCTCGGTCGGGTCGCCGATCGAGCGCAACAGGTGCGCCGCCTTCTCGACTGCGCGTCGCGCCTGCGTCAGCGATCGCTCGGTGCTCGATCGCTTCGCATCGCCACGGCGCACCGCCGACTTGAGATCGCTCAGCGCCGCGTCGGCGATCTCCTCGGCGATCGCGTCGAGTCGATCGGCGAGCGAGTCGTAGGTCTCGCTCACGATGCGTCGCCCGGTGCCGGCATCAGCTGGTCGATGATGTCCATCGGGTGGAGCACCGTCGGTCCCCCGGCGGCGAGGTGCATCGAGCAACCCGGGTTCGCACTCGCCACGACGGTGGCGCCCGACCGCTCCTCGGCGCGGTGGATCGCGTCGAGCTTGCGGGTCCGGATCTCGCCGGCGAGGGCGGGCTGCAGCGCCGAGTACGCCCCACCCGCACCGCAGCACAGTCCGTCGTCGTCGAGCTCGACGATGTCGGCGTAGCGGCCGAGCACGGTGCGCACCGGTAGATGGGCCTTCTGCACGTGGCGGAGGTGGCACGGATCCTGGACGATGATCTGCGGACGCGGCCGGGTGATGTCGGCTGCGGGCATCTCGTCGATCCGCCCGGCAAGCCATTCGTGCACGTCGCGGACCCGAGCGGAGAAGGTTCGTGCTGCATCGGTGCCGACGAGGTGCCCGTAGTCCTTCATCGCCGCGCCGCACCCCGCGGAGTTGACGAGGATCGGTGCCGTGCCGGGCATGCTCGCCATGGTGCGCTCCGCGAGCCGCTTGGCCTCGTCGTGCAGACCGGCGTGCACGTGGAGCGCGCCGCAGCACCCGCCGCCGGCGCCCGGAACGGCGCACGTCGCGCCGGTGGACTCGACCACGCGCTGCGTCGCCCGATGCGTCCCGCGCTGCCACGCATCCATCACGCATCCGGTGAACATCCACGTGTCGCCACCGGTCGTCTGCACGGCCGGACCCCGACGAAGCGGGAGCCGCGCGAGGCCGAGCCGCTTCGGCACCACACGAACTCGCTGCGCGGCGGCGAGCAACGAAGATCCGGCGAGTAGCAGGCGATGGTGCCCGAGGATCCGGAACCCGAGCCGCTGCCAACGTGGTGTGGTGCGGTGCTCGGCGGCGAGTGAGGTGCGCGTGGCTTCGATCAGGTGGCCGTACGGCACGCCCGACGGGCACGCCGGCTCGCAACCGCGGCACTGCACACAGGTGTCCATGAACCCGATGAACTGCTTATCGACGGGAGCGCCCTCCCCCGCGACGGTCCGCATCGCGGCGATGCGACCCCGTGGGGACAACCCTTCCTCGCCGGTCACCCGGTAGGTCGGGCAGTGCGGCAGGCACAGGCCACAGCCCACGCAGCTGGCCAGCTCGGCATCGTTCAGCGACAGCTCCATGACGCCGTCACGGTACCCCGCCGAGCGCGCGGCCAGGAACTGTGCAACAACCCTTTTGTACGATGTTCGGTCGTTGATCTTCCCCGATCATGCTCGCCGGTTCGTCCGGCCTCGTTGTCCGTTGGCGTGTTCGTGGGAGGTGGTGTGCGTGAGCTCGGATGTGTTCGATGACCCTGGCACGATCACGGTCGCACCCGCGGCCGCGCTGTTGGCGACGTTGGATGGGTTTCGTTCGTCGTCGGGGTATCGGCGTGATGAGGCGTACCTGCAGGTGGAGCGTGAGGTGCGCCGGTTGCAGGCGTTGCAGGCGGCGATGTTGGCCGAGGTGGAGTCGTCGTTGTCGTTCCTGGATGACCGGCATCACACGGCGGGGGCGTGGGTGACGGCGGTCGCGAATTGTGACAAGCGCACCGGGAACGCCAGGGTGCGGTTGGCGAAGATGTTGGCGGCGTTGCCCGTTGTCGCCGCTGCCAACACCGCCGGTGAGATCGGTACCGATCAGCTGGTGCAGTTGTCGAGGCTGTATGCCAATCCGCGGGCACGTGAGCACATGGACGAGGCCCAGGAGACGTTCGTGGAGTTGGCGCGTCATGTGACGGCGTTGGATTTCGAGCAGCACTGTTCGCGTTGGTTGCTGGGCGCGGATCCGGATGGTGCGCACAAGGATCACGAGGTCTCTCGTGAGAACCGTCGCCTGTCGTACCGGCGGATCGGGACGGGGTTCGAGATGCGTGTCGAGGGTGACGCGATGTCGGGTGAGATGTTGTTCGAGATCTTGCAGGCCTACATCGAGGCCGAGCTGGAGACCGACCTCGAGGAGCGTCGCACCCGGTACGGCGACCACGCCGACCAGTTTCCGCTGGCCCGCACCGCAGCGCAACGCTCGTCTGACGCGATGATCGCGATGGGCTTGAAGGCGGCGGGCACGAAGGCTTCGACGGATCGTGAGCCATTGGTGGTGATCCACTGCACCGAACAGGATCTCGCCGACGCGTTGGCGTTGCTGTTGAAGGGTGAGGTGCCGGAACCGGATGATCGGTCATTGCGCAAGCGGTTGTGTGAGACGTCGTCGGGTGTCCAGGTGGATCTGGTTGATCTGGCGTTGGCTGCGTTGATCGGCAAGGTGCAACGGATCGTCACCGCCGCGGATGGTCACACGATCGAGTTGGGCCGCAAGCGCAGGTTGTTCACAGGTGCCGTTCGTGATGCGGTGCTGTTGGCCGGGGATCGATGTTGTTGGCCCGGCTGCCAGCGGCGGTCCGGGCGGATGGAGGTGGATCACATGCGTGAATCCCCCATTGACCTGCCCAGTCGACCCGTTCACCCTGACCGCACGCGCCACGGCGCGTGCGGTCAGCCGCGCATCTTCCGAGGCGCGGCCTGGACCATAGGGGTTTCCCCGATTCACGGAACGCGGGCGAGGCGCACGATGGCGACATGAGCAAGAAGATCACGTTCGGACGACGGGGCATGATCGCCGCTGCGGCGGGTGCCGTCGTCGGCGCCATCATCCCGCCAGATGGGCCGCCGGCCTTCGCAGCGAGCGGTGGCGGCGACCAGGGTCCGCTGATCCTCGGCTCGAACCCGTTCTTCGTCTCGAACACCAATGCTGCGAACACGGCCAACGTCTCCTCGGCGATGACCGTGGTGCAGGCGTCGCCGAACCTGGGCAACTTCGTGACGGACAACACCAAGTCCGTCTTCCAGATCGACGCCCGGCCGGCCAACAGCAACAACATCATCGGCATCGAGGCGTTCGGCCGCGGCGATGGAGCGGCGATCACGGCTACCAGCTCCGCCACCGGGCAGGCCACTGGCGTCGAAGCCATCGGTGGAGCCGTCGGGATCAAGTCGGTCGGCAACCAGTTCGGCCTGGAGGCAACGAGCACCGGCACGGGTGTCGGGGTCGAGGCGGGCGAAGCGACCGCGGGCGTGTTCGGCGTCGCGGCCACTGGTTATGGGGCGATGCTGGTGGGCGGCTTGGCTCCGCTGTTCCTGAAGAGCAACCGCAACCCCGGCCCTCCGACCACCGATGCGCACACCGTCGGCGAGATCATGGTCGACTCCAACGGGACGTTCTTCGCCTGCCGTGCGAGTGGCACACCGGGGACGTGGACGAACCTGTCCGGACCGGTGTTCAACACCCTGCCGACACCGGAGCGGTTCGTCGACACACGCTCAGGGCTCGGCGGCGTCACCGGCCCGGTGAACGGTGGCACGACGAAGACGTTCCAGATGTCCGCACGGAACGGTGCGGCCAACAACCCTGCGCTCCAGATCCCCGACAACGCGACGACGCTCGTGGGCAACCTCACCGTCCTCGGCGGGCCGAACATCAGCAATGGTGCCTTCGTGACGCTCTGGCCGGGCGGTCCTCAGCCGACGGTCTCGAACATCAACGTCGGCCCGGGAGGCATCATCGCCAACAGCTTCGTCGTCGGTACCGCGTCGGTTGGCGGCCACCAGTCGATCAGCGTGTTCAACGCCCAGCAGTGCGACTACATCCTCGACGTCACCGGCTTCTACACCTGAGCCGCACTGCAGTCGACGAGGGACCGCGACGTGATCGATCCATCACCTGATGACCACAGAGAGACGAGGAGCCACACATGAGCAAGCACATCACCTTCGGGCGGCGCGGCATGATCGCTGCAGCCGCCGGCGCAGTCGCAGGAGCTGTCATCCGACCGGAGGGCAACCCCGTGTTCGCGGCAGCCGGCGGTGGCGACCAGGGCAACTTCGTCCTCGGATCCAATCCCACCTACAAGGCAGCTCAGAACACGTCCAACACGGCGAACGTGTCGTCCGTCGCCACCACGCTGCAGGCGTCGGCGAACTTCAACAACTTCGTCGGCGGCACGAACATCAGCGCCGTGCTGCAGATCGATGCTCGCCCTTCGGCTGGTGACATCTCGGCGATCCAAGCACTCGGTCGAGGCCTCGCGCCGGCGGTCGTCGGAACCGGTGGTGGGTACGGCGGCGCGTTCTCGGGCTCGCTCGCTCCGCTCGTGCTCAGCGCTGGCGCGACCGCTGGTGCCCCGACAGCCGGACCCCACTCGGCCGGCGAGCTCTACGTCGACTCGGCCGGCGCGCTCTTCTACTGCACGACTGCAGGCGATGGGGGAACGTGGGTCGAGCTGTCGGCCGTGTCGGGACCCGTGTTCCACACGTTGCCGACACCGGAGCGGTTCGTCGACACACGCTCAGGGCTCGGCGGCGTCACCGGCCCGGTGAACGGTGGCACGACGAAGACGTTCCAGATGTCCGGCCGCAACGGCGCAGCGAACAACCCGGCGCTGCAGATCCCCGACAACGCCACCACCCTCGTCGGCAACCTCACCGTGCTCGGCGGGCCGAACATCAGCAACGGTGCGTTCGTGACGTTGTGGCCCGGCGGGCCCCAGCCGACCGTGTCGAACATCAACGTCGGCCCGGGCGGCATCGTCGCCAACAGCTTCACCGTCGGCACCACCGCCACCGGCGCGCACCGCACGATGAACGTGTTCAACGCCCAGCAGTGCGACTACATCCTCGACGTCACCGGCTTCTACACCTGAGCCAGCCAGCGTGATCAACCCTCCCACCACGAGCACCACGACAGGACCCCGATGAGCAAGAAGATCACGTTCGGACGCCGCGGCATGATCGCCGCGGCAGCAGGAGCCCTCGCCGGCGCGATCATCCGGCCCGACGGTCCACCGGTCTTCGCCGCGAGCGGCGGCGGTGATCAGGGTGCGCTGATCCTGGGCTCCAACCCCTTCTTCATCTCCGGCACGAATGCCGCCAACACGGCGAACACCTCGTCGGCGATGACAGTCGTGCAGGCATCGCCGAACTTCGGCAACTTCGTGACGACGAACACGAAGTCGTTGTTCCAGGTCGACGCACGTCCCGCCGGCAGCGCCGACATCATCGGCATCGAGGCCTTCGGCCGCGGCAAGGGCACGGCCATGACTGCCACGGCTGATCTGACGGTCAGCTCGACCGGGATCGAAGCGACCGGTGGCAGCATCGGCCTCAAGGCCACGGGCAACCAGTTCGGAATCCAGGCGATCAGCACCGGCACCGGGGTCTCCCCGGACACCGGGTTCCCGAGCGGTGCGCTGCTCGGCTTCGGAGCCACCTACGGCGCGCTCCTCGTCGGCACCCTGGCGCCGCTCCTGCTCGGGTCGGCAGACGACCCGGGACCGCCCACGACAGGGAGCCACTTCGTCGGCGAGATCATGGTGGACGGCGACGGGGCCGTGTTCGCCTGCCAGTCCTCGGGCACCCCGGGGACGTGGAGGAACCTGTCCGGCCCGTTGTTCCACACCCTGCCGACACCGGAGCGGTTCGTCGACACCCGCTCGGGCCTCGGCGGCGTCGCCGGCCCGCTGCCAGGTGGCACGACCAAGACGTTCCAGATGTCGGGTCGCGTGGGCGCGGCGAACGATCCCAGCTTGCAGATCCCGGACAACGCCACCACCCTCGTCGGCAACCTGACCGTCCTCGGTGGGCCGAACATCAGCAACGGTGCGTTCGTGACGCTGTGGCCGGGTGGCACGCAGCCGACCGTGTCCAACATCAACGTCGGTCCCGGAGGCATCGTCGCCAACAGCTTCGTCGTCGGCACCACGGCCTTCGCAGGCCACCGCACGATGAACGTGTTCAACGCCCAGCAGTGCGACTACATCCTCGACGTGACGGGGTTCTACACCTGATCCCACCGGTACGGTCGGGGCATGCCCGAAGGCCACACGATCCACCGCATCGCCAAGGACCACACGCCATTGCTGGTCGGCATGCCGGTGCGGGTGTCGTCGCCTCAGGGCCGGTTCGAGGCCGACGCGGCGCGGGTCGACGGGCAGGTGCTCGAGCGCATCGAGGCCTACGGAAAGCACCTCTTCTACAACTGGGCGAACGGCGACGTCGGCCACGTGCACCTCGGGCTGTTCGGCAAGTTCCGGGTGGCGAAGGGTCCCGACGCGCCCGACCCCGTCGGCATGGTGCGGATGCGGATGCACACGGACCTGGCGACCATCGATCTCGCCGGACCGACGGACTGCACCATCGGCACGCCCGACGATCGGGCGCGGATCATCGCCCGCCTCGGACCGGACCCGCTTCGCCGCGACGCCAAGCCGCAGATCGCCATCGACCGGATGGCCAAGTCGAAGGTGGCGCTCGGCGCGTTGCTGCTCGACCAGAAGGTGCTCTGCGGCGTCGGCAACGTCTATCGCGCCGAGGCGCTGTTCGTGAACAGTATCCATCCGCTGCGCGCCGGGGTCGACGCCGATCCGGTCGACCTGCAGGCGCTGTGGAGCACCATCGTGGCGATGCTGCGCAAGGGCGTGAAGGACAACCGGATCGTCACCGTCGACCCACGCGATGTGGATCTGCCCATCGGCCGACGTCTTCGGCGCGGTGAGGCGACCTACGTGTACCACCGCGACCGCTGCCTGCGCTGCGAGACCGTGGTGCAGACGGTGGACCTCGCCGGACGGCCCTGCTACTTCTGCCCGACCTGCCAACCGCACTGAGCGCTCGCGCCACGCCGCCTAGCCTGGGCGGATGACGAACATCGCCGAGACCGTCCAAGCGCTGCGCGAGTCCCACGCCGCCGGCGCGCTGCGCACCCTCGAGACACGTCGGACCCAGTTGCGTCAGCTGCAGCGGATGCTGATGGAGCAGGAGGCACCGATCCTCGCGGCGATGGCCACCGACCTCGGCAAGCCCCCGATGGAGGCGTATGCGGCCGAGATCGGCCTCGTGCTCGGCGAGATCAAGGCCGCGCTCAAGCACCTCGATGCGTGGTGCGCGCCCGAGCGGGTCAAGGTGCAGTTGGCCTTCAAGCCCGGGTCGGCCGAGATCGTGCCCGAGCCGCTGGGCGTGGTGCTGATCATCGCCCCGTGGAACTACCCGATCCAGCTCCTGCTCGCACCGCTCGTCGCCGCGCTCGCCGCCGGCAACGCCGTCGTGCTCAAGCCGTCGGAGGTGGCGCCCGCCACCGCCACCCTGCTCGGCGAGCTCGTGCCGCAGTACCTCGACGCGTCGGTGGTGCGGCTCGTCAACGGCGGCGTCGACGAGACGACCGCGCTGTTGGCCGAGCAGTTCGACCACATCTTCTACACCGGCAACGGCACGGTCGGGCGCATCGTCATGACGGCCGCCGCGCAGCACTTGACCCCGGTGACGCTCGAGCTCGGCGGCAAGAGCCCAGCGATCGTCACCGCCGACGCCGACATCGAGGTGACGGCGCGCCGCATCGCCTGGGGCAAGTTCCTCAACGCCGGCCAGACGTGCGTGGCGCCGGACTACGTGCTCGTCGACGCCACCGTCGAAGACGCGTTCATGGGCGCGATGCTGCGTGCCGTCCACGACTTCTACGGCGAGGATCCGAAGAGCTCCGCCGACTACGGGCGCATCGTCAACACCCGCCACTGGGACCGCCTCACCGGGCTGCTCGACGCGGGCGGCTTCGACTCGACGATCTGCGGGGGCCACGGCGACCGCGACACGCGGTACCTGCCGCCGACGGTGCTCGCCGGGGTGAAGCCCGACGCCGCGGTCATGAGCGAGGAGATCTTCGGGCCGATCCTGCCGGTCCTCGCGGTCGACGACGTCGAGCAGGCGATCTCGTTCGTCAACGGGCGCGACAAGCCGCTCGCGCTGTACGTGTTCAGCAGCAACGACGACACCATCGCCCGGGTCATCGACCGCACGTCTGCGGGCGGTGTGTGCGTGAACCACGCCGTCCTGCAGGTGGCCGTCGGCGAGCTGCCCTTCGGCGGCGTCGGACCGAGCGGCCTGGGCTCGTACCACGGCAAGCACGGGTTCGACACGTTCACCCATCACAAGCCCGTGCTGCGCAAGCCGACCCGCCCCGATCCGCCGATCATGTACCCGCCGTACAAGGGCTGGAAGTTCAAGCTCGTCCGCCGGTTCCTCTGACCTGCGCTTCCGCGCAGCCAAGGCCGACCTGTGACACGAGCGTTACATAGCGCAGGTCGGCGCCTCACTCCCGACCTACTGGGCGTCCGTGAGGACCGCCCTCAACGAGCTACAGCGGCTGCTCGATCGATGCCTCCTGTCGATCCCACAACCCGCATCATCGGGCGGGGTGTGTCGTCGTGTGATGATCCCTCCCATGCACGGCGTTCATTGGGGAGACGTTTCGGAGTGGGCTGGTGCGTTGGCCGGCGCAGCAGCGGTCGTCACCGCGGTCCTGCTCACCCGATCAGAGCGAACTCGCTCAACTGCACTGCTCAAGGAGGAGCGGGCTATCGCTCAGCGCGAACACGACGCTGACCGAGCTCTCACAACGGTGGCGCTCGACCAGAACGAGCGCGTCTGGAAGGACGAGGTCGCTCGACGTCGCCGCGAGCAGGCTGCCGCGGTCACAGTCGATTGGGTTGGCCAGAGTTCTGCCGATTCGACCGAGGCATGGGGACGCGTCGCCACCTTCAACCACAGCAAGAACAACGTCGTAGGTTGCCGTGCCTTCGTTCTGCATCAGGGAGTCATCGTCGGGAACCACGGAGACGACTCGAAGATCCTGCTCCCAGAGACAGCGCCCGAAATCATCACCTTCGCCCTTCCGACCTCATCGGCCACCCACGTCAGCGACGACGAGCGCGGGCTCATCTTTCGCGACACCGAGGGGCTGTGGTGGGCGCGACTGTGCTCCGGTGCGCTCCGAGAGATCTCGGGACCACTAGACGACGAACTGCGCGGCTGTCCCACGTGGAGATCGAAAGACGTCCACGGGTAACGGCTGGACGGCTGTCGCCCCAGCACGTGAGCTACCGGACGTTCGGATAGTCCTTGTCCGTCTCGCCTGCGGTCGAGACGTGCTCGGTCCAGCGAAGTCCGTCCCAGTGGCGCAGCTCGTGACGGCCGGCCGGATCCGGATGCCAGGCGGCAGCGGTATCGGCCGGCGGCGGATAGCTGCGCGTCTCGCGCTTGAGCACGGCGGTGAAGCTGTTCACACCGATCGTGGGGTCTGCGGCCGTGATCCCGACGACCTCCCAACCGATGGAACCGTGGGCGTTGAGCATCAGCATCCATCGGTCCATCGCCATCGTCGTGTCGGTGATGTGCATGTACTCCCAGGTCACGCTGCGACCGTAGCGGCCAACACCGTGCGCCGGATCAGGTGGGTGACAGGGTTCCGTCGATCTTGATCGCGAAGTCTCCGGGCTTAATCGTGACGATGAGCTGGCCCTGGACGACGTCGTTGTCGATGATGTCGAACTTCTTGTTGATCCTCGCCCAGTAGGCGTTCCCGTTCTCGTCCGGTGTCACCTTGTATCGACCGGGCTGGATGTCGAGACCCACCAGGAACGTGCCGTCCGTGCAGTTGTTGGCGATCGGATCGTAGGGCTGGGTCAAGCTGACCGGCAGAGCTTGCCCTTGGATTTTGATCTGGTCGTCGGTGGGAAGCACCTGCACGAGGCTCGGGCAGTCGCTCGTGATGTCGTTGTCGATGATGCTGCCGTCCGCAGCGAGCCGTTCCCAATATTGGCCCACCCGATAGAGGCCCGGAGCGAACTCGGTGTTGACGAGGTACACGCCGTCGTCGATGAACTGCAGCGCTGTCGTGGTGGTCGCCGCCTCAGTCGTCGGTGGGTCGGTTGGTGCCACGTCGGGTGCGCATTGAGCGACTCCGCCGATGGTGATGTCATGGGTTCCCGCTGCGCATACGAGCGCCGTGGTCGGTGGATCGGTTGGTATGGCTGTTGTCGGTGGGGCTGTTGTCGGTGGGGCTGTTGTCGGTGTAGCTGTTGTCGGCGGCTCAGTCGCTGCTGCGGTCGCTGGCGGCGGAGTTGCTGCTGGAACTGTGGGGGCTGCGTCCGTGGCCTCGGTCGTGTCTGCAGCGGCCGGCAGAGCAACGGTCGCCACGTCGGTCGCCTGCGTCGTTGCGACGACCTTCGCGGTCGTTGTGGTGTTCGCCACGAAGTCTTTCCCCGACCCACACGCCGTTGCCGCCACGATCAGAACTGCTGCTATCCCTGCCGCTTTCCTCATGGCGCAGCAACGTAGCCGAATTCGTGCAATCGACTTGACGGTGGCCGGGAAGGGCTCCCCATCCGAGACGCTCAGCAACCACCTCGTATCGCCGCGGTTCACGGTGGAGGGTGCCGACTAGCGGTCTTGTCACCACTCCACGCAACGACGAAGGGTGCGGCCGATTCGGTCGCACCCTTCACCCATTCGCTGCCGCTTGCGTCGCTCAGATCGAATTTGTCGCCTGGTCTTTCTCGGTGTGGTCAGGTGGTCAGCCATGTGTCGCCCCACACCTCGAGCGGATGCAGGCCGCACGCGATCGCCCGCCGGTCCGCCTCGTCGACAGGCAGACCGGACACAGCCTTGCGTCGCACGTTGTTCGCCGGCACGCCAGCGCGGGCAGCGAGCAGGCTCACTGGGCCGACGAGCTGGCCGCCACGATGCACACGCCAGCGGTCCGGCAACTTCGAGCAGCGTCGCCACCGGGAACGGACGCTCGTCGCGCCTCTTCGCCGATCCATCCGCAAGCCGGTCCACGTCGTTCGTGACTGCGCACGAATCGATCAGCTGCTCGTCGGTCCATCGCTCGGAGTAGACCAGCGCGTCACCGAACGCTCTGCCTTCCTCCCTCGCGTACCCGGCAGCGTTCACCACGCGCTGTATGCTCACCGCCGAGAAGGCAGGCATGACCGCTTTCGTTCCCGACGGTGTCGTCCTGCCCTCGACCTATGACCCGGAGTCCGGGCAGTCGTGGACGCGGGACCGGGCGAGCTACCTGGCCATCGACATCGTCGGACGCCTGGCGACGCTCTGATCGGCGGTCTGCCCGACCGGCTTCCTGCGTCCTACTGCGCCCGCCACTGGGGCGCGTCGGGGTCGCCGCGCCAGTAGGCGAGCCGGCGCACCGCTTCTCCGTCGGCGTCGGGGTCGGAGCGGCCGCGGCGGATCCGCATGAGGGTGGCCGCGAGGAGCCGCAGCTCGGCGAGCGCCTCGAGCATCGCCGGGTCGACCAACTCGCCGACGCCCGCTCGAAAGGCTGCGTAGACACCGGCGTCGCCGCCCCAACGATCGGTCCACGTCGCGAGCGCGGCATGGTCCCACTCCGGCGGGCCGACGCACAACAGGTCCCAGTCGATCAGCGTCGGGCCGTCGGCGGTGACCAACACGTTGCCGGGATGGACGTCGCCGTGGCAGAGCACGAGGGGCTGATGGCGCGCCGCAGCATCCCACCAACGATGGCGCTCGTAGGCGGCGACGAGCAGGTCCCGGTTCGTGCGTTGCAGGTCGCTCACGGCGTCGCCGAGCAGCGCATCGAAGTCCCACCACGGGAAGTCGCCGCCGAACGGCAGCGGGTGATCGACGGTCGTCGGGTCGATGGCGTGGACCGTCGCCACCATCTCGCCGACCTGCTCCCAGTCAACGACGCCATCGGGATCGAAGTCGATCCGCTGCCACGCCGTCACCGCGAGGTGGCCGGGGAGGTCGATCCAGTCGCGCCGTGCGGGCACGCCCGCGCGCACACCGAGCGCTGCGAGCCGATCGGCGAACGCGAGTGCCACATCCATCGGCGCCGTCGTGACGCCGACCCGGAGGATGACGTCGCCGCAGCCGAACACGCCGTTCGCACCGATCCGGATCAACTCGGGCGCGGGAAGGTGCCATCGCGCCGCAGCGATGTCCGCCGCGTCGGCCAGCACGGAGACGTCGGGTGGCGCCTCCACGACCAGCGGGGCGGCCTCAAACACGGATCGTGTCGACGGCGACGCCCGGGTTGAGCCGTCCCTCGGGATCGAGCTCGTGCTTCAGCCGACGGTGCAACGCGACGAGCTCGGAGGGCATCGCCGGGGACGACGTCGGCGCCTCGGTGTGCACCACGCCGACACCGATCTCGGCCACGAATCCGCTGGTCCCGGACAACGTCCGCAGCTCGGCGGCGGCGAGTGACCGCCGGCCACCGGTGGGGATCGACGGGGGCCCGTCGACGACAGCGAGTCCACACGAAGCCGCCTGCTCGGCGACATCGGCCGGATGTCCCTCGAGCAACGCCCACGTCGACGAGCCGTCCCAGAGCACCGACACGGGTCGGTAGAGCTTCGCAAAGACGTCCCACGGATCCCCGTCGCGGCGGAACCACAGCGACGCGGCGGGGAGGGGGCGGGTGCGCAGGATCACGTCGCCGAGCAACCCGAGCGAGCCGTGCGACCCGACGAGCAGCCGGCACAGGTCGAACCCGGACACGTTCTTCACCGTCGGCCCGCCCGCCTTGACGACGCGCCCTGCGGCGGAGACGTAGCGGGTCTGCAGGAGGACGTCGCGCACCGGTCCGTCGCCGAGCCGGCGGATGCCGCTGAGCCCGACGGCCAACGCACCACCAACCGTGCCCGACGCGGGCAGGGCGACGGCCTGGCGCACCTCGGCGAGTGCTGCAGCGAGATCGGCAACGGGCGTTGCGGCACCGCACGACACCACCATCTCGTCGGCCTGGATCCACTCGATGCCGGACGGCGCGTGCACGGATCGGATGCCCTCCACGGCGCCGCCCCGGGTGCCGAGGCCGCTGATCGTGACGGGACCGCTGTCGCCGACCGCGGCGGCCATCTCGGTCAGATCCACGCACCCTCCGGCACGTGGTGCACGTCGCCGCACGACGCGGGGCTCGGCAGGACCTTGGTGGGGTTGGCGAGCCCGGTGGGATCGAAGGCAGCGCGCATCGAGGCCTGGGCGGCGAGGTCGTCGGGGCCGAACATCATCGGCATGTAGTCACGCTTCTCGAGACCGATGCCGTGCTCGCCGCTGAGCACGCCACCAGCGGCCACCGAGGCGCGGACGATCTCCTCACCGGCGGCGTGGACCCGGGCCATCACGCCGGGCTCGCGCTTGTCGAACACCAGCAGCGGATGCAGGTTGCCGTCGCCGGCGTGGAACACGTTCATCACCAGCAGCTCGTGCCGCGCGGCGATCTCGTAGACCTGCTCGAGCACCTCCGGCAGCTTGCGACGAGGCACCACCGTGTCGTGCAGGTAGTAGTTCGGCTTGATCCGCGCGATCGCGCCGAACGCCGTCTTGCGGCCCTTCCACAGCAGCGCCCGCTCGGCTTCGTCCTGGGCGACGCGCACGTTGCGCGCGCCGTGGGCGCGGCCGATCGCGATGATCCGCTCGACCTGGTCCTCGAGCCCGTGCGGCAACCCGGCCACCTCGACCAGCAGGATCGCGGCAGCGTCGATCGGCAGGCCCGCGTGGATGTACTCCTCGACCGCACGGGTGCACAGGGCATCCATCATCTCCAGCGCGGCCGGCACCATGCCATCGGCGATGATCGCGCTGACGGTGCTGGCGCCATCGGCGACGGACATGAAGTCGAGCAGCATCGTGCGCACCGCCGGCGCGTTCTGGGTGAGCCGGACGCAGATCTTCGAGGCGATGCCGAACATGCCTTCGCTGCCGACGAACGCGCCGCGCAGGTCGAGACCGATCGGCTCCGGATCCTCGCCGCCGAGGATCGCGACCTCACCGTCGGGCAGCACGACCTCGAGCGCGACGATGTGCGCCGACGTCACGCCGTCGGCCAGGCAGTGCGGCCCACCGGAGTTGTTGGCGACGTTGCCGCCGATCGTGCAGCTCTGCTGGCTGCTCGGATCGGGCGCGAAGTGCAGGCCGAGGTGGGCGACGGCCTTGCTCAGATCGAGGTTGAGGACGCCTGGCTCCACCCACGCCTGCCGGGCCGCGGCGTCGACGGAGAGCACGCGGGTCATCTTCGCCAGCGAGATCACGACGGCCCCCGACAGCGGCGTCGCTCCCCCGGCCAGGCCGGTGCCCGATCCCCTGGCGACGTACGGCATGCCGTGGCGCACGCACGTCAGCACGACCGCGCGGATCTCCTCCGTCGAGGTCGGGAAGCACACCACCGATGTGTTGCCGTCGAAGTTCGACGCGTCGCGCCGGTACAGGCTCAGCTCGGCCGCACCGGTGCGGACCCGATCGGCGCCGACCGCTGCGCGCAGGTCGTCGATCAGGTCGGGCTGCGCCAGGGCACTCATGTCGGCGCACGCATCGCGGGCCTCAGGCCCCGCGGCGCGACCGGCGGCTGTTGCGGCGCGGGCCGGTGCGATCGTCGCGGACCTGGCGCAGCACGATCACCTGGCCGGGCTCGACCGGGTGCCCGTCGACCAACACGACGTCGGCGGGATCGAGCTCTTCGGCGAGGGTCGGCACGCCGTGCAGCTTGGCGCGCAGCTCGTTCTCCTTGGCGCGCATCGCATCGCGCCCGTCGCGCACCGCGTCGATGACGTCGTTGCCGCGCTCGCGAACGCGGCCGACAGCCGACTTGGCGACGTTGACCGGGGCGAGCTGGCTGGCGGTCTCGACGACCTTGCGCTTGGCATACCCGACACCGGCGACGCCGGCCACGGCGCCACCGAGGAACCACGTGACCCGCTTCATCATCGCTGTGCACCCCTCTGCCGACCGGAGCCGATCGCCGGACGATCACGCCCACGGAGCCGCCGGACGACCCGGCTCGTGCCCGTGGCGATCCCTGCAGCCTTGATCACCGGCGTCGACAACGCAACGCGGGCCACCCGGCCGCTGCCGGACACGGCATCGCTGATGGCCTCGGCCGACCCGAGCACCCGGTCGAACCGGTCGAGATCGTGGCGGGCTTCGTCCATCGTCGCCCTGGCCTGGTTCGTGGATGCCTGCATCTCGGCGATCAGCGGGCGGGTCTCGTTGCGCAGCGACTCGACCTCGGTGCGCAGCGAGCGCAGCGTGTCGAGCACGCGGACGAGCACGACGATCAACGCAGCGAACCCGATCGCGCACAGCACCGTGCCGAGGACGATGGCGAGATCGCCGGCGGTCATTGCTCGGCCTCGGCCGTGTCGCCCGGATGTGCGCCGCCTGGATGTGCGCCGCCGCGGTTCGGGTCCGTGCGATGTTCGTTCATGCGCCTGGCCACCTCTCGTTCGAAGCCGTGCGCAGTGGGTTCGTAGAGCGTGGTGGTGGCCAGCTCGTCGGGCCGGTACACCTGCGGAACCCATCCACGCGGGTCGTCATGAGGGTACACGTAGCCCTTGCCGTGACCGAGGGATGCTGCCCCCTGGTAGTGCGAGTCGCGCAGGTGAGCCGGCACCTCGCCGACCGCGCCGTCCTTCACCATCGTGCGTGCGTTCCAGATGCCGAGCGCGGCGCGGTTGCTCTTCGGCGCGGTCGCGAGGTGCACCACGGCCTGGGCGAGGTTGAGCTGACCCTCGGGCAGGCCGACGTGCTCGATCGCGTGTGCGGCAGCGACGGCCACCACCAACGCCTGCGGGTCGGCCATGCCGACGTCCTCGCTGGCGAGGATGATCAGCCGGCGGGCGATGAAGCGGGCGTCCTCCCCCGCTTCCAGCATGCGCGCCAACCAGTACAGCCCGGCATCGGGATCGCTGCCGCGGATGCTCTTGATGAACGCGCTGATCACGTCGTAGTGATCGTCGCGGCCGTAGCGCAACGCGCTCGTGCCGAGTGCGGCCTCGACGTGCTCGACGGTCATCTCGTCGGGGTATGCCAACGTGCAGGCCACCTCGAGCGCGGTCAGCACCTGGCGGCCGTCGCCGCCGGATCGGTCGGCCAGCAGCGCCACCGCCTCGGGCGTGGCGGTGACGGACTCGGCGGTGAGCCCGCGCTGGATCAGCTGCTCGATCGCGTCCCGCTCGAGCGGCTCGAGGCGGAAGAGCGTGCTCCGACTGCGCAGCGGCGCGTTCACCTCGAAGAACGGGTTCTCGGTGGTGGCGCCGATCAGGGTGAGCGTGCCGTCCTCGACCGCCGGGAGCAACGCGTCCTGCTGCGACTTGGAGAAGCGGTGGATCTCGTCGAGGAACAGGATCGTTCCGCGGCCGTGCTCGCCGAGGCGCTGGCGGGCGCGCTCGATGACCTCGCGCACGTCCTTCACGCCCGCAGTGACTGCGGAGAGCTGCTCGAAGGCACGCTCGGTGGAGCCGGCGATCGCGAGTGCGAGCGTGGTCTTGCCGGTGCCGGGTGGTCCCCAGAAGATGGCCGACGTCAGCCGGTCCTGCTCGACGAGGCGGCGCAGCGGCCGGCCGGGTCCGACGAGGTGGGTCTGGCCGACGACCTCGTCGAGGTTCTTCGGCCGCAGCCGCGCAGCCAGCGGGGCCTGTTGGCGCAGCCGATCCGCCGCGGCCGCGCTGAACAGGTCGTCGCTCATATGACCGCGAGGACCTGCTGGTAGCCGGGCTTGCGGAAGTCGGCAGCGTTCTCGAGCATCCACTCCCGGGTCACCCACTGCCACGCGGTGAACTCGCGGCCATCGGGGACGGGCACGATGTCGGCGCGCAGCGCATCGAACAGGAACCAGCGGTGGGCCTGACCGAGGCGACCCTTGCTCGCCTTCACGTCGGCGGGGTACTCGTAGACGACCCAGCCGGGGTACTCGGCCACCGCCATCACCTCGTTGGGTCCGAGGCCGGTCTCCTCGCGCAGCTCGCGCCACGCCGCGGCCACCGGCTCCTCGTCGGCTTCGAGGCCGCCCTGGGGGAACTGCCACTGCCCGGGGATGTCCATGCGCTCGAACGCCAGCAGCCGATCGTCGAGCCCGCGCACGACGATGACGACACCGGCGCGGAAATGAGGGCTCGCCATCCGCGAAACTGTACCGGCAGCGCGCGTCGACCACCTAGAGTGGCGGAGATGGGGGACCACCTGCAGCACCTGGAGCGCAGCCTGCAGCGAATCGAGGCCGTCGGCGCCGAGGCACACACGCTGCTGCTGGCCCGCTGCGACGACGCGGCACGTGACGACGCCGACGCGCTCGATGCCTTCCAGAAGGCGGGTCCGCTCGCCGGTCAGGTGCTCGGGGCCAAGGCCTGCTTCGACGTCGAGGGCTGGGTCACCCACTGCGGATCGGCCGCACTCGTCGACGAGCCGCCGGCGCGGGTCGATTCGGCGATGGTTGCTGCGCTTCGCGACGCCGGTGCGGTGCTGGTCGCGCAGACGAACATGACCGAGTTCGCCTACGGCGCGCTCGGGCTCAACCCCACGTTCGGATCACCGTCATCGCCGTTCTACCCGCTCGGCGAGCGGGTCAGCGGCGGCTCCACCTCCGGCGGCGCGGTGGCCGTCGCAAAGGGGCTGGTCGACATCGCACTCGGCTCCGACACCAGCGGCTCGGTGCGGATCCCCGCTGCGTTCTGCGGCGTCGCCGGGTTCAAGCCGAGCAAGGGCCGTTACCCCGAGGGTGGGATGAGCTACCTGTCCCCCACGTTCGACACGCCCGGCATCATCGCCGAATCCGGTGAGGCCTGCCGAACCGTGGACCGGGCCATCGTCGGCGGCGTCGCCCCGGCCCGACTGCAGCTGGCCGGCATCGTCGCGGCGGTGCCCCGCGAGATCATCGACGTCGACATCGATCCGGACGTGCGGCAGGCGTTCGACGCGACGCTCGATCAGCTGCGCGCCGCCGGCGTGCAGATCGTCGAGCGACCGTTGCGTTCGCTCACGGACAGCGTCGACGCCACCCGGTTCGGCTCGGTGATCGCGGTCGAGGCGTTCATGCTCCACCGCGACCGACTGCTGAAGTCCTACGACCGCTATGACCCGCGGGTCGGCTCGCGCATCGTCCTCGGCGAGCAGGTGCCGGCCCACATCTACGCAACCGCGCTGGTATGGCTCCGCGAGGCCAGGGCCTGGTTCGACCGGGAGACCCGTGACATCGACGTCGTGCTCTCACCGACGGTGCCGATGCTGCCGCCGCGCATCGCCGACCTCGCCGACGACGCCGTGTACCTCGCCACCAACATCCGCTCGTTCCGCCTCACCGAGTTCGCCAACCGGCTGGATCTGCCGAGCATCAGCCTGCCCGGCGATCTCCGCCATCGAGGCCCGCAGGGCTTGCTGGTCACGGGCCGCCGGGGCAAGGACGCGCGGCTGCTCGACATCGCCGTCGCGATCGAGCGCCACCTCACCCGCTGAGACCACCGATCGAGGGGCCCTGGTAGGTTCGCCCGATGATCGTGATCCGCTCCGAAGACGTCGCCAACACCCCTCGCCACGTGTCCGGTGAGAACTGGGACAGCAAGCGGATGATCGTCGCCGGCGATGGCATGGGCTACTCCGTGCACCAGACGCGCATCCAGGCCGGCACCGAGAGCCGCCTCCACTACGAGAACCACTACGAGACGAACTACTGCTACGCCGGCGAGGGCGAGGTCGTCGACATGGCCACCGGCGAGACGTTCCCGATCCGGCCCGGCACCATCTACGCGCTCGATCAGCACGACGACCACATCATCCGCGCCACCACGGCCGATCTGCACCTGGTGTGCGTGTTCAACCCGCCGGTCGCGGGCACGGAGACCCACAACGCGACGGGCGGCTACGACGCCTGAGTGGCGTCAGCCCACCTTGGGTGGCAGGACGCGGATGCCCAGCTCGGCGAGCTGCTTCGCGTTGGGCGGCGTCGGTGCGCCGGTCATCAGGTCCGAGCCGCTCTGCGTCTTCGGGAAGGCGATGACCTCGCGGATGTTCTCCTCGCCGGCGAGGATCGCGACGAGGCGGTCGATGCCGAACGCGAACCCGCCGTGCGGCGGTGCGCCGTACTCGAACGGGCGCAGGAAGAAGCCGAACTTCTTGTCGGCCTCCTCGTCGCTGATGCCCAGCGCGTTGAAGACGCGACGCTGGAGGTCGCTCTCGTGGATCCGGATCGAGCCCGAGCCGAGCTCCCAGCCGTTGAGCACGAGGTCGTAGGCGAGGGCGCGCACCGACATCGGATCGGTCTCGAACTTGTCGAGGTCGTCGGGGTGCGGGCGGCAGAACGGATGGTGGCCGGGCTTGGGCTTGCCGGTCTCCTTGTCGATGCCGACGAACAGCGGGAACTCGGTGACCCACACGTAGCGGTACGGCCCCTGCCACACGGGCGGGCGGCCGAGGTCGTTGCGAAGGGTGCCGAGCACCTCGCACGTGATGTCCCATTCGTCGGCGACGATCAGGATCAGGTCGCCGGCGACCGCCGCGAATCGCTGCAGCAGCTCGGCCTGCTCGTCGGCGCTGAGGAACTTGGCGACCGGTGAGTCGATCGTCAGGTCGGCCGTGACCTTCAGCCAGACGAGCCCCTTGGCGCCCATCTGCTTGGCCTTCGCCGTCAACTGATCGAGCTTGTTGCGGCCCATCTCCTCGGCCTTGCCGGAGGCGTTGATGCCCTTGATCGACGCGGCGCCGGCGAACGCTTTGAACTCGGTGGCCGAGAACACGTCGGTGAGATCGACCAGCGTCATCCCGAACCGGAGGTCGGGCTTGTCGACGCCGTAGTTCTCCATCGCGTGGCGCCACGTCATCCGCTCGATCGGCGGCGGGGTCTCGCCCGTGACGGCGAACGCAGCGGCCTCGACGGCCTTGCTGATGGCCTCGAGCACGTCGTCCTGGCTGGCGAAGCTCATCTCCGCGTCGAGCTGCATGAACTCGTACTGGCGGTCGGCGCGCAGGTCCTCGTCGCGCAGGCAGCGGGCGATCTGGTAGTAGCGGTCGATGCCGGCCACCATCAGCAGCTGCTTGAACAGCTGCGGGCTCTGCGGTAGGGCGTAGAACGAACCCGGCTCCTTGCGGCTCGGCACGAGGAACTCGCGAGCACCCTCGGGCGTGGAGGGCACGAGCGTGGGGGTCTCGACCTCGACGAACTCCTGGGCCTCCATCGCCTTGCGGATCGCCGAGTTGACCTTGGCGCGCACGCGCAGGTTGCGCTGCATCCGCTCGCGGCGGATGTCGAGGTAGCGGTGCTGGAGGCGGGTGTTCTCGTCGACCTTGTCGGCGCGTGCGTCGATCGGGAACGGTGGCGGCTCGGCGGTGCGGAGCACCTCGACGACGCACTCCCCCAGCTCGATCTCGCCGGTGGGGAGGTTGATGTTGGTGGTGCCCTCGAGCCGGGCGCGCACCACGCCGGTGATGCGCACGACGTACTCGCTGCGGACGTCGACGTCGTTGTTCACCACGCACTGCACGACGCCGGTGTGGTCGCGGACGTCGACGAACGCGAGCTGCGATCCGTGCTCGCGCCGGCTGGCCACCCAGCCGCACACGCTCACCGTCTTGTCGACCTCGGAGAACCGGAGCTCGCCGCACATGTGCGTGCGCATGCTGGTGGTGCTCATGCTCTTGCCTCTTTCACGCTCTCGATGAGAGCCTTCGTCACTTCAGCGATCATGGAATCGCGCGGGACCTCGCGCTGGCGGTTCACGTCGACGGCGCCGCGGAGCGGACGGACGACGAGCGTCTTGGCCTCGAGCTCGTTGGAGCCGATGATGATGGCGACGGCAGCACCGCTGCGATCGGCCGCCTTCATCTGGCTCTTCATGCTGCGGTTCTCGAACGAACGGTCGACCGAGAACCCGGCGTTGCGCAGCTCGGCGGTGATCCGCAGCGCCTGGCGGCCGCCGGTGGTGTCGACCACGAACACGTCGACCGACGTGTCGGGCGCGGCGAACACGCCCTCGTCGTCGCAGGCGAGCAGCGTGCGGTCGAGCCCGAGCGCGAAGCCGACACCGTGCGTGTCCGGCCCACCGAGCGAGGCCACCAGCCCGTCGTAGCGACCGCCGCCGCCGAGCGCGTTCTGCGCCGAGTCGAGGGTGAGACCGACGAACTCGAACGTCGTGCGCCGGTAGTAGTCGAGGCCGCGGACGAGCTTGCTGTCGATGGTGAACGGGATGTTCAGGTCCTGCAGGCCCTGCTGCACTGCAGCGAAGTGGGCGGCCGCATCGGGGCTGTAGAAGTCGGCGATGCGCGGCGCGCCGAGCACGATGCCGGCGTCGCCCGGCCGCTTCGAATCGAGCACCCGGAGCGGGTTCTTCTCGAGCGTGATCCGGCTCTCCGGCGTGAGCGAGTCGATGTTCGCACGGAAGTAGGCCTCGAGCGCCTCGACGTAGCGGGCCCGGTCCTCGGGCTCGCCGAGCGAGTTGAGCAGCAGCTGCACTCGCTCGAGGCCCAGCTTCTCGTAGAACTCCCAGCCGAGCGAGATCACCTCGACGTCGAGGTACGGATCGTCGGCGCCGAGCACCTCGATGCCGACCTGATCGAACTGGCGGTAACGACCGCGCTGGGGCTTCTCGTAGCGGAAGTTCGGCCCGGCGTAGTACACCTTCCACGGCGTGGCCGGCCGGTGCTGGGCGAAGGCGCGGCAGACGCTGGCCGTCTGCTCGGGACGCAGGGCGATGTGCCGGTCACCCTTGTCGGTGAAGTCGTACATCTCCTTGGTGACCACATCGGTGGCGTCGCCGATGCGCTGGAAGACGCCCAGGTCCTCCATCAGCGGCGGCATGATCTCGCCGTAGCCGGCGGACTCGACGACCGACGCGAACGTGGCCTGGAACTTCCGCCAGCGGGCCGAGTCCGGCGGCAGGATGTCGCGCATCCCCGGGCTGGTCTGGAACTCTGGCACGGTCAGCAAGGCTAGAGCGTGAGCGCTGTGAACCCTCGGAGGGTTTCAGCGGCCGAGCTGCGGCCACGCGTCGGCAGGTCTAGGCGCCCTTGCCGGGGACGAGGCGGTAGGCGTCGTAGACGCCGTCGATGGTCTTGATCGTGCGCAGCACGGATTCGAGGTGGCTCGGGTCGGCGAGCTCGAACTCGAACCGCATCTTGGCCACCTTGTCGTTGCCGGTGTGGGTGCTGCAGGCGACGATGTTGACGTGCTGCTCGCTGAGCGAGTTGGCGACGTCGCGCAGCAGCCGGGAGCGGTCGAGCGCGACCACTTCGACGCCGGCCCGGAAGACGGTCTTGCGGCTGGCGCCGTCCCACTCGACGTCGATCAGCCGCGAGGCCTGGTCGCTCATCAACGACACTGCGTTGGCGCAGTCGGCGCGGTGCACGCTGACGCCGCGGCCGCGGGTGACGAAGCCCATGATCTCGTCGCCCGGCACGGGGGTGCAGCAGCGCGAGAGGCGCACGAGCACGTCGTCGAGGCCCTCGACGTGGATGCCGACCTTGCTGCGCGCCCGCTGGAAGCCACGTGGGCGCAGCACCGGGGCGGCAGAGAGCTGCTCTTCCTGATCGCCGGTGCGCATGACCCGTGAGACCTTCTGGACCAGCGAGCGCGCAGAGAGGTGGTGCTCGCCGATGGCCACGAGGGCCGTGTCGAGGTCGGCGTAGCCGTGGTCCTTGGCCTCGGCGAGGAGCACGTCCGACTGCCACATCCCCTGCACCGGCAGCGACTCGCGACGGAACTCCTTGGCGAGCTCCTCGCGACCGGACTCGAGCGCGTCGTCGCGGCGTTCGCGGCTGAACCACTGGCGGATCTTGTTGCGCGCCCGAGGCGACTCGACGAACGTCAGCCAGTCGCGCGACGGACCGGCGGTCTCGAGCTTGGAGATGAAGATCTCGCAGGTGTCACCGCTGCGCAGGCGGTGATCGAGCGGCACGAGCCGACCGTTGACCTTGGCGCCGATGCACTTGTGCCCGACCTCGGTGTGCACGGCGTAGGCGAAGTCGACCGTGGTGGAGTGGATCGGCAGCGTGACCACCCGTCCCTTGGGGGTGAACACGAACACCTCCTCCTGCTCGAGGTCGGTCTTCAGGCTCTCCATGAACTGGTTCGGGTCGCTGACCTCGGCCTGCCAGTCGATGATGCGGTTCAGCCAGTCGATGTCCTGGGTGGGTGCGTCCTCCTTGTACGCCCAGTGCGCAGCCACGCCCCACTCGGCCCGCTGGTGCATCTCGCGGGTGCGGATCTGGACCTCGATGGTCTTGCCGTCGGGGCCGATGACCGTGGTGTGCAAGCTCTGGTAGAGGTTGAACTTGGGCATCGCGATGTAGTCCTTGAACCGCCCGACGACGGGCTTCCACCGACCGTGGATGCAGCCCAGCGCGGCGTAGCAGTCCTTCACCGAATCGACGATGACGCGGATCGCGATCAGGTCGAAGATCTCGTCGAAGTCGCGGTTCTTCTGGATCATCTTCTCGTAGATGCTCCACATGTGCTTGCCGCGGCCGGTGATCTCGGCGGCGATGCTCAGCTCGTCGAGCCGGCCGCGGACCTCGGCCAACGCCTTGGCGAGGTACATGTCGCGGCCCGGGCTGCGGGTCATCACCAGGTGGTCCAGCTCGGCGAAGCGCTTCGGGTACAGCGATGCGAAGCTGAGGTCCTCGAGCTGCTGGCGGAGCTCCTGCATGCCGAGCCGGTGCGCGAGCGGCGCGTAGATGTCGAGCGTCTCCTGGGCGATGCGCCGCTGCTTCTCGGCGGGCATGCCGGCGATGGTGCGCATGTTGTGCAGCCGGTCGGCGAGCTTGATGATCAGCACCCGCAGGTCGCGGGCCATCGCCACGAGCATCTTGCGCATCGTGGCCGCCTGCTGGGCCTCCTTCGAGTCGAACTGCAGCCGCTCGAGCTTGGTGACACCGTCGACGATGGCGGCGACGTCGGCGCCGAACATCTTCTCGACATCGGCGAGCGTGATCTCGGTGTCCTCGACGGAGTCGTGGAGCAGCGCAGCGGCGAGCGACGTCTCGTCCAGGCCGATGTCGGCGACGATCCGGGCGACGGCCAGCGGGTGGTTGATGTAGCCCTCGCCACTGCTGCGCAGCTGATGGCGATGAGCCTCACTGGCGGTGGCGAAGGCCTTGGTGATCATCGCCGTGCTGGCCTTCGGATGCCGCTTGCGATAGGACGCGAGGATGGGCGCGAGCTCGTCGTTGGTGACCTGCTGTTGCCGTCTCCACGGCAGGACTCGATCGACGGTGCCCATCCGGTCAGTACACCGCCAGGCTCTCGACCCGGTGAGCGCCGAGCTTGGCGCGACCGTCGAGGCCGCCGATCTCGATCATGAAGCCGAGGCCGACGATCTCGCCGCCGAGTGCTTCGACCAGTCGAGCCGTCGCCGACGCGGTGCCGCCGGTGGCGAGCACGTCGTCGATGATCAGGATCCGCTCGCCGGGGTGGATGGCGTCGCGATGGATCTCGAGCTTGTCGGTGCCGTACTCGAGTACGTACTCCTCACGGATGACCTGCCACGGCAGCTTGCCCGACTTGCGGACCGGCACGAACGCGGCGTTCATGTGGAAGGCGACGGGGGCGGCGAGGATGAATCCGCGGGCCTCCATGCCGAGCACGCGATCGACGGGCACGCCGGCGAAGCGGTCGACGAGTTCGGTGACGGCCCGATGGAAGCCGACCGCATCACCGAGCAGCGGCGTGATGTCGCGGAACGTGACACCGGGCTTCGGGTAGTCGGGGATGTCACGGATGAGATCGCGCAGCCAAGCCGCCTCCGGGAGCACAGGGTTCGTCGTGACGGGATCGGCGGCCATCCGCTCAGGATACAGACGAGATCAGCGACGGGTCTTCTTGCGTGGCCGCGGCGGGTGCGACAGCAGCTCGTCGGTGGTGGCCGGCTTGCGCACCGTGGCAGCCGCCTCGGCATCGCCCGCGCCGGACTGGCGGGCACGCTGCACCTCGCGCTTCAGCGCCGGCGAGCCGCCGAGGACGAGGAGCTCGAGCTCGGTGCCCGTGGCGCGTGGGTTGGTGATGCCCTTCCACTTCGGCGAGCGGCTCTTCAGCTCGGCCAGGATCGGCGCGGCGATGAAGATCGACGAGTAGGAACCGGTGATCAGACCGACGAACAGGGCGAGTGCGAACTCGCGCAGCGCGATCGCGCCGAGGATGCCGGCACCGACCACGAGCAGCGACAGCACGGGCAGCACCGCGGCCACGCTGGTGTTCAACGACCGCATCAGCACCTGGTTCATCGAGACGTTGATGACGTCGTCGTAGGGCAGGCGCGCCGTGCCGTAGCGAGCGGTGTTCTCCTTGACCTTGTCGAACACGACGATGGTGTCGTAGAGCGAGAAGCCGAGGATCGTCAAGAACGCGATGACCGTGGCGGGCGTGACCTCCAACTGCAGCACCGAGTACACGCCGACGCTGATGAGGACGTCGTGGAGCATGGCCGCGATCGCCGCGAGCGCCATCCGCCACTCGAACCGCCACGCGATGAACATCGACACGAGGATGACGAACGCGATGAGGGCGCGCACGGCCGCATCGGTGATCTCGGCGCCCCACGAGGACGTCACCGAGTTCGCGCTGATGTCGGTCTTGTCGACCTGTGCGGCGACCGCGAGCGCGTCGTAGACCTTGGTGATCTCGTCGGTGCTCTGCTCACCGACCTGGATGCGCAACCGGTCGACACCGCTCGCGGTGACGTGGACGATCTTCGCATCGGTGGCGTTGACACCGTTGTCGTTCAGCACGGACCGGGCCTGGGCCTCGGTCAGGTGCGCCGCGGGGACCTCCCACTGCACGCCGCCCTTGAAGTCGAGGCCGAGGTTGAGCCCCTGCGCGAAGAGCGAGACGATGGTGATGACGATGAGCGCGCCGGAGATGCCGAGGCCCCACCACTTGCGGCCCATGAAGTCCATCCGGGTCTCGCCGTGGTAGAGACGGCCGAAGACGTTGCGACGTACGGGGAGCTCCGGCGACGGGTTGGCGATGCTGGCGGTCATGTCGTCGCTCCCGAGATCTGCACGGACGAGTCGTTGTCAGCGGACAGGCCGAGCACGTGGTGACCGCCCATGAACCTGCTCCGGGCCAGCAGCAGCACGGCCGGGCGGGTGAAGAAGTAGGCCACGAAGATGTCGGTGACCGTGGACAGGCCGAGGTAGAAGGCGAAGCCTCGAACCGCGCCGACGGAGAGGTAGTAGAGCACGGCGGCGCCGATCAGCGAGACGGCGTCGGCGAGCAGGATCGTGCGGAACGCGGCGCGGAAGCCGCGCTGGGCGGAGTTGCGGAGCGATCGTCCGGCGCGGACCTCGTCCTTCAACCGCTCGAAGAACACGACGTACGAGTCGATGGTGACGCCGATCGACACGATGAGCCCGGCGATGCCGGACAGCGAGAGCACGCCGTTGTAGAACCGCGAGATCAGCGACGTCATGCTGTACACGAGGGCGCCGGAGATGAGCATGCCGGCCACCACCACCACGGCGAGGCGGCGGTAGTAGAGGATCATGAACAGGATCACCAGGGCGATGCCGATCGCGCCGGCGATGAGCGCGGCACGCAGCGAGTCCTTGCCGAGGCTGGCGGACACGTTCTCGACCTGCTCGGCCTTGAGCGTGACGGGCAGTGCGCCGGAGTTGAGCACCTGAGCGAGCTGTGACGCCTCGCCCTGGGTGAACTTGCCGGTGATCTGCACGCTGCCGGTGAAGCTCGGGGCGTTCACCGTCGGGGCCGACTGGATCTGGCCGTCGAGCACGATCGCGAGCTGGTGCGACGGGCACGGGCCACTGGCCTGCCCGGCGTAGCACTCTGCGGCGAGGGCGTTCCACACGCCTTCGCCGGAGCTACCGGTCTTGAGGGTCACGGTGACGCCCCAGCCGCCGCCGATGATCTGCGCGAGCGCGGAGTCCTTCTCGAAGACCGTGCCGTCGCCGCCGCTCGGTCCGACGGAGCAGGCCTGACCGTCGCGCGTCGCCAGCGTGCCCGACTGGTCGGGTGGCAGCACGGTGTCGGAGGTGACCGTGGTCGTGGTCGCGTCGGAGACGACGGTGGTGGACGTTGCGTCGCCGGCCACCGTGGTGGAGGTCGCATCGCCGGCCACGGTGGTGGAGGTGGCACCCGGTGCCGTCGTCGACGAGCCGTCGCTCGGCGGCACGGAGTGCACGTTGCGCGACGGGCCGGGAGCCGGGGTGGAGGCCGTGGAGCCCGAGCCGACCGTGGCGCCGCCGACCGTGGTGGCGGAGCCGGTGCCCGTGGCGGCCGTGGTGCCTGCCGTCGTGGTGGCGGTGTCGGAGCCGGCCGTGGTGGTGGAGGTCGTGGTGGGCGCCGGGGTGTAGCAACCGAGCACCGGACGCAGCTCGACCTTGCCGCTGACCTTGACGAGGTCGAGCGCGGCCTGACGGTCGTTGACGCCGGGCAGGTTCACGACGATCGCGTTGTCCTGGCGGATGATCTCCGGCTCGCCGACGCCCTTGCTGTCGACGCGCTCGCGGATGCGCTCGACGGCGAGGTCGAGGCTCTGCTGGGTGTAGTCGCTGTCGACCGGGCGCAGGGTGACGGAGATGCCACCGCGCAGGTCGAGACCGAGCGCCGGCTTGTAGCCGAGGCTGACGTTGATGGTCAGCAATCCCGCCGCGAGGACGACGATGCCGACCAGCGAGGTGATGAGTTTGCGACGCATTACTTGTCGGAGTTGTTGTCTTCGACGATGTCGTCGACGGAGGTCGAGCTCGAGGGGGACCCGTGCCCGGACGTGTCGACCTTGCCCTGCACCGCCCGACGGGAGACGCGGATCTGGATGTTGTCGTCGATCTCGACCCAGACGATGTCGCCGTCGAAGCCGGTGATGAAGCCGTAGATGCCGGAGGTGGTGATGACCTCGTCACCTTCCTGCAGCGAGCCCTGGAGGACCTGGGTCTCCTTCTGCCGGCGACGCTGCGGGCGGATCAGCAAGAAGTACGCGCCGACCAGCATCAGGGGGAGGAACAGGAGGCTCAGTGCGCTGCCGCCGCTGCTACTGCTGGCAGCGACGAGGGAACCGATGAGGTGGGCAGAAGAGATCATCACGACGTCCAGAATCAAACATGCGCCGACAGGGGGTCGGGCCAGCGAGAGAGCCTACTCATGGATCACCCCCAAACTGCCAGCACCTGCTGTCGGAGGACTTCGAAGGTGCCGGCCGCGATGGCGGCGCGCATGCGGTCCATCAGCTGCAGGGTCCAGGCGATGTTGTGCAGGCTGACGAGGCGCGGACCGGTCGGTTCGCCGACCTGGAAGAGGTGGCGAATGTACCCGCGGGAGTGCCGTGCGCACACTTCGCAACCACACGTGTGGTCGATCGGCTCGTCGGACAACGCGTACTTCGCGTTCTTGACATGCACCTTGCCGGTGGCGGTCATCGCCGTGCCGTGCCGACCGATGCGCGTCTGCATCACGCAGTCGAACTGGTCGACGCCGAGGCCGACGGCCTCCACGAGCGACGCCGGGTCACCGACGCCCATCAGGTAGCGGGGACGGTCGAGCGGGAGGTGGGCGATCGCGGCGGCGAGCGCCGGCAGCATCTCGGCACGGGTCTCCCCCACGCTGAGCCCGCCGATGCCGTAGCCGTCGAACTCGAGTGCCGCCGTTCGCTGAGCGGACTCCGCGCGCATGGCCTCGTCGATGCCGCCCTGGACGATGCCGAAGAGCGCCTGGTCGTCGCGACCGTGGGCGGCGCGGGCCCTCGCCGCCCAGTCCGAGGTGCGGTCGAGCGCGAGGCGGATCACGTCGGGCGGCGAGGGCAGTGGTGCGCACACGTCGAGCACCATCTGGATGTCGGCGCCGAGCAGTTCTTGGGTGTGCACGGCGCTCTCCGGCGTGAAGCGGTGGGTCGAGCCGTCGTACGTGCTGCGGAACGTGACGCCGTCGTCGTCGACCTTCGGCTCGAGCGAGAACACCTGGAACCCGCCGGAGTCCGTGAGGGTGAGGCCGCGCCAGTCGGTGAACTTCCCGAGCCCTCCGAAGTGGGCGATGGTCTCGGCACCCGGACGGAGCATCAGGTGATACGTGTTGCCGAGGACGATCTCGGCGGCGAGCCGCTCGTAGTCGGCGGCCGACAGGTACTTGATGGCCGCCCGCGTCCCGACCGGCATGAAGCACGGCGTGCGATACGAGCCGCGGGCGGCGTGGGCGACGCCGCTGCGGGCCGCGCCGTCGGCGGCGATCAGCTCGAACTCGATCGGGCGCACCTACAGGCTCCGATCGAGCAGCATCGCGTCGCCGAACGACAGGAAGCGGTAGTCACCCGCCAGCGCCTCGGCGTACAGCCGGCGCCATCGCGGACCGACGAACGCATCGATCATCATCAGCAGCGTCGTACGGGGCAGGTGGAAGTTCGTCATCAGGACGTCGACGATCTTCCACTCGTAGCCGCGGTGGATGAACAGCCGGGTCCGGCCGTCGAGCCGGTCGAACGTGGCGGCGGACTCGAGTGCGCGAGTGGCAGTGGTGCCGACGGCGACCACCCGCTTGGCCGATCGACACGTGTCGAGCACCTCCGCCGACACCCGGTAGCGCTCGCTGTGGATCTGGTGATCGAGCGGGTTCGGTGCGCTCATCGGCTGGAAGGTGTCGAGCCCGACCACGAGCTCGACCCTGGCGACGCGCACACCGGCGGCTTCCACCGCGGCCAGCAGCTCGGGCGTGAAGTGCAGCCCGGCGGTGGGCGCGGCCGCGGAGCCGGGCTCGCTGGCGTACACCGTCTGGTAACGCTCGGTGTCGGACAGCGGCGTGGTGATGTAGGGCGGCAGCGGCATGTCGCCGTGGCCGGCGAGCAGCTCGAGCGGATCGGCCTCGCCGATGAGGGTGACGTGGAACGTGTCGCCGGCTGCCGTGCGCTCGCCGATCCCGACCAGCGGCGTACCGTCCTCGGTGAACAACAGCTCCCCCACCTTCAGCTTCTTGCCGGGGCGGACGAGCGCCTCCCAGACCCGGTGCTGTCCGACGTCGCCGGCCACCGGTTCGAGCAGCAGGACCTCGGCGGCACCGCCGCTGGCGCGCCGCAACCGCAGCCGGGCCGGGATGACCTTCGAGTCGTTGACGACGAGCAGGTCGCCCTCGCGGAGGAAGTCGACGAGGTCGCGCACGTGGCGGTGCAGCGGCGCCGCGGCGCCCTGGTCGACCAGCAACCGCGCCGAGTCGCGCGGTGCGGCCGGCGTCTGCGCGATCCGGTCGTCGGGGAGGTCGTAGTCGAAGTCGGCCAGCAGCACAGGCCATCCAGGCTAACGGCGGGCCCTGTGCCACGATGGTGCCCATGAGCGCACTGCGAACCGAATCGGTGGCCTGCGGCGATGCCGGGTCGATGGACATGCACATCTGGACACCCGACGGCGCCAGCGAGGGAGACGGCACCGCAGCGGTGCTGCTGATCCAGGAGATCTTCGGCGTCGGGGCGTACATCCGCTCGGTCGCCGCCCGCCTGGCCGATGCCGGCTACGTCGTCGGCGCGCCCGACGTGTTCTGGCGGATCCAGCCGAACTTCGAGGCACCGGCCACCGAGGAGGGCATGGGCCAGTCGTTCGGGATGGTCCAACAGCTCGACTTCCCGCAGGCGATCCAGGACTGCGCCAAGGCGCTCGGTCACCTCGGCTCGGTCGAGGGCGTCGAGCGCGCACCGGCCGTGCTCGGCTTCTGCATGGGCGGCACGATCGCCTGGGGCGTCGCCGCAGTGGGAGAACCGTCGGCGTGCGTGAGCTACTACGGCTCCGGTGTGCCCGACATGCTCGGGATGATCGATCAGATCCACTGCCCGACGCTGCTCCACTTCGGCAACGACGATCCCTACATCGCCGGCGACAAGATCGAAGCCGTCAACGACGCGATCGCCGGTCACCAGGGCTTCGCGCTGAACGTCGAGATCGCCGGGCACGCGTTCGACAACCACGAGTCCGAGATCTTCCACGACGAAGCCGCGGCGAGCGCAGCGTGGGCCAAGACGATGGCGTTCCTCGGGTTGTACCTGCCGACGGCGGGCTGACTCAGCTGAACAATCCGGGCTGCCCCGACTGACGGTCACCGGTGACGGTGGGCATCGCCAGGCCGAGGTGCTCCCACGCCGACGGCATCGCCACCCGTCCGCGGGGCGTGCGGGCGAGCAGGCCTTGCTGGATCAGGAACGGCTCGTACATGTCCTCCACCGTCTCGGTCTGCTCACCGACGCTGATGGCCACCGTGGACAGGCCGACGGGCCCGCCGCGGAACTGCTGGCAGATCGCGGTGAGGATGGCGCGGTCGACCTTGTCGAGGCCACGCTCGTCGACACCGAAGACCGCGAGCCCGGTGCGCGCGGTGTCCTCGCTGATGGTGCCGTCGCCACGCACCTGGGCGTAGTCGCGCACCCGGCGCAAGAGGCGGTTGGCGATGCGCGGCGTGCCCCGGCTGCGGCGGGCGATCTCCCACGCGCCCGGCTCGGAGATCGCGACGCCGAGGATGCCGGCTGCGCGGCGGACGATGGCCTCCAGCTCGTCGTCCTCGTAGTAGTCGAGCCGGGCGACGAACCCGAACCGGTCGCGCAGCGGCCCGGTGATCATGCCCGTGCGGGTGGTGGCGCCGACGAGCGTGAACGGTGGCAGCGGCAGGCGGATGGACGACGCGGCCGGTCCCTTGCCGACGACGATGTCGAGCTGGAAGTCCTCCATCGCCGGATAGAGGATCTCCTCGACCGTGCGCGACAGCCGGTGGATCTCGTCGATGAACAGCACGTCGCCTTCGCCGAGCTTGGTGAGGATCGCCGCCAGGTCGCCCGCCCGCTCCAGGGTGGGACCGGACGTGATGTGCATGTGCACGCCCATCTCGGCCGCGACGATGCCTGCGAGCGTCGTCTTGCCGAGGCCGGGGGGTCCGGCGAGCAGCACGTGGTCGACCGGCTGGTTCCGCATCGAGGCGGCCTCGAGCATGATCGTCAGGTGCTCTTTGAGCTCGCGCTGGCCGACGAAGTCGGCCAGCCGTCGGGGACGCAGCCCGAGCTCGTCGACCTCTTCGATCGAGCTCGTCAGCGCGGGACTGGTGAGACCGGCATCGCCGATGCCCGGATCGGTGAACTCCTCACGCACGTCGTGCCCCCAGCAGTTGCAATGCCTCGCGCAGCATCGTCGCAGCGTCGCGCCCACCCTGCATGTCGCGCAACGTGTCGCGCACTTCTTCGGGGCCGTAGCCGAGCCCGTACAGCGCCTCGCGCACGTCGGCCAGCGCTGAGCCGCCGCTGGACTCACGGGCCAGGCTGGCCCCGACGGGATCGAGGATCGGGAGGTTGAGCCGGCTCTTCAGCTCGATCAGCAACCGCTCGGCCGTCTTCTTGCCGACGCCGGGCACGAGCGTCAGCGAGGCGACGTCGCTGCCGGCGACGATGTCGACGAGCGCGACGGGCGTGTGCGTGGCCAGGATCGACATGGCCAGCGCCGGACCGACGCCGTGCGTGGCGACGAGCACCTGGAAGGTGGTGCGCTCCTCACGCCGGAGGAAGCCGAACAGCGTCTGTGCGTCTTCACGGATGTGGTGGTGCACGTGGAGGAACACCGACGCACCCGGCTCCAGCTCGGCGAGGGTGCGCGGCGTGACGGTGACGAGGTAACCGACGCCGCCGACCTCGAGCAGGACCTCGCTGTCGGTGTTGCGCTCGAGCACCGAGCCACGCAGCGAGCCGATCACGACCGTGCCGCCAGCACGTCGGACACCCGTTGCCGCATCGGCGCCATCGCGAGGTGGCAGAGCGCGAGTGCTGCCGCGTCGGCAGCGTCCGGCGGCCGCGGCAGGGAGCTGAGCCCGAGGCGGGCCTGGACCATCTTCTCGACCTGCATCTTGACGGCGGCTCCCCAACCGGCCAACGCGCCCTTGACCTGGTTGCGCGTGTACTTGACCACCTCGCAGCCC
>JAOBWK010000112.1 GCA_025463305.1 Ilumatobacteraceae bacterium
AGACGTAGCCGTCCGCCGAAACCGGCGCGATGACCGCGTTCGGAACGGTTTGACCGGTGACGAAGTTCAGGTTCGACGCCAGCGGTTGGGTCCCGCACGGGAACACGGTGACGTAGCCAGGCCCGTCGGGGTCGACCGCGGTCACGTTCAACGAGACCGCACCTGCACCAGATGGCGGTACTCCCGCTGAACCGGCGATCAGGACCCGAAGGATCGTTCCGCCGCCGAACTTCTGTTGCGTGACGGGCACGACACCTTGTGGCTGATCGGGGCGTGTGTCCACGATTCTCACGGGTGTCAGCGGGTAGAAGCCGATTGGTGCGGCGACGACCGGAATCGCGTTGTCCAGCGCGCCAGCGAGGACGATCGTTTCTCCTGGGGCGTGGGCGAACTGCAGCGGTGCACTGAAGATCAGCGAGCCCTTGCCAGAGATCGTCGCCGGCTCTGCCGTCGCGTTGCCGATGCCGACGATGACGTGATCGCCGACGTGGAAATGATCGAACTGGATCGGTACTTCCGTCGCACCGGCGTCAGTTGCACCGGAGGTCATCGTCGGTGCTGGGCCTTGAGTCGTTCGGGCCGGTCGGGCGACCCCTCCAGGGAACAGTGACGCCTTGAGCGCGGTGAAGATGACGGCTGCGTACTTCTGATAGCCGAGCGCGTTCGGGTGGAACGCTCCGTTTGGCGCAGCTTGGGCCCAGGCGGAGGCCGGCAACGTCGTGATCCACGGATCAGTCGAGCAATAGCCGTGGTCGGCGAACAGCGGGCCGAAGCCGCCGACGTAGTTCCAGCCCTGTGCAGCGGCGGTCGAACCGACGCCGTTGTTCAAGGGCAGGGCGATGTGGTTGTAGGCCCATTCCCATTCGGGTTGGGTCATCGGGCTCGTGATCTCCTTGCCGCAGAACGTTCCGTTCTGGTCCCGGGTGCCATCGGGGTAATCGTAGGAGAACACCCGATCGGCGGCCACGCCCACTTGATCGAACCAGGAGCCGATCTGCGCCGCATGCGCCGGCATCTGGGCCAAGCGAGTGGTGACGAACTGGTCGAGGGTCTGACCCTGGAGTGGCATGCTCGGGTCGAAGCAATCGGGGATCACGTACGGCGGGTCGTTCGACCGTGCGGCGCCCCGAATGATTCCGGCCTCGATGCAGTGCTTGATGACGTCGCCGAACGCGACGTCGTTGGCGCCGATCGACATCGTGACGGCATCGATCTCCCGACCACGAGCGATCGTCGCGATCGCAGCGATCTGCGCCGGCTCGATTCCTCCGTCCGGAGCAACGCCGCCGAATGGACCCATCAGACCGGAGTCGCTCGAGGCCCCCGAGCACGCCAGGTGGACGAACGAGACCGTCGAGTGAGGATCTGAGTTCTCGAGCAGCAACGCGGCTTGGGGGGCTCCCGACAGCATCGATCGATCACACCTCGCGTCGGTCCATCTGTCCGCCCCCACTTCGGGAGCGCCTTCCCCAGACGACAGCGAATCGCCGATCGACACGACGAGGAAGTCGCGGCCGGCCACTGTCGTGTCACCGGTCGCGACGACGACTCCCGCTTGGACCTTCGCCGCTTCCAGAGTGAACGGTTTGAGATCGGGTCGGTCGAACTCCCACGCGCACGGGCCGTTCGGCTGCACGTCGAGGTTCTGCCCGTCGGCGCGGAACACGATCACGTCGGCTGACGAGCAACCAGCGGTCACGCTCACCTTGAACTTCCACGACGACGGGTTCGCTTCGCCAGCGGTCTTGATCAACGTCTTCGACGTGCCATCGAACCGATCGACCATCGACCAATCAAGAGCCAACGGGGGCGACGTCGGCGGCGGTGGCGGCGGTGTTGTGCTGACTTGCTCGGCGTCGACGAGCCGCAGCGACTGGCAACACGAGTCCAGTTGGGTCGCGCCCCCACATCCCTGCTGGATGTGGATCTGGATGTAGAAGCCGTTGACCGGGATGGTCGGGTTGTCATGCTCCGGATCGGGCATCCGCAGCGTCAACGTGGGACCGTGAGTGTGCATCGAGGCGCCAGGCACATCGACGAGCCCGAGACCCGACACGTCGACGAAGACGTGCCACTCCCAGTACTCGTACCCAGTGCAGTCGACGGTCGAGGTGACCGTCACCGTCGAGCCACGCAAGTGAGGCGTGTTGTCGTACCACTCGTTGTCAGCCTGATCGAACGACGTCGTGGACTGGTCGACGTACAGCGGCGCGGCGGGCTCGAGCGACGGCACGTGATCCACCGCATCCGCAGCTGAGGCCGGAGCTGCAGCAGCCTCGGGGCCGAGCGCGAACGAAAGCGCCGGGAGCAGCAGAACGAACGCCGCCGCAAGGCGACGAGGTGCAGCACCCGATCTGTTGGGCCACAGGTTGTCTCCGGGCCTCGACCATGGCCATCTCAGCACGGCTGCCTCCTGACATCGCTGGGCATGTTCCCGTCTCAGCCATCATGGAGGTGCCCCGTACCACGAGCGTCCCACCGTACTGCACGTGAACGACGGTGCTTTCACCGTCAGCCCATCGCCGGCGACCGTCGCCCGCCGGATCAGCGGCGGGCGCGGGGCAGGCCGAGGTGACGCTCGGCGATGTTGTTCTTGTTGATCTCTGTGGTGCCGCCGTAGATCGTCGTGACCGGGCTGTGGCGGGCGTCGTACTCGATCCAGCCGTGGGCCGCCGCGCCCGGTTGTTCCAGTTGCAACAACCCCTCGGCGCCGGCCATCTCCTGGAACCACTTCGTGGCCTTCTGGTACGCCTGGCTGGCGAACAGCTTCGTCATCGAGCCCTCGAGACCGGGGAGGCCACCGGATGCCGCGATCCAGGCCGAGCGCTGGGTGAGCAGCGCGGCGACACGGTTGTCGATCGCGACGCGGGCCATCTTCTCGCGTACGGCCGGCTCGTCGATCCGGCCGGCCTCGGTGGCCCACGCGGCGACGTGCTCGAGCAGCGGAACCGCGGGGTTCGTGCCGCCCATCACACCGCGCTCGAACGACAACGCGACGCTCATCACGTGCCAGCCGCCGTTGACCTCGCCGAGCACGCACTCGTCACCGACCCGCACGTCGTCGTAGAACGTCGCGTTCGTGCGCTCGGTTGCCATGGTGTGCACGGGGTCGATGCGGATGCCGGGCGTGTCCATCGGGATCAGGAACATCGTCAGGCCCTTGTGGCGCGGAAGGTCCGGATCGGTACGGGCGAGCAGGATGACCCAGCTCGCCTCGTGCGCCATCGTGGTCCACATCTTGGCGCCGTTGATGACCCACTGATCCCCGTCGCGCACCGCCTTGGTGGTGAGCGCGGAGAGGTCGCTGCCCACGTCGGGCTCGCTGTAGCCCATGCAGATCAGGGCTTCCCCGGACGTGACCGCCGGGATCAGCTCGGCCTTCTGCTGCTCGTTGCCGACATGCTGGACGACACCGGCGATCATCACCGCAACCGCCAGCGCGTCGACCGGTGAGCCGACCTTCTCGATCTCGTTGAACAGCACCCACAGCTCGATGGGATCGCCGGCACCGAGCCCGGGCACGGCGCGCTCGATGAGGCCCTCGGCGGCGAGCGCCTTGTTCAGCGCCGGGTTGTTGAACGTGCCGGTGGCGTGCTGGATGTGCACGGCCTCGGGCGTGTGGTGCTCCAGCGCGATCGCGCGCACCTTCTCGCGATACGCGATGACCTCTTTGCTCAGCTCGAAGTCCATCAGTGCGTCCCTCCTGCGGGCCAGAGCCGATCGGCGAGCGCGAGCGATTCGGCGGCGGGCTCGCCGAGGACCAGCGCCCATCCCCGCGCCCGGCGGTAGTAGAGCTGGATGTCGTACTCCTCGGCGAAGCCGTAGCCGCCGTGGAAGTGGAGCGACTTGTCGGTGGCGCTCGCGGCGGTCTCCGAGGCGAAGAGGAACGCCATCGACGCCAGCGCCAGCGGATCGTCGATCAAGTTGCGGCCGACATCGCAGACGCCGGGCTCGCCCTTGTCGACCGCCTGCGCTGCCTCGTGGGTGAGCAGGCGCGCACCGTCGATGGTGCCGGGCAGGTCGGCGAGGCCGTGCTGCACCGCCTGGAACGTGCCGATCGCCACGCCGAACTGGAAGCGCTCCTTGACGTAGGCGACGGCGAGCTGGAGGGCCATCGAGGACACGCCGACGAGCGCTGCCGACGTGAGCACCTTCCACTGCGCGAGCAACGGCTCGATGTCGGACTTCGGGCCGAGCACCGTGCGCTCGCCGGCGCGGGCATCGCGGTCGGCGAGCGGAGCGCTGGCGTGGTTCAGCGGCCCGCTGCCGGGTGGGGCACTGCGCACCGCAATGAGGTCGTCACCGTCGACGCCGATGACGACGTCGGCCACCGCACCGGCCGGCACGAGCCGCCACACGCCCGTCGAATCGGCGGGACGGAGCGCGATCGTGGCGACGCCCGAGCCGATGTCGCCGGCAAGGGGCGACGCGACCGCGTGCTCCGCGAACGGCACGGGTGCGATCCATCGACCGAACGATTCGGCGATGACGCAGAGGTCGGCGATCGACGCACCGCTGCCCCACAGCTCCATCGAGTCGAGCTTGCGCCACAGCACCGGATCGAAGCCCAGCGGCTCGGCGGCGCGGACGACGGCTGGACCGGATTCGCCGCTGAAGAACTGCTCGAAGCCGTCGAACAGGTCGCGCTGGTCGGAGGAGAAGGCGAGCTCCACGTCAGATCGCTCCCGTCGCCGGGATGGTCAGCACGGCTTTGCCGACGACGCGGCGGTTCTGCTGATCGGCGAGCGCCTGCGCGGCGTCGTCGAACGCGTAGCTCGTCGGCTCGACCGGGGACAGCTCGCCCGCGACGATCTTGGCCAGGATCTCGCCCACCATGCGTTGGTTCTCCTCTGGATGCTTGATGACCCAACCACCCCACTCGACCCCGGTGACGCGGCGGTTGCGGAGCAGCACCTGGTTCGCCGGGAGTTGGGGGATGTCGCCCGATGCGAAGCCGATCACCAGGAACTGGCCGTCGTCGCGCAGCGCCCGGAGGCACTGTTCGCCGACCCTGCCGCCGATCGGGTCGTAGACCGCGTCGAGGCCGTCCACGCTGATCTCCTTCGCGCGGGCTTTGACGTCTTCGCTGCTGGAATCGATCGTCGCCACCGCGCCACGGCTGAGCGCGAGCTCGCGCTTGTCGGCAGTGGATGCTGCGGCGATCACGTTCAGGCCGAGCGCGTGGCCGACATCGACCGCTCCGAGGCCGACGCCACCACCCGCGCCGAGCACGAGCAGCCACTGGCCGGCCCGCATGCGAGCGCGCTCGACGAGTGCGAACCACGCCGTGCCGTAGCTCTGCATGAACGTCGCGGCCTGGCCGTCGGTGAGCGAGTCGGGCACGACGAGCGTGCTGCGCGCCGCCACCACCATCTCCGTCGCGAACGCACCGGCGCCGCTGGTGACCAGCACGCGCTGGCCGACCGAGCGCTCGCTGACGGCGTCGCCGATCTCGGTGATGATGCCGACGGACTCGCCGCCCGGCGTGAACGGCAGCGGCGGCTTGATCTGGTAGAGCCCCTGCACGATGAGGGCATCGACGAAGTTGACACCGGCGGCCCGGATCGCGATCCGCACCTGGTTCGGCGTGAGCGGCGCGGACTCGCGCTCTTCGATCACCAGCTGATCCAGCGGTGCGAAGGATCGGCACACGATCTGGCGCACGGGGGCTCGCATGGGTCCGACGGTACTCGCGGGTCGGCCCATCGGCTCAGTCCGCGAAGGGCCAATCGGTCGGAACGCGCGAGGTCCACTCGGGCAACCGTCGTTCCATGAAGGCCCGCCCGCCCTCGATCGAATCCGGGCGACCCATGATCGCGATGTGCGCGTCACGCTCGAGCGTGTCGACCTCGTCGGCCGAGGCTGCGAGCGAGCGCCACAGGATCCGCTTGCTGGCGGCGGCCGAGAGCGGCGACACGTTGGTGACGATGTCGGCCGCCCACTCCATCGCCGTCGACAGCACCTGGTCGGTGGCGACGGCCTCGTTCGCCAGCCCCCACTGCGCCGCGACCGCGCCCGTGATCGTCCTCCCGGCGATGAGCATCTGGGCGGCGCGGGCGGCGCCGACGAGACGGGGCAGCACCCAGTGCGATTGCGCGTCGGGCACGACGCCGCGGCGGGCCTGCAGCACCGCGAGCGGCGCATCGACGGCGACGATGCGCATGTCGGCCTGCAGCGCGATCGAGCAGCCGAGGCCGATCGCTCCCCCGTTGACCGCGGCGATGACCGGCTTGCGGACCTCCCAGGCGCGCGGCCGGATCGGCGACGACCGGAACGACGACAGGTCGGTGACCGCGCCGAACGGCGACTTGCCGGGCGAGAGGTCGGCGCCGGCGCAGAACGCCGTGCCGGCACCGGTGAGCACCACCACGCGCACGCCGTCGTCGGCGTCGCAGGCCGCGTATGCCGCGCCGAGCCCGGCGATCATCTCGCCGCTGAGCGCGTTGCGCTTGTCGGCGCGGTCGAGCGTGATGAGGGCGATGCCGTCGCACAGCTCGAAGCGAACGTGCTCGGTCGAGGACTCGAACGTCATCGCGTCACCCGCGCATGCTGCGGTACCACTCGGCATGGTCCATGCCGAGCTCGTCCATCCGCGCCATCGCGAACAACGGCGGGTCGAGCGCAGCACCGTGGCGGATCGCGTCGACGAAATCGCCGTCCTCGGCCCACACATGGCACGTGTTGAGGTTCATCTGCCACTGCGCGTCGCGTTCGGCCTTGGTCATCGCCTTGGGCACGAAGTCGATGTCGGGCGCGCTCTTGGCGCGCTCGGCCGAACGGCGCTTGGCCTCGCTGGCCGACATGCTCCAGAAGCACTGGACCGCCACCGGTGCCATCGCCTGCAACAGCGCCGTGGTGTGGCTGCAGCCGCGAGGCCCGCCGAACAGCTCGCGCACCTTGTGGGTGAAGCCGCGGGCGATCGACAGCCCGATCAGCTTCTCGTAGTGGGTGGCGACGACCGGGCAGGTCGCCTGCGGATGGGTCTCGAAGTGGACGGCCGCGCCGACGATCTCCAGCGACGGGAACGCGATCTCCAGCTCGACCTGCATGTGGTGGATCGTCAGCGGCCGCGGGTCGCCGGCGAAGTACAGATCCGGCGGCTTCTGGTCGCGGACGGCGCCGCGGATCAGCAGGTTCGGGTCCTTGCGGAACGCGCGCACCCGGTACTCACGATCGTGGAGCACCTCGAGGTCGGGATCCTCGGGGAGGATCTCGTTGCGCTCGAAGAGGCTCGGGACGGGCTCGGCCGCGCTCACGCCACCGGTTCGCCCGCGAGCAGCTTGCCGCGGCGCAACAGCGTCGGCATCGTGCTGCCGAGGCTGAGCTCGAGCTGCTTGCCCCACAGGAAGCAGCGGTGCAGCGGGTAATCCCGATCGACGCCGACACCACCGTGGAGGTGCTGCGCGGCGTAGAGCACCTGCGAACCCTGCTCGCTCGCCCAGAACTTCGCCGTGGCCACCTGCTCGGCGGCGGGCTTGCCCTCGCTGAGCCGCCACATCGCCTGCCACGCGGTGAGCTTGACGCCCTCGGTGTTGACGAAGCTGTCGCCGGCGCGCTGGCTGACGGCCTGGAAGCTGGCGATCTGGCGATCGAACTGGATCCGCTGTTTGGTGTACTCGGCGGTGAGTGCAAGCGCCCGTTGGCAGACCCCCGACATGATCATGCAGTCGGCGGCGGTGGCGACGTCGAGCAGCCAGGCGAGGCCGTCGGCATCGGCGAGCTTCGTGGCCGGCGCGCCGGCGAACGTGACCATCGCCTCGGTGATGCCGCTCGTGGTGCCCTGGTGCTGGACCGTGACGCCGTGGGCATCGGCAGCGACGACGTAGAGCCCGTCGGCGGCCGAGACGACGAAGTACGCGGCGACCGTCCCGGCGGGCACGCAGACCTTCTCGCCGTTGAGCGTGCCGTCGGTGGCCGCGACGCTGGGTGCGTGCACGTCGCCGCCGGCTTCCTGGAACGCGACCGTGACGATGGCGTCGCCGTCGGCCACGCCCGCCAACCAGGTCGCCTGGTCGGCGGCGGATGCGTACTTGGCGATGGCGGCACCGGCGACGAACACGGCGAGCGCCGGCACGGGTGCGGTGGCGCGGCCGACCTCTTCGAGCACGACCGCTGCCTCGAGCAGCCCGAGGCCACCGCCGCCGACGGACTCGGGCAGGGCGATACCGACGATGCCGGAGTCCGCGAGCATCTTCCACAGCCCGCGGTCGAGGCCCGATTCCGTGGCCTCCGCCGCCTTCTGGCTGTCGTTCGTGACGCGCTCGGTGAGGATCTTGTTGGTGAGCTCGCGCAGGTCGTCCTGCTCGGCCGAGAGGGTGAAGTCCATGATCGTGTCGTCCTAGCGTGTGGCCCGGGGGAACCCGAGTCCGAACATCGAGATGAGATCGCGCTGCGTCTCGTTGGTGCCGCCACCGAAGGTGAGGATGATGGTGCCGCGGTACGCGGACTCGATCTTCGAACGCAGGATCGAGCCGGGCGAGCCGGCGGTGACGTAGCCGGATGGTCCCATCACTTCGAACAGCAGGCGGTAGGCCTCCTGGTAGAACTCGGTGCCGAAGACCTTCACGGTGGAGGCGGCGGCGACGTCGAGCACGCCCTGGGTCGACGACCAGGCCACCTTCCAGTTGATCAGGCGCAGGAAGTCGAGCTTGGCGTGGACCTTGGCGAGGTTGATCCGCACCCAGTCCTGATCGATGATCCGGGTGCCGTCGGGCCGGAGCGTGTCCTTCGCCCACTGCTTGACATCTTCGTACGCACGCTCGATGGGGCCGCTGCTGCACAGCGTGACGCGCTCGCGGTTGAGCTGAGTGGTGATCAGCGTCCAGCCCCCGTTCTCCTCGCCGACCAGATACTTGGCAGGGACGCGGACATCGTCGAAGAACACCGAGTTGATGTCGTGGTCGCCGATGAGGCTCAGCGGCTGGATCGTGATGCCCGGCGTGTCCATCGGCAGCAGCAGGATGCTGATGCCCTTGTGCTTCTTGACCTCGCTGTTGGTGCGCACCGCGAGCCAGCAGTAGTCGGCGCCGTTGGCGAGGCTGGTCCACGTCTTCTGGCCGTTGATGACGTACTCGTCGCCGTCGCGGACGGCGCTGGTCTTCAGGCTGGCGAGGTCGGTGCCCGCGCCGGGCTCGCTGTAGCCGATGCAGAAGTGGAGGTCGCCGGCGAGGATCTTCGGGAGGAAGAACTCCTTCTGCCAGTCGGTGCCGTACTCCATGATCGTCGGGCCGACGGTGTTGATGCTCAGCATCGGCACCGGGGCGCCGGAGCGCATCGACTCGTCGAAGAAGACGAACTGCTCGATCGCGCTCTTGCCCTGGCCGCCCCACTCCTTCGGCCAGCCGACGCCGGCCCAGCCGTCGGCGCACATCTGCTTCCAGACCTCGCGGGTCTTCGGCGAGATCGCGTGGCCCTCGGCGAGCTCGGCGACCGTGGCGGGATCGAGCAGCTTGTCGTAGTACTCGCGCAGTTCGTTGCGCAAGGCCTCCTGCTCAGCGGTGTAGGCGAGTTCCATGCCCGGCAACCTAGCCCGCGCCGGACGCGTCGTCAGATCCGAGGTCGGTGGGTCATGATGACCGGCATGAGCACTGGCATGACGTCTGGCACGAGCACCACGAACCCAACACGTCCGACCGGTCCGCTGCGCGGGTTGCGGGTCGTCGAGCTGGCCGGACAGGGCCCCGGGCCCTACTGCGGCATGATCCTGGCCGACTACGGATGCGACGTCGTCACCATCGATCGGCCGGCCGAAGCCGCCAAGGTCGACACGTCCAAGACGCCCACCAACCTGTTCATGCGCGGCAAGCGCTCGGTCGCGCTCGACCTCAAGGTGCCGGCCGATGTGGAGCTGCTGCTGTCGCTGCTCGACGAGGCCGACGTGTTCATCGACCCCTTCCGCCCGGGCGTCTGCGAGCGCCTCGGCATCGGCCCCGACGTGGTGTGTGCGCGCAACCCGCGATTGATCTACGGACGGATGACCGGCTTCGGCCAGGAGGGTCCGCTGGCCCAGGTGGCCGGCCACGACATCGACTACATCGCGATGTCCGGCGCGCTGTGGCTGCTCGGCCGCGAGGGCGACAAGCCCGTGCCGCCGATCAACCTCCTCGGCGACTTCGCCGGCGGTGGGCTGATGCTCGCGCTCGGCATCACCGCAGCGGCGTTCGAGCGCACGATCTCGGGCCTCGGCCAGGTGATCGACGCCGCGATGGTCGACGGCGCGGCGATGGTGGCCGCGCCGTTCTATGCAGCGTCGCGTGGCGGCTGGGGACCACGTGGGACGAACCACATCGACACGGGCGCCCACTTCTACGAGGTGTACGAGTGCGCCGATGGCGGCTACGTGGCGCTCGGCGCGATCGAGCCGCAGTTCTACGCCGAGCTGCTCAGCCGCCTCGGCCTCGACGCCGCCGACTTCCCGCAGTGGGACCGGGCCCAGTGGCCGGCGCTGAAGGAGCAGCTGGCGGCGATCTTCATCGCCAAGCCGCGCGCCGAGTGGTGCGAGCTGCTCGAGGGCTCGGAGGCCTGCTTCGCCCCCGTGCTGTCACCCACCGAGGCGATGGAGCACCCGCACAACGTGCAGCGCGGCACGTTCGTCGACGTCAACGGCGTCACCCTGCCGGCGCCGGCGCCTCGCCTCAGCCGCACGCCGGCCGCCGCCCGCCCGCCGACCCACATCGGCGCCGCCACCGACGACGCCCGCGCCGGCACCCTCTGGTCCTGACGCTGCGTCCGACTGCGTTGGCGTCCGACCGCGGGATGTCGTCTCCGGGACGACATCCCGCGGTCAGTGAGGTCCCGCTCGATGTCCGACCGCGTGATGTCGTCTGCGGGACGACATCCCGCGGTCGGTGACTTCGCCGAAGGGTCCTGACGCTGCGTCGGATTCGGGGATCGGATACGGTGACCCGCTCGTGGGGGACGCCGGGAGCACGATCGTGATCGAGGGGTCGAGCGCACTCGCCGAGCAGCTGCGCGCCGCGACGATCGTCACCGAGTCCGCCACCACCGTCGTGGTCGCCGACATCGTGCCGACGCCGGTTCCGTTCGTCGACGTCACGGATGCGCAGTTCGACGCCGCATGGGAGCAGCCGATGCGCGCTGCCATCCTGGCGTTCCAGCGCGCACACGCTGCCGGACATGCCCGCGTGATCGCGATCGTCCCGACCATCGGCATGTCCGGTGCGCCGCAGCTCGGCCATGTCGCTGCCACCGCGGAGGCGATCCGCGTGATGGTGAAATCGGCGGCCCGCCAATGGGGTGCCGACGGGATGACGGTCAACTGCATCGCCGTCGCACCGGAGCTGTTCGGCATCGACCCCGCATCGGTCGGAGAGACCTCGCTCGCGCCACCGGCGTTGGCATCGAAGGGCAGCGTCGTCGACGACATCGTCCCGTTGATCCGCATGGTCGCCAGCGCCGACGCACACCACATCACCGGCGCCACGCTCACCGGCGACGGCGGCATCTGGATGACGGCATGACCACCAACACCAGCACGGGCGGTATGAGCACGGGCACGCGTCTGCAGGGCCGCACGGCGATCGTCACCGGAGCGGGGCAGGGCGTCGGCGAGGGCATCGCTCTGCGCCTCGCGGCCGAGGGCGCGAACGTCATCGTGGCCGCGCGTCGCGCCGACACCGGCGAACCGGTCGCCGAGGCGATCCGAGCGCGGGGCGGCAGCGCGGTGTGCATCGAGACCGACGTGTCGTCGCGGGAGTCCGTGTTCGAGTGCGTCGCCAAGACCGTCGAGCGCTTCGGCGGCCTGGAGATCGTGGTGCACAACGCGTTCCGCGGCGCGATCCCGCACCGGATGGAGGACGTCGACCTCGACGTGCACTGGAAGCACATGTCCGAGACGGCCGTCTGGGCCGTCCTCTACTGCGGGCAGGCCGCGTGGCCGCACCTGCGCGCCGCCGGCAACCGGGGACGGTTCATCATCCTCACCTCGCCGAGCGGGGTCGAGGGCAGCGCCAACATCGCGCTCTACTCCCCCGTCAAGGCCGCCGAGCGCGCGCTCGCCAAGAGCCTCGCCCGCGAGTGGGGATCGAGCGGCGTCACCGTCAACTGCATCGGGCCCGTCGCCGCCTCGCCGGCACTGGTCAACGCGTTCGAGCTGTCGCCGGCGCTTCGCGACGCGATCGAGGCCCGCACGCCGCTCGGCCGGGTCGGGGACCCGGAGTCCGACATCGGCTCGGTCGCGCTCTTCCTCGCGAGCGACGACTCCGCCTTCGTCACCGGCCAGACCGTCATGTGCGACGGCGGCTCGTTCCTCGGGCTCTGACGCCAGCCCACACCACTCACCACGACCGCCCAACGACCGATACGGGGACCCACATGATCCAGCTGATCACGATGCTCAAGCGCAAGCCCGGCACCACCCACGAGGAGTTCATGACCCACTGGCACGACCAGCACGGTCCGCTGATCCGGCGCCTCTCGTGCGCGAACTACGTGCGCCGCTACGAGCAGCACGAGTCGATCTGGCCGCCCGAGGGCTCGAAGATGCCGGAGCCGATGTACGACGGCGTGACCATCCAGTGGTTCGACAGCGCCGACGACTTCTACGCCCACCTGCAGGAGCCCGACCAGAAGGAGATGTACGAGGACGTCAAGCGCTTCCTCGACACCACCGCGCTGCACTGGACGATCTGCGAGGAGCCGAACATCGTCATCCCCGAGCCCGAAGCCGGCTGAGCGACTCGGCTGAGCGACTCGGCTGACCGGATCCGCTGGGCCAATTCGCCAGACCCGTCGACCGCCGTCTGGCACGCTGGCGTGATGATCTCCTCGTCCGACGGCCTCACCCTCACCGGCAACCACGTCCAGCTCGAGCCGCTCTCGCTCGACCACGTCCACCAGCTCGTCGTCGCCGCCAACGAGGATCGCTCCACCTACGGTTGGACGCCGGTGCCGGAGACCGCCGGCGCGATGACGAGCTACGTCACCAACCTGCTCGCCGACGCCGAGGCGAAGCGGATCATCCCGTTCGCCCAGCGCCGGCTCAGCGACCAGCGCGTGATCGGCTGCACGCGCTACCTCGAGATCCGCTACTGGACCGGCCGCGATCTGCCCGACGAGGTCGAGATCGGCGGCACGTGGCTCGCCGCGTCGGCGCAGCGGACGCCGATCAACACCGAAGCCAAGCTGCTGCTGATGACGAACGCGTTCGAGGCGTGGGACGTGCGTCGCCTCGCGATCTGCACCGACGCCCGCAACATGCAGAGCCGCAACGCGATCGAGCGGGTCGGCGCGAAGCTCGAGGGGATCCTTCGCAAGAACCGCGCCTCGGCGGTGGCCGGCGAGATCGGTCAGCCCCGGGACACCGCGATGCACTCCGTGCTCGACACCGAGTGGCCCGACGTGAAGGCCCGCCTTCAGGCCCGGCTCGCCTGAGGCGTCAGGCCGCGGGGGTCCAGGCGGCGATCACGTCGGCGGACGTCGTGATGGTGGACATCACCCTGAGCGTGTTCTCGATGATCGCCTCGCCGTACTCCGTCGGCAGGCCGACGACGCAGTCGCGGGGCACGACCACCCGGTAGCCGTGGTTGACGGCCTCGACGACCGTGCCGGGGATGCCGACGTTGAGCGACACGCCCGTGACGATCAGCGTGGTGATGCCGTGCTCGCGCAGCAGCGCGTCGAGCCCCGTGCCGCCGAACGGCGACATCCCGTGATGCCGGTTGGACACGAGGTCACCCGGCTCCGGTCCGAGTTGCGGGAGGACCTCGACGGCCTCGCTGCCGTGCACGAGGTAGTCGGTCTTGCGGACGAGCATCGCCATCAGCGGTGTGTTGACGTTCGCGTCTGCCGGGTCGGGCGGCATCGAGAACGTGCAGTGCACCACGGTGGCCCCGGCGGCGCGCGCCGCGGCGAGCACACCGCCGATCGAGTCGGCGACGCGGGCCTCGGCGACCGCACCGGCGAGCGCCGGCATCGAGGCGAGATCGCCGCAGACGCCGCGCTGCACCTCCATCGTGATCACGGCGGTGGTGGACGGATCGATCGCGAGCGGCGCCGGCATGTGGCGCACTGTAGACGTGCACCGGACGTGCCTCGTCACCGGCTCCGGTTTCTGACGCGGCGTCAGAAAGCCCTACTCTGCACCTCGCCGGCGAACACCTCGCGGCGAGAAGGGGTTGCTCCGTGGAACGCGATTACGTCATCAAGCTCGGCACGCTGCTGTTCACGATGGTCGAGCCCACCAAGGGCCACGAGGTCGAGTACAACCGCTGGTACGAGCGGGATCACTTCTACGGTGGCGTGCTCACCGGCGAGTACAGCTTCGCCGGCGATCGCTTCGTCGCCACCGCCGATCTGAAGGCACTGCGCTACCCGGCCGATTCACCGCTGACACCGGACCCCTCGACCGGCTCGTACCTGGCGATCTACTGGGTGCTCGACGGACACCACGACGACTGGAACCGTTGGAGCGTCGACACGGTGACGATGCTGCACAAGTCGGGCCGGATGTTCCAGGAGCGCACGCACATCCACACCGCGCTCTACGACCACGACTGGGCGATCCAGAAGAGCGACCGCGGCACCTCCGCCGAGCTGGCGCTCGACCGCGACTACGCCGGCCTCGTCGTCAACGTCGGCGAGCTCGCCGAGGGAAAGACGCACGCCGACATCGAGGCCTGGACCCGCAACACGTGGGCGCCGGCTGCGATGGCCAAGGCGGGCGGACCCGACCTCATCGTCAGCGCGACCGTGATGCCGCTGCTCGACGATGCACCGCCGGACGTGCCGCGCACGCCCAACGCCGACCGCCGATTCCTGCAGATGCACTTCCTCGATCACGTGCCCACCGAGGGCTGGGACGAGGTGTATGCGCAGTACGGCGCCGACCTCGAGGCCAGCGGGCTCGCCAAGCACCTCTGGACCGCGCCGTGGAAGCAGACCGTCTTCGGCACCGACACCTACACCGACCAGCTCTGGTAGAGGACACTCCATGGATCAGATCACGGGCAAGAACATCCTCGTCACCGGCGTGACGGGCTGGGTCGCCGGACCGGTGGCCGCCGCGCTCGCCGCGAACGGGAACACCGTCTACGGCGCGGCACGGTTCAAGGACGCTGCGGCGCGCGGACCCATCGAGGCGGCCGGCGTCACGCCGATCAGCATCGACCTCGCCAAGCAGCGCTTCGACGAAGTGCCAGCCGACATCGACCTCGTGCTCCACTTCGCGGTCGCCAAGACCCAGGACTTCGAGCTGGCGTTCGCCGCCAACGCCGACGGTTCGGCGGCGTTGATGGAGAAGTGCCAGGGCGCCGAGGCGTTCCTGCACTGCTCGTCCACCGCGGTCTACGAGCCCGACGGCCACAAGGCCCTCACCGAGAACGCTCCGCTCGGCGACAGCCATCGGCCGATGCCGGGGATGACCACGTACAGCATCTCCAAGATCGCCGGCGAGGTCGCGGTCAAGAGCATGGCCAAGCGCGTCAACATGCCGACGGTGATCGCCCGGCTGAGCGTGCCGTACGGCGACCTGTACGGGTGGATGACGTTCCACCTGATGATGATGGAGCACAACATGCCCATCGCCGTCCACACCGACCAGCCGACGAACTACGCGCCGATCCACTCCGACGACCTCATCCGCTCCATCCCGTACCTGCTGTCGCTCGCCTCGGTCCCAGCCACCATCGTCAACTGGGGTGGCGACGAGGTGGCCGGCATCGAGGACTGGTGCGACGAGCTCGGCCGGCTCACCGGCCTCACACCGAACTACGAGCCGACCAACGCGACGATCGCGCCGATCATCCCCGACCTCGAGAAGCTGCACAGCACGGGCTTCCACTCCGAGATCAGCTGGCGCGAAGGCATTCGCCGTCAGCTCACGGCCACCCGACCCGACCTGCTGAAGGCCTAGGAGCCGCATGCGCATCGGCGTCACGGTCTTCCTCACCGATCGCACCATCGATCCCGTCACCCTCGCCGTCGAGGCCGAGGCGCGCGGCTTCCAGTCGCTGTACTTCCCCGAGCACACCCACATCCCCGTCAGCCGCGTCACCGCACCGCCGACGGGCGACCCGGAGCTGAAGGACGAGTACAAGCGCACCCTGGATCCGCTCGTCGCGATGGGCGCAGCGGCCGCGGTCACCAAGCACATCCTGCTCGGCACCGGCGTGTCGCTCGTCGCCCAACACGACCCCATCGTGATGGCCAAGCAGCTCGCCACGCTCGACGTGCTGTCCGGCGGACGGATCACCCTCGGCGTCGGCTTCGGCTGGAACCAGGACGAGATGGCCGATCACGGCGTCGACTACACGACGCGGCGCGCCCAGGCGCGCGAGCACGTGCTGGCGATGATGGAGCTGTGGGCCAACGAAGAGGCGTCGTTCACCGGCACCTACGTCAACTTCCCACCGTCGTGGAGCTGGCCGAAGCCCGTGCAGGGCAAGCGCGTCCGCACCCTCGTCGGCGGCGGCGCCGGCCCGAAGCTGTTCGCCCAGGTCGCCGAGTACGCCGACGGCTGGTTCCCCATCGGCGGCGCAGGCGTGCGCGAGGCCATCCCCCGCCTGCAGGCGGTGTGGGACGAAGCCGGCCGCACGGGGATGCCGGAGATCGTGCCCTTCGGCGTGCTCCCCGATCCGGGCAAGCTCGAGTACTACGAATCGATCGGCTGCAGCGAGGTCGTGCTCCGAGTCGAAGGGCTCGGCCGCGACGCCGCGCTGCGCCAGCTCGATCAGATGGCCTTCACGACCTCGTCGTAACCGAGGCGGGGCAGACGGTCGAACCACGCGTCCTGCTCGGCCGGCTTGCCGAGGTTGACGACGAGCACCGAGTGCAGCGGCGTTCCGGCGAAGAACTCGGCGTCGATGCCGGCGGCATCGAAGCCCGCCAACGGGCCCGCAGCGAGCCCGACCGCACGGGCGGCGAGGATGAAGTAGCCCGTCTGGATGCTGGCGTTGAACTGCGCGAACGGCTCGCGCATCGCGAGCTCGGAGAACATGTCCTTCATCTCCGGGCGGAACGGCAGCAGACGCGGGATGTTCTCGTGGAAGTCGTGATCGGCGGCGAGGATCGCCACGGCCGGGGCGGAGTCGACCTTGGGCTGGTTCATCTCGTAGATGTGCGGCTGGAGACGAGCCTTCGCCTCGGCACTCCGCACGATGAGCAGACGCAGCGGCTGTGTGTTCGCAGACGTCGGAGCCCACTGGAAGAGGTCGTAGAGCGCGTGCAGCTGCTCGTCCGTGACCGGCTCACCGCTGAACTTGTTCGCCGTGCGCGCCGTGCGGAACAGCACGTCCTGCGCGGTCTCGTCGATCGCGTACACGGTCTGGCTGGGGTCCTGCAGTGTGGCGCTCATCGCGGCCTCCTCGATGCTCGGTCACGCTCGTGACCAGTTGGTTGGGATGTCCATGAATATTACATGGACATCCCAACCTTTTGGCACACTCACCGGAAGTTCACCCATCTAGACTGCAGATGTGGCCGATCAGTGCACCAACCACCCCGTCGGGCTGCTCCTCGCAGTCGCCGAACGGCTGCAGGCACACCTCGACGCGACGGCGCGCTCGGTCGGCATCACCCATGCCCAGGTGAAGCTGCTGATGCAGCTCGACCAGCCGTTGCGGCTGTGCGATCTCGCCACACTCCAGGAGTGCGACCCGTCGTCGGTGACGGCACTGGTGCAGCGGCTCGAGCGCGACGGCCTCGTGCAGCGCGACGTGGACCCCACCGACGCCCGTGCCCGGCGGATCCGCATCTCTGCCAAGGGCAAACGCCTGCGCCAGAAGTTCCTCGACGCGATGGGCGACGGTCGCGATGCGTTGGACCTGTTGACGGTCGAGCAGCGCACCGCCCTGGCCCGCATCATCTCGCCGTCGCTCACCGCGGTCGGCGCCGGCACCGACCGCACGAACGGCTGACGTCGTGCTCGGTCCCGGCATCGCCGCTCCCGACTTCACGCTGCCCGATCAACACGGCGACCCCGTGCACCTCGCCGACTTCCGTGGCCGGTGGGTGCTGCTGTGGTGGTACCCGGCGGCGCAGACCCCGGGCTGCACGATCGAGGGTCAGAACATCCGTGACCACGCCGACGAGTTCGCCGCAGCGAACTGCGTGGTGCTCGGCGCGTCGTTCGACGACATCGGCGCCAACCTCGCGTTCAGCGAGCTGCAGGGCTTCGAGTTCCCGCTGCTGAGCGACACCGACCACTCCGTCGGCACCGCCTACGAGGTCGTGCGCGTCGGCGACGATCACTACCAGCGCTTCTCCGAGCGGCACTCGTACCTGATCGATCCCGACGGCATGATCCGCCGCGCGTACGCCGTCAGCGACGTCGAGTCCCATGCCGACGAGGTCCTCGCCGACATCCGCCGACTGTCCATCAGTTGACGATGGCGAACAACTGACGATGGCGAACAGCTGGTGATGAGCGAACCTCGTCAGGGTCGACCGACCCAGATCCCGATCGATCGCGGCGTTCGCGATGCCGCCGCCGATGCCGCATCGTTGCGGCGCAAGGCCGATCAGGTGGCGCGGGGCGGGGCACGCGCGGCCGTGCTCGGCGTCAACGACGGGCTCGTCACCAACCTCTGCCTGATCCTGGCGGTTGCGGGTGCGAACGCGGCGCCGTCGTCGGTGCGCCTCGCCGGCTTCGCCAGCCTCATCGCCGGCGCGTTCTCGATGGCGGCCGGCGAGTGGGTCTCGGTGCGCAGCCAGGCCGAGCTGTCCGGCGGTCTGCTCACCGAGCTGCGCCGGCTGATCGGACGCAACCCGAAGCTGGTCCTCGATCAGCTCGTCGACGAACTGGTCGACGACGGCTTCGCCCGCGACACCGCCCGCAAGGCGAGCACCGAGCTGCCCCTCGACGAGGACAAGTTCCTCGACTTCACCGCGCGCACGGTGTTCGGCGTGAACGCAGCGGCACAGGGATCACCCGTCACCGCAGCGGTCAGCTCGCTCGCGCTGTTCTCGCTCGGGGCCCTCGTTCCGTTGGCCCCGTGGTTCTTCACCCAGGGCACGGCGGCCGTCATCGTCTCCGTCGCGCTGACGGCACTGGCCAGCCTCTTCGTCGGCGGCCTGGTCAGCTGGTGGAGCGGCAACTCCACCGTGCGCGGCGGCGGCCGCCAGCTGGCCATCGTGGTCCTCGCATCGGCCATCACCTACGGCATCGGCAGCCTCTTCGGCACCGCCATCAGCTGACGCTCCGCTGACGCGTGGGGTCAGCGGGGGCCGAGGACGGCGTCGGCGACGCGGCGACGGTGCTGCGTCGCGCTGCCCCATGCCGGCGCGAGCGCCCAGGCCTTCTTCATGAACAGCTGGAGATCGCACTCCCACGTGTAGCCGATGGCGCCGTGCACCTGGAGCGCGCTGCGCGCGGCTTTCAACGCGGCGTCGGAGACGAGCGCCTTGGCCATGCTGACGTCGCGGGCGCGGTCGGCGGGATCGTTGGTGAACGACCACGCGGCTCGGTAGATGGCCGGGCGGGCGAACTCGACCTTCAGCAACGCGTCGGCCATCAGGTGCTTGACGGCCTGGAAGGCGCCGATCGGCTGGCCGAACTGGCGGCGGTCGCGGGCGTAGTCGCCGGCGATGGCCAGCATCCGCGACGACAGGCCGAGCAGGTAGGCGGCCGTGGCCAGCGCGCCCGCGTCGGTGAGCATCGCCAGGTCTGCGTCCACCGGGGTGCCTGTGGTGACGGCGCTCTCCAACGTGGACAGGTGGCGGCCGCCGTCGATGCCCTCGACCTCGGCCGCACCCAGCGCAGGGTGCTCGAGCAGCTCGACCGCTCCCCCGTGCGCGATCAGCACGAGCGGCGCCGTGTTGGCGTGCGGCACGTACCGCTCGCCGAGCAGCGCGGCGGTGACCGGTGTGGTGCCGTCGACGACCCCGGCCGCCCACTTCGTACCGCCGAGCGCGAGCGCGCCGAGCACCATCGTCTCCACGACCGGGCCGGGCACGCCGGCGCGGCCGAGCTCCTCGACGAGCAGGATCGTGTCGACGAAGTCGCCGCCGAGACCACCGTCGGCCTCGGGCACCATCATCGAAAGCACGCCCATCTCCGCGAGGTGGGACCACAGCGCGGGATCGTGGCCTTCACCGGCCTCCCACACCTCGCGCAGGCGTGACGCGGGGAACTCGCGCTCGAGCAGGTCGCGCAGGCCGGCGGCGAACTCGTGTTGATCGGGGCTGAAGCTGAATTGCATGTCGGTCAGGCTCTCGGCAGGTTGAGGACGCGGTCGGCGATGATGTTGCGCTGCACCTCGTTGGTGCCGGCGTAGATGGGGCCGCTCAGGCTGAACAGGAAGCCGTCGACCCAGGACTCGTACGGGCCGTCCATCCGCTCCGCCTCCGGTCCGAGCAGCTGCAGCGCGAGCTCGTGTGCACGCAGGTCCATCTCGCTCCAGAAGATCTTGTTGAGGCTGGACTCGCTGCCGACCGTGCCGCCCTCGAGCATCTTCGTGACGGTCATGTAGGTGTGCAGGCGGTAGCCCTCGGCCTGCATCCACAGATCGGTGACCGCATCGCGCATCGTGTCGTCGTCGGGATCGCCGATGCGGACCCACAGCGCGATCAACCGCTCGACCGCGACGTTGAAGCGGGCCGGGCTGCGCAGGCTGACCCCGCGCTCGAAACCGGCCGTGGCCATCGCCACGTTCCAGCCACGGCCGACGCCGCCGAGCGTGTTCTCGACCGACACGTGCACGTCGTCGAAGAAGATCTCGGCGAAGCCGGTGTCGCCATCGAGCTGGGCGATGGGACGCACCGTGATGCCCGGCGTGTCGAGCGGGATGAGGATGAACGTGAGGCCCTTGTGACGGCTGGACTCCGGGTCGGTGCGGAAGATGCCGAAGCACCAGTCGGCCCACACGGCACGGCTGGCCCAGATCTTCTGACCGTTGACGATCCACTCCGAGCCGTCGTCGCTGAGCGTCGCCTTGCTGCGGATGCTGGCCATGTCGCTGCCCGCATCGGGCTCGCTCCAGGCCTGCGCCCAGACCTCCTTGCCGGCGGCCATCGGCGGCAGGAAGCGCGCCTTCTGCTCGTCGGTGCCGACCTCGATGATGGTGGGGCCGAGCAGGAAGATGCCGTTCTGACTGACGCGGCCCGGGGCGCCACTGCGCCAGTACTCCTCCTCGAAGATCAGCCACTTCAGGTAGTCGGCGCCACGACCGCCGTACTCGACCGGCCAGCTCACGGCCGACCAGCCGGCCTCGGACAGCGTGGCCTCCCACTCACGGTGGAGCGCGAAGCCCTCCTTCGTGTCGAAGCTGGGCAGCGGCTCGGCGGGGACGTTGGCGGCGAGCCAGGCACGGGCCTCCTCGCGGAAGGCCTGTTCGTCGGGGGTCTCTCGGAGATCCATCGCCGCGAGAGTATCTGACGCACCGTCAGATCTCCCGACCCGCTTCGTTGCTCAGTCGGCTCCGGCGACGGACGCAGTGACCAGCCGGGCCATCGCCTGGGCCGCAGCGTCCAGGGGTGCACGCGAGCGCTGCGCCCGGGCCAGCATCGTCGCGCCCTCGTAGCAGGCGAGGATGGTGGTGGCGAGGTCCTCGGCCTCGGACGGCCGCACGCCCTGGCGGACGAGCGCGGCGGCGATCGTCTCGAGCAGCGCCGAGAACGTGGACTCGCAGGCCGCACGCACGACCTCCGAGTCGGCACTCCCGTCGAGCGCCGGCGAGCCGATCGTGCAGCCCTTCGCCCAGTCCGACCGCTCGAGCCGACTCGCCATGAACCCGAACATCGCGCGGAGGCTGCGCTGGTCGACGCCCCCGGCGAACGCCGCCGCGAGCAGCCCGTTCGTGTAGGCACCCATCGCCGTGATCGCGGCACCGGCGATCTCCTCCTTGCCCCCCGGGAAGTGGTGGTAGATCGAGCCGTACGGCAGTCCGGCGCCGTCGCTGATGGACTTCATGCCCATGCCGTTGTAGCCGTCGCGAGCGAGCAGATCCGCGGCGGCGCGCTCGATCCGATGCTTCGGCGAGGACTCGGTGCTCATCGCGGCCCGCAGGCGAGCGGACGCATCAGTGGACGGCGGCCATCGCGGCGTCGCACAACCGGACGAGCTCGGCGGCCTCCGCATCGTCGAGCACCGCGTAGTCGTGGGCGGTGGCCCGGTTGGTGAGCGCTTCGGCCTCGGCCCACGCGTCGGCGAAGTCGCTCGACACCTCGCCGGGCTCCCAACCGAAGATCCCGAGCATCTGCGGGGTGCGATGGCGAACAGCGTCGGCGGGCTCGAGACCCAACGCGATGACGGCCGCACCGTGGCGGGCCATGCGCAGCTCGCGCAGCAGGTTCATCCGGTAGAGCGCCGCAGCTCGCGGGTCGTCGCTCGCCTCGCCCGATCGCCATGCCGCGAACAACGGTGCGGCCGCGACCGTGGCCGAGGCGACGATCGTGTCCGCCAGTTCGGCGAGGCGGACCCAGTCGACATCGGCGTCGAGGTGGGCGTCGGCCCACCGGTACATGCACCCGGCGAACTCCGATGCAGCATCCGCGCGCGACATCACGTCGCGGCTGTTCTCCCAGGCCGTCGTCACCTGGCCCGGCGCGAAGAAGCAGAACGCACTCGTGACCACGTCGCCACAGACGTCGCCGAGCACGCCCCCACGCCCGGCGAAGTAGAAGTCGATGCCCTGGAACCCGAGCTCGGCACCCTTCTTGTACGTCCGGCCGTCGAGCATGAAGCCCGAGCTCAGCCCGCTCACGGCCGTCGCCGTCGCCTCCGCCACCGTTGCTGCATCCATCCGAAACCCCCAAGATCTGTCGCTAGAGCGTTCTTTCTAGTCGCGGCCGAACACGCCGGTCAACGCCGACGGCGCAGGTGGCTGCGCGCATGCGATTGAATGCGTCCGTGACGTCTGCCGTGCCGCTCATCGATCTCGGCGGCGCCGATGCGCCCGAACGCTTCGCGGCGATCGCCCGGCAGGTCGACGCCGCCTGTCGCGACACCGGGTTCTTCGTCGTCACCGGCCACGGCATCGACCACGCCCGGTTCGTCGAGCTCGACATCGCGGCGCGCCGGTTCTTCGCGCTGCCCGACGACGTCAAGGCGCGGATGTCGATGGCGGTTGGCGGCCGGGCCTGGCGCGGCTGGTTCCCGCTCGGCGGCGAGGTCACCAACGGCATCCCCGACGGCAAGGAGGGCATCTACTTCGGCGCGGAGTCGGATGATGACGCCTCGCTCCCCCTCCACGGCCGCAACCTGTTCCCGCCCGACGTGCCCGATCTGCGCCCAGCCGTGCTCGGCTGGATCGATGCGCTGACCGATCTCGGCCACACGCTCACGTCGGCGATCGCCGTCGGGCTCGGGCTCCCGCGTGACTGGTTTCGCGACCATCTCACCGCCGATCCGACGGTGCTGTTCCGCATCTTCCGCTACCCCGACGCCGATGCGCCGACGCCGGTCGGCGTGCCCGCCACCGGCGAGTGGGGCGTCGCCGAGCACACCGACTACGGCCTGCTGACGATGCTCGCCCAGGACGACTGCGGCGGGCTGCAGGTCGAGAGCCGCACCGGTTGGGTCGAGGTCGAGCCGATCCCCGATTCGTTCGTGTGCAACATCGGCGACATGCTCGAACGCATGACGGGCGGCCGCTATCGCTCGACGCCACACCGGGTGCGCAACACCAGCGGACGCGACCGCCTGTCGTTCCCGTTCTTCTTCGACCCGAGCTGGGACACGCACATCGAACCCCTGCAGCTCGACGATGCCGCGCCGGCCGACACGGGATCCAAGGCCGCCGAGCGATGGGACCGGGCCAGCGTCTTCGACTTCGACGGCACCTACGGCGAGTACCTCGTGGCGAAGGTCAGCAAGGTCTTTCCGGACCTCGTCCATGTAATCTGACGCCGTGTCAGATTCCCTTCCGTTCGCGTCCGTCGGCACCGCACCCGCGACGACGCTCACCCGCGTGCCCATCATCGACGGATGGTTCACCGACGATCCGCACGAGCCGCACCTGATCGGCTCGAAGTGCCCGCAGTGCGGCACGTTCGTCTTCCCGCCCCGCACGGGTGACTGCCCGAACCCGGCGTGTGAGTCCGAGACACTCGAGCCGACGCCGATGTCACGCCGCGGCAAGGTCTGGAGCTACACCGAGAACCGGTACACGCCGCCGGCGCCGTACGTGCCCACCGATCCGTTCGAGCCGTATGCGCTCGCCGCGGTCGAGCTCGAGGCCGAGGGCATCGTCGTGCTCGGCAAGGTCGCGACGGGCATCCTCGCCGTCGATCTGAAGGTCGGCATGGAGATGCAGCTCGAGCTCGACGTGTCGCACCGAGACGACGAGCACGAGTACATGGTCTACGTCTGGGCGCCGGCCACACCGAGCACATCGGTCACATCGGGCGCATCGACCACAGGAGGCGCGGCATGAGCGGCGACAAGGACATCGCGATCCTCGGCGTGGGGATGCACCCCTGGGGCAAGTGGGGCCGTGACTTCACTGAGTACGGCATGGTCGCTGCTCGCGCAGCACTTGCAGATGCAAACATCGCGTGGAAGGACATCCAGTACGTCGCCGGTGCCGACACAATCCGCAACGGCTACCCCGGCTTCATCGCCGGCTCGACGTTCGCCCAGAAGCTCGGCTGGAGCGGCGTTCGGATCAGCAGCAGCTACGCCGCGTGTGCCTCGGGGGCCATGGCGCTCGACTCGGCCCGCGCTCAGATCCTCGCCGGGTTCTGCGATGTCGCGCTGGTCATCGGCGCCGACACCACGCCGAAGGGGTTCTTCGCCCCGGTCGGTGGCGGCGACCGCAAGGCCGACCCCGACTGGCAGCGCTTCCACGTGCTCGGCGCCACCAACCCCGTGTACTTCGCGCTGTTCGCCCGCCGGCGGATGGACATGTACGGCGCGACGGCCGAGGACTTCGCCCAGGTCAAGGTCAAGAACAGCCGTCACGGACTGAACAACCCGAACGCCCGGTTCAAGAAGGAGAGCACCGTCCAGGACGTGCTCAACAGCCCGGTCGTCAGCGATCCGTTGCGCCTGCTCGACATCTGCGCCACCAGCGACGGTGCCGCGGCGATGGTGGTGTGCAGCATGGAGTTCGCCCGCAAGCACCGTGCCCTGGCCGAGAACAGCAGCACCGACGGACTCTGCCGGGTCAGCGCGATCGGCACGGTCACACCGGTGTACCCGCAGAGCGTGCTCGAGCTGCCCGACATCGCCAGCGACTCGACGGCCGTCGTCGCCGCGCCGAGCCGCAAGTACAAGGACTCCATCGCCTGGAGCGCGTACGAGCAGGCCGGCATCGGGCCGGAGGACATCAGCCTGGCCGAGGTGTACGACCTCTCGACCGCGCTCGAGCTGGACTGGTACGAGCACATCGGCCTGTGTGCCGAGGGCGAGGCCGAGGGGCTGCTGCGCTCCGGCGCCACCACCATCGGCGGCAAGGTGCCGGTGAACCCGAGTGGCGGGTTGGCGTGCTTCGGTGAGGCCATCCCGGCGCAGGCCATCAGCCAGGTGTGCGAGCTCGTCTGGCAGCTGCGCGGTCAGGCCGGCGAGCGTCAAGTCGAGGGCGCCAAGGTCGGCATCACCGCCAACCAGGGCCTGTTCGGCCACGGCAGCTCCGTCATCGTCAGTCGATGAGCGGCGGGCTCTGATGGCAATCGAACTGGCCAAGGAATCGATCGACCTCGGCATCGTGGTCACCGATCTCGAGGCCTCGCTGGCGTTCTACCGCGACACGCTCTGCTTCGTACCGGCGGGCGAGATGGACCTGCCCGGCGGCGGCACGATGCAGCGTCTGCTGTGCGGCACCAGCGTGATCAAGCTGCTGGCGCCGACGAAGACGCCACGGGTGCTGGCACCGCCCGGAGGCATCCAAGGGGCCACGGGTTATCGCTACTGGACGATCACCGTCACCAACCTCGAAGCCGTCGTCGCCTCGTGCGCTGAAGCCGGTTACACGATCGCGATCCCGCTCACCACGCTGCGGCCGGGTGTCGTGATCGCGATCGTCGCCGACCCGGACGGCAACTGGGTCGAGCTCGTCCAGATCGGCTGACCGGCACCGCCGGGGTCGGCATCCGAGCGAATGTACGAGGTCCCGCGTGCGCGAGCCGTTGCTGAATCTCCACGTGATGAAACCCTGCCGTGATGGATTCGCCGGACGTGGGGCGGCGAAGTCGACACAGTGGCGTCGCGGCGAGACGACGCTGATTGCTTCGCCGGCCGTGGACCGGTGAATCCGTCCGGGTCTGCACCGACCTTGTCCACTTCGCCACACGCCGTGTGGTCGATCGCGCTGGGTCGGCGCTGACGACCTGACGTGCGGTTCGTCAGCGGGCTGGCATACTCGGGTCATGGCTGTACCTCGCGCCCGTTCGTTCCTCGCCAGCGTGCTCGGTTGGGTGATCGTCGCGATCATCGCCTACTTCGTGCTGGGCGCGCTCGTCGGCACCATCCTCTGGATCCTGCGCACGCTGTTGATCATCGTCGCGATCGGCGGCCTGATCTGGCTCTACTTCCGGCTGAAGACACCGAAGGACTGATCCGGCGCATCGTCGTGGCCGACGAGGAACCGACGATCCGGCAGCTCGCCGCGCTGGCGCGAGTGGCGCTGCGGGCGTACGCCATCGAACCAGCGCGCGTCAGGCGTGCCGGCGCGTCGTTCAACACGGTGTTCCACGTCGTCGCCGCCGACGGACGCCAGTTCGCGGCGCGCGTCGGCCCCGTCGACCGGATCCATCCGGAAGGGTGCGAGGCGGCCGAGGCCGCGTGGCTCGACCGGCTGGCCGACGGCGGCGCGGCAGTCAACCGCGCGAAGCGCACCGTCGACGGCAGCGCGTCGGTGACGGTCGAGGCCAACGGAGTGCCCGGGCCGCGCCCGGTCATGGTCTTCGAGTGGGCGCCTGGCCGGATGCTGAAGGCCGACATCACCACGACGCGACTGGTCGCCGCGGGTCGGCTCTGCGCCCAGCTGCACGAGATCGCCGCGGCCACGGACCCAGCGATCCCGCCCCACGGCGTGCCGATCGGTGACCGGGTCGTCTACTTCGACGTGCCCGACCGGTTGTGGACGCTGCGCCCCGAGTACGGCACGATCTTCGACGAGGCCCGCGACCGCGCCGAGGCGACTCTCGACCGGATCTGGCACGACCAACGTGCCCACGCTCACCTCGTGCACGGCGACTTCACGCCCGCGAACCTCGTCGTCGACCGGGCCACGGTCACGGCGATCGACTTCCAGGACATGATCTGGGCACCGGAGGTGATCGACCTGTCGTTCGTCGTCGCTGTGCTGCGGAGGTCGACCGACCACGCGGAACACGTCGCTGCCTTCCGGCGCGGCTACGAGGAGCGCCGCCGCTGGCCGGAGATCGATCCCGCCGATCTGGAGGACTTGATCGCCGTCCGCCGGCTCAGCATCGCCAACCTCAACGTCGCCCTCGGCTGGCCGAACGCAGCGACGTCGATCGCACGCCACGCCGAGCTGATCCGCCTCTACCTGCACGGTGTGGACGGCGTGGTCTGATCGACCGGTCCGGTGCGCCGCGTGGTGATCGAGTCTGATCGGTCCGAAATTCGCACCGAGGATTAGCCTCGGAGACATGTCTGAAGCATTCATCGTCGACGCCATCCGCACCCCTATTGGCCGCCGGGGCGGGTCATTGAGCACGGTGCACCCGGCAGACCTCGGCGCGCACAGCATCAAAGCGCTGATGGACCGCACCGGAGTCGACCCCAACGCTGTCGACGATGTGGTGTTCGGCAACGTCGACTCGATCGGGCCGCAGGCCGGCTGCATCGCGCGCACCGCGTGGCTCACCGCCGGGCTGCCCGAGCACGTTCCGGGCACCACGATCGATCGCCAGTGCGGCTCGGCCCAGCAGGCCGTGCACTTCGCGGCCCAGGCCGTGATGAGCGGCACGATGGACCTCGTCGTCGCCGGTGGCGTGCAGAACATGAGCATGATCCCGATCTCGTCGGCGATGACGGCCGGACAGGCCCTCGGCTTCGACGATCCGTTCACCGGCTCGCCTGGCTGGGTCAGCCGGTACGGCAGCGGCGCGGTCGATCAGTTCGTCGGCGCGGAGATGATGGTGACGAAGTGGAACCTCTCCCGCGACGAGATGGAGGAGTTCGCCGTGGAGTCGCACACCCGGGCCATCCGCGCCCGCGCCGAGGGGCGGTTCGACGGGCAGATCGCCCCGCTCAACGGCCTCGACTTCGACGAAGGCCCACGCGAGCCGAACTGGGAGAAGATCCGCTCACTGAAGACGCTGATGCCCGACGGCAAGCTGACTGCTGCCTGCGCGAGCCAGATCAGCGATGCATCCGCGGCGCTGTTGATCGCCAACGAGCAGGCGGTCAAGGACCACGGACTCACGCCGCGCGCCCGTATCCACCACATCAGCGTGATGGCCGACGACCCGATCATGATGCTGTCGGCGCCGATCCCGGCAACGCTGCGCGCGTTGAAGCGCACCGGCCTCACGCCGGACGACATCGATCTCGTCGAGATCAACGAGGCGTTCGCCCCGGTGGTGCTCGCGTGGATGCGCGAGACCGGCTTCGACCACGCCAAGGTCAACGTCAACGGCGGGGCGATCGCGCTCGGCCATCCGCTCGGTGCCACGGGTGCTCGGCTGATGACCACCCTGCTGGCCGAACTGGAGCGCACCGGTGGCCGCTACGGCCTGCAGACGATGTGCGAGGGCGGCGGCCAGGCGAACGTCACGATCATCGAGCGGCTCTGACCACCGCGCGCTGAAGCCGACTCCGATGAGCCCGATCCGATGAGCACCGTGCGCAAGGCGACAGAGGCCGACACTGCTCGGTTGTGCCGCACGGCGATGCACGCGTTCGCCGAGGACCCCGTGATGCGCTGGCTGTTCCCCACCGACGAGCAGTACTTCGCGGGTGACGGCGACATCATGCGCCCGCTGTTCAAGCGGTGGCTCGCCTTCGACTGGACGTTCACCACCGACGACTGCGTCGCCGTCGCCGCGTTCGTACCGCCGGATCCTCCGCAGCTCGACATCGCTCCCGATCCGGATGCGCCGCCGATCCCCGCCGACCTGATGGAACGGTTCGCCACGATCGGCCCGTTGATGGCGGCGAACACGCCTCCGGAACCGCACTGGTACCTGAACCTGATCGGCACCCACCCGCACTGGCAGCGCCAGGGTCTCGGGGCGAGCTTGATGGCACCGATCTTCGACATCTGCGACCGCGACGGGCTCGACCTGTACCTCGAGA
>JAOBWK010000003.1 GCA_025463305.1 Ilumatobacteraceae bacterium
AACCGGCCGGGCCCGGCCCTCGTGGGCCGGGCACGTCCGCGTCACCGGGCGGCGAGCATCGAGCGGTAGACGGAGACGTAGCGGTCGACCATCGTGTCGATGCCGAAGGCCGCGACGGTCGCGGCGCGGATCGCGGGGCGATCGAGGTCGGCGACGAGACCGACCGCGCGCACGGCGTCGTCGATCCCGTCGACGAGGTACCCGTCGCGACCGTGCTCGATCAACTCGGGCATCGAGCCGCGGCTGTTGGCGATCACGGGCGTGCCGCAGGCCATCGCCTCGACGACGCTGTAGCCGAACGGCTCGTCGAAGTGGATCAGGTGCAGCAGCGCGAACGCCGCGCCGAGCACGCGGGCGCGGTCGGCGGCACCGACCGGCCCGATGTAGGTGACCCGGTCGCCGTCGACGTGCGGCTCGACGACCTCGCGGAAGTACGCCTCGTCCTGGATGATGCCGGCGATGACGAGGCGGCGCCCACACCGCGCGGCGACCTCGATCGCGTCGCCGGTTCCCTTGTCGGGATGGATCCGGCCGAAGTAGAGGAGGTGCTCGCCGAACTGCGGATCGAGCGCGAAGTCGTCGGTGGCGATGCCGTGGTGGATCGTCGCCGCGTACGTCAGCGCCGGGTGCCGGTCGGCGTCGCTGATCGCCACGTACGCGTTGGTCGCGTCGTACCGCGCGTACACGGGCACGATCCGCTCCGACGAGAAGCCGTGGATCGTCGTGATCACCGGCGTGTCGACCAACCCGCTGTAGGTGAGCGGCAGGAAGTCGAATCCGTTGTGGATCACGTCGAACTCGGTGGCGTGCTCGAACACGTTCGCGATGTGCACGCACTCGGCCGCCTTGGCGTCGATGCCGTCGACCTCCGACCACGCGCGCGGCGAGGTCCATGCCAGCCGGCCGGCCGTCGCCGAATCGCCGGTGGCGAACAGGGTGACGTAGTGGCCGCTCGACACGAGGCCCTCGGCGAGGAGCGAGGCGAAGAGCTCCCACGGTCCGTAGTGACGGGGCGGCGTGCGCCACGAGATGGGGGCGAGGATCGCGATCCGCAGCGGCTGCACACGCGAGGCTAACGCCGCGCCGGCGCTGCACGGTGTGGGGCGTGTCGGGCCGGACTCGATCTCCGCAGGCCAACGGTAGGATGGAACCTCGCTCGGAAGAGTCGCCTCGTTTGGGCAGGATGGCCGGTAGCGCTGTCGACCCGTGCAGGCTCGACGCCTCGTCCTCACCCGCCGAGGAGGCTTCATGCCTGCAGATCCATCGTCGTCCCGACCGGGCACATCGCCCGGGCGGATCGGCATCGTCAGCACGTATCCGCCCAAGTTGTGCGGGCTCGCCACCTTCGCCGCGGCGCTCGGGGCCGGGTTGACGCGGGCGGGGCTCGAGGTCCGCATCGTGCGCATCGACGACGGTGAGGACGCGCTCGAGCCGTTCGCGGAGCCGGTGGTGGCCGACCTCGTCAACGGCGACCCGCGCTCGGTCGTCGCTGCGGCGGCCGCCCTGTCGGCGTGCGACGTGGCGATCGTCCAGCACGAGTACGGCATCTACGGCGGGGTCGACGGCGACGAGGTCATCACCCTGATCAACGCTCTCACCGTCCCGGCGATCGTCGTCCTGCACACCGTGCCGCTCGCACCGACGCCGCATCAGCGCTCGGTGCTGGAGGTCGTGGTCGATCTCGCCGATCGCGTCGTGGTGATGAGCGAGACAGCGCGCATCCGTCTCGGCGGTCTGTACGCGACCGACTCCAGCAAGGTCGTCACGATCCCGCACGGCGCGACGCGCTCGGTCGGGGTGGTGTCCGACCACGACGCCGACGCGGGGACGCCGCAGCTGCTGACGTGGGGTCTGCTCGGGCCGGGCAAGGGGATCGAGCACATGATCGACGCGCTCGCCCTGTTCGAGCCGGCGGAGCGGCCGCACTACACCGTTGCCGGCGTGACGCATCCGAAGGTGCTGGCCCGTCACGGCGACGTCTACCGTCGCTCGCTGATCGCTCGCGCCGCGGCGGCCGGCGTCGCCGACTGGGTGACCTTCGACGACACCTACCGCAACGTGCCCGATCTGATCCGCTTCGTGTCGTCGGCCGAGATCGTGGTGCTGCCCTACGACTCGCGCGATCAGGTCACGTCCGGCGTGCTCGTCGATGCGGTGGCTGCCGGCAAGCCGGTGATCGCCACGGCGTTCCCGCACGCGATCGAGCTGCTCGGCTCGGGCGCCGGGTTGGTGGTGCCGCAGGGAGATGCGGCGGCGCTCGCCGTCGCCGTCCGCTCGGCGCTGGCCGACCCCACGTTGCTGCGGTCGATGGAGGCCGAGGCCGTCCGGCTCGCACCATCGCTCAGCTGGAGCGCCGTCGCGCGTCGGTACATCGCGCTGGCCGACGAGCTCGGCCTCGCCGCCGGGGTGCTGCGATGACGACCCCGGTGGCCTTCGATCACCTCGCCCGGCTGTGCGACCACCGTGGCCTCTACGAGCACGCGAAGATGACCGTGCGGCGCGAGGAGCACGGCTACTGCACCGACGACAACGCCCGGCTGCTCGTCGTCGCGACGCGCGAGGCCGTTGCCGGCAACCCGTCGCCCGTGGCCGAGCGGTTGATCGGTGTCGCACTCGACTTCGTGCTCGACGCGCAGGTCGAGGACGGGCGCTGCCACAACCGGATGGCTCGTTCGGGTGCGTGGGCCGACGAGCCGTCCACCGAGGACTGCTGGGGACGCAGCCTGTGGGGACTCGGCACCAGCGCCGCCCAGGATCGGTCACCGTCGACCCGTGCCCGCGCACTGGCTGCGTTCGAGTGCGGGATCCAGCAACGATCGGAGTGGCCGCGAGCGATGGCGTTCGCTGCCATCGGCGCCGCTGAGGTGTGCGCGGTGCAGCCGGACCACGCCGGGGCGCGGACGTTGCTCCGCGATGCGCTCGACGTGATCGGCGATCTCGTGCCCTGCACCGGCGATGCCCACGTGTGGGCCTGGCCGGAGCTGCGCCTGCGCTATGCCAACGCCGCGCTGGCCGAGGCCGTCATCGTCGCCGGGACCGTTCTCGGCAGCGACCGGGATCGCGACCGTGGCCTGACCATGCTGCGCTGGCTGCTGGAGCTGGAGACCCGATCGGGACACCTCTCCCTCACCGGGGTCGACGGCCGCGGCCCCGAGGACCCGGGTGTCCAGTTCGATCAACAGCCGATCGAGGCCGCGGCCCTCGCCGACGCGTGCTGGGCGGCGACAGCCTCCACCGGTGAGCGATCGTGGGAGCGCGGTGTGGAGCTGGCGGCGGCGTGGTTCGAGGGCAGCAACGACGTCGGTGTGGTCATGCACGATCGCACATCGGGCGGCGGCTTCGACGGACTCCACCCGACCGGCGCGAACCTCAACGAAGGGGCGGAATCGACGCTCGCCTTCATCTCCACGATGCAGCGGTCGCGGTCCATCGGCTTCGCGCTCCGATGACCACCGCCGCGATCACCGAGACCGGCGTGGAGCTGAACCCCGACTCGAAGCGAGTCATCACCCGGTTCTTCGTCCCCGGCCGCGAGGACCTCGGCCCCGGCGACTCGCGCGCCGGACCCGTGATCCGCCGCATCCTCGAGCTCGACGAGGCCGATGTCGTGGCCTGCATGACCGACCTCGATGCGCGCTTCGCCCATCGGCACCGCGACATCGATCAGGTCTTCGAGCAGCACGCGGTGATGGTGACGTCGCGCCTCGCCGATGGCGTGGAGCTGTCGCCGGCTCGGCGCCGGTTCCTCGGCGCGTCGTTCACCCACGAGTTCTCGATCGAGGCAGCCGCGCTGTGCAACCCGTCGATCGTGCTCCATCCGCAGCAGGTCGATGACGGTCGCGATGGGGTCGGCACGCGCTTCGTGCTCAGCGCGCGCAGCATCGGTGAGGGGCATCGCTCGTCGATCAGCTTCCGCACCGGCACCGTGCGCGACGACGGGTCGGTCACCATCGACCCGCCCGGACCCTTCCCGCACACCGCCCTGCCCACCGCCGGCCTGCACCAGCGCAGCGTGCTCCACGCGAAGTTGGGCCAGCTCGACGACGACCGCGGCAACGCAGCCTTCGTCCTCGATCGGCTGCCCGAGCAGTTCGACGACGCCGAGCTGAACGCGCGCATCGAGCGACTCGACCTCGACCGCGCGACCCGACGGAACACGGCGGTCACCGTCGACAACCTGCGCGCGCTCATGCACTCGTCGTACGTGGTCGAGTTCGACGATGTCGGCGAGATCTCCGAGCGCGTGCTGTGGCCGCAGGCTCCCGTCGAGAGCCACGGCATGGAGGACGCCCGCTTCGTCCGCTTCACGCGGCCGGACGGATCGGTCACGTGCTACGCGACGTACACGGGCTACGACGGCGCCAACGTCTGCGTGCAGCTGTTGGAGACGACGGACTTCGTCCGGTTCCGCGTCACCCCGATGGCCGGCCCGGCAGCGGTCGGCAAGGGTCTCGCCCTGTTCCCGCGGCAGATCGACGGCCGCTACGTCGCGCTCTCGCGCTCGGACCGAGAGACCAACGCGATCGCGTTCTCCGACGATCTCTACTGCTGGAACGAGTCACAGACGATCCAGGTGCCCGAGCAGCCGTGGGAGATGCTGCAGCTCGGCAACTGCGGCTCGCCGATCGAGACCGCCGACGGCTGGCTGGTGCTCACCCACGGTGTGGGCCCGATGCGCACCTACTCCCTGGGTGCGATGCTGCTCGACCTGCGCGATCCGCGCGTCGTGCTCGCCCGCTCGGTGACGCCGATCCTGGTGCCCGGCAACGATCGTCGCGACGGATACGTCCCGAACGTCGTGTACACGTGCGGCGCGCTCGCCCATGGCGACGTCCTCGTCCTGCCGTACGCGATCGCCGATCAGCGGATCCGGATCGCGACGCTGTCGATCACCGAGCTGCTCGCGACGTTGCAACCCGTGCCGGTGCCGTGATCAGCTCGCGCTGATCCAGCCCTCGAGATCCACGACGACGTCCGTGGTGACCGAGCTGACGAGGCAGAACGTCGACGTGCCGTCGGTCGAGACGACGGCGCGGTTGGCCACGGTGACGCCGGTCGACACGTTGACGTTCGAAACTGGCGGCACGGTGGCGCCGCACGGGTACGCCGCGATGTAGCCGTCGGCCGCCGGTGCGACCGCGGTGAGGTTGACGATCGCCGCCGACACCGTGCGGCCGATGTCGACGGTGATGGGCGTGCCGGCCGCGAGGTGCTGCGTGGCGCGGGTGTCGAGCACGCGTTGGGGATCGGCGGCCGTCGTGGCGAGACCGCTCCCACCGCTGAACGCCTGGAGGTCGACGATGACGTCGGTGTCCGTGCTGGCGTACACGCACAGCCGACCGCCGGGGACGGCGACGGTGCCCACCGCGGCCACGTCGTGACCGGCGGTGACGTTCAGGGTCGAGGTCGCCGGCGGGGCGATCGTCGGCGCGCTGCACGAGCCGGGAAGAACCGTCACGAACCCGTCCGCCGCGGGAACGACGGCCGTGACGTCGACGGTGGCGGCAGTCGTGCCGCTCGATGTGCCGCTCGATAGGGTCGGATCGAAGCCCGGTGCGCCCGACAGGTCGATCGTCATCGCGTGTCCGGCGAGCAGCCGCACCTGTGGTGACGACAGCGCCTGGGTACGGCCCGCCCGGGTGTCGATCAGGCGCAGCGGCGTGACGGCTGCGGTCGGCGATCCGCCGGGCCCGATCCAGCCGCTGACGTCGACGATCACATCGGTGGCGACGGGGCTGTAGACGCACAGCGCGCCCTGGCCGAGCCGCACCACGGCGGAGTTGGCGACGGTGGTGGCGCGCCCGGCGTTGACCACCGACGTCGTCGGCACCCCGCTGCCGCACGGGAACGCCGTGAGGTAGGCGTCGCCGCACGGCCCGACGGCCACCACCGAGACGAGCGCCGCGACCGCGTCAGCGGCGACGCCACCGGCGCCGGCGACCGGGACGGAGAGCACCGAGCCGGCACCCAGCATCGAGCCCGTCCGTGTGTCGACGAGGCGGACCGGCGCCGGCAACAGCTGCACACCACCCGAAGCCGTCACACCCGTGCTCGCCGAAGCGGTGGTCGGTGGAGCGCCGGCGAACGATGTCGCCGCGCAACGCGACGGCACATCGGGCGGCAGTGAGTCGAGCGCGTCGCCGATCAGCGCCCCCATCGCCGCGGCCGACTGCGGGCCGAGGTGGATGCCGTCGGTGGAGAACCAGCTCGTCGGCATCCCCGCGCTGCGGCTCGCCCAATCAGCGAGCACCAGCTCGGGGTACTGCGCCGCCTTGGTCCGCAGCACCGCGTTGCTCGTCTGGAACCGCGAGGCGGATGGTCCCGCGACGCGGTACGTCAGCCAGATCACGTGGTCGATGCCCTGAGCATGGGCCTCGGCGACGAACACGTCGACCGCGGCGCCGATCCCGAACGTGCCCGACGACGGATCGTCGTAGCCCGCGGCGATCACGAGGGCGCGGTCGTAGCGGCCCGCATCGGCGCGCACGACGGTGAGCGCATTGGTCGGTGCGGGAGACGGCGGGATGCTGCAGCTCGTCGTGATCAGCCGGCGGCAACCGGCGCTCTCGAGGATGAACGAGTGCCGTGCCGCGAGCGCGGCCTTGCCCGCGGCGCTGTACGACTGGGCGAGTCCGTTCAGCACGGAGTCGCCGACGAGCAGCGCCTCGACCTTCAACGGCGCGGCGTGCGCCGGCGTCGTCCGTGCGGTGCCGATCCCCGCAGCCGTGACGGAGACCACGAGCGCAAGGGTCAGCAGCACATGGCGGAGGCGTCGTGCATGGGTGGAAGGCATCGGGCGAACCATAGGCATGCACCGTGGGTGGAGCCGGCTTCCGTGTCGGCCCGGCGCGTCGGCTGGCTCAGGGCGAACTCCCAGCATCGGCCCAGGACACGATGAGACGCGACCCCGATGATCGTGTCCATGAACACTGCGCTGCTGGACCGTCCATCGATCTCCGACCACGAACTGGGCGACGTGTCCCAGCCGCCGGACTCGTCACCGCCGCGCCGCAACCGACGCGGCGCACGACTGTGGCATCGCGATCCGGGGGAGGCGAGATGGGTCCGGCCCGCCCTGGTGACCCTGCTCGCCGCGACCGCGGTGCTGTACATCTGGGGCCTCGGTGCATCGGGTTGGGCGAACTCGTTCTACTCGGCGGCGGTGCAGGCCGGCTCGCAGAGCTGGAAGGCGATGTTCTTCGGCTCCAGCGACGCGTCGAACTTCATCACCGTCGACAAGCCGCCGGCCGCGCTCTGGATCATGGCGTTGTCGGTGCGCATCTTCGGCCTCAACTCGTGGAGCATCCTCGTCCCCGAAGCACTGATGGGCGTCGCCTCGGTCGGCGTGCTCTACGCGACGGTCAAGCGCTGGTTCGGCGCCGGCGCCGGGTTGATCGCCGGCCTCGTCCTCGCCGTCACGCCGGTGGCCACGCTCATGTTCCGCTTCAACAACCCCGACGCGATGCTCGTGCTCGTGCTGGTGGGTGCTGCGTACTGCATGACCCGGGCGCTCGAGACCGCGGCGAAGTCGACGAAGTGGCTGTCGATCGCGTTCGCGCTCGTCGGCCTCGGCTTCCTCACCAAGATGATGCAAGCCCTGCTGGTGCTGCCGGCCTTCGGCCTCGTCTACCTGTTCGCCGGCCCGACCCGGCTGCGCAAGCGGATCGCCCAGCTGGCCATCGCCACCGCGGCCTTCCTCGTCGCCGCCGGCTGGTGGGTGGCTGTGGTCGAGCTGGTGCCCGCCTCGTGGCGGCCCTACGTCGGGGGCTCCACCAACAACAGCATCCTCAACCTGATCCTCGGCTACAACGGATTCGGTCGGTTGACGGGCAGCGAGACCGGCAGCTCCGCGAGCCAGTGGGGTGCGACGGGTTGGCTGCGGATGTTCAACAGCGAGTTCGGCGGTCAGGCGTCGTGGCTGCTGCCTGCCGCCCTGCTGCTGCTCGGCGCCGGACTGCTGCTCCGTGGCCGCGCACCTCGCACCGACCGCCATCGGTCGGCACTGCTGCTCTGGGGCGGCTGGCTCGTCGTCACCGGCGCCACGTTCAGCCTCGGTCAGGGCATCATCCACCCGTACTACACGGTGGCGCTCGCCCCCGCCATCGGTGCCCTCGTGGGCATCGGCTCGGTGATGCTCTGGCGTGGTCGCGACAAGCTCGTCAACCGGATCGGGATGGCCGCTGTCGTGGCCGTCACCGCCTGGTGGGCGTGCACGCTGCTCGGCCGCACGCCGACGTGGAACGCCTGGCTCGTGCCCGTCGTCATCGCCTCGGCAGCGATCGCGGTCATCGGCCTCGTCGGGCCCGAGGCGCTACGTCGCCGTGGTGCGAAGGTGGTCGTCGCGGCTGCCCTCATCGCCTCGCTCGCCGGGCCGACGGCCTACTCCATCGCCACCGCGGCGGCGACACACACCGGCTCGATCCCCTCGGCCGGTCCCTCGACCGGACGTGGCATCGGCTTCGGTGGTGGCGGTGCCGGCCGGGGCAACGGCCCCGGTGCCGGTGGCACTCGCCCGACCGGCAACGGCACGTTCCCCGGTGGCAACGGCACCCTCCCGACGGGAGCGACCACGGGCACGGCGACGACCGGTCGCACCAACACAGGTGGGGGGGCAGGCGGCCTGCTGAACGCGAGCACACCGAGCGCAGCACTCACGACGCTGCTCGAGACGAACTCGGGCGACTACACCTGGGTGGCGGCCGCGGTGGGCGCCAACTCGGCGGCCGGCTACCAGCTCGCCACCAACGATCCGGTGATGGCGATCGGCGGGTTCAACGGCAGCGATCCGTGGCCGACGCTGGCGGTGTTCGAGCAGTACGTCGCCAACGGTCGGATCCACTACTTCATCGCCGGTGGCGGTCAGGGCGGTGGCGGTCAGGGCGGCGTGAATGGCTCGAGCACCACCAACGTGTCGAGCGAGATCACCTCCTGGGTGGAGTCGCACTACACGGCGACCACGGTCGGCGGCGTCACCGTCTACGACCTGACCGTGGTAGCCAGCTGACGAAGCTGGCGCTTCCAGGCCGGCACGACCAGCACTGACGATTCCGGCGATGGCCGGCCCGCCTCCAGCGGGCCGGCCATCGCCGCGCCTCGGATCTGCTGTGGTCCTTGAAGGTGAGCGTCCGCGTGCCGAGAGCAACTCTGCAGCCACCGGTTGCCGGACCGACCCCCGGTCCGACGAGCCCTGCGAGGACCCACATGCGTCTCCGATCGATCGACCGCGCCCGACGCGCCGACGGCTTCACGCTCGTCGAGATCCTGATCGCGCTCACCCTCGTGGGCATCGTGAGCGCGGCGGTGATCGTCGGCATCGGATCGTTGACGAACAACGCGTCGTCGGCGACCTGCTCGGCCTCGACCGATGCGGCCCGTACGTCGCTGAACAGCTTCTTCGTCTCCAACGGACGCTACCCGACCTCGTTCGCCGAGCTGACCCACGCCGCGCCCGGTGCGGACCCGCTGCTCCAGTTGCCCTCCGGTGCCGTCGTGAACGGCACCGCGATCTCGACCTCGCAGTGGCAGCTGACCATGACGGCCGGCGTGCCGCCGACGTTCTCGTGCACCACCGGCCCGCCGACCAGCACCGTGCCCGGTGCGCCGACGCTCGGCGCCAACGGCGTGTCCGCGACGGTGCGCGCCGACTACGGCCAGACCTACTACGGCGAGAGCATCGTGTCGATCACCAACGCCGCGCCGATCACCGCGCTGACCGCCACGATCTCGGTCGTCCAGACCGACGGCGTGACCTACCACGGTGAGTACGACGACTTCGACCCCGGTTCGGTGACAGCGACCAACGCTACCGCGAACGGTGTGATCACCTACACGTACGCGCTCACCGTCGGCCAGACCATCGCGCCCGACACGTGGACGCTCGACGCCCAGACCGACGGCACGCACACGCTGCACGTCACCACCGGCGACACGTGGTCGATCACGAGCACGTCGGGCGGCGTCACTTCGACCATCTCAGGCGGCTTCTGAGCCATCGAATTGCTGACGTGAAACGTGAACGGCGCCGACCACCGTCGTGGTCGGCGCCGTCGCGACGTCGGGTCAGCTGCCGCTGATCAGATCATCGTGCCGATCCGGTCGATGACCACGTGGGTCCCGGCCGAGGAGAACACCTTGATCTTGCCGCCGGCATCGACGCGGGTGATGACGCCGTTGGCGATGTCCTGGTTGGCGGCGCTCCAGTTGATGCTGGAGTTGCCCGGGTTGCTGATGTCGTTCGGGTAGATCGCGACGAAGCCGGCGCCCTCGGTCTGGGTGACCGTGAGGTTGAGGATGGCCGTGCGGGCACCGGCGACACCGAGGTCGACGACGCGCTCGGTGTTGATGGTGAACTTCGGCCCGTTGGCGGTGAGGCGCGAGTCGAACACGCGAGGCGTGGTACCGGTGAACGGGATGAACCCCTGCGTCGGTGGGAGGTAGCCGATCTGGACGGCGTAGATCGATGTGCCCGGGATCGAGCACTCCGCGCTGACGGTGTAGCTCGAGTCGCTCTCGATCGTCAGCGGGGTGGGCAGGTTCACGGTCGTCGACACGACGCCGCCCGGACTGGCCGAGACCTGCTTGCTGAACGCCTGCGGCGGCGCGAGTGGCGAGCCGGTGGTGGTGAGCTTGCGGCGGGTGATCTCGATCGTCGGCTGGCCTTGGTACGCCACGTTGATCTGGGCGACGATGGAACCGGCCGGGATTGGCAGCCCGGCCCAGATCCGGTTGTCGGACGCGCCGACGGGCTGCGCACCCGTCATGTCCTGGTAGAGCCGCTGCGAGGGAATCGCCGTCATGAACTGCTGCGCGTCGATGGCGATGTAGGTGAGGCCGGGGATCTGTGCGCCCAGGACCTCGGCGTGCGGCACGGCCGACGGCAGCGACAAGCGCGCGGGGGCGCTGGTGGCGAACGTCTGGGACGTGAGCAGACCGGCGCCTGCGGCGGCACCGGCGACGGCACCGAGGCCGAGGAGAACGTTGCGGCGGGAGACGCTCTCGGGCGTCGGGGTGTCCAGCGGATCGGTCATGGTGTTGCCTCCAAGTGAGTTGTGCTGCATGAGCTGTGCTGAATGACAGTCGGGGACTCTAGGCGCGCCGTTACAGACGATGCCGTGCGGACCTGTACCCCCGGTCGGCCCACCCGTAGACTGCGCGCCATGGGGAAACTGAGGTACGCGGTCGCGGGGGTGGCGGTAGCCGGGTTCGTGATGGCGGCCTGCGCCAGCGACAACAGCACATCGGGCACGGGCGCGCCCGCGCCTGCGGCGTCGGTGGCATCCGCCGCGCCGACCGGCTCGACGAGCGCCGTGGCCGGCACGGGCGCAGCCACCACGATCGAGGCGGCGAGCACGTCGCCGGCGACGGACGCAGCCTCCGACGCCACCGACACGAGCGACACAGGTGGTGCCACGACGGTCATCGACACGATCCCGCCCGACTCCGGCCCGATCGACACCAGCACCACCGTGGCCGATCGGCCGTTGGCCGCGGGCGCGACGCGGATGCACTTCGAGATCGGCCCGATCGATGTCCAGCCGGGTCAGAACAACATCGACTTCAGCCGCGGCAAGATCCCCAAGCCCGATGTCGACGGGTTCATCGTCGGGATGGCCCCGAACATCCGCTTCGCCGACGGCAGCGTCCCGCCGGTCGACGTGATCCACCTCCACCACGGCGTCTGGCTGAACGCGTCCGCGTCGGACTCCACGACGGGCGGACCGGAGCGGTTCTTCGCCGTCGGCGAGGAGAAGACCACCACCGTCTTCCCCACCGGGTACGGCTACGCCTACCACGCGAGCGACAAGTGGGTCATCAACTACATGATCCACAACCTGTACCCGATCGAGCGGCAGATCTGGATCACGTACGACCTCGACTTCATCCCCGCCACCGATCCCGCCGCGGCCTCGATCACGCCGGCGCGCCCGATCTGGAACGACGTGCAGAACGGCAGCATCTACCCGGTGTTCGACGTGATCAAGGGCAGCGGCACCAACGGCCAGTACACCTACCCCACCGACGCCACCGATCCGTACGCCGGCGGCAAGGCCAAGAACCAGTGGACCGTCGACCGCGACGGCATCCTGCTCGACACCGCCGGTCACCTGCATCCGGGTGGCCTGCACACCGACCTGTGGCTCGCGCGCGGCGGCAACACGGCCCACCTGTTCGAGTCCGTCGCCCACTACTGGGAGCCCGCTGGCGCGGTCTCGTGGGACGTCGCGATGAGCGCGACGCCGCCGACGTGGCGCGTCGCGGTGAAGGCCGGCGACGTGCTGTCCACCACCGCCACGTACGACAGCTCCAGCTCGTCGTGGTACGAGTCGATGGGCATCATGGTCGTGTGGATGGCCGACGCGCCGACCGCCGGGGAAGGGCCTGCGCCGGATCCGTTCGTCACTCCGGTCGATGTCGCCGGCCAGCTCACCCACGGCCACCTCCCCGAGAACGACAACCACGGCGGCGCCACCGACGTGCAGTACAAGAACTCGCTCGACGAGCCGTCCGTGCCGGCGGCCGCGACGATCTCCATCGACGCGTACGTCTACGGCCAGGGCGACATGCTCGCCAGCAGCTCGATCCCCACGATCGCACCGGGTGGCACGATCCAGTTCGACAACCTCGACGCACCGCTGAACAACGGTGTCTGGCACACGATCACCGCGTGCAAGGCGCCGTGCAACCTGTCGACCGGCATCGCCTACCCGCGAGCCGATGCGGACATCCCGTTCGACTCCGGCGAGCTCGGCGCGGTCGGCCCGCCCACCGCGGGGCGCGTCACGTGGAGCACGCCGACCGACCTCCCCGACGGCACGTACACCTACTTCTGCCGCATCCATCCCTCGATGCGCGGCGCGTTCCGGGTGTCCAGCATCACCGACTCCGGATCCGGCACGAGCACCGTCACGGTCACCGCCGGCTCCGCTGCCCCCTGATGCCCATCGATGTCGATCTTGCCCGGTCGCTGACGCCCGGCACCCAGCACGTCGCCCATCTCAACAACGCCGGTGCCGGTCTCACCCCACAGCCCGTCATCGACGTGGTGGCCGGCTACCTCCGGCGCGAGGCCGACATCGGTGGTTACGAGGTCGAGGTCGAGCACGCCGACGCGCTCGACCGCGTGTACGACAGCGCGGCCACGCTGATCGGCGCGCGGCGCGAGGAGATCGCCCTCGTGGAGAGCGCGACGGCGGCCTGGAACGCGGCCTTCGCGGCGGTGCCGTTCGAGCCGGGTGATCGCATCGTCACCGGACGCAGCGAGTACGCGAGCAACGCGATCAACTTCCTGCTCGCCCGCGAACGGCACGGTGTCGAGATCGTGCTCGTCGATGACGACGACGACGGGCAGATCTCGCTCGACGGGCTGCGCAACTCGATCGACGACCGCACCAAGCTGATCGCGATGACGCATGTCGCGACGAGCGGCGGCCTCGTCAACCCGGCGGCCGAGGTCGGGCGGATCGCCGCCGATGCGGGTGTGCTGTTCCTGCTCGACGCCTGCCAGTCCGTCGGCCAGCGCGTCATCGACGTCGACGCGCTCCGCTGCGACATCCTCAGCACCACGGGCCGCAAGTGGCTGCGCGGCCCGCGCGGCACCGGCTTCCTCTACGTGCGCGCGTCGTCGCTCGATCGGCTGCGGCCGGCGATGCTCGACCTGCGCTCGGCGGAGTGGACGGCGGCGGACCGGTTCGAGATCGCTCCGTCGGCTCGGCGGTTCGAGGAGTGGGAGGGCAACCGCGCCCTGCAGCTCGGCCTCGGCGCGGCCATCGACCACGCGGTGTCGTGGGGCATCGAGAACATCGCCGAGCGCACCACCGGGCTCGCGGTACAGCTGCGGCGGATGCTCGCCGCGCTGCCGCGCGTCGCCGTGCACGACAAGGGCGGCGACATGTGCGGCATCGTCACGTTCACCGTCGACGGCGTCGCGGCCAACGACGTGAAGGCCATCCTCGGCAGCCAAGGGGTCAACACGTCGGTCACCGGCGCCACCAGCGCGCAGTACGACTTCCCCCGCCGCGGCCTCACCGAGGTCGTGCGCGCATCACCGCAGTACTACAACACCGAGGCCGAGCTGCACCGACTGGTCGACATCGTCGGGTCCGTGTCGTGACGGTCCGGTCGTGACGCTGCCGGTCGTGACGCTGCGCGACACCGATCCCGTCGCATGGCTGATCGCGTGCGAGGAGATCCGCCAGCTCGCCTCGCGCTATGCGGTCACGATGAACCATCGCGACCTCGACGCGCTGTCCGAGCTGTTCGTTCCCGACGTCCGCATCGGCCGCGAGCTGACCGGCCGCGTCGCGTTGCGCGACAACATGGCCGCCCAACTGACCGACGGGCACCGCACCATCCTCCAGGTCACCAACCACGTCATCGACGTGCTCGACGCGGATCACGCGACCGGCATCGTCGGCACACGCGGCGAGATCGAGCGCGGCGACGAATGGGTCGTCCAGGTGATCGAGTACCACGACACCTACGAACGGCGCGACGGGCACTGGCTGTTCGTGCGCCGCAAGCACCACCTCTGGTACGGCGCCGACATGCTGACCCGGCCCAACGTGCTCCCCGATGCCAACTGGCCCCAGCACCAGACCGGCAAGGGCGCGCTCCCCGAGATCATGCCCAGCTGGCAGGCGTGGATCGGGCGTGACCAACCCGCCCAACAGCCGCAGGCCCAACAGCAGCAGCAGTAGTCGCGTCAGTCGGGCAGGTCGACGGCGAGCAGCGCGAACGCGATCGCCGCGGCGTGGCCGACGTTCAACGAGTCGACGTCGCCACGCAGCGGGATGCGGATCGGCTCGACGCGGCCAAGGGTCTGCGCGCTGAGCCCAGGGCCCTCGGCGCCGAGCAGCAGCGCGAGCCGGTCGCCCTCCTCGCGCGAGACATCGCCGATCGAGGTCGCGGTCGCAGCCGGCGTCAACCCCAGCAGGCGGAAGTGGTGCTCGGCGATCACGTCGAGATCGCGACGCCAGTCGGTGGAGCGCACGATCGGTAGGAAGAGGATCTCGCCCATCGAGACGCGCACCGTGCGGCGGTAGAACGGATCCGCGCAGGTCGGGTCGAGCACCAGCGCGTCGATGCCGAGCGCGCGGGCAGAGCGGGCGATCGCACCCAGGTTCTCGGGATCGTTGAGCCCCTCGAGCACGGCGATGGTGCGGCTCGCGCGCAGCACCTCGGTCAGCCGCGGCGGCTTGCCGCGATCGGCCGACGCCACCGCGCCGCGGTGCAGATCGAACCCGGCCACCTGGGCGAGCACGTCGCGCTCGGCGATGTAGACCGGGCACGCCGCGTCGCGCAGCATCGGCTCCATCCGGTCGTAGCGGCGCGGCGACACGAGCACCGACCGCAGCGCGAACGACGATGCGATCAGGCGCTCGATCACGTTGATGCCCTCGGCGATGAAGAACTCGTCGCCCTCCAGCTGCTGGCGGTGATGCGGATCGCGCAGCCCGATGTAGTCGGCGACCCGCGGATCGGAGGCCTCGGTGATCGCGACGGGTTCCATACGGCTCCCGCAACCTATCCCGCCGGTACCCTCGGCCCGTGGCCTCCGACCGACCCAGCCGTGCCGACGACCGGCTGTCGGTGCTCGTCTGCCGCGGCTGCTGCTGCGGCACGGTGGCCAAGCATCCCGATGTCGATCACGCCGGTCACGAGTCGCGCCTGCGTGCGGCGGTCGGCGGCGTGCGCGGGGCGAAGGTGTTCACGGTCGACTGCCTCGATCAGTGCTCGCGCTCGAACGTGGTGGTCGTCCGGGCGCGTGGCGAGCGGCAGTGGTTCGGCGACATGCTCGACGACTCGTCGGTCGATCACCTCGCCGACTGGCTCGCCGGTGGCGGCCTGTCGCCGATGCCCGACGCGCTCGTGGCCCACGCGTTCGAGCCCGACGAGCTGATCGTGCCGCCGATGGCGATGGACCCGCGCGATGGCGCCGCACTGGTGGCGTGGGTCGGGGACCTGCTGCGCGCCGGTGGTGGATGGCTGCTGCGCGACGGTGGCGATGAACGGGAGTTCCCCGCGGCGGGCTCCACCGTGCATGTCGACGGGCGCGTGATCACGGCGGCGACGGCAGCCGGCTCGCTGCAGCTCACCATCCATGACGATTCGCGTGCCTTCCGGGTCGATCGTCCCGACGAGCCCGGCACACCCGTTGTCATCGTGCTCGCCGAGATCGGCGTCGCCGCCGGCGAGGCCGCGCTGCCGCTGGGGTTGGAGATCCCCCGCGGCTTCGTCGTCCGCGCGGTCCACTTCCCCAGCATCGAGCCGTGAAGCGGGAGACCTGCAGTACATTGCGCAGATGCGACCATGGTCTCGCCGGTTGTCCGTCATCGTCGTCGCGTTCGCCGGCGCAGCCGCGGTCGCGGCCTGCAGCAGCGACGCCCACTCGCCATCGGTGCAGACCATCGACCTCGGCACCATCTCGGTGACGAGCGTCGACTTCGCGACGAGCACCACCACCGGCATCGGCCCGGGCACCAGCACGGCTGCGTCGGTACCGCTCATCACCGTGCCGGCGGCGTCGGACGCGCCGGCGAGCAGTGCGGCGACCACCGCTGGTGCAGCGGCCGTCGACGACAGCCACCTGCCGGTCGGTGACCAGGACTACGCCGACACGCCCACCCGCGGCGCGGTGATGGCGTGCCGCAAGCAGACGGGGACCGCCGGCGCCCAGGCGGCCGGCCCGTGGTTCAACGGCGACGGCACATGGGACCTGTCCAAGAAGGTGTTCGTGCAGGGCAACGTGAAGTGGGACGACGCCAGCGTCACCTTCACCGTGAACGGCGATCAGCGCGTCGTCACCTCGAACGGGCTTCCCCTGGACACCACGACGGGCGTCTTCCCCGTCGCCGCCGACGACCCCGCGGCGTCGTACGACCGCAACCCGAACAGCATCACCCAGCAATCGCTGTCGTTCTCGATCCCGGCGACGCCGACCGAGGCGAGCGCCGCGACGTGCGTGGGCGGCGAGGTTGGGATCGCGATCAACGGCGTGCCGATCTTCAACGCGTTCGACGCTGGCGGACGCGACGCCGGGGCCTGGGAGGTGCAGGACACGTGCCAGGGCCATCCGCAGGACACCGGCGTGTACCACTACCACTCGATCTCGTCGTGCCTCGACACCCCCGGCGTCAACCCGTCACCGCTCGTCGGCTACGCGTTCGACGGCTTCGGCATCTACGGATCCCGCGATGCCGCCGGGAACCAGATCCACGACGCCGACCTCGACGAATGCCACGGCACGACATCGCCGGTGATGTGGGACGGCGCACTCGTGACGATGTACCACTACGTCGCCACTCACGAGTTCCCGTACACCGTCGGCTGCTTCCGTGGCACCCCGACGCGCCAGCCCGGGTGATCGGCCGGTCGAGCAACCGGCTTGACCATCCGGGTCGCGGCATCTACGTCAGAATGACGCATGGTCGACTTCCCACCGCGCGGCCCTGAGTACTGGGGGCCCGATGTCTCGCCGGCGCCCCTGTCCGGACGCGACCGGACTGTGGCCCGTCGGCAGGCGTTCGTGGTGTTCGTCCTGGCCCTCGTCGGTGGTGCCTGCGCAGCGCTGAGCCCGGTGTCGCCGACGGGGAGGCGATCGACCGACGTCGCGGTCACGTTCGTCGTGTCCTGGTTCGTGGTGTGGTTGGCGGCCTCCGCACCGTGGTGGGCGCTGGCCGCCGGCTCGATCGTCGCCGCGGTCGGCGTCGAGCTCCATCCGTGGATCGCGCTGGCGCTCGGCGCTCTCGCCCTGTCGGTCGGCATCGGCTGGTTGCCGGAAGGGTTCCGTTGGCTGCGCGCGATCGCCGCCGGCGCCATCGTGGTCGCGCTGCTCCACGTGCGCTTCGATCCCATCCTCGGTGGCTCCGCGATCGTCGCCGGCGTCGTGATGGCGTTCCTCGCGATCGCCGGCCTCGTCCGGCGCGACGAGGACGTGCGCGGCCGTGCGCTGTGGTGCACCGCCATCGTCGCGATCCTCGCCGTCCTGTCTGGGCTCGGCCTCGGGCTGGCGGCCTCGCAGGCCAGCTCGCTGCTCCGCTCCGGCAACGACCACCTGCAGGACGGTCTCGATCACCTGCGCGCCGGCGACACCATCGCCGCGGCGAGCAGCCTGCGCGCCGCGGCAGCCGATCTCGACGACGCGAGCACGAAGCTCGACGCACCGTGGTCGCGTCCGGCGCAGGTGCTGCCGGTCGTGGCCCAGCACCGCGCCCTGATCACCCGAGTCGTCGCCAGCGCCTCGACGTCCGCGGTGGCAGCCGCCGACGCGCTCGACGCAGTCGACATCGATCAGCTCCGCTTCATCAGCGGCTCGCTCGACGTCGCCGCGCTCGGCAAGCTCGCCACGCCGCTGGCCAAGCTCGACACTGCGGTGCGCCAGCTCGCCGACACGCTCGAGGCCGACGACTCGCCGTGGCTCATCGGGCCCGTTCGCCACGCGCTCGACGACGGGCGCGACACCATCGACAAGGCGCTCGTGCAGACGCAGGCGAGCGAGGCGGTGGCGAAGCAGGGGCCGGCCGTGCTCGGCGCCGACGGGACGCGTCGATACCTGGTGGTGTTCACGTCGCCCGGTGCGGCACGTGGCCAGTCGGGCACCATCGTCGACTACGCCGAGATCAGCGTCACCGACGGGAAGATCACCCAGACGGCGTTCGGACCGGTCAGCGATCTGGTGACCGCGCTCACCGCGGCGGCGCCGCTGCACCTCGATGCCTCGGCCGACTACCTCGCCCGCTACGGCCCGTTCGGCGCCGGCAGTGCGACGGCGGCCGTCGATCCGGCGTACTGGGCGAACGTGACGATGAGCCCGGACACGCCATCGGCTGCGTCCGCGATGGCGCAGATGTACGCAGCGGGCGCCGGCCACAGCGTCGACGGCGTGATCGTGATGGACCCCGTCGGGCTGTCGTCGCTCGTCGACGCGGCCGGCCCGATCTCGATCCCCGACACGCCCACGCTCACCGGCTCGATCGGTGGACTGGTGATCGGTCACGAGGTGTCGGCCGCCGCCCTCGGTCAGTTCCTGCTCGTCGACCAGTACACGCTCGCCGACGACGTGCGGGTCCAGCTCGTCCAGGCCGCGGCCGGCGCGGGGCTGCAGCAGTTCCTCGGGGCGCGCCTGCCGGGCGTGCAGCAGCTGGCCGATTCGCTCGGTGCCGCGGCGACCGACGGCGACATCACCTGGTGGTCGAAGAACGCGGCCGAGGAGGAGGCGTTCCGGCTGGTCGGGATGGCCGGCCGGCTGCCGTCGTTCACTCCTGCGGCGGACGACACGCCCGAGGGCGTCCAGGGCAGTGACGGCCTCGCCGTCGTCAGCGACAACGCGGGCGGCAACCTGATCGACGCGTACGTGCACCGCACCGTCGACTACGACGCCACATACGACGCGTCGACGGGTCACGTCGACGGCGACGTCGTCATCACACTGCGCAACGCGGTGCCGTCGAGCACCCTCGCGTCGTCCGTCATCGGCAACACGGCCGGGCTGCCCGTCGGCACGAACCGGGTGCGGCTCAGCATCTACAGCCCGCTCACCGCCAGCGACGCCACCGTCGACACCGTGTCGGTCGACTCGGTCACCACCACCGAGCTCGGCTGGAAGATCACGACGATCCAGGTCGACGTCGCTCCGGGTGCGACGAGCACCGTGAGCCTGCACCTCGTCGGCGATGTCGCGGCCGACGGCTACTCGCTGGTGTGGCGTCCGCAGCCGATGACGTCACCCGACGCGCTGCGCTTCGCCGTCAACCGGGTCGGCCAGACGAGCGACGATGTCGACTTCACCGGCACGCTCGGGCGAACGAGCCGGCTCGACCACGATGGCGTCAACGCCGTCCGCTGAGCCGATCTCGTCGCGTCAGGGCCGCTGCACGCGGCGGGCCGGGTTGCCGACCATCACGGCCCCGGGCGGCACGTCGCGGGTGACGACGCTGCCGGCACCGATCACGGCGCCGTCGCCGATCGACATGCCGGGCACGACGCGCGCGCCGACTCCCACGAGCACCTGATCGCCGATCATCACCGTGCCGCCCATCGCCACGCCGGGGCCGATGTGGCTCGCCTCACCGACGATGCAGTCGTGGCCCACCGACGCATTGGTGTTGACGATCACGCCCGCGCCGAGGCGCGCCGCGGAGTTCACGACGGCGCCGGCCGCGAGGAGCACGCCGGACCCGATGGTCGATGACGACGACACGTAGGCCCCGCGGCTGACCGCGTCGGCGAGCGGCAGCCCGAGGTCGGCGCACCGGCGGATCACCGACGCCCGGACCCGGTTGTTGGTGACGGCGACGAACGCGTGGGTGACCGAGTGCTCGGCGATCACCGATTCCAGGTTGGCGTCGATGCCGATGATCGCGATCCCGGGCAGCGGAGCCGGCACGGTCTCGTCGTTCTTGGTGATGCAGCCGACCACGACGCGGCCGGGCATGTCGAGCAGCGCCTCGATGCAGACCCGGGCATGGCCACCGGCGCCGATGACCAGGACTCGCACCGGCTCGACGGGGAAGCCGTGGGTCGCGTTCGGTGCGGGCGGGCTCTGCACTCGCGCAGGCTACAGGGTCTCCTCGCTACCATCTCGGCGTGGATCACGTGGTTGTCATCGGAGCGTCACTGGCCGGAGTCCGAGCATGCGGCGGTCTGCGCAACAACGGCTTCACGGGGCGCATCACGCTCGTCGGCAACGAGGCCCATCAGCCCTACGACCGCCCGCCGCTGTCCAAGAAGGTGCTCGCCGGCGAGTGGGAACCCGATCGCATCGCACTGTTCCGCGAGGGCGATGTCGAGACGATGCAGCTCGATCTGCGCCTCGGTTCGGCGGCCATCGCGCTGTCGCTGGCGGCCCGAAGCGTCACCCTCGCCGACGGCAGCGCGCTCGACTTCGACGGCCTGGTGATCGCCACCGGTGCTGCCACCCGCCGCCTGCCGGATCAGCTCGTCGACGAGTCCGTGTTCGAGCTGCGCACGCTCGACGACTCGCTCGCGCTGCGGTCCCGGCTCGCGGCCGGCGGCCAGCGCGTCACCGTCATCGGCGCCGGCTTCATCGGGCTCGAGGTGGCGGCCACGGCGCGGCTGCTCGGCAACGAGGTGGTCGTGGTCGAGGGTCTACCGGCGCCGTTGATCCGCGGCCTGGGATCGGAGATGGGCCTCGCGGTCACCACACTCCACGCCGACCACGGGGTCGACATCCGCTGTGGCGTCTCGGTGCGCGGCATCACGCGCGACGGCGATGGGCTCAGTGTGCACATCGGTGACGGGCACGGCAACACCGAGGCGCTGGCCAGCGACATCGTCGTGGTCGGCATCGGCGTCAGCCCGGTCACCGGTTGGCTGGAGAGCAGCGGGCTCGACATCCGCGACGGCATCGTCTGCGACTCGACGCTGAACGTCGGCACGCCCGGCGTCTACGCGGCGGGCGACGTGGCGCGCTGGCCGAACGCGCAGTTCGACGGTGAGGAGATGCGCGTCGAGCACTGGACGAACGCGTCGGAGCAAGGCCTGCACGCGGCGAAGAACATGCTCGCCGCGGCCGACGGTGGCGAGCCGGAGCCGTACAGCGCGGTGCCGTTCTTCTGGAGCGAGCAGTACGGGGCGCGCATCCAGTTCGTCGGCCGCGCCGCGGGCGAGGACGAGATCCGCATCGTCAAGGGATCGGTGGACGACCGTTCGTTCCTCGCCCTCTACGGCAAGCACGGCACGCTCCGCGGCGCGCTCGGCCTGTCGATGCCGAAGCCGCTGATGCAGTGCCGCAAGCTGCTGCTCGAACGGCTCTCGTTCGACGACGCCACCGAGGCGGCTGCCGCGCTGTAGAACCCGGATCTGCCCGTTCACGCCGATCTCGCCGTGGCGTAGCATTCCGCCATGACATCACACCTCTCCGACGTCTGGTTCTCCGTGACCCCGCTGCAGGTCGCCAGCGGCAAGGGGTGCTGGGTCACCACGACCGACGGCGTCGAGTACCTCGACTTCGCGGCCGGGATCGCCGTGAACTCCACCGGCCACGCGCACCCGAAGGTGGTCGAGGCGATCGCCAAGCAGGCCGAGCGGTTCATCCACGCCCAGGTGAACGTCTACAAGCACGATCTGCTCGAACCGCTGGCCGCGAAGCTCGCCGAGCTCACGCCCGACGGCATCGACAAGTTCTTCTACGCCAACTCCGGTGCCGAGATCACCGAGGCTTCGGTGAAGCTGGCCAAGCAGGCGACCAAGCGCCCGAACATCATCGTGTTCAGCGGCAGCTTCCACGGCCGCACCCACATGGCGATGGCGATGACGACGTCGAAGACCGGCTACCGCGCCGGCCACTCGCCGCTGCCGGCGGGCGTGTACGTCGCGCCGTTCCCCGATCCGCTCGCCGAGGACCAGGACGCCGAGGTCGCCCGCGCTCTGCACGGTCTCGATCACCTGCTCAAGTCGATGACCGCACCCGACGAGACCGCGGCGATGATCCTCGAGCCCGTGCTCGGCGAAGGTGGCTACATCCCGGCGCCGCACGCGTTCATCACCGGTCTGGTCGAGCGCTGCCAGGCACACGGCATCCTGTTCATCGCCGACGAGGTGCAGAGCGGCTTCGGGCGAACCGGCGAGCTGTTCGCGGTGGAGCACTACGGCATCCAGCCCGACATCATCTGCATGGCCAAGGGCATCGCGTCCGGCTTCCCGTTCGCCGCGCTCGGCACCACCGCCGAGCTCGACGCGAAGTGGGCCAAGGGCAGCCACGGCGGCACCTACGGCGGCAACGCGATGGGCTGCGCCGCAGCGCTCGCCACGATCGAGATCATGAGCGATCCCGCGTTCTTGCAGAACGTGCGCGACCGCGGGCAGCAGCTGATGGACGGCCTGCGCGAACTGCAGCACCACGACGCCGGCATCACCCAGGTGCGCGGCCTGGGACTGATGGTGGGCACCGAGCTGAACGACGGCGCCCGCGTCGCGGCGATCCAGAAGCACTGCCTCGAGGAGGGCCGGATGATCCTGATGAACGCCGGCACCTACGGCACCACGTTGCGCTGGATGCCGCCGCTGGTCGTCAACGAGCACGAGATCGAGATCGGTCTCGCCGCGTTCGGCGCAGCGCTCAAGGCCACCGCCTGATGGCACCGCCGGACCCCGAGCGACTCGCGGTCTGGCGCTCTCTGCGCACGTCGCACGCGCTGCTCGACCGCGCCCTCACCGACGCGCTCCGCACCGAGCGCGAGTTGCCGCTGCCGTGGTTCGAGGCGATGAACGCGCTGCAGGTGGCCGGCGGCAAGATGCGCGTCATGGACCTCGCCGACCACCTCGTCGCGAGCCCGTCGAGCCTGTCGCGCCAGCTGAACGGGATGGAGGACGACGGCCTGATCCGCCGCGAGCGCGCCGATCCGGCCGATCAGCGCGTGGTCGTCATCGTGCTGACCCCGGAGGGCCGCGCCGCGTGGCGCCGGGCCAGCTCGACCTACCAGCGGGTGCTCAAGCGGTTCTTCCTCAACAAGCTCACCGAGTCCGATGTGGCCTCGATGCAGCGTGCGCTCAGCAAGGTCATCGACGAGTTCGAGTGACGGGCCCCGAGTGAGGTGGTCCGGATAGCCTGATCATGTGCCGGCGCTGTCCACCATCATCTGGGTGTTCTTCGCGCTGCTGCTCGGTCTGGGCCTGTGGAAAACCGGGATCGGCATGCTGCGCAGCATGACCACGCCGATGCCCGCCCCGCCGCCGTCGGGTGAGATGCGCCGGATCAACGTGAGGTACCGCTGCAGCATCTGTGGGCTGGAGCTGAAGATGACGTTGGCCCCGGACGAGGACCCGCCCCCGCCGCGCCACTGCCTCGAGGACATGGACCTGGTCGCCCCGATCGAGTGACCGACGTTGTCCACACTCTGTGGATAAACGTGTTGACGAACGACACGGATGTAATTCAGGTCGTGCGTCGGCCTCGACAGGGCGACAACCCGGATCAGGCCGGGATCAGGGTGCGATCAATGCCATTTGGTGGCGGTGTAGAGGCCGCCGAGCACGAACGCCAGGCCGGCGAACACGAGCCAGTTGCCCACGCTGTCGGACAGCAGGTAGCGGGCCAGGATCGCCACCACGCCGAGCACGAACAGCACGCACATCAGGATCGGCACCCACTTCGGGCTCTCCTTGATCGAACGCGGGATCGGCGGCGTGTAGCGCGACGTCGGGGCGACACCGGCCGTTGCCGAGGAGGTGGACCGGCTGCCCGACCCGATCGGCGCCGCACCGGCGCGGGGCAGTTGGCCCGGCTTGGTGCCCTTGGGGGTTACTCGTCCACCGGTTCTGCGCTTAGGGGGTGCCACGAAAAAGCGAGTCTAGACCCAGAACCCACTCGACAGGACAGCGCTGGACCGGGCAGGCTGTCGCCGTGACACGTGTTCTGGTGCTCGACAGCTACGACAGCTTCGTCTACAACCTGGTCCAGTACCTGGGCGAGCTCGGTGCGGACCCGGTCGTGTACCGCAACGACGCACTCACCGTCGCCGACGCCCTCGCCCTGCGCCCGGACGCGGTGCTGCTGTCGCCCGGTCCCGGCCGTCCCGAAGACGCCGGCATCCTCTGCGCGTCCGTGCCCGCCTTTGCCGCCGAGGGCATCCCGGTGCTCGGTGTGTGCCTCGGCCACCAGGGCATCGGTCAGGTCTACGGCGCCTCCGTCGTGCGTGCGCCGGAGCTCATGCACGGCAAGACGAGTGTGATCCACCACCGCGGCCTCGGCGTGTTCGCCGGGCTGCCCAACCCGCTGACGGCCACCCGCTACCACTCGCTGGTGATCGATCCGGCGACGGTGCCCGACTGCCTCGAGGTCACCGCCTCCACCGACGACGGCATCATCATGGGCGTCCGCCACCGCGAGCTCCCGGTCGAGGGCGTGCAGTTCCACCCCGAGAGCATTCTCACCGCCGCTGGCCACGAGCTGCTCGCCAACTTCCTCGCCAGGGTCCGCCAGCCCGCGTAGCGGGGCTGCCGGCTGGACGAACCCCGCACCGAAGGGGGCGATGTTCGTTCGGGTGACGCCGCGGCGACCAGTGAAATGCGTGGGGTTCAGGCCCGCCAGGCCCTGCGTCAGGTGCTGGGGGTTGCTGCGCTGGTCGTGGTGGCGGCGGGTGCGGTGGTGGTGGGCGCGGGTGACGTCGTCTGCGGGGGCACGGTGGTGGCCACCGGCAGTGTGGTGGGTGGCGCCGGGGTCGTGGGCGTCGCCGTCGTCGGCGGGATGGTGGTCTCCTCCGGCAGGGCGCGGCCGACGACGAGGCCGATGGCGGAGCTGGAGTTGACGGACTGGCCGACGGCGATGCTCTGGCTGATCACGCGGTTGACGTTGACGCTGCCGAACGGGAAGTCCTGGTAGGTGATCGGGTCCGCGCGCAGGCCGACCTCGGACAGCTTCTCGTTGGCCTTGTCGATCAGCAGGCCGGTGAGCAACGGCACCTTGACCTGCACGGGCCCGGTGCTGATGTAGATCGTGATGGCGCTGCCCTTGTCGACGACGGTGTCGACCGGTGGGTCGGTGCGGATGACAGCACCGGCGGGGATGGTGTCGTTCGACTCCTGGGCCTCGGTGACGACGAGGTTGTACGGCGCTCCCGAGAGCAGGGACTTGGCGGTGTCGGCCGGTGTGCCCTCGACCTTGACCACGCTGACCTTGCCCTTGCCCTGCGACACCGTGAGGTTGACCGTGCTGCCCTGCTTCTCCGGCGTCTGTGCGACCGGGGTCTGGCTGATGACCTGGCCGATGGGTGTGGACGCGTCCTCGACCTGGGTCACCGGGTCGCCGACGATGAAGCCTGCCCCGGTGAGCAGGTCCTTGGCCTCGGCCAGGGTGTGGCCGGTCACGTCGGGCACCGGGATCAACTCGCTCTGTGGGTTGAAGTAGAGGGTGATGGTCTGGTCCTTGGTGACGATCACGCCCGGCTCGGGATCGGTGCGGTAGACCACGCCCTCGGATGCCTCGGGATCGGGCTGGGCGACGCCGACCGGTCGGAGCCCCGCCTCGGTGATCTTCAGGGTGGCCGCGTCGATCGAGAGGTTGCGCACGTCGATCAGCCCGAACGAGGTCTTCGAGTTCTTGTTGTTGAGCGCCTTGAACAGCAGGAAGCCACCGACGGCGAGGACGACGACCGCGATGAACGCGGCGATGCCCCACCAGCCGCGCCGCTGCGGTGGGTCGTAGTACACGGCCTCGTTGGCGCCGGTCGGGTAGCCGCGCTGGCCGCCCGTGGGCCGGGGCACCGCACCGGTCTGGGGCACGCCGCCGGTGCGCGGCACCGCCGAGGTGGCAGCCGCGTAGGCGCCGACGCCCGTGGTGGAGATCGCCGTCGGTGTGCCACCGGTGTTCGGCCGGGGCGGGGTGACGGTGCGCGCCACCGTCGTGCCACCCGGCGTCGTCGAACCCTTCGGCATCGTTGCAGCGCCGGGCAGCGCCTTGACCGGCTCGCCGTTGCGGAAGCGGCGCAGGTCGTCGCGCAGCGCGTCGCCGTCGGGGTAGCGGATGGCCGGGTTCTTGGCGAGCAGCTTGGCGACGATGGCCTCGTAGGGGCGGGGAACGTCGGGCGCGAGCTGGTTGAGCGGCTGCGGGTTCTCGTGGACCTGTTTGTAGGCAATGGCCACTGGATTGTCGCCGGCGAACGGCGGCCGGCCGCCGACCATCTCGTACATCACGATGCCGAGCGAGTACAGGTCGCTCCGCGGGTCGGGTTGCGCGCCCTGCGCCTGCTCCGGCGAGAAGTATGTGGCCGTGCCCATCACCAGACCGACCTGGGTGAGGTTGCTGTCGGCCGCCGAGTTCATGGCCCGGGCGATGCCGAAGTCGGCCACCTTCACCTGGCCACTGGAGCCGATGAGGATGTTCGCCGGCTTGATGTCCCGATGGACCACACCGTTGCGATGCGCGAACGCCAGCGCGGCCGAGACCTCGCTGGCGATCTCCGCGGCCTGCACCGGCGAGACGCGTCCGTTGGAGCGCACGATGTCGGCGAGGGTGCGGCCTTCGACGTACTCCATCGCGATGAAGTAGGTGCCGCCGTACTTGCCCCAGTCGTACACGCTGACGATGTTCGGGTGGTTCAGCGCGGCGGCCGACTGCGCCTCGCGCCGGAAGCGTTCGACGAAGTTCGGGTCGGTGGCGAACTCGGCGAAGAGGACCTTGATCGCGACAGAGCGGTCGAGCAGGAGATCGCGCGCGAGGAGGACGTCGGCCATGCCGCCGCGTCCGATGCGTTGCTGGATCTCGTAACGGTCGTTGAGGACCGTGCGCTCACCATGGTTCGTCACGTGTTGCCTACTTCGCGACGCGCACCGCGGTGGGTGAGCGGCGTCTTCTGATTCTGTAGCGCCTGAAAGCGCTCATCGAGGATACCGACCGCGCGCGCACAGTGTCCCGTCGCCCTGCAGTTCACGAGCGTCATCCGAGCGGGTGCGCGAGCGCGTAGTCGAGGATGGTCTTGGCGATCGGTCCGGCCAGCTTGCCGCCTGTGCCGGAGCTGATCTCGGCGTTGGTGCCCTTGAGGATGACGGCCACGGCGAACTGCGGTGCCGTGGCCGGAGCGAACGCGGCGATCCACGCATGCGAGCGCTGCGGCTGTCCCGTCGCGTTCAGCTGGGCGGTACCGGTCTTGGCCGCGGCCTGGATGCCGTTGTCGAGCTGCAAGCAGCACTTCGCGGTGCCGCGCTGGACGACGCCGATCATCAGGTCGGTCATCTTCAGCGCGGTCACCGGCGAGATCGGGGTCTTCCAGACCTTCGGTGCCGTCTGGTCGAGGACCTTGCCCTGGTGATCGAGCGTCGCCCCGACCACGTACGGCTGCATCTCCACCCCGCCGTTGGCGATCGTCGCCGCGATCATCGCCATCTGCAGCGGCACGACGAGGTCGTCGCCTTCGCCGAAGCCCTGGATCGCGAGCTTCGGGATCGCATCCTTGAAGTGGGCCTCGTCACCGAAGTACGAGGTCGTCCCGCCGGGAAGATCGAACGGGATCGGCTCACCGATGCCCCACGCCTGAGTGCCGGCCACCATCTTGGGGACGCCGACATCGACGGCGGTCTGCGCGAACGCGGTGTTGCAGCTGCGCGCGAACACGGTGCGCAGGTCGCCACCGCAGATCTCACCCTCGAAGTTCTCGATCGGGTTCGTGGTCTGCGGCGGGGTGTACGTCT
>JAOBWK010000010.1 GCA_025463305.1 Ilumatobacteraceae bacterium
ACGCCCATTGCCTTGGAAACGTGAGCGACGCATTGGCCCTCGTCGCGGACTCGCCGCACGAGCAGACAACGACCGTGGAACGTCAGACGGGCATTACCGTGAGACATCGAAGACCTCCGTAGTTCAGTGATTGACAGCAATCACCACTGCACACGGAGGTCTTCACCGCGTCAACCCGTCAACGTCACCAACGTCCCGGCCGAGTACATCTAGAGGCGACTCGTGGGATCGACCGTGTGAGCAGGGACCGTTGTCTGCGCTAGCGGTCGAGGGTGGCGCTGGTTGGTTGTCCGGATCGCTGGGCTTCGAGCTTGCGCGCGAACGCTTCGGGGGAGATTGGTTTGCAGTAGAAGAAGCCCTGCCCGCTTCTGGCCCCCATGGCGAGGAGTTCGCGGACTTGCTCCTCACGTTCAATGCCCTCGACGACTGGCGTCAGCCCGACCTGGCCCGCAAGCGCGAGTACACCAGCCATCAGTGCCCGGTTGGGGCCCGCCGGGACATCGTCTGTGAACGATTTGTCGATCTTCAAGTCGTCGACTGGCAGTTGGGCGAGGAGCGAGAGCGATGAGTAGCCGGTGCCGAAGTCGTCGAGCGCCAAGCGGACGCCGAGCCGTTTCAGTTCCCACAAGATCAGCCGGTCGCGTTCGCCACCGAGCAGCGCACTTTCGGTGACCTCCAGGACGAGACAGCCTGCAGCGATCTCCTCGGTTGCGAGCACTCGACTGACGTCTGAGATCCAACCCTGTCCGGCAAGTTGGTGGGTGGAGACGTTGACGTGCATGTGAAGGCTTTCGGACCCTGGAACCCCTCGCTGCCAGTCAGCGAGGGTTCGGACGGCCTGTTCCAGCACCCAGCGTCCGATCTCGATGATGTCGCCGCTGCGTTCCGCGAGCGGGATGAACGTCATCGGCGCAAGGAGTCCACGTTGCGGGTGTCGCCATCGAACGAGCGCTTCGGCACCGATGATCCGGGAAGACACCATGTCGACGATTGGTTGGAACATCAAGACGAGTTCGTCGTTTGTCACGCACGTTGCGAGATCCAGCTCAAGCTCGAACTCGGATCGTGCTCGGGTACCCATCTCTTGGTGGAAAAGCATGTAGCCGCCGGCGTCGCCGAACTCTCGCTTGGCGGCATACATCGCCAGGTCCGCGTCTCGCAACATGTCGGACGACGTCACCTGCCGGGTGGAGGACGCGGCGACGACGATGCCGATGCTGGCACCGAGGCGAAGGCTTCGATCTCCAACAGGGAACGCAGCCTCGCAGGTGCGTGCGATCCGCTCCGCCTCGGCGACTGCTGCATGCTCGTCGGCCTCGGACATGACGATCACGAATTCGTCGCCGCCGATCCTGGCGACCATGTCTTCACGTCGGCAGGTAGCGACGAGCCGCCGAGCGACTTCCACCAATAGCTGGTCGCCGGCCTCATGACCGTAGACGTCGTTGACCTTCTTGAAACCACACAGATCGAGGAAGAGGACCGCGGTGCCAGGTGCGCTCGCGAACCCCAGGACACGCTCGAGATGATCGCTGAGCAGCCGACGATTGGGCAGGCTCGTGAGGGTGTCGCTGAAGGACTGAACTTCGCTCGCCTTCCACGCCACGATGCTCGCGACCGTCGAGGCGAGCAGGAAAACAGTGTGGATCAGCGCCATCCGCATCGTCACCCCGATCGTCATCGAGTCCGCCATCTCGAACACGGCGCCCGGCATGATCAGACCGAACACGACATGGTTGAACAGCACCAGGCTGACACCGGCGAGAAACGGGCGCCAGTCCTGGTACAGCGAGATGACGCCGACAAGAACGAAGTACAAGAAGTGCGCTTCAGTGACCCCGCCAGCGAGGTAAACGTACATCGATGCGGACGCGAACAAACCAAGCGTCGTATACATCGAACGCCACTGGCGTGAGCGCGCCTTTCTGGCTGCTACCACGGTCGCAATGGACGGGAGCACGACCGCTGGCGAGTAGATCAGAGGCATCGACACCGCGATGCCGTACGGGATCGTGGCGACGATCATCACGTACAGCAGGATCGTGATCGCTCGATGCCGCTTCTCCCACAACGGCTCAGTCAGATTCCGGCCGCGTGGCATCACCGCTTTCCAACTCGCCACGACCCGCCGCTTCCATCGCGCCCGATCAAGGTCCAGACGATGGCCGAGGGGCTCCCCGATCGAAGCCGCGTGACACATTTCCTCACTGCCGCGATCGGTCACACACGTTCATCGTCATCAGCCGAGCGCGCTTGAGGCAATCCCAGGGCCTTGCAACGGCATCGCCGTCGCGGTCACGAGCCCGGCCGCGGTAGAAACCGAACCGCCGCAGCGACACCACCGTCCGGAGTTTCGACATTCACGAGTTCCCGAACGACGTCTTCGTCGATCAGGTCTATGACGACGACGTCTGTGGAGGTTGTCGGCAGCCGTTCTGAGCTCGCACTCCCCTGGTTCGTGCTCCACGACGCTCGGCGTCGTGGAGCACTCGCGCGCCGTACGGCTATCGGCGGCGAGTGTGTGGGCGGCGAGCACACACACGTCGGTTGGCAGCGAGTGAATGGGTTCTTGCACAGACGATTACCCGTTGGGTGTACGCCTCGTCCCGTTGGTGTGCAGTGTTGTCGATCGCGAAGCTCCGTGTCGGGCAGGAGGCGTACCATCTGTCCGGGGTCGCCCAGTCCTTGGACGCGTACTACACCGGCGCGGGCGAGGCTGATGGCGCCTGGATCGGGGGCGGCGCGGCACGTTTGGGCCTCGAAGGGCTCGTCGTCGCCGACGACCTCCGTGCCGTGTTGGCTGGTCTTGCTCCGGGTCGTGGTGGGTTCACGCCGAACGGGACTGAGCCTCGTTCGCATCCGCGGCGGGTGCCGGGGTTCGATCTTACGTTCAAGGCGCCGAAGTCGGCGAGCGTCCTGTATGCGGTGTCGGATGATCCGCGGGTGCAGGGTGCGGTGATCGAGGCCGGTGAGCGGGCGATGCGCGCGGCGATCGGTTGGCTGGAACGTGAGGCGATCCAGGTGCAACGCGGGTCGCACAACCTCGCCTGGCTCGCCAAGCAGGACAATCCAGTACAGGCTGGACCCAGGCGGCTGTCGACGTCTGGTGTGGTGGCGGCGTCGTTCCGTCATCGCACATCTCGGGCGAGTGACCCGCTGCTGCATTGGCATGTGCTGGTCGCCAACTTGGTCGAAGGCACGGACGGGAAGTGGTCGGCGTTCGCGCACCCTGACTTGTACCGACATGTCCGGGCGGCGGGTGAAGTGTTCCAGGCCGTCTATCGCAACGAGCTCACCGCGTCACTCGGAGTGGAGTGGCGGCCCGGTCGACATGTGCCGGAGATCGCCGGGATCCCGCAGGCGCTGTTGGATCGGTTTTCCAAGCGCAGTCACGAGATCGATGCGTGGCTGACCGCGACCGGCACACCGAACGATGCGGCGGGCAGGCAGGCGGCGGTGCTGGCGACGCGGCGCCGCAAGCCGGAGATGGAAGGCATGCGTTTTGACGAGGCGTGGAAGCAGGAGGCGGTCGCGTTCGGTTGGGGTCCTGAGCGGGCGGAGGCGTTGATCGGGTTCTCGATGCCGCGCCTTGCTCGTGACGTCCCGGAGGTGTGGCGTCTCGAGCACCACGCCGTCAACGATCATGGTGAGGTCGAGGTGTTCGAGCGGGTCGTGGACCCGCAGAAATGGATCACGGACGTGCTCCGGCGCGATCTCACTGCGGAGCGGACGACATTCACGACGGCGGCCCTCACTCAGGCCATCGCGGCACGGCAAGGGCCTGGGGCGTCGATCGAGACGATCGAACGGGTCACCGCCCGAGTCCTCGCATCCGATCAAGTCATCGCCGTTCGCAGTCGGAAGTCCACGGAGCTGTGGACCAGTCGGGAGATGCTCGACACCGAGACCCGCTTCGCGAACCTCATCAGCGCCACCTTGCCGCCCGGCGCCGTCTCAAAGGAATCGACCGACCTTGCCGTCGCACGCAGCGGACATCTCGGCGTCGACCAGGAACACGCACTACGACAGATCTGTGCGTCCGACGCGGCGGTGTCGGTGCTGATCGGTCCGGCCGGCACCGGCAAGACATACACCGTCGACGCAATCCGAGCCGCGTTCGAACACGCAGGCATCCGGGTCATCGGTGCCGCACCATCCGCGAGGGCGGCGCTCGAGATCACCGCCGGCGCGCACATCGACGCCTACACACTCCACGCGCTGCAGCGCCGATGGGAGACCGGCGTGGACACACCTGACCACACACTCGTCGTCATCGACGAGGCCGGCATGGCCGACATCCGCACACTCACCAACACCATCCAGCATCAACTCGCCGCGGGTGGACGGGTGCTGCTCGTCGGCGATCATCACCAGCTCCCCGAGATCGGTGCCGGCGGCGGATTCGCCTACGCCGCCGAACACGCACACACCGTCGCCGAACTCGCCCACAACCGGCGACAGCAACAGGCGTGGGAGCAAGATGCCCTCGCCAATTTGAGAACCGGGAGCGTGAGCGCCGCCGTCGCTGCCTACCTCGAACACGACCGCGTCCTCACCGCCGACACAGCCGCAGCGATGATCGATCTCGCCGTCGACACCTGGCTCACCGCACGCACCTCCGGCGCGAACCCGGTGCTGCTCGCCGGCACCAACGAGATCGTCGACCGACTCAACGCCGCGGTCATCGAACGGCTCGTCGCCACCGGCGAACTCGGCGACAACCACACCACCTACGGCACCAGGGAGTTCCGGACCGGTGAACGGGTCGTGCTGCGCCGCAACGCCCACCTCACCACCATCGACGGCAACACCGTCCCCGTCGCCAACGGACAGGCCGGAACCGTCACCTACACCTCCACATCGGACCTGACAGTTGCGCTCGATACCGGGGCACACGTTCAGCTCGACGACACCTACCTCGCCCACGGCGGCCACATCGATCACGCCTACGCGCTCACCACCCACCGCGCCCAAGGCGGCACCTGGGACATGGGCATCGCCGTCGGCGCCGACGGCCTCTACCGCGAAGGCGCCTACGTCGAGCTCTCCCGCGGCACACACACCAACTGGATCATCCTCACCAACCCAGAAGCCGCCACCCTCACCCGCGAACTCGAAGCCGACCAAGACACCGACCGCCACGACCACGGCCTCAACCCCGACCCCACCCCCACCGTCAGCGACGACCTCACCGCCCGGATGGGAGCCAGCCGAGCCAAACAACTCACCCGCACGATCGACCCCGACGCCGAACTCGTCGACTGGCACTCACGCAACCACACACTCCCCCAGCTCGAACAGCACACCCAAGCCGCCTGGGAAGCCGAACAGGCCGCCACCGAACTCATCGGCGCCACCGCCACACAGCTCACCGAGACCATCGAACGCACCTGCTTCAACGCCCGACACCTCGCCGTCGGTGTGCACGTCAGCCCCCACGACCGCCACAACATCGGCACCGTCACAGCCATCGACGACCACGCCGGCACCGTCGACGTCCACTTCACCTCTCGCGACGGCCAACGCCACGCCACCCGCACCTTCAGCTTGGCCGGACTGCGCATCGTCGAACCACACACACCACCCGAACGCCAACTCACACCGACCGCCAGGAACACACTCGACCACACACTCAGCGACCTCGAGCAGCAACTCGCCCGCTGGAACCAACACCTCGAAGCTGCCGACAGCCACCCCGGCGATCACGCGATCTACCGACGCGCCGCCGAGCGACGCATCACCCGGCACGCGTCGACCCTCACCGCCGAGCGGCACGCATGGCTCACCGACCTCATCGGCGACCGCCCCGGCGACGTCGCCGGGGCACACACCTGGGACGACGCCGTCCGCCAAATCGCCTCATGGCGACTTCGGCACCAACTCGACGACTTCCGCGGAATCGGACCCCGTCCCACCGACCCCGACACCGCCGCCGAATGGTCCGAACTCGGTTGCCGGCTCGGACTCACCCGAACCTGGCTCGCTACAACCGATCGCCTCGAACCCGCCTGGCCCGTCACGCGGTCCTACCGCGAGCTCGTCGACCGGCTCGACGAACTCGACCGCATCTTTGCCACCGCACCCGCCGACCAACGCCAACTCATCCACCAACTCCAAGACGGCCAACTCTCCCTCGACGACACCGCACAACTCCTCGCCGACGTCCTCGCCCAACAGACCAGCCGGCAGCAATGGATCATCGAGCACTGGCCCGACATCGTCGAATACCAAGAAGCAGCCCGCACCCTCGCTCTCGGCACCTGGGGACCCGACCCGTCCATCCTCAACAACATCGATCACTGGCAAACCAACGTCGAGCTCCGCGACGCCGTCAATGCAAGCGAACCCTGGCTCCGCGCCGCCCTCTGCGCCAGCGCCGACCGCAACGCCGTCGAGATCGAACCCGACGCCATCGACTGGCTCAACAATGTCGCCGCCTTCAGAGCCGACTACGACCTCACCAGTACCCAGCCACTCGGTGCGCCACAGCCATTCACTCAGCACCAAGCCGAACGCCGGATGCGGCTCCACCAAGACCTCGACAGAATAGAGCAGCGGAGCATCGACGGACTGCCACTCGACTACACCGACCGCGACCTCGAGCCGTCCGCAGACGGCATGGAGTTCTGAGCCGGGTCTGACGGGCAGAACGGCGCAGATCGCACCGGATAGGGGTGCGTTCTCGATCGACCGCCGTGCGTTCTGCGCTCTCGCTGGCGAACGATCCGCGGCGTGGAGAAATGGCAGCCGGAGACTGGCTGCGTCGGGTGGTCAGGCGTAGTAGCCCGTGAGGTCGATGATGAAGTCGGTCGAGCCGCCGCCGCCGGCTTGGACGGTGACCACTCGGCTGGTGCTGCAGCTGACGACGCCTCCGTTGGCGACGTCTTCGCCGTTGGTCCAGTTGAGGGCTGAGGCTTGGAGTGATCCTCCCTGGGAGTAGATCGCGAGGAAGCCGTTGCCGATGGTGTTGGTGGCGGTGAGGTTGTACGTGATGACTCGTGCGCCGTCGGGGACGATGTCGGCTGTGCTTCCGCTGAATGTCGTGGCGTTCGCGATCGAGACGTCGCGGGTTTGTCCTCCGGCGAGTGGTCCGCCGGATCCGGGGTCGCGTGAGTCGTAGACGCGGGCGGGGCCGACAGGATGGAACCCGGAGCCGACAGCGGCTGGGCCTGCGGGGCCGGCGGGTCCGGCGGGTCCGGTCGGCCCAGCGGGCGCTGGGGTCTGTGGGGCGGGCTTGAAGTTGGCGGTGGCGTGCGAGATGGCATAGGCGCTGGTGGTGCCCATGACACGGAGTTGGTATTGGGTGTTCGTTCCGGATGCCGTGCCGGCCCCGAGTGTCGCCGTGATTCTCGTGTCGTTGGCTGCGCCTGTCTGCGTGGCGACGGGGGCGTTGCCGACGAACTTGCCGTAGTTCGCTGACCTCGTGAGGTCCTGTTGCCAGATTTCGATGGTGAGCGGGCCACCCGTGCCTTTTGCGTAGACGGTGACCGAGTCCAGCGTTGCGTCATATGCGATGTCGAGCGTGGTCGTGAGGAATCCGCCATCGCTGTAGATCAGAGCCGCGCCTGGGCTGACCAGGACGTGGGATCCAGAGCCCACGGCATGGAAGTCCGTGATGCCGAACACCTTGGTCTCATCCAGAAAGACGGCGGGGCCGATGGGACCCGTGACGATGGGCTCAATGGGGTCATCCTGTTGGGCTTGCGGTGCTGCGTAGGTGGTGCCACCGTGCGTGGCGCTCAGGACGAGCCCTCCTGCAGCGGATGCGCCGGCTGCTTTCAGAAACCCGCGACGGCCAAAGACTGAAACCATGATCGTGTCCTCTCTTTCGTTTGCCTTACTCGTGGCGTCTCACCATGACGAGTGAGAGCGCGTTTTGAATCGGGGAAACCGGTACGTCCGGGACCGGATCGAGCGTCGCTGACGAGCACTCGAGATGCAGTCGTGGCCGGCGCCTCGACGCCGACCTGAAGCGGCCTGCGCCTTGGCGAGGCCTCTGACGCCTTTGTGTGTGTGGGCGGCTCAACGGCGTTGCGGCCAGGCGATGCTGCCGATGGCGACGGTCAGCGCGACGTTGACCGGCACGGCGACCGCACCGAAGTTGCCGATGTGCGCAACCGGCCACGCAATCGCCGCGACAGCGACGAGGATCGCTTGTTGGCGCAGGCGGAGCCTCGCGAGTGCGGCAGCGATGACGGCCAGCGAGGCCGGGAAGAACAGACCGAGGGGCTTGATCAGGTTCGCGGCACCGTGCTGATCGACGAGCGGGACGTCGCCGAGCGACGTGTGGATCGTGTCGAATCCGTAGGCGACGTTGCCAGCCATGCCGATGACGCCGATGACGATGATCGCGAAACTCAACCTCGAGTCTGCGGGGAGGCGGGAGGCGACGGCCAGAGCGACGAAGCCGTACCCGATCGCGCCGAGGACGTGGATCACGCCGGCGGTCGGGTCGTCCCAGCCGCGTACGGCATAGAGCGAGTCGGCTACGAGGTAGGTCAGCGGGGCGATGAGCAGCATGGCCGTGAAGAAGCGGGCCAGCGGCGTGACCGTCGGGGCGGACCCGTCGACGATGTCGTTCGAAAGTGCGGTCATGGCGGTGGTGGTCTCCTCGCTGGCTTCTGTCGAGGTGATGTTCCGCCGTGTCCTGCCGGATCGGATACGGGGCTGGCCCTGGATCTGCGAAAACAGGGGTTCCCCTGTATCCACGGTCCGTGGTCGAAATGCCAGGATGGCCGGGTGATCGGGGCGGGCGGTGTGAGATGGCAGGGACGCTGGCCGCTCCTGGCCGTGAGTGCCGGTGTCGTGCTGGTGACCGCAGGATTCGCGCAGGGTGTCTGGTTGGCGAACCTCCACAACGGCCTGCTTGGCGTGGCCTTCACATTCGTCGGCGCGTACGTGCTGTTCCAGCGACCCCGACATCGCGAGGGTGCCTTGTTCCTGGCCACGGGACTGGTCGAGTCGTTGATGTTCCTCGGACGGCAGATCGGTCACTCGTCGAGCGCAGCCGCCGCTCGGTGGTGGGGTTGGCTGGGCGTCTGGCCCCTCGTGGTCTCCCTCGCGCTGACCACCTTCTCGGTGATGTGTTTCCCCGACGGCCGGCTGCCATCGAGTCGTTGGCGACCCGTCGCCACGGCGATCGTGGTCGTCACCTTCGTGTGCGCCGCGCTTTCTGCTGGGTGGCCGGTCGAGTACGGCTCGGCCGGGGTGAACGCCGCTCACCCCATCAACGCGATCGCGCCATCGCTCGTCAAGACGATCTGGTCCGCCCTCGCGCACCCGGCATACATCGGGTTCCAAGTGCTGTGGGTCGCGGCAATCGTGGCCAGATGGCGCAGGTCGGTCGGCCCGGTTCGCCGTCAACTCACATGGCTGATGTCGGCATCCGGACTCTCCCTCGCGCTGCTCGTGACAGGTCTAGTGGTCTTGGGCACGCCACGGTGGGGCGTGCTGTCCGTGGCGCTCGTGCCCGTCGCCGCAGGATGGGCCATCGTCCACGGCCAACAGGTCGCCGCGTACTCCGCATTGACCTGGCTGTCACGAAGCACACCACGCTCGGCCGATCTACCCAGCGACCTGACCCGGGCGACCTGCGAAGCGCTCCTCGCCGACAGCGCAACACTGTGGATCGGCTCGCCCACAGCGTTGCATCCGGTCGGCATCTGGCCGCGGACGGCCACAGCGAGCGGGCAGACCTCGCTGACCGAGCTCCAGTCGCAACCTGATCGACCACACCGCGTGATCGCCACCGACGACACCATCTGCGGTGCGATCAGCATCGATCGGCCGGCCTCGAACCCGATGTCCCGAGCAGAAGGCCGGCTCTTCGACGACCTGGCAGCACAGGCCGCGCTGGTGCTCGAACACGTGAACCTGTCCAACATGATCGCCCAGCAGCGACGCACGGGCGCGCTCGACGGACTTCGACCGCGCGAACAGCAGGTCCTCGAGCTGATGTCCCGTGGACTCTCCAACGCCGCAATCTGCGAGGAACTACACCTCAGCATCAAGACCGTCGAGCCGATCGTCAGTGGCATCTTCAACAAGCTCGACCTGTACGCAGACGCCACCAGCAACCGCCGAGTCCTCGCCGTGCTCGCATACCTGCGCGCCTGACGCGCTCTCGCTGACGCCGGCACATGGCACACGATGATGACCGAGTCAGGGGCCTGGGAGCCCACGGCAACCTCCCTCGGGAACCAGAGGTCGGCTTCGTCACCGACATCGAGCCGCCGGACGTCGCCCATGTCATCTCGTAGCGAGCCCGGTCACTCGCTCGGAACATATCGACAGCACAGAACGACGCCATTCCGCTGGCCGGCTGTCGCGCCCGATCGGCGCGTCATTCACGTCTGCCCGCGTCTGTTCGGGGTAAGCATGCACCGTGGGTCAAGGACACGTTGCCGACTCGACGCGCCGATCACGGCGGAACGGGGCCGCCCGTGCCGGCGGGCTGATCACCGCATGTCACCCGCAGCCGACGCTCGCGGTGACCGCGTTCGCCACCGTGCTCGCCTACGCATCGGGTCGCGGCCGCAGACCTCTCGCCGTTGGCGTCGCAGTGCTGAGTGGACAGCTCACGGTCGGGTGAGCAACGACTACTGGGATCGATCGATCGATGCTCGTGCTGGACGGCTCGAGAAGCCGATCGTGGCAGGAACGGTCTCCGCTGCGCTGGTGCGCAACAGTGCCGCCGTGGCTGCTGCAGCATGCATCCCACTCTCGTTACGCAACGGTCGACGCGCCGCGGTCATCCATCTCAGTGCAGTCGGGGCTGGATTGGTCTACAACGCCAAGCTCAAGCACACCGCGCTCAGCGTGGCGCCGTACGTCGTGGCATTCGGCGCTCTCCCCGCCTTCGTCGCCTTGTCGTCGGACACGCCCAGGAGGGCGCCCGCCCACACGATGATCGCCGCTGCCTTGCTCGGGGCGGGAGCCCACTTCATCAACGTGCTGCCCGACGTAGAGGCGGATGCGGTCACTGCCATCCGCGGGCTTCCCCAGCGACTCGGCCCGACGAGAGCGTTGGCCATCGGAGCAGGGCTGCTTGCGTCTTCGACGATCGTCGTCGCCACGTTCGCAGGGCGTCCGACAACTCTGTTGCAACGAACGCTCGCTGCGACCAGCGTTACGGCTGTCACGGCCGTCGTCGGCTCGTCTCGCGCCGGGCACCAACGATCCGCGTGGTGGTTGTCGCTTCTGGCCGCAGCGTCGATGGTCATGCTGCACGTCACACAGAGCTTTGCCGGTGACGGGACGTCGCGCTGAGTCTCCGACCTTCCTCCTGAACGGTTGACCGGGCCACACGCCGGGTAGCCCTGCTCGAACATGAACGACGCGCGAGGTGGCAGCAGATGAAGATCGGGTACACGTTGATGACCGAAGAGCACGGACCCGTCGAGCTCGTCGAGATCGCCAGGCAGTCCGAGGCCCTGGGCTTTGACTTCCTCGTGCAGTCGGATCACTTCCATCCTTGGGTGCCCGAGCAGCGGCACTCACCGAACGCGTGGGCGCTGATGGGTGCGGTCGCGGCGAGCACCACCACGATCGGGCTTCAGACGTTCGTGACCTGCCCAATTCTGCGCTACCACCCGGCCATCGTCGCCCAGCAGGCCGCCACCGTTGCGCTGCTGTCCGCTGAGCGGTTCACGCTGTCCGTCGGCGCGGGCGAGCGGCTCAACGAGCACGTCGTCGGCCGCGGCTGGCCGCCTGTTGAGGTTCGCCACCGCATGCTCCGTGAGGCGCTCGAGATCATCACGACCCTGTGGACGGGCGGTTACCACTCCTACCACGGCACCTACTTCGACCTGGAGGATGCGCAGGTTTTCGATCTTCCTGACCGCCATGTGCCGCTCGCCATGGCGATCAGTGGCGACGAGTCGCTGGCGCTGGCCATCGACTACGCCGATCACATCATCGCCACCACACCCGAACCCGACCTCATTTCGGCGTTCCGCGCGGCGAAGGGCGCAATGGCGACGGCCACCACCCAGCTCGCCGTCTCGTACGGCGCGAACGCCGACGATGCGCTCCGGATCGCGCACCGCCAGTTCCGGTGGGCGTCACTTGGCTGGAAGGTGCAAGCAGAGCTGCCCAACCCGGTGAACTTCGATGCCGCGTCCAAGTTCGTGCGCCCCGAAGACCTGACCCAGACGGTCCCACATGGCCCTGATGTCGACCAATACGTCAATGCGATCCGGGCATCGCGTGACGCGGGGTTCGATCGCGTCGCACTCGTCCAAGTCGGCGACGCCCAACAGCAGTTCTTCGACTTCTGGAGCTCTCAGCTGCGAGATGCGCTGCTCGCGGAAGGTCTGTTCGACGCACCTTGATCAGCGGACGGGAGTCCAGTAGGCCGACCGCCGCTTCAGTCGGTCCCGCCCATTCTCGTACTGGGTGAGGACGTCACGGACGGTTGAACTCCGCCCACACGGTCTTGCCGGCGCCGCCGGGGTCGACGTCGACTCCCCATACGTCCGACATAGCGTCGACGATCCGCAGGCCGCGCCCGCCCTCGGGCGTAGCGACCTCGGGCGACTTCGGCTCGACAGGTTCGCTGTCAGCGACCTCGAGGCGAAATGGCTTGTCGGGCTTCGGGTCCCACGCCTTGACGGTTCCGCCGTCGCTCGTGTGCTGGACCACGTTCGAGACCAGTTCGCTCGTGACCATCTGGACGGCGTCGGCAATCGGGTCACCCTCAGCAGACACCAAGGGCCGAATCGCGCGCCGGGCCTGTTGGGGTGCGGTCACGTCATGGTGGAACGTGACGCTCACGTCAGGTTCGCACGCTGGCTCGTCCCGAATGCTCATGACTCGCTTCTACCCCCGCCCGCCCGCGATGACACTCGAATCGCCCCGGTCCGCTGCGGCCGACACCACCGCATTCGTGCGGCGTCGAGGTCCCCGACCGCGTCGCCGTCGAGATCCGAGTGCGACGCGTTTCAGAGATCGTCGACGCCGCCGAACCGCAACGACCATCACGCCATCGCCATGCCGAACGTCTCGCTGACCCTCATCGGCGACCTTTCCCGGTCCCGGGAGGCTCAGGGCGTTCTCCGTCAGGGTCAACGGCCTCTCACGAGCAGCTTCCGGGTGGCGCTGTCTGGATGGGCAGGTTGCTGGCGAGTCCACCGATGGCGGCGCCGACCTCGACGATGTCGTTGTCGGCGGTCGCGGTGCCGGTGATCGACATCGTGCTCGCGTCGGGTTGGGTGGTGTCGACGGTGATCTGCAGGTCGAGACCGATGGTGGTCGGTCCGCGTTGGGTGTCGAAGGTGGCCGTGCCTGTGGCGGGCGTCGTCTGCATGGGGTCGCCGCTGGCGGCGAAGGTGAAGTCGAGTGGGATGTCGTGGAACGGTTCACTGATCCCGGAGCCGTCGATGCCGCCGTCGCGGATGACGCCGGTCCAATGGCCGAAGACCCCGTCGCAGCTGATCAGGTCGACGACTCGACCGGCCAGCAGCGGTGCGACGGCCGGTCGGTCCATCACCACCTCGAACGCCTGGGGCGGCGGCACGGTGGTCGTGGTCTCGGCTGGGCTGTGGAACTTGACCGGCACCGACGCTGTGCCGGTCAGCGAGAAGATTCCGCCGAGCTGCTTGGAAGCGGCGTCGCCGAGCGAGTTGATCGTGGGATCGACAGCGCTCTTGAGCGCGGCGATGGCTGCGTCGCGTTCGCCGCCGGCCGGGATCGAGCTGAGCAGTGCTGCCTCGGCACCGGAGATCTGGCTCTTGACGAGGTCGAGGAAGGTGTTGATCGCTTTGCGCGGGATGCTCACCGACGCGACGGCGGACTCGAATTGGGCGATGCCGGTGTCGTGCAGTTCCTGCGATTCGCTGCCGGTCGTGAAATCCAGCCGTGCGGTGAGGTCGCCGCCCACCTTTGTCGTCAACGGCCCGGGCGTGATCACGTGGAAGTCGTTGACGACCGTCCAGTTCGCATCTGCGCCCGGCTCGATCAACTTCGGCAGATCAGCGCCGGCTGCCTTGGCGCAATCGACCAGCGTTGCCGGCCAGTCGTCGGTGAGGTCTTTCGCCTTCGCAACGAATGTGCCCTTGATCGGCGCGGTCCCATCTACGGAGAAGACGTAAACGCCATCGCTGATCTGGGGGTCGAGGGAGACGTCGAGCGTCTGGTTGGTGAAGAACGAGATGACGAGGGTGGCGACGCCGAGCGCCTCGATGCCGGTGGTGAAGGGCAGCAACAGTTCCTTCGCGAAGCGATTGGCGAGGCCCTCGATGGCGGTCTTCGCGAGTCCGATGGCCGTGTTGCCGAGAAATGCAAGGAAGGCGAGCACTGGTGGCGTTTCTGCGCTGGTCGGGATCGTGAGTGCTGCGAACAGTGAGTTGAACGTTGTCGACAGGAAGTTGACGACGCTGCTGCACACGCCGGCGAGCGCTGGCGTCAGTGCACTGCTCGCGATCAACGAGTGCACCGACGCTGCGGTCACGGTTGCAGCTGGCTCGGGGATTGATCCGCCTGGCGGGTTTGTCGACGTTGGGGAGAGGAGCTCCTCGACCGCCATCCCACCCGGCAGCCGCCAGCCGATTGTGTATCGCCGATCGAACGACCAATCACCGCGCTCGGTAGCCCACAGATCCCCAGCGATGAAGACCAGAGCAACGGGGAGCACCGAGCGCACGAGGCGCTTCGGACGGCGCCAGACGCGACCACCCAACGGCAGTGTCAGCACGAGACATCCCGCCATCAACGCGAGATACTGGACATGCGCCACGGGCGTCGCGCTACGCCGGCTCGTTGGGTTCCACAGGGTCGCCGTCCTGCTCGTCCGCGACCGACAGCCCCGGCGCGTCCGGATCCAGCCGCGCAGCTGCGGGACGCCTACGGGCTTCGTCTCCCGCTGGCTCCCTCGGCGAATCCTCGGCGGGTCGATCCGTGTTGCTCATCGCCTACAAGTACCCGCTTGCACGGCTGCTCAACCAGCCGCCTCCATCAGCCCGGGCCGGGATGACCATCACTCCAGCCAGCGCGGCCACGCACGCGGTGACCGGCCGTCGCAACGAAGGTCAAGTACGGGTGTCGTCCCCTGCGACCTCGCCGGGCGCCGAGTTGCCGGGCGCCTCGGCATCGTGCCGGTGGTCGCGCAGTGCGGCCAGCACGTCGGAGTCCTCGGGCGAGGCCGCAGGCCCGAACCCCAGCACCGCCGTTCCCTTGGTGGCACAGTGTGGGCAGGTGACGGCCACGATGGCCACCATGTCCGCAGGATCCGATGCGCCCTCGAGCCGGCGCAGTGAGCTCATCACGACCTCAGCGGCACGCATCTCCCGATCGCACTCATGGCACTGGAGGCGTCCCCCCTCCACAGCGGAGAACTCGCCGCTGAACCCGCCACCAACGTACGCAGCCAGGACGTCGGTGATGGTAGACGACTCGTCCGCCGAACGGTCCGATGTGGGGTCCTCAGAGGTGATTGCCATGTTGCTCCGCTACCCCCACACGACGCGCGTCAACCTCAGGCAACGAGACGACGAGAGACCCCCGATCGCACCACGGGTCGGCGCGCTTATCCTCGCCAGGCGGCGCCAACCTGGCCGACGCTACAGCTGCCCGAGAGCGCATCACGATCGGAACGAGCGCGTTCGAGGGACGGGCGGCGGGCCATAGTGTGCACGACGTGAACTCTCGCGAGCCTGCCGCCGAACCGGTCCGACCGACGCCCGCGAGACTGCTGAAGCCGAGCGACGTGTCGAGCAGGGTTGGCTTCTTCGATCGATTCGCAGGACTCACCGCCCAGATGGCCAGTCGCGCACCGTTCTTCGCGTTCTGCTTGCTCCTCGTGATCATCTGGCTCATCCAGGGCGCTGCCGAGATCATCTCGCAGCGGAGCTTCTCTGCGTTCCTGGACGGCCAGTATCAGTTGGAGATCAACACAACGACCACGATCATCACGTTCTTGATGGTCGCGTTGCTGCAGAACAGCCAGACACGCAGCGATCAGGCACTCCAGCACAAGTTGAATGCCATCGCCGATGGCATGGCCGATCTGATGGAGCACCTGTCCGAGCGCCACGACGATGACGATCTCCGCAACGACATCCACGAGCTGAGGCTCGCTGTAGGCCTCGAGAACATCGAGAGCACCGGCCGGCAACCCGGCCGGAACGGCTCCCAAAAGCCATCGACCTGACCGCGTGCAGCGCGGTCGACAGCCGTCCGACCCGCGACTACCGTGAGCCCGAATCGAGTTCCCCAGACCCTGAAACTCGCGAAGGAGACCACCGGTGAGCGATCAACAACCCGCTGCTCCCGACGATCGCGACGAACAAGCCACCGAGCCGCCGTTCAGCTACCACCGTGACGACGCCGGCCGCATCGTCGTCGTGGGCGACATCGACCTCGCGTCCGCCGACGCGTTCAGGCCGGTCCTCCTCGCCAGCGGCGACCCGATCGAACTCGACCTCAGCGGAGTCGGATTCATGGACTCCTCAGGCGTCAACGTGCTGCTGCTCGCACGCCGCGTCCGCCCTGTCCGAATCACTGTCGCATCACCAGCCGTCACCCGCGTCCTCGCCGTCCTCGGGCTCACCGACACCTTCGCACCGTGACGGTCTCGTGCTGATCGTCGTAGTCCGCGGAAAGGCGGTGCGACGCGAAAGCCGTGGCCCGGCCCGATTGGTCACCCGTGCGGAGACGGCGAGTTCGCACTCGGGTGAAGCAACCCTTCGCGAACGCGAGTGCCGGTTCGACCTCGGCGTCAGCCCCTTGGCACGGCCGGCACCACTCCCAACACGAGAGTGCGCGCAGGCCGCCAACGTTCGGCCGCGCCCGGGCACCGCGGGGCGCGCGGCCACACCTGTCGCTCACTTCCTCGCAGTCGCCTTTCGCTTGGCGGAGCGCCGGCGAGCTGGCGGCAGGAGGGGGGCACCTGCTGCAGCTTTCGACGCGGCGATCGCGTCTCCGAGAGCGAGCCAGTCTGCGCGCTCGAGCTTCTGCTTGAGCTCGGGCAGCAGTTCGGTCTCCTCTTCCTCGACGTGGTGGGTGATTCCGCCCTTCAGCATCTCGGCAGCGGCACCGAATCCAGGCTTGTCGACCATCTTGCCCATCGTGCGCAGGCCGTCGCGCGCGAGGCCATGTTCGATGTCGGCCTCCTCGACATCCTCCGCCCCGGTCTCCTTGGCGATCAACGGGTAGACGAGCTGCTCTTCGATCTCCATGTGCAGCGTGAGCGCCGCGGTCACGTCAGCGCACATCTTCTCGCGCTCGGCCCTTCCTCGGACTCGGCAAGTGCCTGCTGTCGACCCGGCGAACTGCCCTCGAGTTCATCAGATGTAGGGGTTCCCCCGATTCAGTGGTTGCCCACTTCGATGAAGATGTGTTCCATACACGGGAGCGTAGGAGCGGGACATGCGTCGATTCAGCTTGGTTCGCATCGGAGTTGCAGCAGCGATGGCGGCAGCGACAACGACAGCGGTCGGGCTCGTGCGACAAGCGGGAGCGGCAGGTAGCGGAACGGCATCCGTGCTCGTCCCGATCGTGCCATGCCGCCTTCTCGACACACGGGCAGGCGCCAATAATGTCGGCACCCGAGCCAGGCCGCTCGGGCCGACGGAGTCCGCCACGTTTGCTGTCTGGGGCACCAATGGCAACTGCACCATCCCGAGCACAGCCACCGGCATCGCCACCAACGCCACGGCGGTGAACCCGACCGCTGACTCGTACATCACGATCTACCCAGCCGACGCCGATCCTCGTCCCACCGCCTCCAACCTCAATGTGGTAGCGGGTGGCGGACCGACACCCAATCAGGTCACGGTCGGGCTGTCGGCCACCGGTGCCATCTCCGCATACAACAACGGCGGCACCGTCGATCTCGTGATCGACATCGTCGGGTACTACCAACCTGCTTCGACGGGCACAGGCACCGTCACGCAGGGTCCTCCCGGGAAGGACGGGAAGGACGGGAAGGACGGGAAGGACGGAGCGAGCGGGTTGGCGCAACTGGGCGTGTTCACCCCAACGCAGATCGTCCAAGGGACGATCGTCACATGTGCGACAGCAAACGCCAAGAGCTGCAACGGACTTAAGGTCAATGGCCTAGACCTCGCCATCCAGCCCAATTATCCCGGGGTGAACATCATCTGCGGCGTCGTGACCGGCGGCACATTAACTGCGGCGGGTTTCGGTCCTGCCGTTAACGCCGCAAAGTTCGTGTACAACGATTCCTGGCAGGTGCAAATCGCCACGTCGCAACCGATCACAAGCACAGCTTGCTCGTGACGAGCCGGTCAGCCGTCCGCCTTGAGTTGGCGCCGCCACAACGGCACCAGCTCCGGCTGGTCGGGTGCGGCGATCTGGCCCATTTGCTGAGCGCCTTCGGCAGCGGGCCGGGCGCAGGGTGCCATACGGGCTGAAGCTCACGGCTGCGAACTGCCGGTCCAGCTCGACGTGGTCGGCCTGCCGCACCTGGCTCATCGAGCACGGAATACCAGAAAGCCAATGGAACTCTGCCAGCGCTGTCAATGACCCCGAAGGTCGTGGTGCTCGTATCTTCTTTTAGCGCCTACCCGAGCCGAAGGAGTTCAAGAACAGAGTTCATCTCGACGTGAAGAACTCGAAGCCATCGAACTTTCCGCCCATCACTCGACTCTCGATGGAGGGCCGCACCATTCGCACGATCGACTGGCGGCCCTCATCATCGGTCACGCGTCAGACAATACGGCGCCGTACGACCCGAGACCGACCCCGATCATCGCCGGGCAGGGAGCCCTCACCGTCCAGAAACACAGCGCAGAGCGACCCTGGACAAGGGACGGTGACCCGCGCCAGAAACGGCGCGTACGAAGGGAGGGCCAGCGAGGGAGTTGGCGAAGCCGCTCCACGCCGGCGGATCTATTCGTCGCCGACTTGCGGTCGGCGATGCAGGCGCAGACGAGCGTCATTGGCAACGATTGTGGCCGAGCAGCGTGGCGGTGCATCGAAAGCACCACCGGTAGAGTTTCGCGCAATCTGCAGGAGGTTCCCGGTGAGGAATTCGAGATTGGCGTCGTGGATCGCGGCCGCATTCGTCGCACTCGCGGCGACGGGTTGTGGCTCGTCGACGAAAGACGCATCGACGACAACAACCGTAGCTACATCCGCCTCGCCGGCCACGACCTCGCCGGCCACGACCTCGCCGGCCACGACCCCAGTGGCCCAGACAACAGCGCCCTCATCGGCGACGTCAGTGATCACAGCCGCACCTTCGACGCCATCCACCGGCAGCGTGTCGCCGTCCTCAAGTCCCGTGGCGGCTGCAACGACTCCGACAGGGTCAACGCCTGGGATCACCATCGCTGGCGACATCACGGGACCCTTCGCGCTGGCCGCGACTGGCGGGGTCAC
>JAOBWK010000011.1 GCA_025463305.1 Ilumatobacteraceae bacterium
GTCCGTTGACACGGGGGCGATGACAGCGTTCGGCACGGTTTGGCCGGCAACGAAGTTCAGGTTCGACGCCAACGGCTGGCCGCCACACGGGAACACGGTGACGTAGCCCGGGCCGTCGGGGTCGACGACGGTCACGTTCAACGACACCGCACCAGCGCCGCTCGGTGGAACACCCGCCGACCCAGCGATCAGGACTCGAAGGATCGTGCCTCCCCCATACTTTTGCTGGGTCACTGGCACCGCGCCTTGCGCCTGATCGGGGCGCGTGTCGACCACACGCACCGGCGACAACGCGTAGAAAGCGAGTTGGGCGGGCACAGCGGGAATCGCGTTGTGGAGCGTGTCGGCGAGGACGATCGACTCGCCTGGTCCGTGCGCGTACTTCAATGGAGCGTCGAAGATCAGCGAGCCCTTACCGGAGATCGTCGCCGGTTCCGCGAGCAGCGCGCCGATGCCGACGACGACGTGATCACCGATCTTGAAATGATCGAACTGGACCGGGATCTCGGTCGCCCCTGCCGGGGTGGAGCCGGTCGTCATCGTCGGCGACGCGCTCTGCGTCGACCGTGCCGGCCGAACGACACCTCCTGGGAACAGCGACGCCTTCAACGCAGCGAACACCACAGCGGCGTACTGCTGATAGCCGGTCGCGTTCGGGTGGAACGCCCCGTTGGGAGCATTCTGCGCCCACACCGAACCGGGCAGCGTCTCGACCCACGGGTCCGTCGAGCAATATCCGTGCTTGGCGAACAGCGGGCCGAAACCGCCGACGTAGTTCCAACCTTCAGCAGCCGCGGTTGATGCGACACCGTCGTTGAGCGGGACAGCGATGTGTTCGTAAGCCCACTGCCACTCTGGTTGGGTCATCGGGCTGGTCAGTTCCTTCCCGCAGAACACACCGTTCTGATCATGTGTTCCATCCGGGTAGTCGTACGAGAACACCCGATTCCGGTCGACCCCAACCTGATCGAACCAGGATTCGATCTGAGCGGCGTGCACGGGCATCTGCGCAAGGCGGGTCGCGACGAACTGCTCAAGCGTCTGCCCCATGAGCGGCATGTCATTCGCGAAACAGTCGGGGATGATGAACGGAGGATCGTTGGTTCGTGCCGCGATCCGGATCACCCCCGCTTCGATGCAGTGTTTGAGGACCTCACCGAACGCGACGTCGTTCGCACCGATCGACATCGTCACGGCGTCGATCTCGCGCCCGCGTGCGATGCTCGCGATCGCCGCGATCTGCGCCGGTTCGATGCCTCCATCCGGGGCGACACCCCCGAACGGACCCATCAAACCCTGGTCGCTCGTCGCGCCCGAGCAGGCCAAATGGACAAACGAAACCGTCGAATGAGGATCCGAGTTCTCGAGTAGCAGCGCTGCTTGTGCCGCACCCGACAACATCGATCGGTCACACCTCGCGTCGGTCCAACGCTCGTCGCCAACCTGTGGCGCACCCTCACCAGACGACAGCGAATCACCGATCGACACGATCAAGAAGTCGCGGCCGGCGACCGTGGTCTGACCTGTAGCGACCACGACATCAGAGTTCGGCTTCACCTTCGCCGCCTCAAGCGTGAACGGCTTCAAGTCCGTTCGGTCGAACTCCCAAGAACATGCGCCGTTGGGCAGCACAGCGAGATCCTGTCCATCGGCGTGGAACACGAAAATGTCACCGAACACGCAGCCTGACGTCAGAGTCACCCTGAATTTCCACGACGACGGGTTCGCCTGGTCCGCTGTCTTGATCAACGTTTTCGACGTACCATCGAACCTGTCGACCATCGACCAGTCGAGCACGAGTCCGCCGCCCACTTGGACGGTCTTGGTCGCAGGCAGTGAGTGCAACCCCAGACTGTCGGTCACGGTCAACGAGACCTCGTAGTCGCCGCTCCTCGCGTACGGGTGAGACGGTGTCACGCCACTGCCGGTGACCCCGTCGCCGAAGTCCCATGCCCACGCGGTGACGGTGGCCGGGAGTGCCGCCGTCGACGTGGAGCCATCGAAGCCGATCCGGGCGGGGTCAGCGGACGGCGTGGCGATGAAGGCTGCGACTGGAGGTGCCGACGCACCCGTCACCGACAAGGTGACGGTGAACCCGCCAGCGACATATGGAAAGCAACCGTTGGGCTCATTTGCAGGCGAACCCATCGGATCACAGAAGTTGACGGCGAACACCAGTTCACCCTGTCCGTCGCCGCCAAGACTTCGGCTGCCACCGTGGATGACGGGCTTGTCAGCCCAGTTCGTCCACGGTCCGCTCCCGATCCGATACGACAAGCCCCCGAACGAATATTCACACCAGCCTGGCACGCCAAGGCAGGGGACGACAGCGCTCAAATACCCCCCGACGCCCTCGCACGGAATGGAGTCGGGCGGGTACCAGGCACTCGCAAACGGGTCGTGGATGCTCGTATGGCCCGAACATCCGATCGTCACCACCGAACCGGTCGCGATCGAAACCCCGCTGTCGACCGGTCCCGTCGAACTCGGATCACCGGCAACGCCGGACGTCGCTGGCACCACGATCCCGCCATCGGCCCGAACCACCACCACCGGACGAGACCACGTGAGCATCGCCGCCAAAACGCCTATAGCGAGCAACGACAACCGAATCGGCCGCCGGGAGCGCCAGCCGCACATCAGCAAACGTTAACCCGCGCTCAGCTGCCCCGCAAGCAACATCCCAAGCAACGAGTCGCCTCATCGTGTCGATCCGAAGTCATCTTCTTTCGACGCCTACGCTGCTCCGCCAACGACGCGTGAGCGAATCACATGATGTTGGAGAAAGACCCGAACGCGGCCAGCACCGACATGACGAAGTCAGAAGACGTCTGGCGGCGCCCAGTCGTCGGCAAGCGCCATGAAATCTCAAGCGTTGGTGTTTCGCTGCAGCGCGGCGACTGCGTCCTCGGGGTTCGGCGTGCTGATCGTGATCTTGCGGCCGTTGGTGAGGCTGAGTCGCAGGGCCGGGCCGCCCTTCAGGGTCAGCATCAGTCCTTTGGTCGGCGTCCAGTACATGCCCCATGTCCACATCGCCGGTAGCACCTCGATTGCCTCTGCACGAGCGATCTGCTCGGCGGCGTAGCGGAAGCGAGGCCACCCGAACGCACCGAAGTGGACCGTCACGCCTTGCGGGCCAGCGGTCGTGCGCACGCTTGACGACGTGACGAGGTTGACGGCGATCGCAGCGACCACCACGAGGACTGGGATCAGGAACCCGACATCCGCCCACGAACCGCCGGACTGTTGGCCCATCAGGATCAACGGGACTGCGAGAGCGATCGTGAGCCCGAGCGCGATCCAGTTCGTCGTGCGGCCCGTGTAGACGTGGTGGAAGGTAGGCGTGGTCATGCCAGCTCCTTGATAAGTCGGATGAGATCGTCGGCTGCCAACCCGTTCGAGGCGCCGACGTCGAGGTAGTTCCGAGCCGCTTTCAGCACCGCCGGCTCAGGGCGGATCGACTTCGCAACACGCGCGCCGCGCCCGCGCCGGAACTCGAGCACGCCGTCGTCGCGCAAGTCGCGGTAGGCCGCCAGCACCGTGTTGCGATCGACCGCGATCGCGTCGGCCAGCTCCGCCGCCGGCGGCAACTGGACGCCCACCTCCAGCTCCCCGTTCGACACAGCGCGCCGCGTGCACGTGACGATCTGCTCCCGGAGTGATGTCGCCGAGCCGTGGTCGATGGTCCAGATCATGGTGCTAGTACTATGAGCATCATTCGCGCGCTTGTCAAGCGGGGTTCCAACTGGTTGCGGTGGCAGACGTCGTGCCTCGACCGTGCCTGCGATTCCTGGAGGCGCCTTCTCAGACTGGTGCACGCTGGACGGCAACGACGACGGGAGCCCGACGATTGGCACCGCCCTCACTGAGCGCAGAACGCGCAGCGGATATTCGCTCCAACCGCGCGCATCGCGACGAGCGCAGAACGGCGCATCCGGCGTCGGTGTGTCTGCCACTGTGCCACGTCCGAAGTTGGCCTGAACCGAGAGCGCATCGCTCAGACTGGCGAGTCCCGTCAATCGTTGGCGTGCGACGCGGTGCGCTCGAAGTCAGTGCAGGGGGATCCAGACGTCTCGGCGTTGGATGCGGTGATGGTCGGCATCGCGGAACAGTCCCCGGTCGGACTGGCGAGACGTCTGACGCGAGAACTCTGAATGCAGTCCCCCACGGCCGGATCCAGCCGGACGAGCCGGGCGCAGTGGTGAAGTCACAACTGGCATAAGGGTTCGGGCGGTCGCCGCTATGTCGCGGGTGCCGGCCGGCCGAGGTGGAAGCCTTGAGCGAAGTCGACGCCGTTGGCGCGTAGGAGGGTCAGCGTCTCCTCGTTCTCGATCCCTTCGGCGATCGTCTGGAGTCCGAACGCTTTGGCCAGGCTGACAATCGCTGCCACGAGGTGGCGGTTGGCGGGGTTCGTGGTGAGGTCGCGGACGAACTCGATGTCGATCTTGAGGTAGGAGAGTGGCAGGTTCTTGAGGTAGGTGAAGCTGCCGTAGCCTGTGCCGAAGTCGTCGAGGGCGAGACCGCAGCCGATCTCGCGAAGCCCGCGAGCGAACTCCATCCCTGCGGTCAGATCGTTCATCAGCGCCGTCTCGGTGATCTCGAAGACGAGGTTGGCGGGGTTCGTTCCCTCTTGTCGGATCAGACGTTCGATGAACGGGAGGAGGTCCTCTGACTCGATGGAAGATGCGGAGAGGTTCACCTCGATCGTTCGATCGCCGGTGGCCGCCAAACGGACGGCTTGCGTGACCACCCATCGGTCGATCTCGCTGATCAGGCCATATCGCTCGGCCACAGGTAAGAACGCGCCGGGGGAGATGATTTCGCCGTTGCGTCCGATCATCCGCAAGAGGAGCTCTTCACTCGATGGTCCGCCCGTGAGCGGCACGATCGGCTGAGAGTAGAGAACGAGGCGATCCTCGTCGATTGCGTCGCGGATACGTCCGATCCAGCTGAGAGTCGCCAGTTCTCGTTGGAGGATGGTTCGCTCCTTCTTCTGCTCGGTGATGTCACGGAAGACGACGACAACCCCGTTGTTGGTGTCGCCGCTGCCGAGGGCAGCGGCGGAGTAGGCGACGGGTAGCACGGTTCCGTCCCGGCGCACGAAGGCATCGTCGCTGACGCGAACCGGACGGCCCGTCTCCGCGACTTGGTGGATGGGGCACTCGGATGCGGGCAGCTCTGTCGCGTCGCCGCGCTGGAAGTGCACCGTGTCGTGCATCGAGCGGCCACGCAGTTCGGTCTCGGTCCAGCCGAGCATCTTCGATGCGGCGGGGTTCATGAAGGTGACGAGGCCGTCGCTGTCGAGTGCGTACAGTCCCTCGACCATGTTGTCCACGACGATCCGCAGGAACTCCTCCGTTTCCTTGCGGTCGGTGATGTCGACCAGAACGTTTCCGACGCCGATGATCTCGTCATTGATCCGCACTGGGTAATAGCTCGCCAGCCAGTGCCGCACGCGCCAGGGAGCATCGGGATCAGCGATCCTGAGTTCGAGCCCGCACACTGTCTCGCCGTCGAGGGCGCAACGGTAGGCGTACTCGAGTTGCGGCCACAGCTCGGGCACCATCTCCTGCGCAGTCTGGCCGAGCACTTCGTCCGCCGACATGCCGCTGATCCGGGCGAGGGTGTCGTTGATGCGCACCACGCGTAGATCTCGATCGACGAGTTTGAAGCCGACCGGGGCGGCTGCCTCGATGCTCTGCAGCAGCGAGACGGTCTCCAAGGCCTGTCGTTCCGAGCGTCGCAACGAATGCTCGAGGTCCTTGCGCTCGTCGATGTCGGTGGCCGTCCCGATCCACAGCTCGATCTCGCCGTCGCGGTCCCGTACCGGCCGGGCTCGGCACACGTGCCAACGGAACTCTCCGTCGAATCGGCGGATGCGGTAGTCGAGTGCGAACTCCGATCCGGTTCGAGTGGCGGCCTCCCACCCGTACCGGGCCCGATCCGCATCGTCGGGATGCACCAGCGTCACCCAGTCCCAGTCATAGGCCGCCTCCCGGGAACATCCCGTGTACGCCATGCCCTGGTCGTTGAAGTACGTCACTCCACCGTCAGGGGAAGCCGTCCACACGATGTGGGGAATGGCCTCCACGATCAACGCAGCTCCAGGTGTCACGAGTCGTCCGCTGTCGGTGTCGCGGCACTCCGCCGGCGGCATTGCTGAGTCTTTGCGCGTGGTCATGAGCAAGCCTCGGGCAGTACCCCCGGAGTACCCGCACGAGACTTTGGTCACATCTCACTGGAAACCACCTTCGTGCGCGAATGCGGCTCGACGTGACAGGTCGAGGCAATGGACATGGCGGAGGCGGTCCGGCACCACGACTCTTCAGAGGGCGGGCGCCTCGATGAAGCCGCTGTTTCGTTGCAGTTTGCGCTGGTGGTGGCGGACCATTTCGAGGGCGACGACGAGGAGATCGGTTCGGGTTCGTTCGGCGCGCCCCTCGATCACGAGTGCAGCTGATTCGGCGCTGCAACGTTCCTCGAGCATGATGATGCCGACGGCACACCACATCAACATCCTCTCTGCCAGCGTGTCGTCAATCGCCGGAGAGCACGCACACCGATCGTGACCTGACGGGATCGATGGCGGCCCGGCGATTGGATCGCCACCCGGCTCATTCGTTTCCAATCCCGACTCGTCAGGTGCCGTTGCAAGCACATTGCAGGCGGCTGCCGGCGGCGGCACTGGTTCTCGGAGCGTCGTCATGAAGCAAGCATCAGGCCCCCCCACGTACCCGTACGAGCCACACGTCACATCTCGCCTCGAGGGGTCGCCTCCTGCGCGTGTCGATACAAACGGGCGACCGCCTGTCTCGAGATCTGCAGCCGATGCCCGACCTCGGTCAGCGAGAGACCGTCCTCCTGGATCAGCGTGCACACCACTCGCGCCCGCATCTCAGCGAGCGCCCGTTCGAACTCGTGGAACGCGTCGGCCGTCGCAAGCCGCAGTTCTCTCCCACCCGAGCCGATCAACTCATCCACGATGTGCACGACCGGAACGCCCGCAGCACGCGCCAGCGCCCCGACCTCCAACGGACGGACCGCCGCCGCGATCGCCTCGCACGCCGCCCGTCCCGCAGCCGCGACCTCCCCAACTGCATCCACGAACGGATCTCGAACCACGGCCCGCCTCCCCACAAGTGGAATCAACTCGACATGACGACGACCAACATCGACACGGCCCCAAACCATCCTCGCACGCTGCGGCCTCGAGACTGTCCAACTTCCGGCTTGCCAACCCCGTCCCCGCGCGTCCATCCGGCGGCCCACAGGCCGCACAGACCGTGCACACAGAACAACAACCGATGCGCCGCGCCAGACCGGCGCCTCTGCACCTTTGTGGCGGCGAGGGCGCCGTGCGAGCGCACTCGCGACTGAGCGATTGGCTCGTTGCCGATCACCCTGTCAGCGATCAGTTCGCGGAGCCCCCGGCGTCTACCTGACATGAAAGCGATCAACAACGCAGAAGGCGAAGGGCTACCCGCGATCGAGTGGTCCGACGTCGTGTCCCAAGTTGCCGACTGGCCGACCCATGACGACCCGACATCGCCGAACCGCGCCTCGTTCTGGCTCACGACCCTGAATGAGGACGGAACCCCGCACGTCACCAGCGTTGGCGCCATCTGGCACGACGGGTCGCTCTGGTTCCAGACTGGAGCGAAAACGCGCAAGGCGAAGAACGTCGCCCGTGACCCGCGCTGCACCATCAGCGTCGCAACCGCAGGCTTCGACGTCACGATGTCGGGCGAGGCAACGCGTGTGACGGACCCGAAAGTCATCGCCGCCATCGCCGCCGAATGGGCACGCGGTGGTTGGCCAGCAACCATCGATCAGTCCGGCGTGGGCATCACCGCACCGTTCAATGCGCCAACGCTCGGCCCGGCGCCCTGGTTCGTCTACGAACTGAAGCCGACAGGGGCAACGGCAGTCGGCACACACAGCGACACGGCAGGCTCGATGCGCTGGACCTTCTGACACAGAACACGCGGCGCCTCACGACGCGACAGTCGCAGCCACCGGCGAGCGCCGAACGGCGCATCCGGTGCGTCACGTTCCTGGCGGTAGGGGGCAGTGCAGAGGCAGGCACAGGGCGAGTTCGCTGTGTGGCGCGGAACGATGCGAGCCGACGTGTGATCGGCTCGCGATCTCATCTGGTCGGACGAGCGCATCACCCTGAGCCAAGAGCTCATTTGCGCACGCGGTCGATGGTCCGACGCAGCTTGTACTCTGGCGGCAGAACCAAGTGATGATGGGAGACCAACGATGACGATGCCACTCACGCCCGGTGGAGTGTGGAAGATCGACACGAGCCATACGCAGCTCGGATTTTCCATCCGCCATCTGGGCATTTCCACTGTGCGCGGGTTCTTCACCGAATACGACGGAAGCGCCGTGATCGGCGAAGACCTACCGTCGTCGTCCGTCGAGGTCACGGCCAAGACGGCCTCGATCAACACCGGAAACGGCTGGCGTGATGGGCACCTCCACGGTGCCGACTTCATGGATGTCGAGAACTTCCCGGAGATGACGTTCCGGTCGAGCTCGCTGCAACCCGCCGGGGATGGCTACGCCCTCGCCGGCGACCTCACGATCAAGGGTGTCTCCAAGCCGATCGTGTTCGATCTCACCTTCCACGGAACGAGCGAGTTCCCGATGGACAAATCGCTGCACGCAGGTTTCTTCGCGAGCACCACGATCAGTCGGTCCGACTTCAACATCTCGTATGGCGTACCGCTTGCTTCAGACGAAGTTGGTCTGCACATCGACGCCCAGCTCATCGCCCCGAGCAACGAGTAGACCGTCGACGGTAGGCGCTCTGCAAGTCAGGCGTGGCGCGTCAGTGCCACGGTGCGCAGATCACCCGCCCACCGGGGGTATGGAACGTCGCACGTCTGGATCGACCTGGGCCTGCCCGAAGGCTTGAGAAGTGCGCTGTTGATCCGGTCGAGGCGGCCGGGGTAGACAGCGGCGAGCGGGCGTTGGTCATGCTCGCGGGCGTGGTTGCGTTGGCGCAGGACGACGCAGAGAACTCGGGTCCGTTGGCGAAGTGGACAGAGGTTTCGCACACGGATTCGAACTGGCGGTCGGGCTTGATGGGGCGGGTGCGGTATCGGCTGCGAAGAGACGTTTGTTGCATCTCGATCGGCAGTGGACGCATCTGCGCTCGTTCGGCTACGGCCGGGCAGGACCGGGTCGGTGGTGTTGTAGAGCGCTTCGATTTGAGGCGGTGACAGCGACATATTCGCGACTTCGCGGTCGGCGATGCAGGCGTCGACGAGCGTCATCGGCAAACGATTGGCCGAACAACGTGGCGGTCCATTGAGTACACCCACGGGTAGAGTTTCGCGCAATCTGCAGGAGGTTTCCCGTGAGGAATTCGAGATTGGCGTCGTGGATCGCGGCCGTCATCGTTGCACTCGCGGCGACGGGTTGTGGCTCGTCGTCGAAAGACGCGTCGACGACAACGACCGTAGCTACATCCGCCTCGCCGGCCACGACCTCGCCGGCCACGACCTCGCCGGCCACGACCTCAGTGGCCCAGACAGCAGCGCCCTCGTCGGCGACGTCAGTGATCACAGCGGCACCTTCGACGCCATCCGCCGGCAGCGTGTCGCCGTCCTCAAGTCCCGTGGCGGCTGCAACGACTCCGACAGGGTCAACGCCTGGGATCACCATCGCTGGCGACATCACGGGACCCTTCGCGCTGGCCGCGACTGGCGGGGTCAC
>JAOBWK010000037.1 GCA_025463305.1 Ilumatobacteraceae bacterium
CGGAGGCCGCCTGGCCGAGGCAGATCGTGGCGATGTCGTTCTTGATGAACTGCATCGTGTCGTAGATCGCGAACAGCGCGGTGATGTCGCCACCGGGGCTGTTGATGTAGATGTTGATGTCCTTGTCGGGGTTCTCGCTCTCCAGGTGGATGAGCTGAGCACACACGATGTTGGCGACGGCATCGTCGATCGCGGTCGGGATGAAGATGATGTTCTCGCGCAGCATGCGCGAGTAGAGATCGGAGTGACGCTCGCCGCGGCTCGTGGTCTCGATGACGTTCGGGACGTAGTAGTTCCGCACCGGCTCGAGCAATGGACTGGTCATCAGCTGTTCTCCATCTCGTGGGCGTGATCGTGGTCGTGACCGGCATGGTCGTGACCGTCGTGGTCATGGCCGTCGTGGTCGTGACCGTCGTGATCGTGGTCATGACCGTCGTGGTCGTGATCGTCGTGGCTGTGGTCGTGGCCGAGGATCGTGTCGTTGTCGATCGACTTGCCGTCGGGGTCCACCATCTCGACGTGATGGAGCAGGTAGTCGAGGGCCTTGCTCTTGCGCAGCTGGGCGGTCAGCTCGCTGACGGCGTCGTTGCGCTCGTAGGCCTTGCGGACCTGAGCCGTCTTCTGGCGGACCTCGACGCCGATGCGCTCGTACTCGTTCTCGAGATCGTCCTCGGTGACCGTGAACGCCTCGGCGGAGGCGACGGCGCGCAGGGCGAGGTCGACCTTGACCGCCTTCAGCGACTGCACGCGCAGGCCCTCGACGAAGCTGGCGGGATCCTGGCCGGTGGCCGACAGCCACTGATCGAGGGCGATGCCCTGGGCCTGGAACTGCTGCACGGTGTTCTGCACCCGCTGCTGCAGGTCGCCCTGCACCATCGACTCCGGCGCTTCGATGTCGACGAGCTCGGCGAGCGAGGTGGTGACGCGATCGATGACCTGGCCGCGGGCCTGGTTGAGCTTGGTCTCGCTGAGCCGGTCGCGCAGCGCACTGCGCCAGCCGGCGACGGTGTCGTACTCGCCGATGTTCTCGTCGACCCATGCATCGTCGAGCTCGGGCAGCACCATCTCCTGCACGCGGCTGATGGTGACCTCGAAGTCGGCGGGCTCCTCGTTGCCGTTCGGCACGAGCGAGAACTTCAGCTCGGCACCGGCCGTCTGGCCGACCAGCTGATCGTCGAACCCGGCGGCGACCCAACCCTTGCCGACCTCGTACAACCAGTCCTCGGTGTTGAGGCCGATGACGGGCACGCCATCGCGCAGGCCCTGCAGGTCCATCGTGACCTGATCGCCGACGATGATCGGACGGTCCACATCGGCCAGCGCGCCCTGACGGCGCAGCTCGGCCTGGACAGCCTGATCGACGTCCTCGTCGCTGGCCTCGACGGCCGGCAGCTCGACCCGGAGGCCGCCGTAGCCGGGCACTGTGATCTCGGGGCGGACCTCGCACGTGGCGTCGAAGGAGACCGGACCGGTCTCTTCGCCACCCTTGATCTCGATCTCGGGCGTGGCGATGAGGTCCACGTCGTGCTCGCGCACCGCCTGGGCGAGGTAGTTCGGGACGCTGTCGCGCAACGCCTGCTCGCGCGCCGCGGCGATGCCGATGCGGGCCTCGAGCACCTTGCGGGGCGCCTTGCCGGCACGGAACCCGGGAAGCCTGACCTCGTGAGCGATCTTGCGGAACGCGGAATCGATGTCGCGGTCGAACTCTGTTTCGTCGACGGCGACGGAGAGCTTGACCTTGTTCCCCTCGAGGGGTTCGAGCGTGCTTTTCACAGGCGGCCGAGTGTATCGGCGCCGAAAGATGCAACGACTCATGATGCAACGACAAGGCCCATCGGGCAGAATGTGACCCGTGACGTTCTGGAAGCCCCACGCCCTCGCCAAGCCGCACGCCGATCAGCTCGACCTGCGGGTCGGCGACCACGTGACATCCATCGTGGCGCTCGACGAGGTCGCCGAGGGAACCCCCGGGCGGGTCCTGCTGGCGAACGGCTTCAACTGGCAGCGCTACCGCGTGCTGTTCGACAACGGCATCGAGCACGGCGACCTCGACAGCCGCCAGATCGTCGCCTCCGGCAAGACCGCCAAGCGGCTCGCCAAGGCTGCGTCGAAGAAGTCCTGACCACGCCCTCGGGCAACCGCACTACGGTCGGAGAACCCACTCCGCCGTTCGTTCGTAGAGATGTCATCCGAAGCTGCGTCTGCGCCGAACAACGGTCAGCTGTTCCGCCACCAGCCCGCTCGAGAAACGACATCCCATGACCACCTTGTCCACCGGACGGATCCTGCGCATCATCGCAGCCGTCGCGATCCTCATCAGTGGCATCGTCCACCTCGACCTCTACTACAACGGTGACTATCGATTCGCCTCGCCCGACGTCAACTTCGGGCGGAGCATCCTGCTCAACGGCTTCGGTGCCGGCCTGATCGCCGTGGCGGTCGTGGCCCGCAAGGAGTGGTTCGTCAAGGTCGTCGGCATCGGCTACGCCGTGAGCACGATCGGCATCTTCTGGTACACCCACGCCGGGAACACGTTCCTCGGGTTCTCGCACGGCGGCCCGGTGTTCGATCCGTCGCCGCAGGCACAGCTCACCGTCGTGATGGGCATCATCGCCATCGTGGCCGTCGCCGCCACGTTCGTCCCGGCGATCGATACCGCCGACCGGCCGAACGGCCTCCCCGCCGTGGGCGTCGCGTTCGCCGTCGCAGCCGTCGCGCTGATCGGGCTCACCCTCAGGTGGAAGCCCGACGACACGTCGACCAGCAGCCCGGCGACGCCGACCACCGCATCCACCGCCACGCCGTCCACCGCCACGCCGTCCAGCGGCTCGACGGCCGGCACCACGGCGAGCTCGACGGCCGGCACCACCGCTGCGTCCACCGCCGGCACCACTGCCACCAGCGCGTCGACGGCCGCCACCCCAGCCGCGGGTTCCGCTGCGCCCCCCGCAGCGGGTGCGAATGCGGTGGCGATCAAGGACTTCAAGTTCGACGCCGCGAACCTCACCGTCGCCAAGGGCACCACCATCACGTGGACCAACAACGACAACCAGGCCCACACCGCCACATCGTCCGGCAACTTCGACACCGGCAGCATCGCGGCAGGCGCGACGGGGACCGCGACGTTCAACACCGATGGCACCTTCGCCTACATCTGCTCCTTCCATCCCTTCATGAAGGGCACCATCACCGTCACCGGTTGACACGTCTCGCCCTCCGCCTGGAGGGCTCCCTGAGCTGGCGGGAACCAGGTCATGACCGCCGACACATTCCCCGGGTCGGCCGTCCTGGCGTTTCCGGCCCGTCGCTCGGCCTCGCCTCCCGACTCGTCGGCCACGGTCTGGCAGTCTGTGGCGATGACGGTCTCCTCGCTCACCCACCGCTTCCCTGGCGTCCGCGACGGCTGGGCCCGCTTCGACGGACCCGCCGGCACCCAGATCGTCGACGTCGCCATCACGGCGATGTCGGAGTGGTTGGCCAGCGGGCTGAACGGCTGCGGTGGCGGCCACTTCGCCGCCGCGATCGCGTGCGACGAACTGGTCGAGCGCACCCGTGGTGTCGTCGGCCGGCTGTTCAACGCCGACCCGGCCGGCGTGTGCTTCGGCCCGAACATGACCTCGATGACGTTCGCGTTCACGCGCGCCATCGGCGAGACCTTGCGACCCGGCGACCGCGTCGTCGGCACTCGGCTCGATCACGACGCGAACGTCACGACGTGGGCCAAGGCGTGCCAGCGCGCCGGCGCCGAACACGTCCTCGCTCCGTTCGATCCGGTCACCGGCACGCTGCCCGTCGAGAACGTGATCGGGCTGATCGACGAGCGCACGAAGTGGGTCGCGATCGCCGGTGCGTCGAACCTGCTCGGTACGGTTCCCGATCACGCACCGATCATCGAGGCTGCCCATTCGGTGGGCGCCAGCGTCTACATCGACGCCGTGGCCTGGGCGCCGCACACGACGATCGACATCACCGCGCTCGGCTGCGATGCGCTCGTCAATTCGCCGTACAAGTGGTACGGCCCGCACAGCGGCATGCTCTGGGTCCGGCCCGATCTTCTCGAGTCGCTCCCGGTGTTCAAGGTGCGTCCGTCGATCAACACCGGCCCCGGCCGGTTCGAGACCGGGATGCCGAACTTCGAGGCGATCGCCGGCATCGAGGCCACCGCGCGCTTCCTGCTCGAGGAGGGCATGGACCAGCTGGCCCGCTACGAGCGGAGCGTCTTCGAGCCGTTGCTCACCGGGCTGCAGGCCATCCCCGGCGTTCGCGTGTACGGGCCACAGGAGCTCACCGGGCGCACGCCGACGGCAGCGTTCACCGTCGACGGTGTTCCACCATCGGCCGTCTCCGCGGCGCTGGCCGCCGACAAGGTGGCCGTGTGGGACGGCCACAACTATGCGGTCGAAGTCGTCGGCCAGCTGGGCCTCGCGGACTCGGGCGGTGTGGTGCGCGCCGGCATCTCCCGCTACATCGAGCCCGACGACGTGAGTCGGCTGCTGGCCACCGTGGAGCGGATCGCCACGACGGGACGCTGACCGCTCGCGCTTCGTCGATCGCGCGCGGTCACCCCACCGCTGTCGCGACAGCCTTGAGGAGCGCTGCGGCTCCGGCCGCGTCGCTCGTACCCGCCGGCACGATCGTCACGAAGATCTGCCCGTCGGCCTCGACGACGCCGAGGGACAACTGGCTGCCGACCATCGTCTCGGCCTTGTCGCCCGCGTCGACCGATGTCTCGGTGGCATCGGTTCCCGCGGCGATCGTGCGGTTGACCGACGTGATGTAGTCGAAGCCGGCATCGCCACTCCCCCCGTTGAGATCGGCGCCCGGCCGCTCGTATGCGATCGTGACGTTGTCGGTGCTGCCCGACTTGTCCGTGAAGACGTAGGCGCACTGCGGCGTGTCGGCCGTGCTCGGGATCTCGGTCGTCACCTCGATGCCGAGCGCGGCCTCGACCAGATGGCTCGGCACGAGGTCGCACAGCTGCTGCCCGGTGATGCTCGTGACCGCCGCAGTCGACGTGCCGGTCCCGCTGTCGGCCGTCGCGTCACCGGATGCCGATGTCGTGTCGACCACGCTGTCGACCGGCGTGGACGACGCTGCAGTCACCACGGTCGATGTCGACGTCGTCGTGCTGTCGCTGCTGCATCCGGCCAGTGACGCAACCGAGATCACGGCGGTCAGCCAGAGGGTCGAGGTGCTGGTCGTGCGCTGCATCGCAGGGACGTTAGCGGCGACGTGATGCCGGCCCGGCGCACACGAAACCGGCAGTCGGCCAGCAGAACCGCGGGGATACACTTCGCCATCCGACCCGCCCCGTGCGGACCCGGACGGAACGTGGCGCAGCTTGGTAGCGCACCTGCTTTGGGAGCAGGGGGTCGGAGGTTCAAATCCTCTCGTTCCGACTCTCTGACCTGGTGTTTTGCAACTCTCACGACTGCGAACCCAGGTCATGTATGCACGATGTATGCAGATGTATTGCCCGGATCGCGGTCGAACGGCCCCGATTCGAGGTGACATGAGCTGGAAAGCCACAGGCCAACCAACCGTCTGCAGGCAACGCGGGAAGTGGGCGGTGCGCATCGACGGGATCGATACGACCACCGGCAAACGGCGCCCGAAGCAGATCGGGACGTACCCCACGCAACGCACCGCGCAAGCGGTCGCCCGTGGTCTCAAGGCCGACGAGGTGAGCACCGAGCGCGGCAACGTGAGCTGGCTCGTACGCCGCTACGTCGACGGCAAGATCGACATCACGCCGAAGGCGCGCGAGCAGTACGTGTGGGCGATTCCACACATCGAACGTGGACTCGGTGGCATACCACTCAGCCGGCTCGACCGCGACGACATCACCCGCTGGATCGTCGCGCTCGCAGGCGGGGGCCGGCTCGGGAGGCGCAGCGTGCAGATCTGCCGCAACGTGCTGAGAGCTGCGCTCGCCGATGCCGTTGATGAAGGGCTCATCCCACGGAGCCCTGCAGCGCGCGTCCCGCTTCCGCGGGCGGTCGCCAAACCAACGAGAGTTCGAGACACCCCGGCATGGGATGCCACGGAAGTCGAGACCTTCCTCGTCGCGGTCGCCGGTCACCGCTGGGCCGTCGGGTTCCAACTCGGCGTTCTCTACGGACTCCGTCGCAGCGAGGTGCTCGCGCTTCGTTGGGACGACCTCGACACCCACGCTTGCACCCTGCGCATCGACGAGAGCCTCGTCGGCCTGAACAACGGATCATCGTTGGGCGACGCCAAGAACGTGCGCTCTCGACGACTCGTGCCGCTGTCCAGCCAGCAAGTGCGAGCGCTCAACCGGCGCCGCGCAGAACAGGCCACGGAACGGCTGCTCGCCGGCAGCCACTGGCAGGACAACGACCTCATCATCTGCACACGCCACGGACGCCACGCGCTCCCCCGCGAGTACGACCGTTCACTCGCACGCATCGTCGACCGACTCGACATCCCGCGACTCACCTCGCACGGCCTGCGGCACACCGCCGCCACACACATGGTCAACACGGCCAAGGACGTCGGCGAGCTCCGCGCGATCGCCGACATCCTCGGCCATAGTCCCGAGATGT
>JAOBWK010000043.1 GCA_025463305.1 Ilumatobacteraceae bacterium
GGTCGCCGTCGAGCACGACATGGACGTGATCGCGAACGCCGACTGGGTCATCGATCTCGGCCCGGGCGGCGGCACGGACGGGGGAGAGATCGTCGCGGCAGGAACACCGGACATGATCGCCCTCACCGCCGGGAGCAGGACCGCCCCGTACCTCGCTGCCCGCCTCGGCCGCTGACGGGCACCACGACATCCTCGCCGTCTGACCGACGCGTCACCGGACCGGCCGCGGATGGTGAAGACTGCTGCGATGGGGTTCACCGTCACGGTCGTTGCAGGGTTCAGATCATCGCCGACCAACCACGTCATCGAGGGGCTGGCCGATCACTTCACCCACGTCGACCATCCGCACGGTTCGAAGGTCGTCACGCTCACCGAGCACGTCGCGATCGCGGACGAGGCGGATGCCGTCGCGCTGGTGCGGTCGTTGGTCGCCGACGCGCTGCCCGACGGCACGAAGATCGTCGAGCTCACTGTGACGGCGGACTGACGGATCCCTCCGGGTCTCAGGGTTCCGGGAACCTCATGGCGCTGGCACGGAGTCCGGCGTCGCCGGTGCCGCCGGGCCGGCATCGTGGTAGGTCTGCCCGGTCCGGGTGAACGTGAGCACGTCACCGATGCAGCTGATGCCCTCCGTGCCCTGGAAGATGCTGAGCGGCAGGGCCACGGTCTCGCTGATCCCGCTGACGTCGATCGTCAGGCTGATCCCGCCGTACGGTTTGTTGCCGACGATGTTCTGGCCGGAGGCATCGGCGGTCCAGCTGAAGTGGATCTGGCCGCTGAGCGTTCCCGTGCCGCCGTTGAACGTGTAGAGGCCCGACCCAGTGGCGTCGAGGAGGCCGGTGCCGTCGGCGTGCAGCACGACCGTGAGACCCGCCGGCAACGTCTCGTTGGTGGGGGCATAGGTGGTGACATCGGACAGGAAGGTCTCGTCGACGCAGTTCGACGCCGGCATGGTCGTCGTGGTGGCCGGTTCGGTGGTGGTGGTCGGCGCCGCCCCGTCCTGGTAGGTGACGTCCACCGACACCTGGCCGGGAGGATCTGATGCGTCGATCACGCCGTTGATCAGATCGCTGCCGACGCCGGCGAGCAGGCTGGCCACGGCGTCCGGCAGGACGCTGAGCGCATGGGAGATGACGGACTGCAGCAGCGGCTCGATCGCCTTCGTCCGGTCCCGGTCGACGCTGGCCGTCATCGTCAAGGTCGTGGTCAGCACCGGACCATTGGCGAGATCGGGGTCCTGATCCGCAACGCGGTAGATCAGCGACGCCGTCGGTGCGTCGGCTGTGCCCGTCAACATCGCGTCCTTGCTGACCTCGGTGGCGATGCTGGGGTCGGGGTCGGACCAGGTGACCGGCGTCCCGACCGGGTTGACCGGCGGCAGCTCGACCGGGATCAACGCCGCACACGACTTGACGACACCGGGCCAGTCGAAGCCGGCGGGATCCTGCTCGTCGAAGACGAGGGTGCCGGTGTGAGTGTCCGGCGGGATGCCGAAGCTGTTGTCGGCCGGCACGCTGTGCAGGCTCGGGGTCCACGGCACGACCGCGTTGGCGATCGCCGTCGCGGTGCCCAGCGCGGCGATCGCCGTCTTCAACGGTGCCAGGATTGGCGCCAGCGCGGCACTCACGATGTCGCCCAACACGTCGGCGAACAACGACGCAGCGGCCTTCGCGACGGACACGATCAGGCCGTCGCTCGCGTCCACCGTGAACCACGCGGTGATCTGACCGATCGTCTGGTTGTAGAGGCTGCCGAGCGTGTCGCAGGCGTTGGCCCCGTCGCGAGACGGGCGCGCCGCCAAAGTCGGCTGGTGCACGCTGCGGGACGGACCGAAACCCTCGATGGTCCCACCGCTGTGGATGATGTCGTTGACGAAGAGGGCGAGCACGGCCCACGGGTACGTGACGGTCGCCGGGTCGGTGATCGTGGTGGCGTCCACCAACGTGCGCGCCTGCGTGGCCGCCACCGACTGACCCTTGACGAGCCAGGCAGCGACGAGTGCGTCGAGCGGCACCTGGCCGGTGCCGGTGGGATACTCGGCGCGCAGTGTCGCGCCGGTGACGCCGCCGCCGTCGACGTCCTGTCGGGCCCATGCGGCGGCCTGGAAATCGCTCGCCGCGATCGGGCCGGAGTCGCTCGGGATGGTGGCGCCGACGGCCAGCACCGGCACGCCGCCGGCCTGCAGTGCCGCGACGGGATCGACGCCGGACTTGGTGACCACGGTGGACGTCGGATCGGTGGCCGTCGTGGTCGCGACGGCATCGGTCGACGGGGTCGAGGCGGTCGACGCGACGGTCGACGCCGGCGAGCCGGAAGGGGACGACGAGTTGGACGAAGACGAGCAGGCCGCGACCATCGTCGTTGCCGTCAGCACGCACACCGCGGTCCGCCACCTGAGCATCCGCACTCCGATTCTCCCGCTCTCGCCGTCACGGCCGACGATAGCCGAGCGTCGAGCTCACCGTGACGGCGGACTGACGTCGGCGCCGGAAATGTATACAAAGGGTCGCGATCGCTAGGTTGCGCTCGTGACTTCGAATGAGCAGACCGAGTTCCGTGATGAGGTGCGCGCGTTCTTGCAGGCCAACGCCAGGCCTCGCCGCGACCAGTCGTTGTGGACCCTGAACTTCCACAAGGATCCCGCTGACGCCGCCGCCGAGTTCGAGGTGGGGCGCCGGTGGCAGCACACCCTCTTCGAGCATCGCCTCGCCGGGTTGACCTACCCCGAGGCCTTCGGTGGCCGGGGCGGCCAACCGTGGCACGAGACGGTCTACCGCGAGGAGTCGGCGGGCTACGACGTGTCGTCCGGCTTCGTCGCCGCCACGATCGCGATGCTCGGGCCGACCCTGATGCGCTGGGGCACGGACGAGCAGCGCTCGACGCTCGTCCCGCGGCTGCTCTCGGCGGAGGACGCATGGTGCCAGCTGTTCAGCGAGCCGGGCGCCGGCTCGGACCTGGCGGGCCTGGCGACGCGTGCGGTGCGCGACGGCGACGAGTTCGTCGTCACCGGCCAGAAGGTGTGGAACTCAGCCGCGCAGTGGTGCGATCACGGCATGTTGCTGGTGCGTACGGACCCGGACGCACCGAAGCACCGCGGGATCACGTTCCTGCTCGTCGACATGGCCAGTCCCGGGATCGAGGTGCGCCCACTCGTACAGCCGACGGGAGCGCAGCACTTCAACGAGGTGTTCCTGTCCGAGGTCCGTGTGCCGGTGGCGAACGTGCTCGGTGAGATCAACGACGGCTGGCACGTGGCGCGCACGGTGCTGTCGAACGAGTCGGCCTTCATCGGCGGCGGCAACGGCCGGGGCACGGTGTACCCGCGCTTGGTCGCGCTCGCCCGGATGTTCGACCGCATGGACGATGCGGTCGTGCGCCAGGGGTTGGCCGACGCGTGGGCGCGTGAACGGATCCTCGGGATGATGGGCGAGCGGATCCTGGCAGCCGTGCGCCGGCGCGAGGCCCCGCCGATCGATCCCTCGATCCTGAAACTGTACGTCACCGAGAACGCCGTGCGCAACGGCAACCTCGCTGCGGCGATCAGCGGTGCAGCCGGGATCGCCGGTGTTCCGGGGAGCGACGAGGTGGCCGGCTGGGTGCAGGCGACGGTGCTCGGACGCTTCGGCGTGTCCATCGGTGGCGGCACGAACGAGGTCCTCAAGAACAACCTGTCCGAGCGCGCGCTCGGCCTGCCGCGAGAGCCCCGTGACGATCACGAGCGCCCGTGGAAGGACGTCCCGCGCAGCTGAGCGAGCACCGCCCCGAGGTCAGTCGACGTCGCCGGCGTAGGTCGGCATCGCGCCGCCGATGCCGAGCTCGGCGGTGTGCTCGACGGAGTCGAGGATCGTGTCGTGCGACGCTTCGTGCGGCAGGAAGCGATACACGACGACGGCCGCGATCGCCGAGAGCACGGCGGCGGCCGTGACGGCGAAGTGGATGCCGTCGACGAACCCCTGGCGGGCGATGTCGGTGACAGCTTTCGCGTCGGCGGATCCGAGCCCCTTGGCCGCGTCGAGCGCGCTGGCGAGTGAGGACCGCACGTCGGCGCGGGACCCGATGGGGATCCTGCCGATCGCATCGTTGATCGTGGTGCCGTACCGGGACGCAGCGAGGCTGCCGAGCACGGCGACGCCGAGTGCCGTGCCCAGCTCGCGGGTGGCGTCGTTCATCGCCGAGCCCGTGCCGGCACGCCGAGCGGGCACCGCCGACATGATCGACGCCGTCATCGGCGACATCGACAGCGCGATGCCGGCCACCAGCGGAATGAGGCAGATCAGCACGTACAGGTAGGGCGTGGTGGTGCTGAGGCCGCGGAACATCAGCATGCCGACGGTGACCAGGACCATCCCGAAGGACACCGTGCGGTGCGACCCGAACTTGGAGGAGAGCTTCGGGGTGAGCGTCGAGACGATGATCATGATCGGCGACATCGGCAGCAGGCGCAGCGCCGCGGCGAGCGGGCTCAGGCCGAGAACGAGCTGGAAGTACTGGCTGATCAGGAACATCACGCCGAACATCGCGAGGAACACCAGGATCATGCCGCCGCTACCGGCGCTGAAGGCCGGGCTGCGGAACAGGCTCATGTCGAGCATCGGCTCCTCGACGTGGATCTCCCAGGCGACGAAGGCGATGAGCACGACGACGGCGATGCCGAACGCGAGCAGCGTCCCGCCACTGGCCCAGCCGTGGTCCGGCGCCTGGATCAGGCCGTACACGAGGCTGACGATGCCGATGGTGGACAGGACCGCGCCGACCGGATCGAGCGGTGCCTGCTCGGGATCCTTCGACGACGGCACGAGGATGCGGCCGCTGACGAGGGCGAGCACGATGATCGGCACGTTGACGAGGAACACCGAGCCGTACCAGAAGTGACCGAGGAGGAAGCCGCTGATGACCGGTCCGATCGCACCGGCACCGCCGGTGGTGGCCGCCCAGATCGCGATCGCCTTGGTGCGCTCCCGGGGCGGGAAGACGTTGACGAGGATCGACAGCGTCGACGGCATGATCAGCGCGGCACCGGCACCCATCAGTGCGCGGCAGGCGATCAGCTGGCTGATCGACGACGAGGCCGACGCGAGTGCGGCGCCGGCGAGGAAGATCACCAAGCCCAGTTGCAGCGCGCCCTTGCGGCCGAAGCGGTCGCCCAGCGCGCCGGCGGAGAACAGCAGACCGGCGAACACCAGCGAGTAGGCGGCCACGACCCACTGGAGCTGCGAGCTGCTGGCGTGGAGCTGCTCGGACAACGTCGGGATGGCGACGTTGAGGCTGGAGTTGCCGACGAAGATGATCAGCAGGCTGAGGCACAGCACGCCGAGCGTCCACCACCGCCTCGGATCCGGTTCGGCCCCGGCGTGGGGCGATGTCACTGGTGTCGCGGTGCTCGTCATTGCTCGGAATGATATGGCAACCAACGCATTTGGCACAGATGACAGATGGCACGTGTATCGCCATTGACACTCCGCGTACGCTGTCGGGCGTGAAGACCGCGGTGGGGCTGCGCGAGATGAAGAAGGAACGGACGCGGGCCGACATCGTGCGCGTCGCGACCCGGATGTTCGCTCGCCGCGGCTTCGACGACGTGACCGTCGAGGAGATCGCCGCCGAGGCCGAGGTCTCGCACCGCACGTTCTACCGGTACTTCGCGACCAAGGAGGAGCTCGTCCTCGGTCCGCTGCAGCTCAAGCTCGACAACCTCGCCGAGTCCCTGGCGGCTCGCCCGCACGACGAGCCGGTCGTGGCATCGGTGCGGAGCGCCATCCTCGACATGGCGAACTGCTACGAGCACGATCTCGACGACGGCCGCGATCTGATCGCGCTCGTCCGCGCCACCCCGTCGTTGCGTCAGCGCCAGAACGAGCGGCACGCGGCCTACGAACAGGTGATGGTGCCGCTCATCGCGGCGCGGCTCGGAGTCGACCCGACGCTCGACATGCGTCCAGCGCTGGTCGCCGGCTGTGCGATGGCGGCGATCCGCACTGCGACCGAGCAGTGGCTCGTCGGCCCCCCGAAGCAGCCGTTGATGCCGATCGTCGAAGACGCGCTGGCGATGGTCACCCTCGCCTTCGCTGATCTGCACTGACGCTGGCACGGCGTAGGGTTGCGTGCATGGCCCGGATGTCCGATCGCCATCCCGGGGGAGCGCCGGGACCGTGGTTCGTCGACTCGCGTTGCATCGACTGCGATGCCGCCCGCCACGTGGCACCCGGGCTGATCGCACGGAACCCCAGCGATGGCGTGTCGCTGTTCCTTCGTCAACCGCAGACCCCTGAGGAGCTGGAGATGGCGTGGCGAGCCGTCGAGGTCTGTCCGACGCGTTCGGTCGGGCACGAGACGCTGAGACGCCCGGAGTCTCCCGTCTTCCCACAGGACCTCGGCGACGGCGTTTTCCGCCTCGGGCACAACGCGGAGAGCTCCTTCGGAGCGCACTCCTACCTCGTGCGGCGTCTCGACGACGGACGTCCGGTGAACCTGATGATCGACTCGCCGCGTTGGACGCGCGAGGTCTACGAACCAGTCCAGGCGCTCGGCGGGATCCAGCACGTGCTGCTGACCCACCGCGACGACGTCGCCGATGCCGACCGGTACGCGCAGCACTTCGGGGCCGCCGTCTGGATCCACGCCGACGATCGTGGTGCGGCCCCGTTCGCGGATCGACTCATCGAGGGCGTCCTGCCGGCCGAGATCGTGCCCGGGGTCGTGGCGTTCCCGGTGCCGGGCCACACCAAGGGCAGCGTGCTCTATCACGTGGACGGCCACGTGCTGTTCTCCGGCGATTCGCTCGCGTGGGACGCGCAGGACGCGTGCCTGGTCGCGTTCCGGGATGCGTGTTGGTACTCGTGGAGCGCACAGCAGGAGTCGCTGGACAGGTTTGCTGCTGGCATGCTGCGCTTCGATCGGCTGCTGTGCGGTCACGGCTGGAGCCACGACCTCGACGCCGAGACGTTCCACCGCCATCTGCTCGATCTCGTCGATCGCATGGGCTGACCGTGCGCGGCGTACTGTTCGCGGCGCAGCCGCGATTGAGGGACCGCGCTGCCCGGGGAGACACGATGGATGCGCCGACGTTGCTGACCACCGACCAGGTCGCGTCGTTCGTCGCACGCGGGTTCGTGGAACTCGAGGCGGTGGTGCCCGACGTGATCAACGCGCGGGCGATGGAGCAGTTGCCGCAGTTGTTCCGCGGTTGGCTCGACGAGTTCACCGGCGTCGCGGCCGGCGCCGGCGATGCGGAGTCGTCGAGCTCGCGACTGCCGCGATCGGGCACGACGCTGCACGATGCGTACCCGGCCGATTCGGCGTTCGGTGCGCTGGTGCGCGTGCCAGCGGTGGCCGGGGCCATCCAGTCGTTGGTAGGCACCGACCCGGTCGTCGACCACCACTTCGTCCACATCAAGACCGCCGGTGATCTGCACGCGCAGGGTCTGCACTGCGACGCGATCGTCGACGAGGGGCTCGCCTTCGACATCCAGCTGTTCTGGTTTCCCCACGACGTCGCGCCGGGCGAGGGCGGCACCCGGTTCGTGCCCGGCAGCCACCTGCGACGGGTGAACATGGACGACGTCTCCCGCTATCAACACCTCGCCGGCGAGCGGTACTTCAGCGGGCCCGCCGGCACGGTCGTGATCTTCCACCAGGGCCTGTGGCATGCGGGTGCGCCGAACCGCGGTGCGCGGGACCGGGTGATGGGCAAGCTGCGGTTGAACCCGACGCAGCCGCAGGTGCGGCTGTGGGACACGAGCGACCTCGATGCGCGCAACCGCAACGACGACCACATGTTCGCGCGCATGGAGCCCGAGTCGGTGGCCGCCGCGCTCCGGCGCTCCGAGCCCTGGTACGAGCCGGCGACCCACCGCCTGGAGACGGTGCAGCGGGCCCGGCTGTGGCGCCACCTGAGCGGCGACGACGGCTTCGACGTCGACTGGTACCTCACGCGCACCGAGCGCCGAGCCGCGCTGTCGACATCGTGAGCACCCGATGAGCGCACGGCAGCAGGTGCTGATGCTGTGGCTCGCCGGCCCGGCGCTCGACGCCCACGTGCTCGGCTGGTCGTTCTTCGACGGCACCGCCGGCGCCGGTCCCCAACCCGCGGCCGATCCGCCCTACGCCACGGGCGTCGCTGCGTTGGTGGATGGTTGGCGCCTCCTGCAGATGTCGCCGTTGAACCCGCCGACGCCCGGCCACGAGCGCGAGACGTCGTTCCTCAAGCACGAGTTCGTCTTCGAGCGCCTGATCGACCGCGCCGACTGACCGATGGGGGAGTGAGATGCCGTTCTGCACGACGTTGGAGGTCGCTCACATCGACAGCCAGAACTGGCGGCTGACCCGGCCGCTGGTCTGGAAGGGTCGCTGGGAGTACATGATCATCCGCTCCGGGTTCGAGACCGACTTCGCCTCGATCCCGAAGATGGTCCGCTGGCTCCTCGACAACGCCGGACGCAACGCCGAGGCGGGCGTGCTCCACGACGCGGTGTGGCGGGAGTCGAAGCTGCCCGATCCGCGGGTCGATCCGTGGTTCGCGGACGGCATGCTCCGCCGAGCACTCCGCGAGACCGGATCGACGGCGCTCACGCGGACGCTCATCTGGGCAGGCGTGCGGGTGGCCGCCACCGTGCGCGGGAGGTTCGGCAAGCAGGGGCCGTCGCTGCTGTACAAGATCGTCCAGCTCCTCGGCGTGCTCGCCCTCGCCGCCATCAGCGCGCTCGGCCCGACGTTGGTCACGGGCGTCGGGCTCATCGTGTTCTGGGTCTTCAACTGGCTGACGGCGCTGGCGTGGTACGTCCTGTTCGAACGGCGCGTGTTCACGTCCACGAACTGGCCGTGGCCGGTGAAGACGAAGTCCGTCTCGTACCGGCCGCCGCAGGAGCAGCTGCTCGTGATCATCCCGTTCAAACCCAACCCGTACGACAAGTCGGGCAGCGCGTCACCGTCCGGGCCGACCGGCGCCTTCGAGGAGCTCGAGCGCCTCCTCGCGGAGCACGCCGACATCACCGACGAGCAGATCACCATCTGGGCGGAGGCGATCGCCGCGGCGCGGTGACCGATGGCGCGGGCGAGCCGAGCGCACACTCATCACTCGTTGACCGGGCTCACAGGTGGCTCACACGGCGCGTTCCTAGCGTGCTGTCGACACCCCGAGCCGATGACCCCCCGTCCCCGGTGCGACCCTGAGAGGGAACCCATGACCGCAATGCTGAGCCGCCCCGCCACATCCTCCACCGACGCCGCGAGCGTCCCCAAGCGGCTGCCGATCCTCGACCTCGTCGGCATCGCCGGCCTCGGTGCCGTCATCGCGATCCACACCTCCGAGCTGTCGGGCAAGGTCGAGGAGACCGCCTACCTCGGCTTCGGGTACATGCTGCTGATCGCCGCGTGCATCACGGCGATCGTGATGATCGCCCACCACGACGTGCGCGGCTGGATGCTCGGCGGTCTCACCGCCGCGTCGACGTTCGTCGGCTACGTGCTCACCCGCACCACCGGTCTGCCGAAGGCCAAGGGCGACATCGGCAACTGGGGCGAGACGATCGGCGTGTGGTCACTCGTCGCCGAAGGCCTCGTCGTGGTCGTCGCGATCGCGGTGCTGCTTCGCCGCCGCACGGTCCGCTGATCGGCCTCAGCGGCCTCAGGGCAGCGTGGCCCCGGGGAACCCGCGGGCGGGATGGATCTCGTAGATGAACACACCGGCGAGCACACCGGGATCGGCGTCCATGATCGTGCGCGTCTGTTCGGTGTCGGTGGTGAAGATCGCGAAGCCGGATGGTCCTTCGGGGACCGTGACGGGCGTGATGACCGGCGCGATGCCGGCCGCCATCAGCGCCATGTTGCGCCGGCCGTGCGCCCAGATGATCGGGTCGACCTGCGGTCTGACCAATCGTTCGGTGGGGAGCAGGACCACCACCGTGTACGCCGCCGACCGGGCGAGCCTGGACCGCATCTCGTCGTCGCCGATCCATGCGAACGGCGCCGGCTCGTGCAGAACGGCAATGAGCCCGTCGAGGCTCCAGCCCGACGAGACCGCGTCGCGCATGCCCTCCCAGCCATCCCCGTGCCGATCGAGATGTCGATGCGTCAGCACGACGCGGGTGCGCTCCGGTGTCACGGCGCGGAACGTGATCTCGACCTCGCTGGCCTTGGCGGGATCGGTCTCGATCTGCCACTGCGGGGTGATGTCCCACGAGAACACGACCCGGTGCGGCGGCTCGTAGACGAGCACGCGGGACCACGAACTGGCGCTGCCGTCGGTGCCGTGATCGATGATGTTCCCGCCGACCCACGGCTGGAACTCCATCCGCGCCAAGGGTGCCGGGAGGATGTGCTTGTCCCGATCCCACCAGCTGCCGATGCCGATCGTGAAAACCTCGAAGGCACGCTCGATCGGCGCGTCGACCTGGGTCTCGACGCTCGTCGAGGTCGCGGTGGTGTCGGTGGTCATGAGTCCTCCTCGGGTTTGGGTTTGGGTTTGGGCTTGCGCTCGCGCTGGGGCTCGTGAGTCGGGGTGGGGGAGTCCTCGCCGCTCACCTCAGCGGCGAGCCGGAACATCATCAGCGAGCGTTGCCAGAAGTCGTCGAAGTAGGCGCGAACTGCCTCCAACGCGTCGGGCTGCAGGGTGTAGATCCGCCGGGTGCCGTCGGGTCGGTCGGTGACGAGCCCGGCCTCCTTGAGCACCTTGAGGTGCTGGGAAACGGCGGGGCGGCTCACCGGCAACGCGTCGGCGATCGCCGTCACGGACGCGGGCTGCGCGCTGAGCAGGTCGACGATCGCCCGTCGGGACGGATCGGCCAGCGCCTCCAGCACTGCAACAGCGTTCGTGGTCACTTACGTAAGCTACGACGCACGGATGCCGTTCGTCAAGGGGTCGTCGGTGACTGCATCAGCAGCGTCAGCATCGGGTCGTTGAACGTCGCCCACTCGCCCTTGCTGAAGTTGACGTCGACATCGATCCGTTCGCCGGTGGCGAAATCGACGTGAAGGTGCTGGCTCATCCGTCCACGATCCTCGGCGGTGACGCGGAACGACGATCGCGCCCACACCGTTGGCGCCTTGGTGACCGCAAAGTCCTGGCCGGCGATGAAGTCGAACATGTTGACCATCGTCGATGTGATGGCGACCAACTGGTTCTGGACGACGGTGTCGCGCACCTCGCGGCGGTTGCGGTTGAACATCCGTCCACCGAGGAACGACACCGACGTGAGCGCCTTGCCGAGCAGGGCGTCGGACACGAGGCCGCTCGCGTAGCCGGGTGTGGAGATGAAGCCCACCGCGAGGATGGGCTCGGCGAGGTACGGCTGGATCTGCTGGATGTACGTCTGGCGGTACTGATCGGGGCTGGGGATGGGCATGGTGCCAGTAGACGCCCCGGCCCTTTCAGCGTCATGAGTACCGAGTGCTCATCGTCGCGGGTGCCGCGCGTTTCGTAGACTGTCGGCGAATGGGAACGCCGGACGACCGTGGCCGAGCCGGAGCGGCGGAGGTGCGCGAGCGCCGTCGGTTGGCTGCCGTGGAGCGACTCGGGATCCTCGACAGCGGTCCGGATCGCTTCGCCGACGGGATCGTCGAGCTCGCCGTGCGTCTGCTCGCGGCCCCGATCGCCGTGATGAGCTTCGTCGATGCAGACCGTGAGTGGCTGCGAGGGCGCGTCGGGATCGACCGGGACCACCTCCCGCGATCCGAGTCGTGGTGGGCGGGCCTGGTCGACTCCGACGCGGAGGCGTTGGTGGTCGGCGATGCCGGCCTCGATCCACGCTCGGCGGACAGCCCGCTCGTGACGAGAGGGTCCTCGATCCGCTCCGGCGCGGCCGTGCCGCTGCGGACGAGCGAGGGCGAGCGCGTCGGACTGCTGGGCGTCTTCGACCGCGTCCCGAGGTCGTGGACGGACGGCGACGTCGCCGCGCTGCGCCAGCTGGCCGACCTGATCGAGCAGCACCTGCAGCAGCGCGAGCTGCCCGGCCGGGTCGTCGATCCGAAACGTGTCGATCCCATCGCCGTCGGCGATGTGTTGCCCGGGCCGGACTGGGACGCCGTCGCCGCTGCCCTGCAGTGGTACGGGGGTGCCGTCGACGACGCGATCGGCGCGTTGGAAGCAGACCGGTCACGGATCGGTCTGCTGCTCGAGCAGGCACGCGGACGGAGCAGCCTGCTCGCCGGCTTCGGTGGTGGCGATCCGCAGGAGCGAAGCACCGTGACGGCGGCGATCGCCAAGCTCGAGGAGGCTCGCCGTGCCTCTCGCCGCGAGCTGTTCCGTGCCCTCCAGGTCGAGGGAGCATCGATCGGCGACATCTCCCGGATGTGGGGCGTGTCGCGTCAGCTCGTGTCGCGGATCCTCAACGACGAGCGATCCTGAGCTGCCGGCGTGACGTGGCGCCACACGTGTTGCATCGATCTGCTACACATGTAGCAGTTGCGCTACGGTCGGTCTGCTGCCATGGACGATGAGGTCCGGGCGTGCTGGACGGACCGATGGATGACTACGAGAGGCGCCGACGCGAGATCGCGTCGAGCGACAGGCGCCGAGCACAGCGATGGTTCCAGGGACTGCCCGCGGATTGCCGCGCCCGCGTCTGCGCCACCGTGGGGGTGGCCCCTCGCTGGGTGGTCGAGACCCTCCACGCCGCAGGGCTGCAGTGCATCCCGATCGAGGGGCCCGAGGATGCCGAGGCGAGCTACATGTTGCCGCTCGCAGTGCTCGACCTCGTCGCCGAGCGACGCGACGACGATCCGGATGTGCCGGGGACGTCGAGCTGAGCGTGATCGCAGATCGCGGTCAGCGCTGGGTGGCGAGGCGGTCGAGCTTCTCGAGGGTGGAGATCAGCGCCATCTTCGGCACGACGGGCCAGCGGATGGCGTTGCGCACGTCGTCGTTGATGCCCGACCAGTCGCAGTACGAGGTGACGTCAGTGCTGCCGTCGCCCGCATCGGCGAGCTCGTAGCCGTAGACGTGGCCGAGCTGGCCGTGGCCGGGGATGCCGACGCCCCACTCGAACACCACGTTCGGCTCGATCCTGGTGACGACGTTCTCGACCTTGTACTTCCCGAGCGGCATGTCGCCGAGCGCTTCGCGGTCCATGTCGATCACGAAGGTGTCGCCGACCGCGGTGAGGGGCGCCGCATCCGGAGCGGCGATCAGCATGTGCGATCCGTCGATGGCGACGTGGCCGTTCGGGTCGCTGACGATGGCGAAGATCGCCGCCGCTGGGGCCGCGATGCGGCGGGTGGCAGAGATGCGCTCCTCGGACATGAGCGCATGGTAGCGAGCTACGGGGAGACGATGACGGCCGTGACCATCCCGAACATCCCGGTCGGGCCTTCGGCGTGGTTGAGGATGTGGCAGTGCCAGGCCCACACGCCGGGATCGACGAAGTGGTAGAGCACCGTGTAGCGCTCGCCGGGTGCGATGTTGATCGTGTCCGACGGCATCGGCTCGATGAGCGGCACGCCATCCTTGGCGATGATCCAACCGGTCGGCTGATGGAGGTGCATCGGGTGGCTCATCAGGCCCTCGTTGAAGTAGTTGACCTCCATCGTCTGGCCGACCTTCATCGCGTAGGGCTCGGTGGCCGGGAAGCTCTTGCCGTTCAGCGACAGGCCGATCGTGCCCGAATCGTTCAGGACCATGTTCACCGTCTTGTCGACCTGGGTGATGCCCTTGGCCTCGAGCACGTCCGGGATGGGCATGTCGCCGATCAGGATCGCGCCGGCCATGCCGTTCGGCACCTGGGTCTGTGCGTCGTGGTGGGAGTGGTACATGCCGACCGCCGGCTCGAGCGCGGTGAACGAGTAGGTGAACGATGCGCCGGGCAGGATCGGGTCCTGGGTGTACGGATCCACGCCGTCCATCGCGTTCGGCACCCGCACGCCGTGCAGGTGGAGTGAGGTCGACTCGGGCAGGTCGTTCTTGACGACGATGGCCACCTTGTCGCCGACGTTCACCTTGATCTGCGGCCCGGGGACCATCCCGTTGTAGGTCCACGCCTTGACGATCTTGCCGGGAGCGACCTCCCAGTCGACGATCTTGGCGTCGAGGTCGAACTCCTTGGTGCCGTCGGCGCGGATGATCGGGTCGAGGTTGGTGCCGCCGAACGTGCTCTTCGGGTCGTTGACGAACGACAGGGCCGTCAGCTTCATGTCGGCGTCCATCTGCTGGTACGTCATCGTGGTCGGCGTGGCCGTGTCGGCCGTCGCACCGGAGGGGGCGCCGTCGACCACCATGATCATGCCCTTCATCCCGGAGTCGGAGTGGGCGGGGATGGTGCACTGGTAGTCGAGCTCGCCGGCGACCGCGTGCTTGACGGTGATCGTCTGCGACTCGCCGGGTTGCAGGTCCCGGGTGTGCAGCTGTCGATCGGGGATCGTGAAGTTGTGGGCGATGGTGCCGTTGTTGGTGACCCGGATCGTGATGTCGCCCGGCGGCACCGTGATCATCTCGGGCGTCATCGCGAACTCGGTCAGGCCGATGTCGACGACGTTCGCCGCCGCGCCACTGCTCGTGGTCTGCGTGCCGCCCGAGTCCGAGGGCGACACCGCGAGCGCGTAGCCGCCGAACACGAGCGCGATGACGCCGAAGATGAAGGCGCCGATCGAGAGGAAGGATCTGTCGTCTTTGTTCATGGCGCCACGATGCGCATCGCGAGGGCTTCGAGCGCAGAGTCGTCGGGCACCGCCGCCGGTGACCGACGGCCCGCGAGGAAGTGACGAAGGTCCCTGCTGGCACGATCAGGGTCCGAAGGCCCTAGCTGCTGTCGGCAGCGGGTCGCACGATGGAGGCATGACCAAGCTCATCACCGTCGGCTACGACGGATCACCGTCCTCGATCGAGGCCGTCCACTGGGCGGCCGCCGAAGCAACGCTGCGCTGCGCCGCCCTGCGGATGGTCACGTGCTACGACCTCCCTGTCACCGGGCCCGGGCTGATCGGCTTCGGTTACCCCGAAGCACTCGCCGCGGTGCACGACGACGCGGAGAACCGCGTCGAGGAGATGGCCGCCGCCGTCCGGGCGTCGCATCCGAGCATCGACGTGACGACCCTCGTCGAGTCCGGTCCGCCGAGCGCGACGCTGGTCGACGACCTCGATGCCGACGACCTGGTCGTCGTCGGGGCGAGCGCGCACGAGGGCGCCGCGGCGTTCTGGCTCGGGAGCACCCCGCGCAGCGTGGTCCACCACAGCCACTGCCCGGTCGCCGTGATCCGGGGTGGGGCCACCATCGGTCGTGCCGCGCGGATCGTCGTGGGCATCGATGGGTCCGATGCCTCCAACGACGCCCTGCTGTGGGCATCGGACGAGGCGGACCGTCATCGCGCCGAGCTGATCGTGGTGCACGGCTGGTCGTATCCGTACATCGCCGTCGACGTGTCGAGCGCGCAGGCCCGCGACCTCACCCAGATCGACGCAGCGTGCACCCTCGACGCCGCGGTCGAGCTCGTGACCGCGCGGTGCGCTGCACCCGTGACCGGCCACCTCGTCGAGGCGACAGCTGCGAACGCGCTCCTGCAGACCGTCCAGGACGGCGACCTCCTCGTCGTCGGTTCTCGTGGACGGGGCGGCGTCGTGAACGCCATCTTCGGTTCGACCGCCAACCTCGTCCTCGATCACTGCGCCGTGCCGATGATCGTGGTCCACCCGACCGAGCGCGCCTGAGCACATGACCAGCGATCCGGTGTCGGCGGCGGCAACGTCGATGCCGCCTGCACCGCTGGTCCTGCGCGAGGCGTCGCGTCGATCGCCGGCCGAGGTGCTCGACCGCCTCGGCTGCGACGCCGCCGGTCTGTCGGATGCCGCCGTCGTCGCGCGCCGTGCCCGCTCCGGATCCAACGTGCTGGCGACCCGTCACGTGACGCTGTGGGGCGTGCTGCTGCGTCAGCTGCGCAACCCGCTGCTGATGTTGCTGCTCGGCGCGGCCGGCGTGTCGGCCGCGACCGGCGATGTCACCGATGGCGGCATCATCGCCGCGATCGTCGTGCTGAGCGTCGGCCTCGGGCTCGTCAACGAGTACCGGTCGGAGCTGGCCGTCGCCGCGCTGCACGCCAACATCCACCACGAGACGATCGCGTGGCGAAGCGGGGTGCCGACCAAGGTCGACGTGCGCGATCTCGTGCCCGGCGACATCGTCTCGCTCGGCGTCGGCGACGTCATCCCGGCCGACGTGCGCCTGCTCGAGGTCAACCAGTTCGAGTGCGACGAGGGCGTGCTCACCGGTGAGTCGGCCCCGTCGGTCAAGACCATCGCCGGGTCGGCGACGGACTCCGACGTCGACCTGCCGTCGTGCGCCTTCATGGGCACGATCGTGCACCAGGGTTCGGCGCGGGCCGTCGTGGTCGCGACGGGCTCGTCCACCGAGTTCGGCAAGGTCGCGCTCGGGCTGGGTGAGCAGCAGACGCTGACGGCCTTCCAGAACGGGCTCCGGGGGTTCTCGCGCTTGCTCGTCCGGGTTGCCGCGGTGCTGACGATCTCGATCTTCGTCATCAACGTCGCGTTCTCGCGACCGCTGCTGGAGGCGTTGCTGTTCTCCCTTGCGATCGCGATCGGGATCACGCCGCAGCTGCTCCCGGCCATCGTGAGCGTGAGCCTCTCGGCCGGCGCGCGGCAGCTCGCTCGCCGGCGCGTCCTCGTCAAGCGCCTCGTCACCATCGAGGACCTCGGCAACATCGAGACACTCTTCACCGACAAGACGGGGACGTTGACGGAGGGAGCGATCACGTTCGATCGATCGCTCGATCCGCTCGGCGCCACGGCGGCTCGGGCGTACCTGCTCGGCCTCGTCTGCAACGAGGCCTCGATGACGGCGTCGGGTCCCGTCGGTGGGAACGCGCTCGATGTCGCGCTCCTGACCGCAGCGTCGGCAACCGACATCGCCTCGTCGGCGTCCTACGGGCGGCTCGGATCGATCCCGTTCGATCACGAGCGGCAGCTCAGCACGGTGCTCGTGACCGACCCGTCGGGCGCGCGGATCATCGTCACCAAGGGAGCACCCGAGGCCGTGGTCGGCCGCTGCGCCGCGCCCCCGGTTGCGGCATCGGCCGTCCTCGATCAGCTGTTCGCCGACGGTGCGCGCGTGGTGGCCGTCGCGGTGCGCGCAGCGCGTGACGTGACCCAACTCGGCGTCGCCGACGAGGAGGGTCTCGAGCTGGTGGGCTTCCTGACGTTCATCGACCGGCCGAAGGAGGGTGCGGCCGCATCGATCGCGAAGCTCGCCCGGATCGGCATCACGGTCAAGATCATCACCGGCGACAACGGCGCCGTCGCACGCAAGGTCTGCACCGATCTCGGCATGGACGTGACCGGTGTGCTCTCGGGTGCCGATCTCGACGGGCTCGACGACGATGCGCTGGCCGCGGCCATCCCGACGACGACGATCTTCGCCCGGGTCAGCCCGGAGCAGAAGTCGCGCATCGTGAAGGTCGCTCGCCGCTCTGGCGCCGACGTCGCGTACATGGGCGACGGCGTGAACGACGCCGTCGCGCTGCACGCTGCCGACGTCGGCATCTCGGTGGACTCGGCGACGGACATCGCCAAGGACGCCGCGGACATCGTGCTGCTCGACAAGGACCTCGGCGTGCTCGCCGACGGTGTGATCGAAGGCCGCCGGATCTTCGCGAACACGTTGAAGTACGTGCTGATGGCGACGTCGTCGAACTTCGGGAACATGTTCAGCGCCGCGGGCGCGTCGCTGTTCCTCAACTTCTTGCCGATGCTCCCGTCGCAGATCCTGCTGAACAACCTGCTCTACGACGTCGGTCAGCTGGCCATCCCCGCCGACGCGGTCGACGAAGAGGTGCTCGCCCGACCGGCCGCGTGGGACATCGCGTTCGTCCGGAGGTTCATGAGCGTGTTCGGCCCGATCAGCTCGATCTTCGACTTCATGACGTTCGCGGTGATGCTCGGGTTCCTGCACGCCAGCCACGCCGAGTTCCGCAGCGGCTGGTTCGTGGAATCCCTCGCGACCCAGACGCTGGTGGTGTTCGTGATCAGGACGCGACGGGTGCCGTTCTTCCACAGCCGCCCGAGCCGGGCGATGATCATCGTGCCGATCATGGCGGCCGTGGTCGGTGCGATCCTGCCGTTCTCGCCGCTGTCCCGCGTGCTGGGGTTCACGGCGCTGCCGCTGAGCTACTTCCTGATCCTGCTCGGGATGATCGTCATCTACCTCGTGCTCGTCGAGGCCGCCAAGCAGCGGTTCTACGCGGCGCAGGTCCGCCGGCCTCGGTTGCCGCGAACCAGCGATGAGCGCCACCATCGCCGGATCACACGTCGGGCCGCGCGGTTCGTCCACCACTCCACCCCGGGATCGAATCCGCGATGAGGGGGACGTTTGCCGGCTTCGTTGGGTATGGACGCACCACGAAGCCCGAGCACTGCCCGGGCTCCACCCACAGGAGATCACCATGACACGGCCGACACCCGCAGCGATCGGAGCGGACGAGTTGACGTTGATCGACGCCTACTGGCGCGCCGCCAACTACCTGTCGGTCGGGCAGATCTACCTGCTCGACAACCCACTGCTGCGCGAGCCGTTGCTGGCCGAGCACGTGAAACCGCGGCTGCTCGGCCACTGGGGCACGACCCCGGGGCTCAACCTGCTCTACGCGCACATGAACCGCCTCATCCGAGCGCGTGACCTGAACGTGCTGTACGTGACCGGCCCGGGTCACGGCGGACCCGGTCTGGTGGCGAACGCGTACCTCGAGGGGACGTACAGCGAGGTGTACTCCTCGATCGGTGAGGATGTGGACGGGATGCGCGCGCTGTTCCGCCAGTTCTCGTTCCCCGGCGGCATCCCCAGCCACGTCGCCCCCGAGACGCCCGGATCGATCCACGAGGGCGGCGAGCTCGGCTACGCCCTCGTGCACGCGTACGGTGCGGTGTTCGACAACCCGGACCTCGTGGTGCTGTGCGTGGTGGGCGATGGCGAGGCCGAGACCGGTCCACTCGCCGCGAGCTGGCACTCGAACAAGTTCCTCGACCCCCGCTCGGACGGTGCCGTGCTGCCCGTGCTGCACCTCAACGGGTACAAGATCGCCAACCCCACCGTGCTCGCGCGCATCCCCGAGGACGAGCTCCGTTCGTTGATGCGCGGGTACGGCTACTCGCCGCGGTTCGTGGTGGGCGACGACCCGATGGAGGTGCACGCCCAGCTGGCCCAGACCCTCGACGTCGCGTTCGACGACATCGCTGCGATCCAGGAGGCGGCCCGCGGAGGCGAGTCGGTCGAACGAGCCGAGTGGCCGATGATCGTGCTCCGCACGCCGAAGGGCTGGACCGGTCCGAAGGTGGTCGACGGTGTGCCGATCGAGGGCACCTTCCGCGCCCACCAGGTGCCACTCGCCGAGACACGGACCAACGGCGAACACCGCCAGCTGCTCGCCGACTGGATGCGCAGCTACCGCCCCGACGAACTGTTCGACGACGCCGGCCGGTTGCGCTCCGAGCTCCAGGCGCTGGCCCCGACGGGTGACCGGCGGATGAGCGCCAACCCGCACGCCAACGGTGGGCGGTTGTTGCGCGACCTCGACATGCCCGACTTCCGCGCCTACGCGGTGCAGGTCGATCACCCCGCCCAGCAGACGAGCGAGGCCACCACCGTGATGGGCCGGTTCGTGCGCGACATCATCGACCGCAACCGCGATCGCTTCCGCATGATGGGGCCCGACGAGACGGCGTCGAACCGGCTCAGCGCGGTGTTCGAGACCACCGATCGCGCCTGGGACGCGATCACCGTCGACGGCGACGACCACCTCGCGCCGGACGGCCGGGTGATGGAGGTGCTGTCCGAGCACCTCTGCCAGGGCTGGCTCGAGGGCTACCTCCTCACCGGCCGGCACGGACTGTTCAACTGCTACGAGGCGTTCATCCACATCATCGACTCGATGTTCAACCAGCACGCGAAGTGGCTGAAGGTCACCCGCTCCATCCCGTGGCGAGCGCCGATCGCGTCGCTCAACTACCTGCTGTCGTCCCACGTCTGGCGCCAGGACAACAACGGCTTCTCCCATCAGGATCCGGGGTTCATCGACCACGTCGTGAACAAGAAGGCCGAGATCGTGCGGGTGTACCTGCCGCCGGACACGAACACTTTGCTGTCCGTTGCCGACCACTGCCTGCGCAGCCGGAACTACGTCAACGTGATCATCGCCGGCAAGCAGCCGGCCCTGACGTACCTGACGATGGACGAAGCGATCGCGCACTGCACCCGTGGTCTCGGCATCTGGCCGTGGGCGGGCAGCACCGACGGCGAGCCCGACGTCGTGCTCGCCTGCGCCGGCGACATCCCCACACTCGAGGTGCTCGCCGCGGCCGACCTCCTGCGCGAGCACCTCCCGACGCTGAAGGTGCGCGTGATCAACGTGGTCGACCTGATGCGTCTGGAGCCCGACACCGAACATCCGCACGGGCTGTCCGACCACGACTTCGACGCCCTGTTCACGACCGACAAGCCCGTCATCTTCGCGTTCCACGGCTATCCGTCGCTGATCCACCGGCTCACGTACCGGCGGACCAACCACCACAACATCCACGTTCGCGGCTACAAGGAGGAGGGCACCACCACCACGCCGTTCGACATGGTGATGCTCAACGACCTCGACCGCTTCCACCTCGTCATGGACGTCATCGACCGCGCGCCGTCGCTCGGCAGCAGCGCAGCGGTGCTCCGCCAGGCGATGAGCGACGCTCGACTCGCCGCGAGGCAGTACACACGCGAGCACGGCGAGGACGACCCGGCCATCGCCGGCTGGACCTGGTCGACCCGGGGCTGACCGTGCTGGTGCTCGTCGTCAACGCCGGCTCGTCGAGCCTCAAGCTGCGGCTCCTCGACGAGGCAGACGGTGCTGTCCGCCGCGCGGACCTGCCGGCACTGTCCACAGCGGGCGGGGCGGACGCGCTCGCGGCGACGTTGGCCGGGTGGCCGCGGCCCGCTGCGATCGGCCACCGGATCGTGCACGGTGGCATGCAGTTCACCGGCCCGGTGCGCATCGACCCCGTGGTCCGACAGCAGATCGACGATCTGACCGACCTCGCCCCGCTCCACCAACCGAAGTCGCTCGAGGCGCTCGACGCCGTCACCGGCTTCTACCCGACCACGCCGGCGGTCGCCAGCTTCGACACCGCGTTCCACGCGACGATCCCAGCAGAGGCCGCCACGTACGCGATACCGCGGGCGTGGCGCGAGCAGCACGCGATCCGCCGATACGGCTTCCACGGGCTCTCGCACCAGTACGGCTCGACCCGTGCCGCCGTGATGCTGGGACGTTCGCTCGAGGACCTGCGCATCGTCACCTGCCACCTCGGCGGCGGCGCGTCGGCTGCAGCGATCGTCGCCGGTCGCAGCGTCGACACCACCATGGGCTTCACGCCGCTCGAGGGGCTCGTGATGGCGACTCGCTCGGGCAGCGTCGATCCCGGACTCGTGCTCTGGCTGCAGGAGCACGTCGGCCTCGGCGCCCACGAGATCTCCGTCGCGCTCGAGGAGCAGTCGGGCATGCTCGCACTCGCCGGCGACGCTGACATGCGCGCCGTCGAGACGCGTGTGACCGCGGGCGACGCCGAGGCGACCCTGGCGATGGACGTGTTCGTGCACCGCCTCGTTGGCTCGATCGCGTCGATGGCGGCGTCCGCGGGTGGTATCGACGCGCTGGTGTTCACCGGCGGTGTCGGTGAGCACTCGTCGATGGTCCGCGGTCGGGCGGCCTCCCGACTCGCCTTCCTTGGCCTGACGGTCGACGCCGCTGCGAACGAGGATGCCACGGGCGACACCGACGTCAGCGGCGACGACGAGCGTGGCGTGCGCACCCTCGTGGTCGCCGCCCGCGAGGACATCCAGATCGCGTCGGAGGTGCGCCGCATCATCCCGGCGTCGGGCGGCGAAGCGCCGGGGTAGACCGCGCCCGGTCAGCCGTTGCCGGCGCGCAATCGGTCCATCTCGGCGCCGGCGTGGTCCGCGATCGCGACAGCGGCACGTCGCAGTGCCGGTGGCATCGTGACGCCGAAGGTCGTGAACGGGAAGACGAGGACGAGGTGGCCGTACGCGCGTCCATCACCCGCCACGGCGATCGCGACCTGTCCGGCGGCGAGTGGATCGACGTTCGCCGGGATGCGGGTCGCGTTGCGGAGGAGCTCCGGCATCGGCCGCGGCAGCGCCCCCGCGACGTAGCGACACGATTTCAGGTCGAGCAGCTCGGTCAGCTCGTGCACGGCGTCGGCGGTGACGCGCGCGTGGCCGGCCGGCCGGGCGGCCAACGCGACGAGTCGAAGCTTGATGGCGGTCATGGTGGAGAGCTCCGATCTCGCGTCAGGCGTGAGCGCACGACGGACGGTATGGGCGGTCGATGAGCGGGGGATCGGCGTTCACGGGATCTCGACGCGATGGGACGGAAACTTTGCGATGTCTTTCGCGTGCAGCGACTGCCGCCCGACGTGCGTGGCAGCCGGCCTCGATCGTCGTCGGTCCTCGGGCGCGATCCGGCCTACGGTGTGGCGAACGAGCTCACGAGGACGACCACGTTGCCCGCCGTGGCGCTCGACCGCCGGCGAGCCGGATCCGTCGGGCAGGGACAGGACAGGGGGACCGATGACGGATCACGGCGAGGACGAGCTCGGTGAGCGCGCGGCGCGGGCGCTCGACGGCAACCTCGCCAAGGAAGGTCCCAAGCTGGCCCGCCAGCACAAGCTGTTCGTGCGCGAGCGGATCGCATTGCTGGTCGACGACGGCTCGTTCGTCGAGGACGGCCTGCTCGCGAACACGATGGCCGCCGATCTGCCGGCCGATGGCGTGGTGACGGGCATCGGCAAGGTCGACGGCCGCACCGTGGTGGTCGTCGCCAACGATCCGACGGTGAAGGCGGGCTCGTGGGGCGCGAGGACCGTGGAGAAGATGGTCCGCGCCACCGAACATGCGCTGCGGCACGAGCTGCCGATGTTCTGGTTCATCGACTCGGCCGGCGCGCGCATCACCGATCAGGTCGATCTGTTCCCCGGCCGACGCGGCGCCGGTCGGATCTTCTCCAACCAGATCAAGCTGTCGGGGAAGGCGCCGCAGATCTGCTGCCTGTTCGGGCCGTCGGCGGCCGGGGGAGCGTACGTGCCCGCCTTCTGCGACGTGGTCATCATGGTCGAGGGCGACGCGTCGATGTACCTCGGTTCACCACGCATGGCCGAGGAGGTCATCGGCGAGCACGTGACGCTCGAGGAGATGGGCGGCGCGCGGATGCACGCGACGATCTCCGGCTGCGGCGACAACCTCGCGGTCGACGATGCCGACGCGATCGCCCAGGCGCGGCTGTTCTTCTCCTACCTGCCGACCTCGTGGCGGGCACTGCCCGACGCGGTCCAGGCCGAACCACCCGCCCGCGAGCTGACTCGCTCGGCGCTCCCCGAGACGGAGGCCGCCGGCTACGACATCCACGGCCTGATCGACTGCGTGATCGACGCCGACAGCTTCTTCGCGGTCAAGCCGCTGTTCGCCACCGAGCTCGTCACCGGGTTCGCCCGCCTCGACGGCCATCCCATCGGGATCGTCGCCAACAACCCGATGCACAAGGGCGGCGTGCTCTTCGGCGACTCCGCCGACAAGGCCGCCCGCTTCATCTGGATGTGCGACGCGTACAACGTCCCGTTGCTGTTCCTCGCCGATGTCCCTGGCTTCATGATCGGCACCCACGTCGAGCGCGCGGGCATCATCCGCCACGGCGCGAAGATGGTGACGGCCGTTGCCGAGGCCACCGTGCCGAAGATCTGCGTCGTCGTCCGCAAGGCCTACGGCGCCGGCCTGTACGCGATGTGTGGGCCTGCGTTCGACCCGCTCGCGACGCTCGCCCTGCCGACCGCGAAGATCGCGGTGATGGGCCCGGAGGCCGCGGTGAACGCCGTGTACGCGAACAAGATCGCAGCCATCGACGACCCGATCGAGCGGGCGGCGTTCGTCGACGAGCGTCGTCGCGAGTACGAGGGCGACGTCGACCTCTACCGGTTGGCGAGCGAGCTGATCATCGACGCCATCGTCCCGTTCGAACGTCTCCGCGCCGAGCTGATCGCCCGCTTCGCCTCCGCCGATCCCGATGACCGCAGCTCGGTGCACAAGCGTCACGGCATCCACCCCGGCTGAACGGCGGGCCTGTCCGGCACCCGGTGTAGCGTCGATCGATCGGCGGCGTCCGTCGTCGTCGCGAACGTCCGAGGGGGCTGGGCATGGCCGGACTGTGGCTGGAGCAACTGGAGGTGGGGCTCGTCGTGGAGCACCAGATCCGCCGCACGGTGACCGAGGCCGACAACATGCTGTTCAGCACGATGACGATGAACCCGCAGCCGCTGCACCTCGATGCAGAGTTCGCGGCGACGACGGAGTTCGGGCAGATCCTCGTCAACAGCATGTTCACCCTGGGACTCGTCGTCGGTCTCAGCGTGCACGAGCTGACGCTCGGCACCACCGTCGCCAACCTCGGCTTCGGCAGCATCTCGTTCCCGGCACCCGTGTTCATCGGCGACACCATCCGCGCCGAGTCCGAGGTGATCACCGTTCGTGCCTCGAGCTCGCGCCCCGGTCAGGGCATCGCGACGTTCGAGCACCGCGGCTACAAGCAGGGCGGCGTTCTCGTCGTGCGCGCCGAACGACAGGCGCTCATCCTCCGCCGGCCGGCCGCGACATGAGCGCGGCGACATGAGCGCGCCCGCTCGGGCGATGCGCAGCATGCTGTTCACGCCGGCGGACCGACCCGAGCGTGCGACGCGCGTCGCGACGACCCGGCCGGACTGCGTCGTCCTCGACCTCGAGGACGGCGTGGGCATCGCCGACAAGGAGAGCGCCCGCGACTGCCTCGGAGGGTACGTGCGCGCGTTGGCCGACGCCGGCCGGCCGGCGACGGTGCTCGTCCGCGTCAACGGGATCGGCACCGACTGGTTCGTCGACGACATGGCAGCGGTCGCCGCCGTCGCCGTCGACGGCGTGGTCGTGCCGAAGGTGGAGCGGGTCGAGGACGCCGGTGCCGTCCGCGCCGTGCTCGGCGGGCAGGGACTGATCATCGCCGGCATCGAGAGCGCCGCCGGCGTTGCCTCCTGCGAAGCCACGCTCGGCGACGGTTTCGACGGCTGCTACTTCGGCGCGGAGGACTTCATCACCGACATGGGCGGCGTCCGGACCGCGGTCGGCAACGAGGTGCTCTACGCCCGCTCCCGGGTGGCGCTGGCCGCGCGGCTGGCCCAGATCCCCGCGCTCGACCAGATCGTGCCGTCGTACCGCGACGACGAGCTGTTCCTTGCCGATGGACGGGCCGGCCGCCAGATCGGCTTCTCCGGCAAGCTCTGCATCCATCCGGCCCAGGTCGCGCTGGCTCACGAGGTGTACCGCCCGTCGGCGGACGAGGTGGCTCGCGCCCGGCGGATCGTGGAGGCGTTCGACGCCAACAGCCAACGGGGGATCGTCAGCCTCGACGGGGAGATGCTCGACGCGCCGATGCTCGCGCGGGCGAGGGACCTGCTCGCCCGGGACGTCGATTGAGGGCCACCAGCACACTGCGTCTCGTCCATGCCATCTGGTGGTAGTAACTTCCAGATCGTGACAGTCATCGTGGAAGACAGCCGGATGGTCGACGAGAGGCGGGACGGGCCGTTCGATCTCGAGTTCTTCTACGACCCCAGCTGCCCGTCGGCGTGGCAGACCTTCAGCACGATCCGGCGGGTGAGCGCGGTCCGCACCATCGATGTCGGTTGGCGGTTCCTGTCCCTCGAACGCATCGATGCCGGCGTCGAGCTGAGCGCGGCAGCCCGCCAGGCGCGTGCGTCGAGCCTGCGCATCCAACGCATCGCGGCTGCCGTGCGCGACGAGGCCGGTCACGGTGCGGTGGGCGCGCTCTACGAGGCGATCGGCGAGCGAGTGTGGGCTCGACCGGCGTCCGCCGACACCGTGGCGCAGTTCGTCAGCGGTGTGACGAGCCTCGACCTGGCCGAGCTGCTGACGAGCCTCGGCCTGCGAGCGGACCTGGCGCTCGCCGCTGACGATGCCGCCGCGGATCCGCTGATCTTCGCCGAGAGCGACGAAGCGTTCCGGCGCGCGGCGCGTCGTCCCGGCCTGCGCGCCTGATCCGGGACCTTCGACACGAGCGTCCGGACGCGCCTGGGCCGTAACATCGAGCAACACGTTCGAGGAGCACGAGATGACGACATCGACATCGACGGACTGGAAGGTCGAGAAGTTGACGAGTGGCATCGGTGCCGAGCTCGTCGGGGGCGATCTGCGCGATCGCCCGGACCCGTCGTGGCTGCTCGATCAGCTGCACGAGCACCTCGTGCTCGTCGTGCGCGACCAGCAGGTGAGCCACGCGGATCAGGTCGCGCTGGCCCGCCAGCTCGGCCAACCGACACCGGCACATCCCGTCGTGCCGGGCCATCCCGATCATCCCGAGATCCTCGAGCTCGACGGCGCGAACGGCGGCCGAAACGCTCGCTGGCACACCGATGTCACGTTCACCGCCACACCGCCGGCCGCGTCGATCCTGGTCGCCGACACGGTGCCGGCGTTCGGTGGTGACACGCTGTGGGCCGATCTCCGCACCGCGTACGAGCGGCTATCGGCGCCGATGCGCCAGCTGGTCGACGGGCTGGAAGCCGTGCACCGGATCTCGCCGCTGGCCTACTGGGGTGAGCCGTTCGACACGGCGCTCGACCGCGACGACGCCCAGCAACTGCTCGACGACGCGGCCCACGTGCCGCCGGTGATCCACCCGGTGGTGCGGGTCCATCCCGTCACCGGCCGCCGCGCGCTGTTCGTCAACCCCGGGTTCACCACGCACATCGTCGGCATGTCGCGCATCGAGAGCGACGGCCTGCTCGACATCCTCCATCGCCACACCACCCAACCCGAGGTCACCTTCCGCCACCGCTGGCGAGCGGGCGATGTCGTGATGTGGGACAACCGCGCGACCATGCACTACGCCACCGACGACTACGGCAGCGAGCCGCGTCGGATGCGCCGGGTGACGCTGCGCGGCACCACCACCGTCGGCCCGACGGGCGTCACGAGCCGCATCGCCGACGATCCGCGGATCGCGCTCCGCTAATCGCGGAGCATCACAGGAGGCGATGCCGGTGGAGGTGGACGTGGTGCACCGCGTCGCGGCGCGTGTGGGCCTGGTCGGCAACCCGTCGGACGGGTTCGGCGGCGCCGTGCTCGGCACGATCGTGCCCGGCCTGAGCGCGTCCGTGACTGCGCGGGCCGCCGACGGCATCGTCATCGCCGGTCCCGATATGAGCGAGCGGTGGTCATCCCTCCGCGAGTGGCTCGACGGCATCGCCCCGCACGACAGCCACGGATCCGACGGGGGACAACGGATCATCAGTGCGTCGCTGTGGACCCTCGTCGAGCACCTCCGGTGGATGCGCCCAGAGGCTCCGGAGCGGGGCGCAGCGGTGTCGTGGCGAACCGACATCCCGATCTCGGTGGGCCTGGCCGGTTCGAGCGCACTGGCCGTCGGCACGATCGGCGCCGTCGCCGAGTGCTGGGGGATCACGCTGGATCCCCGGGTCTGTGCGGCACTCGCGCTGTCCGCTGAGCGCGACGTGCTCGGCATCGCCGCCGGATGGCAGGACCGCATCGTCCAGGCCTTCGGCTGCACCGTCCTCGTCGACGCATTGACCATGGGCGACGTGGACGGTGTGGCGGTCCCGGCGGTGCACGCGGTCGCCGCTCCGGTCGGCGGCTCGACGCGGGTCCGGCTCGTGGTCGGTTGGCACGCCGGATCGGGATCGTCCTCCGACGACTACCACGCACCGCTCCAACGCGATCCCGGCTCGTTGGCGCTGCCGATGACCGAGCTGGCAGCGCTGGCACGGGCCGCGACCGTGAGCCTCGAGCACGGCGATGTCGACGCCTTCGCGGCCGCCGTCGACGAAGGTTGGCGGATCCGTCAGGCGTGCGTGCCGCTCAGGCCCGATCACACAGCGATCGTCGAGTGCGTGCGCGCCGCCGGCGTCGCCGCGACGACGCCCGGCTCCGGCGGATCGGTCGTGGCCGTGTGCCACGACGCCGGCGAGGTCGACCGGGTCCGCGACGTCCTCCGGTCGGCCGGCTGCGAGGCCGTGGACGTGGGCATCACCTGACGTCGATCGGCCAGCGACGGGCCGCCGCACCTCACGCACACGGTCAGTCGGTGTCGCGCCGGCCGAGGAGTGCCGTGCCGATCGCGACGACGGCCAGCGTGTAGGCGCAGAACAGCAGCGCGTCCTGGGGCCTGGACAAAGCAGCGGCCGTCGTGCGTGCGCTGTCGCCGGCGGTCTTGATGCCGAGCATCCCCGTGGCTGCGCTGAACGGGAGGAAGCGGGACAGCGTCGGTGGTGCGAAGCCTTTGATCAGGTTCTCGACGACGAGCGCCCAGACCAGCAGGGTGGTCGTGGCAGCCGCGCTGTGGCGGATGATCAGGCCGACGCCGAGGCCGAACACCGGTGCGAGCGTCGTGAGCAGGAGTCCCCACAGCGCCGTGGCCGACGCACCCGACGTGTCTCCCGCTCTGAGGCCGCCGACGACGGCGCCGCCGAACCCGGCGGCCATGCCGGCGATGCCCATCGCGAGGCCCAGACCGGCACCGACGAGCGCCTTGGCGGCGACGATGACCCAGCGCGCCGGTTGTGCGGCCACGGCGGTGGCCAGGATGCCGTGCTGCACCTCGGAGGTGAACAGCAGCGTGCCCATCACGGTGGCCAGCACGGTGGTGAGCCACGTCGAGAAGATGAAGGTCTGCCCGATCGTGAAGCGCAGATGGGTGTCCGGATCCGTCTTCACGAACGTGGCGAGGATCCACGAGAGCAGGACGCCGATGACGACGGTGGCTGCGATGATCGCGGGGGTCGAGCGCAGGGATCGCAGCTTGATCCATTCGCTGCGGATGGCGGCGGGGATGCCGGCGATGTCGTCGCGGTGGTCACGGGTCTGCGGTGTCGCTGTGGGGCGGCAGACCGCCCGGGTCGGTGTGGTGATGATGGTCATGGGGTTGTTCCTTCTGGTCGGCGTGCTGGAGTCGGGCAGGTGGGTGCGCATGTCAGCGCGCGGCGAACTCGGCGGTGGCGCCGGTCAGCTCGAGGAGGATCGCTTCGAGCGAACGGCGGGTCTCGCTGATCTCGGTGATCTGGATGCGGTGGTCGAACGCGATCTGGGAGACCGCCGCAGTGGTGGTTCCGTGGGCGGACAGCTGCGCGCCGTCGGCATCGACGTCGACGGCGATGCCGAGTCGATCGAGCAGCGCACCGAGCTCTGCCGTCCGTGATGTGCGGACGGCGACCGTGGACTCGCCGCGGGCCAGTGTGGTCTCGAGCGGTTCGGCGGCCAGAAGCCTGCCGCCGCCGACCACCACGAGGTCATCCGCGAACATCGCCAGTTCGGCGATGAGATGGCTCGACACGAACACCGTGCCGCCGTTGTCGGCGAACCGGGTGAGCGCGTTGCGCAGCCAGCGGATGCCATCGGGATCGAGCCCGTTCGACGGCTCGTCCAGGAGGAGCACCTCGGGCTCGCCGAGCAGCGCGCCGGCGAGGGCGAGGCGCTGGCGCATGCCGAGCGAGAAGCCACCGGCGCGCTGGTCGGCGGCGGAATCGAGTCCGACTTCGTCGAGCACAGCGTCGACCCGTCGGGCGGGGATGCCGCCGAGTGCTGCGGCAGCGTGGAGGTGGTTCCGCGCCGTGCGCCCGGGGTGCATCGCGCGTGCGTCGAGCACCGATCCGACGATGCGGGCGGGATGGCGGAGGTGGCCGTAGTCGACCCCGCAGTAGCGCACGGTGCCGCCGTCGGGCCGGGTGAGCCCGACCATCATCCGCATCGTCGTCGACTTGCCGGCGCCGTTCGGCCCGACGAACCCGGTGACGCGGCCGGCGACGACCTCGAAGGTCAGCGCATCGACGGCGACTCGTCGGCCGTACTGCTTGGTGAGTGATGAGATCGTGATCATGGTTGGTTGCTCGATTCCGTGTTGGTTGCGGGATGGTTGGTCGATGGACGGTCGGTCATCGGGGCGATCGACACCAGCTCGGCGTTCACCGACGTCAGGTGGGCGACGATCCCGTGGAGGTGGGCGGCATCGCGAACCTCGCCGACGAGACGGGTGACGCCGGCGGCCGTGTGGTCGACGGCGAAGTCGTGGAGCATCGGCTGCAGGAAGCGGGCGCTGGCTCGTCCCCTGATGACGATCTCGTAGGTGGTCGGGGAGGTCATGGGCCCACCATCTCCCCGACGAGGGTGGCTGCGCCTCACCTGATCGGCCATCTCACCCGGGTGATCCGTTCGCTGTAGGGTCCGCCGATGAGCGGCGATCACGGGCAGGGGATCGCGGCGACGAAGCTGCAGCCGCCGATGTCGCCCTCCCGTCTGGTGGAACGGTCGCGCCTGAACGATCTCCTCGATGACAGCGTCGCCCGAGGCGTTCCGCTGCTGCTCGTCAGCGCGCCAGCGGGCTCGGGCAAGTCGACGCTCGTCGCATCCTGGGCGAACGGCTGCGGCCGACCGGTGGTGTGGCTGCAGGTCGACGACGGTGACTCCGACCCGGCTGCGTTCTGGTCATCGCTCGTGGCCGCGATCGGCCGATGCCGCCCGGCTCTCGCAGCCGTGGTCGGACCACTGGCGATCGGCTCGCAGGGCGACGACCGGGTGGTCGTCCCGGCGATCGTCAACGCAGTGCTCGCCGAGCCCGAACCGCTGCTCGTGGTCATCGACGACTACCACCTCGTCGACAACCCGAGCGTGCATCGGGGCATGGAGCGGCTGATCGACCTCTGCCCGCCACAGCTCACGCTGGTCGTGTCCACCCGTGTCGATCCGCCCCTGCGCCTCGGGCGGATGCGCGTGCGCAACCGCATCACGGAGATCCGCGCCGAGCACCTCCGGTTCGCGGCCGACGAGGCCTCGACCCTCCTCGGTGCCGCCGGAGCGGCGTTGTCGCCGCAACGGCTCGACGAGCTGTGTGCGCGCACCGAGGGCTGGGCCGCCGGCCTCGTCCTCGCCGGCCTGTCACTCGATCGGGCGGAGGACCCGGATCGGTTCGTGGACGCCTTCCGGGGTGACGACCAGCTGGTCGTCAGCTACCTCACCGATGAGCTGCTCGACGCGATGGGCGCCGGCGATCGGCAGCGACTGCTCGAGACGTCGGTGCTCGACCACTTGACGGGACCGCTGATCGATGCCGTCACGGGGTCGTCGGACGGCTCGCGCTGGCTGGCCGACATCGCCGGCCGCAACCAGCTCGTGATCGGCCTCGACAGCCGGGGCGAGTGGTTCCGCTACCACCACTTGCTCCGCGACCTGCTCGTGCTCGAGGCGCAACGCTCGATGCCGGACGCCCTCGCCGAACTGCACCACCGGGCCGCCGGATGGTTCGCCGCGCGCGACGATCCCAGCCGCGCGGTCGCGCACCACCTGGCCGCCGGCGACACCGGCGCGGCGATCCAACTGATGCGCCTCGTCGGGCCCAACCTGCTCGGGCTGGGGCAGGTGCGCACGCTTCGCTCGTTGCTGGAGCAGATCGGCCCGGCTGCGGCCACCGACCCTGCCTGCGCGCTCGGCTGGGGATGGTGCGAGTACCTGTCGAGCCGCTACGCCGCGGCGCAGCACTGGCTCGACCTCGCGATGGCGATCGCTCCACCGGACTTCGATCCGCTGATCGCCGCGCCACTGCGGATCAACGTCGCCCTCGGACGCGGCGACGTCGCGTCGGCCCTGAGCACTGCTCGGCTGATCACCGCCGCCGGCGACCTGTGGGATCGACCGGCCGAGCTGGCCACGGCCGTCGGTGGTGCCTACACATGGGCCGGCCTGGCCGCCGAGGCGCGGGAGGTGCTGCCGGTGGCCGTCGCCAGGTCCACGGTGGAGCGACGCCGCACGGCCAATGTCCTCGCGCTGATCTACCTGGCGATCACCGAGATCGAGCGTGGAGACGCCGCGGCCGCCCGCGCCGCATCCGTCGAGGCGGTGTCGACGGCCGAGTCGTTCGGCCTCGCCAACTACCACGGCGTCGCGCCGGCGTTCGCGATCCGGGGTCGAACTGCGCCCGACCCGGAGGAGGCCCGGCTCGACGTCGGTCACGCGGCGCAACTCGCCCGTCGAGCCACGACAGATCTCGGCCTGGCCTACGTCCTGACGACGTGCGGTGACACGCTGCTCGACCTCGGCGACGACGCGGGCATCGCGCTCCTGGTCGAGGCGCGGCATGGCATCGATCGCTGCGTCGACCCGGGTGTTGCCGGTCGATACCTGGCACGCGCCGAGTCGCGGCATCACGTCGGCGCGCTGCCAGGGCGCCCGCCGGTGCGGGCGACGGCAGCACCGTCGCACGATCTCACCGAGCGAGAGCTCGCCGTGCTGCGCTTCCTGCCGACCACGCTCTCCCAGCGAGACATCGCGACCGAGCTCTACGTCTCGCTCAACACCGTGAAGACGCACTGCAGCGCGATCTTCCGCAAGCTCCAGGTCAGCGATCGCAAGAGCGCGGTGCAGGCCGCCCGCGACGTGCAGCTCCTCTGACGTCAGCGACGTGCCCGCATCGGCGCGGCATGGGCGCGCTTCACGGTCTTCATCGCCAGTTGCGAGGTCAGCGTCTGCACGTGGGGGAGGGACGCGAGGTGGTCCATGTACAGGCTCTCGAACGAGGCGGCGTCGGTGGTCTCGATGCGCAGGAGGTAGTCCGGCTGGCCCATCATCCGCATCACCTCGACGACGTCGCCGAGCCGCTCGACCGCCTGCTCGAACTCCGACAGCGATTCCCGGGTGACTTTCGACAGCGTGACCCAGACCAGTGGCTCGTACGAGCGGCCGATCGACGCCGGGTCGACGAGCGCCGTGTAGCCGCGGATCACGCCCTGCTGCTCCAGCTGCTTGACCCGGCGCAGGCACGGCGACGGGGTGAGGCCGACACGATCCGCGAGCTCGCTGTTGGTCAGCCGGGCATTGCGCTGCAACTGGTCGATGATGGCGCGATCGATGTCATCCACGGCAGATCATGCTACTGATCGGACCCTTCGCGGCACAGATCACAATCCTGTGCGGCGTGCGGAGCCGCATACTGCGATGATGAACAACGACCGTCCCGGCGCCAACGCCACGATCTTCGTGCTCGTCGCGGGGGTCCTCTGCGGCACCACGGGAACGGCCCTGACCCGCGTCGCGCCCCGTGCGTCGCCGCTGAGCGTCGGGGCGATGCGCCTCCTCATCGGCGCGATCACCCTCGCCGCGATCGCGCTGGCCGCCGGTCGCCGGCCGCGCGAGCTCGCCGGGCACACCCGCTGGCTGGCCATCGGCGCCATCGCGGTCGCGCTCTACCAGGTGTGCTTCTTCACCGGCACCACCCGCACGGGAGTTGCGCTCGCGACCGTCATCGCGCTCGGGAGCGCACCCGTCTTCGCCGGTCTCATCGACGCGACGATCCTGCGCAGGATGCCGACCGTCCGCTGGGCCGGAGGAACCGCGTTGGCGATCGGCGGCATCGCCCTCATCGCGCGCAGCCAACCGACGGCGCGCACGGACCTCGTCGGCATCATCGCCGCGCTCGGCGCAGGATTCGGATGGGCCGTCTACGCGATGATCGGCCAGCAGCGGATCCGCGCCGGTCTCGACTCGACCACCTGCATGGCCGCGATGTTCTGCGGAGGCGCCGTCCTGTCGCTGCCGTTGCTGGCCGTGGGCGACACTCGTTGGATGCCGACCGGCAGCGGCGTCGCGCTGTCGCTCTACCTCGGTGTCGTCACGATCGGTGTCGTGTACACGTTCCTCGGCCGCGGGCTGCAGCGGTTGTCGGCCCCGACGGTCGTGACGCTCACGCTCGCCGAGCCGATGACCGCAGCCGTCCTCGCCACCGTCGTGCTGCACCAATCGATCGGCGCGGTCGGCTGGCTCGGTGTCGCCGTCGTCCTGGCCGCTCTGGTGATCACCGCCGGAAGCAGCGACGTCGGCGACGTCGAACCGGGCCAAGCGTCCGTTCAGCAGCCCGGGGTCGTCGCGATGGCCGCGGAACGGTCGTCGTAGCGGAGCCGTGCCTCCATGATCACCTCGCCGTGGGCGCGGGCCCACGAGACGAGGAGGCCGACGGCGTCGAGCAACGAACGGCCGAGCGGGGTCAACTCGTAGTCGACGCGCGGCGGGACGACGGGGTGCACCGTGCGGGTCACCAGACCGTCGCGCTCCAGCTGGCGCAGTGTCAGCGTGAGCATCCGCTGGCTGATCCCGTCAACGCGCCGCTTCAGCTCGGTGAAGCGCTGGCGTCCCTCGCCGAGCAGCTCGATCAGCAGGAGCGACCACTTGTCCGCGAGCCGGTCGAGGAGGTCGCGGATCTCGCACGCCCGCGTTTCCTCGACGGTGACTCGAGTGGTTCCCTCGATGTGCCTCGGTGAGATCGAAGTGCCGTCTTCCATGGATGCCCATGGTGCCCGATGATGGGGTCAGGCACAAGAAGTGACCGACTCGGTGCCGGACGAGGAGATGATCATGGGATCGACGATGGAGGTCGGTGTGTTCCTGCCGACGATGCACAGGGCCGACGCCCCGCAGCTCGACGTGGTGGCCGCGGCCCGCCACGCCGAAGCGGTCGGATTGTCGTCGATCTGGGCGGTCGATCAACTGATCGCCGGACGCGGCGTCCCGTTCGTCGAGAGCATCGTCGCGCTGTCGGCCGCGGCCGGGGCGACGAGCCGGATCCAGCTCGGCCTCGGAACCATGGTCGTGCCGCTGCGCCCGGTCGCCTGGATCGCCAAGCAGGTCGCCAGCCTCCAGGTCGTGTCCGGCGGGCGCGTGCTGCTGGGCGTCGGCGTGGGCGGCGACCGCCACGACCTGTCCTGGGCAGCGGCGGGCGTGCCGCGACGCGAGCGCGGCGCCCGAACCGATGCTGCGCTGGCCGTGCTGGCCGATCTCGTCGCCGGACGTCCTGCGGCGCTGCCCGATCAGCCCGGCAACCCGGTGGTGCAGCTGTCGCCCGGCGTCGAGGTGCCGCCGATGTTCGGTGGCGGCATGGCCGATGTCGCGCTTCGACGCGCAGCGCAGTTCACCGACGGTTGGCTCGCCCTGCCGCTCGCGCCGCATGACACGCAGCTGTTGGTCGCTCGCCTGCAGGACCTGCGCGCCTCGTTCGGAGGCGAGCCGGCACAGATCATCGGCAGCGTGATGGCGGCCCTCGACGACGATCCAGCCGTGCCGTCGGGCGAGGAGATCGTCCGGATCGTGTCGGACCCGGACGGTGTGTTCGGCATGCCGGCCGACGTCGTGCTCGGCACCGTGCTGCGCGGCGGGATCGAGGTCCTCGCCCAGCGGATCGAGGCATGGGCCGCGATCGGGGCGTCGCGTGTGGTCATCAGCGTCGTGGCGGGGGACTGGTTCCGTCAGGCCGACCTCGTCGCCGAGGCCGCAGCGCTCGTGGCCGCCCGCTCGGACCGTTGAGCCCGTCTCAGCGCAGGTAGCGGCTCGGCGGGCGCTCGAGCCCGAGGTGTCCGCGCAGCGTGGTCGTCTCGTACTCCGTGCGGAACAGCGAGCGGCGCTGCAGCTCGGGGATGACGTGGTCGACGAACTCCGTGAGCCCATCGGGCATGTAGGCCGACATCACGATGAACCCGTCGGCCGCAGCGCGCTCGAAGCGGTGCTGCATGTGGTCGGCGAGCTGCTCCGGCGTGCCGAACTGGACCCGGTCGAGGAAGATCTGCCGATAGATGTCGTTGAGCGTGACCGACCGGTCGGCGGCGATGCGGGCGACGCGGTCGTACACCGACTTCGACTGGTTCGTGCCGGTGACGTCGGCCTCGAAGTCGAGCGGCTCGTCCAGGCTGCGGCCGGTGAGGTCCAGCTCGAGGTAGTGCGACACGAAGTCGAGGGCCAGCTGATCGGGCGTCAGGGTGAGCAGCTCGTCGGCCTTGTCGCGCGCCTCGCGCTCCGTGGAGCCGATCACCGGCAAGAGCGCGGGGAGCACCTTGATCTCGTCGGCGGAGCGGCCGTAGCCGGCGGCTCTGGTCTTGATGTCGGCGTAGAACTCCTGCGACTGCTCGATCGCCCCGCTGAGGGTGAACACCGCCTGCGCGGTCGCAGCCGCGAGGTCGCGTCCGGCGGGTGATGCGCCGGCCTGGAACATCACCGGGTGCCCCTGCGGCGGACGAGCGATGTTCAGCGGTCCACGAACGCTGAAGTGCTTGCCGACGTGATCCAGCACGTGCATCTTCGCCGGATCGGCGAAGCGGCCGCCCCGCTTGTCGTGGAGGAGGGCGCCGTCGTCCCAGCTGTCCCACAGCCCCTCGACCACGTCGACGAACTCGCGGCCGCGCTCGTAGCGCGTCGCGTGATCGAGGTTGGCGTCGCGGCCGAAGTTGCGGGCCTCCTCGTCGGAGGCGGAGGTGACGAGGTTCCAGCCGGCCCGCCCGCGCGACAGGAAGTCGAGCGAGGCGATCTCGCGCGCGGCGTGGAACGGCTCGTTGTACGTCGTCGAGATGGTCGCGGCGAGACCGATCCGTTCGGTGACGACCGAGAGCGCGCCGAGCAGCGTGAACGGCTCGGGCCGCACGTTGCTGGAGTGTGCCACGCCGGACTCGAACCGGTCCCAGACGTAGAGCTCGTCGGCCAGGAAGATCGTGTCGAACTTCCCGCGCTCGGCGGTCTTCGCGAAGTCGACGTAGTAGTCGATGTCGAGGAAGGCCTCGGGCCGCGCCGCCTCTCGCCGCCAGGCGGTCACGTGCTCGCCGCCGGGCAACACTGGCCGGCGCCGAGGACGAGCTGTCGCGCTCGCGCCGCCGTCATCGTGCCGACGCGCGGACGAGGCTGATCTCGGCGTCCACGCGGAACTCGTTGTCGCGCAGGCGCGGTGAGTACACGTGGATGGAGATGGCCTCCTGCTCGTCGAGGTTGATCACCTCGTGGGTGTGGTCGGCGGGCAGGTTCACGGTCTCGCCGGCTCGAGCCATCGAGCCTGGGTGCGCTCGCCCGATGTGACGAACCGCTCGCGCAGCCGGCCGGACACGATGTGCAGCGCGGCGAGCGAGCCGCCGTGGTCGTGCATCCGCAGCCCGGTCCCCGGCGGCCACGCGATGATCAGCGCTTCGTAGTGCTCGGCTTCGATCAGGTACGTCCAGCGTCGGCGGCTGCCGTCGGGGACGCGATCGACAGCCGCAGCGGCACCGAGGCCGGCGGCGATCTCCGCGAGCAGTGGCGCGTCGAGCGTGGTGGGAGCGTCGTCCGACATCGTCAGCCCACGCTGGCCGGGGATTCACGGACGTCGGCCACGTACCGCGATCGGTTGGCCCAGGCGTCGAGCTGGGCGGGGCGGGCGAACACGCGGAGGTAGTCGTCGATGTAGCCCTTGCCCCGCTCGTAGATCGTGCCCGCCGAGTAGGACGGCTCCTCGCCCGGCTCCAGCAGCTCGGGGATCGGCGCGATGACCGTCTCGAAACCGGGGCTGTAGAAGATGGCCGTCGAGTGACGCACGGCGGCGCCACCGGACACGACGCGGTGGCGGCCGGGCACCCAGCGGTCATTGGTCCAGACCGGGATCAACCCGCCGAAGAAGACCTGCAGCGCTCCCTCGATGATCGGCACCGGCTGCCACTCTCCATCGGGTTGCTGCACCTGCAGCCCGGCGTAGTCACCGTCCTGGTAGAGGATCGTGATCGCGTTGCCGTCGGCGTGCTCGAGGAGCAACAGCTTGTCCTCGTCGGTGGCGTCGTCGGGCCACGTCCACGTCGGGTACTTGTTGAACGTCACCGACGTCGTGTCCGGCCCGACCGAGGCGAAGGCGTCGGCGGGAACGTCGAGCGCCTGCGCGAACAGCGCGAGGACGCGCTCGGCGAGGGCCACGATCTCGGCCCGGTAGGTCAGGGCGAGGTCGCGGTAGTTCGGATCATCGGCCGGCCACACGTTGGTGTGCTCGTACTGGTCGGCCGCGATGACGGGGTCGACGCCGGCGGCGATCGCGTCGTCGACCGAGTCGAACCGGGCGAACATGAACCGCTCGAGCTCGAGCCGGCCGAGGTCGTCGGGCCACTGCCGCCAGCCGCGGTAGGGATGCCCGGTCGGGCTGGCGAGCTCGGCCTTCACGTCTCGCGACCGGGCGAGCAGATCGGAGGTGCGCCGATCGTGCTCGGCGATCAGGCTCAACGGCACGCCGTGGTTGACGACCTGGATGACGCCGATCTCCTCGCCCGCGGTGCGGATGGCATCGAGGACCTCGCGTGGGGCGCGGCCGTCGCGCACGAGGCCGAGGTCGATGACGGGGATGAGGTTGGGCATGGATGGCTCCGTTCGTGATGGATCGTGCGGGGTGTGCTGGACGGCGGTCATGACGCCCCTGGGTCGCTCGGGAATGGCGTCGTGAGCCAGGTGAGGAACGCCTCGATGGCGGCCGCGACCGCCGTCGGCGAGGTGGCAACGAGATCGCCAGGGCAGGCGTGGATGACCTCGCGCCGGGCGTCGGGCCAGCGCTGCAGGATCGATCGCACGATCGGATCCGTGATCTCGGCGCCGGTGGTGACGACGCCGATCGGCGTGGTGACATCGCGGAACTGGCTGACGTCGAGCCAGCCCGCGAGCTCCGCCGGGACCTCGCCGAGCTGGTACCGCCACTCGAGCCCACCGCCGCTTGCGGCCACCGTCGTCTCCCGAGCGAGGTGGCGGTTCAGCGCGCTGCTGCGCCGCGGTGCGATCGCGGCGAGCGCAGCCGTCGCCTCGACGACGTTGGCGAACGGTGCACCCGGGATGACGGGCCCGACGCCGCTCGACGTCGGGCTGCCGTCGATCACGAGGACGGCGCGGATGGACTGCGGCCGCTTCGCCGCGGCCTGCAGCGCCACGGCGGCACCGAACCCACTGGCGACCACGAGTGCTGCCGTCGGCGCAATCGAACGGATCGCGTCGATCAGGGCCGGCGCCTGCCGCGCCGGCGAGGCGATGGCCGATGCGGATGACGAGCGGCCGTGACCCGGGAGGTCCAGCGCAACCACCGTCCGCTGCAGCCGGACCGAGACGGCGTCCCATCCGTTGGAGCTGTCGCCGAGATCGTGGACGAGGACGACGTCGGGCTTGCCGGTGCCCCACACCAGCCCGCTGAAGTGGCCGGCGTTCGGTGACTGCACCCAACGCCGCAGCGGAGCCGGTCGCGGCCCGGCGCCGATCGCGCTGGCGAAGCGGTCCCACTCCTCGGCGGTGGTCGCCTGCCCGTCTCGGGGATCTGCGTTCGTCGCCTGCTCCGTGGCCGTCATGAACCGCTCCTTCCGTCACTCGATCTCGGGCTCGTTGCCGTGTCGGGCATGATAGTCCGTAATCTCGATCAAAATAGTCGACAATCACGGGATATGGAAGTAGCTTCCACAATCGTTCGCAGATGATGCGGACGACGATCAGCGCGATCGGTTCGCGCCAGCACGAAGGGTCTCCACATGTCAGACAACGAACTCCAGCGCCGATGGGCTGGCGAGCTCGAAGCACTCGCCCGCACCGGATCGATCAGCCGCCGGGAGGTGCTGCGCAAGGCATCGGTCTTCGGGTTGTCCGTGCCCCTCGTGAGCGCGCTGTTGGCGGCGTGCGGATCGGATGACAAGACGAGCTCGTCGTCGTCCACATCCGCGACGTCCACGACGACCGGTGCATCGACCTCGTCGTCGACCGCAGCAACGACCGGCGCGACGACTGGGGCATCGACGGCATCGTCCGCCGCCGCTTCGACGGCGGCCACCACCGCGGGTTCGGCCGCGCCCGCCGGTGTGCGCGGTGGGACCCTGTCGGTCGGGGCGCTCGCGCCGAGCACGGAGGTCGATCCGGTCGTGGGCTACGACGCGGCTTCGATCGCCGTCTTCCAGCTCGTCAACGAGTACCTGATCTGGCTCAACCCGGACTTCACCCTCCGCCCGCAGCTGGCCGAGAAGTGGACCCCCGAGCAGGACGGCAAGCAGTGGGTCGTCAGCATCCGCCAGGGCGTGAAGTTCTCCGACGGCACGGCGCTCGACGCCGACACGGTGAAGGCGACGTTCGATCGACTGCTCGATCCGGCCTCGAAGTCGTCCGCAGCGCTGTCAGCGTTCGACGGCGTGCTCGAGGTCGGCGGCGTGTCGGTCAAGGATGCGAACACGGTCGTGTTCGACCTTGCCCGGCCGTACGCCGACTTCCCGTACCTGATCTCGGCGAACACGTACAACTCGGTCATCCTGCCGAAGGACTACGCAGGCTCGTACACGACCAAGGCGGTCGGCACCGGGCCGTTCACGCTGACGTCCTTCTCGGCCACCGACGGCGCCAAGTTCGCCCGCAACGAGTCGTACTGGGACGCCGGCAAGCCGCTCCTCGACGGCGTCGAGATCAAGTTCTACAAAGACGCGCAGTCGCAGGTGCTCGGCCTGCAGAGCGGCGAGGTCGACACCCAGGTGACGAGCCTGCTCAACCTGCTGACCCCGATCGAGAACGACAAGGACTTCACGATCGACAAGATCGGCGGCACCGGTGTCACGGTGTTCACACTCCGGGTCGACACCCCTCCGTTCGACAAGAAGGAGATCCGTCAGGCGATCGCGTACGCCCTCGACCGCGACGCGATCAACGAGACGCTGTCGGACGGCTCGGCCGTGCTGGGCAACGACCACCTCTTCGCCCCGGCCTACCCGGCCTCGCCGACGGACATCACCCAGCGAGCGATCGATCTCGACAAGGTCAAGCAGCTGCTCGGTGGGCAGGAGATCAGCTTCAAGCTGACGTTCGAGCCGCCGACGCAGGACTACGCGGTGATCATCCAGGAGCAGCTCAAGCAGGCGGGCATCACGGTCGACCTCGATCAGCGTTCGTCCGACGACTTCTACGCCGGCGACCAGACGAAGGACACGCCCTGGTTGTTCACGCCGGCCAACCTCGTCGGCTGGGCCGGCCGCGCGGTGCCGACGCAGTTCATCATCCCGATGGTCAAGAGTGGCGGTACCTGGAACGGCTCGAAGTACGCCAACCCTGCGCTCGACGCGGCAGCCGATGCCTACGACGCCTCGACCGATCTCACCGAGAAGAAGAAGCAGGCCGAGATCATCGCCAAGGCGCTCAACGAGGACACGCCGATCATCATCACCACCTGGGCCACCGCGGTGCGGCCGTACAACAGCAAGAAGTGGACGGGCATCACGGCGCATCCGTCGTCGTTCGTCGACTTCTCCACCGTGTCGAAGGTGTCGTGAGCCCTTCGGCCACGATGCGATGACACGCCTGTTGTTGCGGCGTGCGGGTGGTCTCGTCCTCACGCTGTTCCTGACATCGGCGGTGGTGTTCGGGTTGACGAACGTCATCCCGGGCGACGTCGCCCGCCGCATCCTGGGTCGCGAGGCGACCCAGGATGCGGTGCGCGCCAAGCGTGCCGAGCTCGGGCTGAACCGGTCGTTGTTCGACCAGTACCGCCACTGGCTCGGTGGGTTCCTGCGCGGCAACTGGGGCACGTCGTACACCAAGGGCGGACCGGTCAAGGACCTCGTCCTCGATCACCTCGGCAAGTCGCTCGTGCTCGGCGCCATCGCGTTCGCTGTGCTCGTGCCGCTGTCGTTGGGCCTCGGCCTCCTCGCCGGTCTGCGCCACGGCACGCGCATCGACCGGATCATCACCGTTGTCGGCCTGTGCGGCACAGCGACGCCGGAGTTCGTCAGCGGCGTGTTGCTGCTGATCCTGTTCAGCGTGCGGCTCGAGTGGCTGCCGTCGTCCGCGCGCAGCGAGTACGGCCTGCGCGGGCTCGTCCTGCCCGTCACCTGCCTCGTCATCGTCTGCGTCGGCTACGTGACCCGCATGGTGCGCGCCAGCGTCGTCGCAACGCTCGAGCGCCCGTACATCCGCACTGCTCGCCTCAAGGGCATCTCCACCTCTGCGCTCGTGCGCCGTCACGTCCTGCGCAACTCGCTCGTGGTGCCCGTCACCGCGCTCGGCGTGCAGTTGCGGTACCTCGTCGGCGGGCTGATCACCGTCGAGCTGCTGTTCAACTACGGCGGCATCGGATCGCTGTTGCTCGATGCCGCGCAGAGCAAGGACGTGCCCACGCTGCAGGCGGCGACGATGGTGAGCGGCGCGTTCATCATGCTGACCTTCCTCGCCGCCGATGTGATCTACGGGCTGCTGGATCCCAGCGTGCGCCTGACGGGTGCCGCATGAGCGTGCTGGCGTCAGACGCCCTCGCCGACCTCGACGTCACCTCGGCCGACCGCACGGCGGCCGGTGTGCCACGGAAGCGCCGCCGCCCGACGCTGGTGATCAGCGGGACCGTCCTCGCCATCTGGGTCGTGGCCGCTGCCGCATCGGGGCACATCGAGCCGTTCTCGCCGAGTGCCCAGTCGCCGCGCCGGAAGTTCGTCGGACCCGGATGGCACCACCTGTTCGGCACCGACGGGTTCGGCCGCGATGTCTTCTCGCGCGTGCTCGCCGGCGCGCAGCCCGTGCTCACGATCGCCCCGCTCTGCGTGCTGCTCGCGGTCATCGCCGGCACCGCCATCGGCCTCGTCACCGGCTACTTCGGCGGGTTGACGGACGGGATCGCGATGCGCGTCCTCGACTCGGTCGCGGTGCTGCCACCGCTGTTCCCCGCGGTGCTCGCGGTGGCGCTGCTCGGCCGTTCCACCACCGTGCTGGTGGTGGTCCTCGCGTTCACGTTCACGCCGATCGTCGCCCGCACGGTGCGCTCGGCGACGCTCGTCGAGCGCGAGAAGCAGTTCGTCGAAGCGGCGCGATTGCGCGGTGAGGGCGTGCTGTACATCCTCGGTCGCGAGATCCTGCCGAACATCACCAGCTCGATCGTCGTCGAGGGAACGGTGCGGCTGGCCGACGCCGTCTTCTCCATCGCGACGCTCGCGTTCGTCGGCCTCGGTGCCGAGCCCGGGTCGCCGGACTGGGGTGCACAGGTGGCCGACAACCGGATCAACCTCCAGTTCGCGTGGTGGACGGTGGTGTTCCCGGCGGTGGCCGTGGCATCGCTCGTCATCGCCGTGTCGCTGCTCGCCGACGTCATCCGCGAACGGCGGACGGCATGAGCGTCGACCTCTCGCGGTTCGCCTCGACCGATCTGCTGCGCGTCGAGGACCTGGTCGTCAGCTACCGGTCGGCAGCGCCGCGCCGTCCGGCCGTGAACGGGGTCTCGTTCGGCGTGGCAGCCGGCGAGACACTGGGGCTCGTCGGCGAATCCGGCTGCGGGAAGACGTCGGTCGCGCTCGCTCTGGCGCGGTCGTTACCCCTCGGCACGGCGGTGACGGGGGCAATCCACCTGGGTGCCACCGACGTGAACACCCTGTCCGGGGGTGCGCTGCGGGCGTGGTGGCGGAGCGACTTCGCGATGGTGTACCAGGAGCCGCAGGCGGCGCTCAACCCGACGATGCGCGTGGGCCACCAGATCGCCGAGGTCCTGGAATCGCAGGGAACGGGCCGCGCCGACGCGGCCGCACAGGCGCTCGAGCTGCTCGACCGGGTGGCGATGCCGGACCCGCGAGCGATCGCCCGCCGTTACCCGCACCAGCTGTCGGGCGGGCAGCAGCAACGCGTCGTCATCGCGATGGCGCTGGCCATCCGGCCACGCCTGCTCGTCCTCGACGAACCGACCACGGGCCTCGACGCCACGGTCGAGCGGGAGATCCTCGAGCTGATCGCCGGGCTGCGCGATGAGCTGTCGGCGGCCGTCGTGTTCATCACCCACGACCTCGGGTTGGTGGCGCGCATGTGCGATCGCGTCGCGGTCCTGAGCGCCGGTGAGATCGTCGAGACGGGTCCGGTTGCCGACGTGCTCGACGCGCCGACGCACGAGTACACGCGCGAGCTGCTCGCGGCAGCCGTCACGCCGGGGCGGACCAAGCGGAACGACCCTGGGCTCGAGACGGCCGATGGCGCCGGTCACGCCGACCGCTCTGGGCGACCGGAGCGCACGGCCGGCGCGTCCCGACTGGTCGACGTGCGCGGCGTGACGCGCCGCTTCGGCGAGGGGGTCGCGGTCGACGGCGTCGACCTGCACATCGACGTCGGCGAGGTGGTCGGGCTCGTCGGTGAGTCGGGCAGCGGCAAGACGACACTGGGCCGGATCATCGCCGGGCTCACCGTCGCCGACGCCGGCACCGTCGAGCTGCGCGGTGAGGCCATCGCGCCCGACCTCCGCCATCGCCGCACCGACGTGCGCCGCTCGATCCAGATGGTGTTCCAGAGCCCTGACAGCACGCTCAACCCGCGCCACCGGGTGCGCGAGGTCCTCGGGCGAGCACTGAAGAAGCTCGGCGGCAAGCGGTCGGTGGAGGAGCTCGCCGCGTCGTGCCGCCTCGATCCAGCGCAGCTCGGCCAGCTCACCACCACGCTGTCCGGAGGGCAGAAGCAGCGCGTCGCGATCGCCCGGGCGATCGCCGGCGATGCGGCGCTGGTCGTGTGCGACGAGCCGGTGTCGGCGCTCGACGTCTCGGTGCAGGCCACCATCCTGCGGCTTCTCGTCGAGCTGCAGGAGGAGCGAGATGTCTCGCTCCTCTTCGTCTCCCACGACCTCGCCGTGGTGCGTTACCTGTCGGACCGGATCGCCGTGATGTACGCCGGCCGCATCCTCGAGCATGGTCCGACGGAGTTCGTGCTGAGCGCCCCGTTCCACCCATACACGGCCGAGCTGTTCGCGGCGAGCGAACGGCGCCCGCTCGACGGTGCCACCCGGACCGCTGGTGCGACGACGCTGCAGCGCACCGCATCGTCGACCGGCTGCCCGTTCGCCAACCGCTGCGCACACCGCATCGACGGGGTGTGCGAGCGGGCCGAGCCGCCGCTGCGCACGTTCGGCGCCGGGCACGTGATCGCCTGCCACCTGAGCGAGTCCGAGCTCCTGGCCGTGGCACCGTCGGGATCGATCGAGGTCTGACCTCCCCCGCGTGACCCCGGTCAGCGATGGACGCCGGGATCGTCGCCGTTCCAGTCGCGCTCGATCGTGGGGTCCCACGGCTCGTCCCCGGCGCGGAACGTGTACGCGTTCGGCCCGCCATAGGTCCACTTCGTCTGCGGGCGGCCGACCGCGTGGCCGTCGACGTGGATGTCGGTGAACTCGTTGAACGCGCAGAGGTGGTTGGCCACTCGGTGCGCCGCCTCGAACGGTTGCGGATACGACCACAGCACGTCGCGGTGGAGGGTGTCACCGATCCGCACGTTCCAGTAGCTGGCACGTCCCTTGTACGGGCACCAGGTGAACGACTCGCTCGGCACGAGCAGCTCACGCCGCACGTCGAGCGGATGGATGTAGTAGCGCGTCGGCGCCGTCGTCTCGACCAGCACCAACGGCCGGATGGTTTCGGCGAGCACGATGCCGTCGAGCGACACCGTGACGTGCCGTGACGACGCCAGCACCTCAACACGGGTGTACGGGTCGCGGGGGTGCACGAACGCCTGGTCGTCCTCCTCGAACCACGCGTCCATCAGGTTCCACTCGAACGAGATCAGACCGTCGAGTGACGGGCACGACGACGGCGGGGACGGATGGTCCCACGCCGCGTCCTCGACGACGTGGTCACCGACGCGCAGGTCGTACCAGCGCGCGACGCCTCGCCCGAGCGTGTCGGTGGTGCGCCCGTTCGGCGCGAGCAGGTCGGTGCGGACGTCGGCGGCCGGCAGGTACCAGCGCGGTGTGAACCCGTGCTCGAACAGCAGCACGGCGTGCTCGCTGTCGCCGACCCATGTGCCGTCGACCATCACCCGCACACGCCGGCGCGCCGGCTCGACGGCCACGGCGCCGGGTTCGCCCACCACCCCAGGACCCTTCACGGCACTCATCGCGCCACCACCGTGGCGGCGAGCGCGACGCGGTGATCCTTCGACCATGGCGGGCCCAGCGTGGTGCGCGGGCCGTGGAGCACGTCGTGCGCCCGCGCGCCGAGGAGCCGGGTGGCTTCGGCCTCGACCGTGCCGGCGTCGAAGAAGCAGACGTCCCAACCGCGATCGGCGGCGAGCTCGGCGAGCACCTGGCGGTACATGACGGAGTCGGCGCGGCTCTCGTGTGGCACCTGGCGCTGCACCGCGATGTCCGTCGGGAAGTCGGCGTCCCACGCTCGCAGCGAGATCGAGACGATCGGCCCGCGCACCGCCGCTGCGAGCTCGTGCAGCGCCGCTGCGCTCGTCCGCACGGCCGAGGCGCGCACCTCGGCGACGAGCGCGCTGAGGGCGTCGTCGTCGAGCGGGTCACCGCGGCGATGCATCTCCCACGAGCCACCCTCGTGGTGCACCGGGGCGTTCGGCAGCCCCGGCTCGACCAGCTCGATCCGCCGCCGATCGACCACCACGTGGTCGGCCGATGCGGTCACGGCAACGGCCCAGCCGAGGTGATGGGCGATCCCGAGGCGCATCGGATGATTCTGCCGCAAACGTGGAGATGGCGCTTGACTTCGAGCGCGCTCGAAGTCCTAGGTTGACGGTGTGGCCGTCACCGAGATCGAACCCCAAGACCTCAGCATCTCCGAGGCGGCCGCGCTCATCGGCGTGAGCGTGCACACCCTGCGCTACTACGAGCGGGCCGGTCTGATGCGTGACACCGTGCCGCGCGCGGCATCGACGCATCGCCGGTACCGCGCCAACGACGTGTACTGGGTGCAGTTCATCACCCGGCTGCGCTCCACGGGCATGTCGATCCAACAGATCCACGACTACGCGGAGATGGCCCGACGTGGCGACGGCAACGAAGCCGAGCGGCTCGCGCTGCTCGAGCGCCATCGCGATCGCGTGCTGGCCCAGATGCGCGAGATCGAGGGCCACCTCGCCGCCATCGACTTCAAGATCGAGATCTACCGCGGCCACCTCACCGCGAACTGAAACCCCCTGCGCCCACCCCAAGGCGCCCGACTGAACGGATGTCACCATGACCCGCCTCGGCTACCAGATCCCGAGCTTCACCTACCCCGACACCGGCCCGGCCGAGCTCTTCGCCGCCGTCGGCCGGCAGGCCAAGGAGGCCGACGCCGCCGGCTTCGACACCGTGCTGGTGATGGACCACTTCTACCAACTGCCGCACCTCGGCGAGCCGGAGCGCTACATGCTCGAGTGCTACACGCTGCTCGCCGCGCTCGCCCGGGAGACGACGAACGTGCGCCTCAGCGCGCTCGTCACCGGCAACACCTACCGCAACCCGGCGATCCTCGCCAAGACGGTGACGACGCTCGACATCGTCTCCGACGGTCGGGCCCAGCTGGGCATCGGCGCCGGATGGTTCGAGCTCGAGCACAACTCGTTCGGCATCGAGTTCGGCACGTTCACCGATCGGTTCGAGAAGCTGGAGGAGGCGCTGCAGATCATCCTGCCGATGCTCAACGGCGAGAAGGCGACCCTGGCGGGCAAGCACTACAACGTCGTCGATGCGATGAACTCGCCGGCGCCGATCGGGCACGTGCCGGTGATGATCGGCGGCGGCGGCGAGCGCAAGACGTTCCGGATGGCCGCCCAGTACGCCGACGACGCGAACATCATCGCCGACGCGGCCGACATGCCCCGCAAGCTCGACGCGCTCGCCCAGCGTTGCGCCGAGCTGGGCCGTGAGCGCAGCACGCTGGTCACCACCTGGCAGCGCACCGTGTGCATCGCCCCGACGATGGAGGAGGCCCGCGCCGATCTCGACGCGTACCTCCGCCTGCGCGGCATGGACCCGGACACGCTGTCGGACGAGTGGCGGGCGATGATCGCCGGCCGCTTCATCCTCGGCGACCCGGACACCGTCGGCGAGCAGCTCACCAAGGAGCTCTCCCTCGGCCTCGACGGCTTCACCATCAACATGCCGGCCAGCGGCCACATCCCCGGTCGGGTGACCCTGCTCGGTGAGACCGCCGCCAAAGTCGTCGGCTGAGGTCGTCGCGCGGCGCGCCCGTCGATCCCGCGTTCACAACGCTCCCGTGCGGGCGGATCTGCCCGCGGGATCTGGAGGCGGCCCGATCCCGCGGTCACAACGCTCCCGTGCGGGCGGATCTGCCCGCTGTTTCCGGAGCGTGTCGATCGAAGCACCCACGACGGCATGCCGTCATCACTGCACGCCGCCGTCGCCCTGTTCGCCCGCCAGCACGGGGTGGCGGCGGATCGGCAGGTGCGTTCGCTCGGGGTGAGCCTGAAGCAGCAGAACGCGCTCGTCGCCCGAGGCGTCTGGACCCGGATCCATCCAGGGGTGCTCCGCGACGCGGGCGCTCCGGGTTCGTGGGAGCAGCAGGCGATGGCGGCGACGCTGCTCGTGCCGGGCGCCGTCGCTGCTGTTCGTGCGGCCGCACGCCTGCATCAGCTCGATGGCTACGTCGACTTCGGTGGGCTGGAGATCATCGTGCCGCGCAACGCTCGCCGGCCGCGTGAGCCAGGCGTGTCGGCGACGTGGTCGCAGCGGATGACGGCCAAGGACCTGCACGTGGTCCGCGGCATCCGGGTCACGACCGTGCCCGTGACCTTGGTGCACCTGGCGGCGGCCGGGCACAACATTGCGCAGGCGCTAGATGGGGCGCTGCGCGACGGGTTCAAGCCGGTGTGGCTGCGTGACAACGCCCTCCGCTGGAAGGACCATGGGGTCGCCGGGCCGACCGAAGTGCTCCGCCTGCTCGCCGATCGTGTCGACAGGCGGCTGCCGCGCAGCTGGTTCCAGCGGATCGCCAAGGACGTCTTCGCCGCCGACGGCATCGAGATCGTCGAGGAGTGGCCGGTGTACGACGCCGACGGGACGCTGAGAGCCGAGCTGGACCTCGCCCAGGTCGACCTCAAGGTCGGCGTCGAGTGCCAGAGCTGGCAGCACCACGGTTCGCCGGACGCGCAGTACGCGGACGCGCAGCGCCGGCGGTTGCTCGCCGAGTTGGGGTGGGACATCGTCGATGCATGGTGGCGGGACCTCGACCATCCGCAGTCCGTGGTGGCGCACCTCCGCCGGTCGCTCCGCCTCGCCCAGCAGCGATCCCGCGGATCGATCGAGCCGTCGGGGAGCGATGTGACCGCGAGATCGGGATCGGCCGGAGCGGCCGGCGATCCCGCGGGTGGATCCGGCCGGCGGGGAGCGTTGTGACCGCGGGTTCGCCGGGGATCGGGCGCGAGCGCGAGGATCGTGGCGGTCCAGTCAGTTCGGGGGAACACGATGGCTTCGAGTGCTCGAGACGTGATCATCCGTGGTGGTGAGGTCATCGACGGGTCCGGCGCGCCGGCGTTCGCCGCCGACGTCCGGGTGCGCGACGGACGGATCGCCGAGATCGGCGCCGGGCTGCGGCCCGACGGCGAGCGCGAGATCGATGCTTCCGGCGCGGTGGTGACACCGGGCTTCATCGACACCCACGCGCACACCGACCCGCAGGTGTTCTGGGACGCCTCGCTCGACCCCGAGCCGTTGCACGGCGTGACCACGATGCTCGTCGGCAACTGCAGCCTCTCGCTGTTCCCCGTGAACGACAGCACGCGCAGCGATGTGTCGGACCTGTTCGCGTACATCGAGGACGTGCCTCGGCACCTGTTCGACGACAGCGTGCCGTGGACGTGGTCGGACTATGCCGGCTACCGCGACGCTGTCGACGCCTCGGGCGTCGGCACCAACATCGCCGCGCTGATGGGCCACAGCCCGCTGCGGTTGACGGTGATGGGCCAGGACGCGTGGACTCGGGCAGCGACGCCGGACGAGATCGAGGCGATGGCCGCGGTGCTCGACGTGGCGATGCAACAGGGTGCCTGGGGTCTGTCGACGTCGTTCCTCGACGTCGACATGCACGGTCGTCCGGTGCCGTCGCGCGCTGCCGAGAACGACGAGTTCGAGGCGCTGTTCGACGCGATCGGCCGCAGCGGTCGCGGCCTCGTCGAGATGGTGCCCGGGCTGCTCCAGGGATCGCCCGAGGTGCGCCTCACCGAGCTGTCGCGGCGTTGCGGCGAGCGCGGCATCCCGCTGACGTGGACCGGCTTCACCCACAGCGACTCCAACCCTGCGGCGACGCAGCGGTGGATCGATCTCGCCAGCGAGCTCGCCGCCGACGGCGCGCGGATGTACCCGCAGCTGTCGCCGCGCACCGTCGACTTCCGGCTCAACTGGGACTCGTCGATGATGTTCATGTCGATGCCCGAGGGCTGGCACCGCATCGTCGCGGCCCGCGGCGACGACAAGCGGGCGCTGCTGCTCGACCCCGTGTGGCGTGCCGCGGCGCGTGACGAGTGGGACCGCACCGAACGGGCGCTGTTCCCGCACCGCCGGCCGGAGACCGTGCGCTTCGTCGAGGTGCACGGCGCCGAGAACCAGCGCTGGTTGGGCATGACGCTGGCCGACCTGATCGCCGAGCGCGGCGGACATCCGTCCGACGTGCTCGCCGACTTCGTCGTCGCCAACGACTGCCATCCCGGCGTGGTCGCGGTCGGCGTCGCCAACGCCGACATCGACGGCGTGGCTCGCACGCTCACCGATCCGGCCGTCATCATCAGCTCGTCCGACGCCGGTGCGCACGCGCAGATGCTGTGCGCGTCCGGCGACAGCACGCTGCTGTTCACCCGCCACGTGCGCGAGCGCAACGATCTGTCCCTCGAGCGCGCGGTCCACGAGTTGACCGGGCGGCAGGCGTCGATCTTCGGCTTCTCCGGTCGCGGCACCGTCTCCGTCGGTGCGATCGCCGACCTCGCCGTGTTCGCGCTCGACGAGCTGCACTACGACGACGACGTGTTCGTCCACGACCTTCCCGGCGGCGGTGCGCGACTGCGTCGCGGCGAGGGCGGCTACCGCGCCACCATCGTCGACGGCACGCCCGTGCAGCTCGGCGGCGTGATGACCGGCGCTCTGCCCGGCCGGGTGATCAGCTCGGCCGCGTGACCGCCCGAGCGAGAAAGGAACGATGAGATGATCACCGCGATCTCTGCCGACTCCCACGTCACCGAGCCCGGCGACTGCTACACCTCCACCATCGACCCCGCGTACCGCGACCGCGCGCCCGTCGCGCTCGATCATCCGGTGATGGGCGCGGCGATGTCGGTCGACAACGGCCGCACCGTCATCCCCTACGGGATGATCGCCGCGGCTGGTCGGCCGTGGGACCGGATCAGCCCGAGCGAGCACGTCGGCTGGGACGAGCTGCACGCCGGCGGTTGGGATCCTGCTGCCCGGCTCGCCGAGCAGGACCGCGACGGTGTGCGCAGCGAAGTGATCTACCCGTCGGTGGGGATGATCATCTGCAACCATCCCGACACCGACTACAAGAAGGCCTGCTTCGACGCGTACAACCGCTGGCTCGCCGAGTTCACGGCGGCCGCGCCCGAGCGGCTGATCGGCCTCGGTCAGACCGCACTGCGCAGCGTGGAGGAGGGCATCGCCGACCTCGAGTCGATGCGCGAGATGGGCCTGCGCGGCGCGATGCTGCCCGGTTTCGCCGGCTGCCACGCGGACGGCGACTACGACGATCCGCGCTGGGATCCGTTCTGGCGTGCGGCGATCGAGCTGGAGATGCCGCTGTCGTTCCACATCCTCACCGGCAGCGGCCAGCTCGGCGATCCGACGTTCCGCGGTCCGAAGATGAACTCGTTCCTCGGCATCATCCGCGGCTGCCAGGACATCATCGGCACGCTCATCTTCGGCGGCGTCTTCGACCGGGTGCCCGGGCTGCGGGTGATCAGTGCCGAGGCCGATGCCGGCTGGGCGCCACACTGGATGTACCGCGCCGACCACGCCGTCGAACGGCATCGCAACTGGCTCGGCTCCGGCAACCTGCAGCGCCGGCCGAGCGAGTACTTCCGCGACAACGTGTACGTCACGTTCCAGGACGACTGGGTGGCGTTCCAGATCACGGAGCTGATGAACCACGAGCGGCTGCTGTGGGCGAGTGACCACCCGCACTCGGACTCGACGTTCCCCGAATCGCAGCGGATGCTCGCCGAGCAGACCGCGCACCTCACCGACGACGTGCGCGACGACATCGCGTGGCGCAACTGCGCTGCGCTCTACGGAATCGAGATGGACATGGACAGCACGACACAGGACGAGGCGGCAGCAGCATGAGCGAGATCGTGATCCGCGGTGGCACCGTCATCGACGGCACCGGCAACCCCGGCGTGCTCGCCGATGTCGCGATCGACGGCGGGCGGGTGACCGCGATCGGCCACGGGCTCGACGGCGATGTCGTGCTCGACGCCACCGGTTGTGTGGTGGCGCCGGGCTTCATCGACATCCACACCCACTACGACGCGCAGGTGTTCTGGGACCCGGGCCTGACGCCGTCGTGCTTCCACGGCGTCACCACGGTCGTCGCCGGCAACTGCGGGTTCTCCATCGCGCCCACCCGCCCCGAGCACCGCGACCTCATCGCGCGCACGCTCGAACAGGTCGAGGACATGGACGTCGCCGCGCTCGCCGCCGGCGTGCCGTGGGAGACGTTCACGACGTTCCCCGAGTACCTCGCCTCCGTCGAGGCGAGCGGCCTCGGCCTCAACTTCGCCGCCTACATCGGCCACACCGCGCTCCGCCTGTTCGCGATGGGCGACGAGGCCTATGACCGCACCGCAACAGCCGACGAGGTCACCGAGATGCAGGGCATCCTCCACGAGGCGCTCGATGCGGGCGCGGCCGGCTTCGCGACGAGCTTCGCGCCGACCCATCGTGGTGCTGACGGCAAGCCGGTTCCGAGCCGCCTCGCCGATCGCGCCGAGGTCGAGGCGCTGCTCGGCACGCTGGGCGACAGCGGCCGCGGCGTCGCGGCGTTCACGCCGGGCGGGACCCTGGGCATCGACGACCTGTACGAGCTGCAGCCGCGCATCGGCGTGCCGTTCACGTACACCGCGATGCTGACGATGCCGACCGGCAGCCACCTGCGCCTGATGGACGTGAACCGGGCGGGCTGGGAGGCCGGCGCGCAGGTCTGGCCACAGGTGTCGCCGCGCCCGCTGCGGTTCTCCATGTCGATGGCCGAGCCGTTCACGCTCAACGTCAACCCTCGCTTCGGCGATCTGATGGCCGGCGACGCCGACGCCCGCCGCGCGGCCTACGCCGATCCGGCGTGGCGCGAGCAGGCAGTGGCCGGCTGGGTGGGAGCCACCTTCGGCATCCCGCGCTGGGAGACCTACGAGATCGCCGAGTCCGCAGCCCATCCCGAGCTGGCCGGACGGCGGCTGACCGAGATCGCCGACGAGCGCGGTGCGACGCCGTTCGACGTGCTGCTCGATCTCGCCGGTGACGAGCTGACCATCCGCGTCGCCTGCATGGTGGCCAACGACGATCCGATCGAGGTCGCCAAGGTGCTGCTCGAGGAGCACTGCACGCTCGGGCTGTCCGACGCCGGCGCGCACGTCGGCCAGCTGTGCGATGCCCCGCAGGCCACCGACTACCTCGGCAACTGGGTGCGCGACCGGAAGCTGCTCCCGATCGAGGAGGCGGTGCGCCGGCTCACGTCGGTGCAGGCCGATCTGTTCGGCTTCGCCGACCGCGGCCGGCTCGTGCCCGGTGCGTGGGCCGACGTCGTGGTGTTCGATCCCGACACGGTCGCGCCGGGTCCGCTGCGCCGGCTGGCCGACTTCCCGGCCGGATCCGAGCGGCTCACCGCGGACCAGCCGACCGGCGTGCGGCACGTGCTCGTCAACGGCGTGCCGATCCAGGTCGACGGCGTCCACGACGACGCGGTTCGTCCGGGTCAGCTCGTCAAGCCGTCGGCGCGCTGACGGCCGCAGACCGGTCGGCCGGGACGGTGACGTACTTGGTGAGATCACCGGCGTCGGCGCGTTCGCCGGGCGGGGCGCACACCCACAACGCCCAATCGCGCGGCGCCAGCTCGGTGTGGAGCGCGTCCACCGTGTGCACGCTCCCGGCCCGCCAGTCGTAGACGTCGCGCGAACCGCCGAGGCCGAGCGTGGCGAGGTCGAGGTGATCAGCGATGACGCGGCGCTCGGTGGCGGTGTTGATCGCGACGACGAACGTCCACACCGCGCCGCCACGGGTCGCCGTCGTGGTGGACCACGCCAGCCGCTCGCCACGCGCCGGCTCGCCGAACAGGCACGGATCGATGAGCCCGAGCGGCCGGTCGACGTGGCGGATCCGCCCGTCCGCATCGCACGTGCGCATCACGACATCGATGTCGGTGCGGCCGACGCGATCGCCGATGCCGACGGGCCCGGCCGACATGCACGCGAGCAGCGCTTCGAGCTCGGCGTGCTCGTCGCCGTCGATGGGATCGCCGCCTGCGATCTGTCGGCTCGAGAAGAAGCAGTCCTTGAACGCGGCGAGCCCGAGCGCGCTCGCCAGCCGGTTCACCGTGAGGTACCACGTCCACAGCAGCGCCGAGTCGGCGGCGAAGCGGTAGTCGTCGCTGGTGCGCACGGCGACGACGTGGTCGAGGCCCGCTGCGAACACGAGGTCGGCGGGCGTCGCCATCGACCAGATCAGATCGACGCCGGATTCGTCGGCCAGCGCGTCGAGGCCGCGCTGCCACTCGGCCGAGCGGTCGGGGACGGCGCGCAGCTGGCGGACGCCGAACCAGTAGAGCAGCATCCAGTCCTGCTCGATCGCGCAGACGCCCCACCGGCGCGCATCGTCGAACCAGCGACGGAAGAACATCGGATCGACGGGTTGGGCGGCGAGCGCATCGACCCACCACTCGCCGTCCGCGAGGTACGGCGACTGTGGCGAGACGTGGCGCGAGTGGATCACCAGCGGCGGCCGTCCGAGCCGATCGGCGAACTGCTCGATCGGATCGAGCGCAGCGCCTGTCGTGCTCGCGGCCGGCGAGTCGAACGCGTCGAGCTGTGGCTGCCACTGCAGCATCCCCGACGGCGGCACCTCCTCCGGGTAGCCGATCTCGGCGATGGGTCGTGCCACCTCGTGCTGGTAGCACCACGAGTCGAGTTCGACGGCGAGGATCGGCACGCCGTCGGCCCGCAGTGCCTCGACGGCCTCAGCCACGCTCGTGCCGATCGTGCGGCCGGGCTCGGTGCGGTACCAGTAGGCGGCGCCGTTGTCGGTCCAGTACGACAGGTGCGATGTGATCGGGTTGGCATCCGTCGACCGCCGACGACGCGCCGGCCGGAGGTCGTCCGCCCAACGCTCCAGGAGCTCGTCCGCCGACGTGCCGACGAAGATCCCGAGCGTCGTCGTGAAGCCGGCCGGCACCTCGTCGAGATCGCCGTGCCATCCCCACTGCAGACCGCTGTCGGTCACGGCGATGATCTGCTCGTGCGGATGGTCCAGCGGCGCGAGCAGGACGTGCTGCTGCTCGACACGCGCGAGGAGCAGCCCGAGCGCGCGTGGCGACTGCAGGTTGTGCGCCGGATGGAAGTCGAAGTCGAGCGCCGGGCCGGCCACCACCGGCAGGGCGAACTGGGTGTACGCGAACCCGAGGTAGCTCGGCTCGCCGACCACCGACACCGCCGCGTGCGCGCTGGGTCGGGAGAACCGACCCGTCGCGATGCCGGTGAGGTCGCGGGTCGCCGTCAACCGGACGCGCTCGACACCGTCCGCGTGCGCTCGCTCGAGCACGACCCCGTCGGGCACCACCGGGTCACCGAGCTGGACGAGCGGAGCGGTCACGGGAGCCAGTCTCGCCGATGGGCCGACCCCCCGACGATGTCACGGAATGTCAGCGTCAGGCGGACATCCGGTGACATCGTGGGGCGTTGCGGCGTCGGATTGCCGGGCGACGTCGGCTGCCTGCCATGGTGCAGGGGTGGATGAGCGGGCCATGTACGAGCGCGACGGCGACGGCTACGTCGGCACGATCCTGACCCAGGGCGGCTGGGATCCGGGCGCGGCGCACGGGGGAGCGGCGCTGGCGCTGATCGGGCAGTGCCTCGACGAGGTGCCGACGCTGGTGCCGATGACCGTCAGCCGGTTCACCGCCGACATCCATCGCCCGGTGCCGCTCGGCCGACGGCTGCACGTGCGGTGGGACGTGATCCGCGAGGGCAAGAAGATCCAGATCGTCGAGCTCCGGCTGCTCGTCGGCGAGGTCGAGCACGTACGCGTCACCGCGCTGCGGATCCGCGACGAGGCCATCGCCGAGGGCGTGCTCGCGAGCACCACGGACGCTCGCCCCGCCGACGGGCTGATCCGCCCGGAGGAGGCGATGGACCTCCGCGAGATCGCGCCACACGCGCCCGGCTTCCTGCAGGCGGTCGACATGCGCCGTGCCCAGACCGTCGACGGCCGATCGATGGGGTCGTGGATCCGCATCACGGCGCCGGTGGTCGCCGGGTCACCGACCAGCCCCACCGCGCGGATGGCCGGGATGTTCGACTTCGCCAACCTCGTCGGGCTGGCCGATCACCCGACGACGGCCACGATGATCAACCCCGACGTGAACGCCCACGTCCTGCGCTCCCCGACGAGCGAGTGGATCGCCCTCACCGGCGACACCCGCTTCAACACCGCACAGGGACGGGGCGTGTCGAACGCGACGTTCAGCGATGCCGACGGCGTGTTTGCCTTCGCGACCGTCTCGCAGATCCTGCAGACGCGCCCGCCCATCCGCTGACATCCTGGCCGCTGATCGAGCGGTCCACCGTCACGGCCAGTAGCCGTTGACGTCGGCGAGGAGGTGGGCGGAGGCCTGGGTGTAGATGCACACCTTGCCCCCGGTGCCGATCTTCGACATCACCAGGTTCGGGCTGATCCCGCCGGGTTCGAGGTTGAGGTTCGACGCGGTCGGCTGCGGGCTGCCACACGGCCACACCGTGACGTAGCCGGCGGCGTCGGCGTCGACACCGGTGACGTTCAGCGCGACGGCCGTCGCGGTGGCGGGGATCTTCGACGCCCCGACACCCGTGACGGTCAGCTCGATCGTGGTGCCGGCAGCGGGCTTGCCGCCGGCGTAGCCGGTCTGGCCGTCGGCACGGGTCTCGAGCAACCGCTCCGGTTGCACGGGCGTGTAGTACGACGCCGCCGGGACGTAGCCGTTGATGTCGGCGATGAGGTCCATCGAGGTCTGGTTGTAGATGCAGACCTTGCCGCCCTCGCCGATCTCGGCCATCACCAGGTTCGGCGCCGTTCCACCGGCCGGGATGTTGAGGTTCGAGGTCGTCGGCTGCGGGGTGCCGCACGGCCAGACGGTGACATAGCCAGCACCGTCGGCGCCGGTGCCCGTGATGTTGAGCACCGCGGCGGTCGCGTTCGCCGGCACCGTCGACGTGCCCGCCCCGGTGACCTGGAGGGCGATGGTGGTGCCGGCGGCCGGCTTGCCGCCGGTGTAACCGGTCTGGCCGTTGGCCCGGGTCTCGAGCAGCCGCTCGGGGACGAGTGGCGTGTAGGTCGAGCCGGCCGGCATGTAGCCGTTGATGTCAGCGATGAGGTGCGCGCTGGGCTGGGTGAAGATGCAGACCTTGCCGCCGTCGCCGATCTTGGAGATCACCAGGTTCGGCGATGTCGTGCCCGGCACCAGGTTGAGGTTCGACGCCGTCGGCTGCGGCGACCCACACGGCCAGACCGTGACGTAGCCGGCGCTGTCGACGTCTGTGCCCGTCACGTTCAGCACGACGGCCGTCGCGTTGTCGGGCACCTTCGACGCGCCGACCCCGGTGACGTCGAGCTGGATCGTCTGACCTGCCGTCGGCTTGGGGCCGGTGTAGCCGACCTGGGTGTCGGGCCGGGTGTCGAGTGCCCGGTCCGGCACGACCGACACGTAGTCCGACGCCGAACCGCCACTCGTGCCACCACCACCCGTGCCGCCACCGGTGTTCGGTGGGTTGGCGACCAGCGTGGCGAGGTGATCGTGGTACTTCACGCCGCCTGGCGCCTTCGGGTGGTAGTCGGCGCCGTCGACGAGCGCGTAGAGCTTGCTGGCCGCGTCGTCGGACGGGTCGTTGACCCACCACGCCCAGGGCAGGTAGCCGATACCGTGCTGGTCAGCCCACGCCATCGTCGCGTCGAACTGCCCGGTGTCGCCGGCCTCGTAGCCGAACTCCGTCATCAGCACCGGCACGTGCGCCGCGACCGAGAGGATGGTGGTGTCCCAGCAGTCGTTGCCCGGCGTGTTCCAGCATCCTTGTGCCGGGTAGTTGTGCCAGGCCGCCACGAGCTGGCTGTCGGCAGGCGCATGGGCGAGCCAGCCGGTGAGGTCGTTGGAGTAGTTCAGGCCGCCGAGCAGCAGCGGCTGGGTTGCGCCGGTGGCCCGCACCGTGGACACGAGCGTGGCCATGCCGACGGCCGGGTACGTCGAGCCATCGAGGTCGGTGTCGTCGTTCACGTTCGGCACCAGGCAGCCACCGCTCTTCCAGCAGTCCCACGTGAGGTTGTTCGCATCGGGCCTCGAGTACGGCTCGTTGAACAACTCGAACATCGTCGACGCGTCGCTCTTGTAGGCCGTTGCCACCTGCTGCCAGAACGTGACCGACTGGGCATCGGCCATCGGCCGCTGCCCGAACGCCTGCTTGCCGGCCGGAGCCGTCCAGTGCAGATCGAGGATGGCAACCATCCCAGCGGCGTGGATCGCGTTCACGCGCGCCTGGACCCGCGCCTTGTACTGGGACGCCGTCCCGGCTCCGGCGGTCGGGGCGCCGTCGGTGCCGAGCCAGCAGTCCTCGTTGAGCGGGATCCGCACCACGTCGATGCCCCACGTCGCCATCGTCTGGGTCTCCACCGCGGGGTGGTCGGGGACGTAGCCCTCGACGCACGCGTACTCCATGTCGGGCCAGTTCGCGCCGTGCGGCACCCAGGTCTTGCCGGTGCGGGCATCGACGAGCTGGTTGCCGACGACCTTGGGCTGGATCGGCCCGGTCGCGTCCGCGTGCGCCGGGCTGACGGCGCCGGAGGTGGCGGTGACCGTGCCGGAGGCGAGCAGGAAGAGGGCGAGTGCGGCGCGGCGGAGTGGACGTCGTTGCATGGATCTCATCCTGATCGTTCGGCCCCGGCGCCGAATCGGGGAAACCCCTACACGCGTGAGAACGCGGCTTTCGTCTACGTTGCGGACGTGAGCGTTTTCGACATGGGTGACTGGGAGGCGGTCGACGTCGGCATCCTCGGCGGCGGCCCGGCACCCGACGACTTCATCGTCACCGACCCGGTCAACGCCACCCACCAGCGCTACCGCAACCGGGTCACCGGCCAGGTCATCATCGACCGGATCCGGTTCGTCCCGCCGGCGCCGGAGGACCGTCAAGACTGAGGAAGTTCCCAGTGAGGGCTGCGTCGGCACGGAGGCGCGCTCAGCACGATGTGCCCATGACATCGGCGGACCGGATCGACCAGTGGGCCAACGGGGCTCCACGGATCTCGCCGACGACGGAGGACATCATGCGACACCGAGCTGACCACCAAGCCGACCACGCCATCGACGACCACGGGGTGGAGGACCACGATCGCGGTCTCGCGTTCGACCTCTCCACGCTGATCAACCGGCGGCGGATCCTGCTCGGTGCCGCCGGTGGCGGTGCGCTCGCCTTCCTCGCCGCCTGTGGCAGCAGCGCGACGACGTCGTCCACCAGCGCCACGACGGCGACGACGGCGACCTCGTCCACCACGGCGTCGACGACCGCCGCGACCACCGCCTCCACGACAGGTTCCACGACGGCCACATCGGCGGCCAACGGCGGGATGCCGCCGGGTGGCGGTGCTGGTGGTGCACCTCCGGGCATGGGCGGCTCGTCGGACTCGACGACGGCGACCACC
>JAOBWK010000069.1 GCA_025463305.1 Ilumatobacteraceae bacterium
GTGACATCGGTGTAGATCTCGCAAGCATCGGCGTTCAGCGCCTTCGCCAACGCCGAAGCGGTGAGGTCGCTGGCGCCACGACCCATCGTCGTGATCTCCTTGTCGAGGCTGACGCCCTGGAACCCGGCGACCACGCACACCTTGCCCTTCGCCAGCGCGTCGCGGACACGGTCACCCTTGACCTCGACGATCTTGGCCTTGCCGTGCACGTTGTCGGTGATGATGCCGACCTGGCTGCCGGTGAAGCTGATCGCGTCGACGCCGAGGTCGTTGAGCGCCATGCAGACCAGCGCCGCCGACATCCGCTCGCCGGTGGTGAGCAGCATGTCCATCTCGCGACCCGGGCGGGTGTTCGACACCTGGGTGGCGAGGGCGATCAGGTTGTCGGTGGTCTTGCCCATCGCGCTCACGACGACGACGACGTCGTTGCCGTGGCGCTTGGTAAACGCGACGTGGTCGGCGACGGCGCGCATGCGGTCTGGATCGGCGACGGACGTGCCGCCGAATTTCTGGACGATCAGGGCCACGGGCCAATTCCTTTGGGGGTACAGCCTTTGCAGGACACAGTCCCCGACGGACTCCCTGTGCGGGGCGGGCTGGCGAGGCAGTCGGAAGGCTACCGGCGGGGCGTGGTGCCCGACACGCGCATGGTTACCCTCTGCGCCGTGTTGGCCAGCCGTCTCGACGAGACCTACAGCGACGAGGTGCGGTCCTCGCTGCTCCCGCTGACGGTGGCCAAGATCGCCGCCAACAGCGCGTTCCGCTTCGCCGCGCCGTTCGTCGCCACCATCGCCAGCGGTCTCCACGTCAGCCTGGCGAGCGTCGGCGGGGCGATCGCGCTCGGCGAGTTCGTCGGCCTGAGCGCGCCGTTGGTCACCCGCGCCGCACGACCCTTCCAGCGGCGCTCGGCGATGACGATCGGCCTGCTCGGCATGGCCCTCGGGGCGTCGATCAGTGCGGTCAGCCGGAGCATCGTCGTGTTCGGGGTCGGCCTGGTCATCCTCGCGGTCTCCAAGATCGTCTTCGACCTCGGGGTGATCGCGTGGATCACCGACCGGGTCGCGTACGCGAAGGTCGGCCGCGCCATCGGGCTCACCGAGACGGCGTGGGCGATCGGGCTGTGCGTCGGCGTCGTTCTGATGGGGCTGCTGACCGGCGTCACGTCGTGGCGCTGGGGCTACGTGCTCGCCGTGCTCGCCATCGTCGTGATGGCCGCCGTCATCCACAGCCGGCTGCCGTCGGAGTTCGGGCGCGTGGTCGCCGCCCCCGTCGCCCACCGCGACCGGGCGCGGCTCGGCAACGGGTGGTGGGTGATCGCCGGCACGGTCACGCTGACGGCCGCGTCGCAGAGCGTCTTCGTCACGTTCGGCAAGTGGCTGCAGGACGACTTCCACTTCAGCGACACGCAGCTGACCGCCGTCATCTTCGCGTTCGGAGCGGTCGAGCTCGTCGCCACATCATCGACGATCCGGTTCGTCGACGCGTGGGGCAAGCAGCGGTCGGTGCTGTACGGCAGCGCCGTCATGGTGCCCCTCGGCGCCGCGCTCGCGCTGCTCCACCACCACCTGTTCGTCGGCGTGGCGTTGCTCGCGCTGTTCATCGGTGCGTTCGAGTTCACGGTGCTCTCGACGATCTCACTCTCCAACAGCCTCGTCCCGTCGAACCCGTCGAGCGGCTTGGCGATGATGGTCAGTGGGGCGACGTTGGGCCGGGCCGTGATGGCGTCTGTGGCCACTGCGGCGTACAGCGCGCACGGGATGTGGCTGCCGGCGGCGATCGGCTCGTCGTGCGCGGCAGTGACGTGGCTGTGCCACCAACGTCATCGTGCGTTGTCCGCACACGCCCACTGAGGCCCGGCGCCCACCGACACGGCGTCAGCCCTTCGCGTCGGACCACCGTTCGACGATGCTCGTGTCGGCGACGAAGCGCACGCTGCGATCCTGTGCCCATCGCCACGCGGCCTCCTGCAGGCCGTCGTCGATCGCCGCGGCCACCGCGTCGGCCGATGCCGCTGGTGCGTGCACCAGCAGCTCGTCGTGCAGGCACAGGACGATGCGCGCCCCGTGCTGGGCCGTGCGTGCCCGCACGGTGGCGGCCCACGCCTTGAACAGCTCGGCCGCTGCGCCCTGCACCATCGCGTTGCGCGCATACCGCCCCCGCCCGTTGGCGACGGCGCGCTGGTCGCGGTCATCGAGGTGATCAGGCGTCGGCCACATCCGGATCAGCCGGCCGCCGTTGGTGCGTAGATCGCGTCCGTTTCGGCCGGACTCGTCCGCGTCGCGCAGGTACGTCATCGCCACCGGGTACGCGGTCTCCATCCCGCGCAGGGCCTGGCCCGCAGCGCCCGACGTCTGCCCGTACATCGCGGCGAGCACGGCCACCTTCGCCACCGGCCGCTCGACGCCGAGCCGGGCGGCGACCGGTGCGTACATGTCGTCGTCCTGGGTGGCGGCGGCGAGCAGCGGATCGGCCGAGACGGCGGCCAGCACGCGCGGTTCGATCTGCCCGAGATCCGCGCGGATGAACACGTGCCCCGGTTCGGCCACGACGGCGACGCGCATCTCGGCCGGCAGGTTGTGCAGGCCGGCCTGCGCCGTCATCCGCCCGGCCGCGCCGTCGCTGCCGGACCACGCGCCGCGCAGGCGATCGTCGGCCCCGACGTGCTCCTCGAGCCACGTGTATCCGTAGGTGGTGGCGATCCGCTCGGCCTTGCGCCACGTCAGCAGCGCGTCGACCACCGGGTGCGCGTCGCGGAACGGCTCGAGCCGCCACGCACGTGTGTCCGGTACATCGACGCCGACGCGGTTGAGCAACGACCGCACGTGCGCCGGGTTGCGCAGATCGATGTCACGGCTCGCCGGCACGTGGCGCAGCACCTCGGCGTCTCGCGCCGCCCGGGCGACCGCCGCATCGGACTCGCTCGCCGTGCGCGGGCCGACCGATGCAGCGATCGTCGCCTCGGCGACGCCTCTGTCGATCGGCAACCCGTCTGCCTCCAGCTCCGCGCAGAGCAGCTCCGCTGCAGACTCCGACCTGGCGGTGGCGGCGGCGCGCACGGGGTCCGTCGCCTGATCCAGCAGGCCGCGTTGGAGCGTGTGGATCGCCAACGCGGCGGCAGCCCATCGACCGATCCGGGTGACGTCGGACGCCCACCCGCCGGCGGTCCACTCAGGTCGTAGGTGTCCGTCCGGCCGGAACGGATCGTCGAGGTCCGAGCCCTCGTCGGTGACGGCGTCGAGCAGGTTGAGCTGGCCCATCTCCGGGATGCTCGATGTCGGCAAGCCGTGGAGCACCGCGACCACCCGTGCCGGATCGGCCTTCCAGCCACCGAACAGCAGCCGGTGCACGGCGGCGATGTCCCAGCACGTCGCGACCCGGACCCCGGCCGACACCAGCGTCTTGGCGGTGTCGTTCGACCACATCACCCAGCGCGGCCGCAACACCTCGTCGATCACGGCGACGATCGCAGCCGGCGTCGGTGTCGACACGACCCACTCGCCGTCAGCCGCGGCGAGGCCGAGCCCGACCGACGGGAGCAGCGCCAGCGCGAGATGGGCGCCCCGCTCGAACCCCGCGGCACGGAGCTCGGCGACGATCTGCTCGCCGTTCGACGCCGACGTCATCGGTCCGAGTGTTGCACACCGCCCCACGGAGCCGTCCCGCCGTCGGCAATACTCTCCGGGTGGGGGAGGGGACGCCGACGTTCGCCTCGGTCCCCGCCGAAGGGGACACAGTGAGTCAGATCGTGATCACGGGCACCGGGCTGTACACGCCGCCCGAGTCGATCAGCAACGCCGAGCTGGTCGCGTCGTTGACCACGGCCGTGACGCGCTGGAACGAGGATCACGCCGAGGAGATCGAGCTCGGTCTGGTTCAGGTGCGCGCCACACCGGACGAGGAGTTCATCCTCAAGGCGTCGGGCATCCGTTCTCGCTACGTCGTCGACAAGGCCGGCATCCTCGATCCCGAGCGGTTGCGTCCGAACCTCAAGCTGCGCGGCGAGCACGAGCTCGGCATCCAGGCCGAGATGTCGATGCCGGCCATCCGTCAGGCGCTGGCGATGGCCGGTCGCCAGGGCAGCGACGTCGACGCCGTCATCGTCGGTTGCTCGAACCTGCAGCGCGCCTACCCCGCCGTGTCGATCGAGATCCAGAACGAGCTCGGCGCCGGCGGTTGGGCGTACGACATGAACGTCGCCTGCTCGTCGGCCACGTTCTCGATCCAGGCGGCCGTCGATGCGCTGAAGAACGGCTCGGCGCGCTGCGTCGTGGTGGTGAACCCGGAGATCACGTCGGGGCACAACAACTTCGAGCTTCGCGACTTCCACTTCATCTTCGGCGACGCATGCACGGCGCTCGTGCTCGAGCGTGCTGACGATGCGGTCGCCGCCGAGTCGTGGGCGGTGCTCGGCACCAAGCTCGCGACGCAGTTCTCGAACAACATCCGCAACGACTTCGGGTTCCTCAACCCGAGCGAGGTCGGCGAGCGCGATCCGCACGATCTCGTGTTCCGCCAGCGCGGCCAGCAGGTGTTCCGCGAGGTGTGCCCGATGGTGTCGGCGCACATCACTGAGCACCTCGACGCGCTTGGCTACGCGCCCTCCGCCATCCGTCGGTTCTGGCTCCACCAGGCGAACCTGAAGATGAACCAGCTGATCGCCAAGGGCGTGCTCGGCCGTCTCCCCGACGAGCACGAGGCGCCCGTCATCCTCGACGAGTACGCGAACACCAGCTCGGCGGGATCGATCATCGCCTTCCACATGCATCGGTCTGATCTGGCTGCCGGCGACATCGGCGTGATCTGCTCGTTCGGCGCCGGCTACAGCGTCGGCAGCGTGATCGTCACCAAGGTCGCGCGCCACGGGGTCGTTGCCTAAGCTCACGTCATGCTGTTGACCGAGATCGACCACGTGGCCATTGCCGTTCGCGACCTCGAGGCCGCCATCGACTACTACCAGCGGGCGTTCGGCGCCACGGTCGAGCACCGCGAGATCGTCGAGTCCGACGGCGTCGAGGAAGCCCTGCTGAACGTGGCCCAGAGCTACATCCAGCTGCTCACGCCGACGAGCGACGCGTCCCCGGTCGCGAAGGCGATCGAGAAGCGTGGCGAGGGACTTCACCACATCGGCTACCGCGTCGACGACTGCGGCGTCGCGCTCGATTCGATGATCGCGGCCGGTGCCACGCCGATCGACAAGGCGCCCCGCCCGGGCAGCCGCGGCACCACCGTGGCGTTCATTCATCCGAAGGGCAGCTTCGGCACGCTGATCGAGCTGGTCCAGGAGAACCCGACCAGCCACTGACGTCCGGCGGCGGCGCAGGGACAGGACAGAGCCCGAAAACGCGACGAGGGCCGCACCTGGCCTGTTCGGCGGGCGGCCCTCGACGGGTGGTGGAAGCCGAGGCAAATCAGCTCCCGCAAGATCAGTTGCGGTGGAGGGTTTCCTTCACCTTGTCGACGGCGTCATCGAGCTTGTCCTTGATGTCGCCGAGGAACTCCTTGGCCTTGCCGGCGTTCTCGTCGGTCTTGCCGTCCTGCTTGAGCTGGTCATTGCCGGTCAAGTCGCCTGCCGCCTGCTTGATCCTGCCCTTGGCCTGATCCAGATCCTTGTCCATGATGCTTCCTCTCTGAGGGGGTGATGCCATGAGACTTCCCGCGTCGTCGACGCTTGAAACCTCCGACCGCGCCGAGGAGGTTGTCATCGGTCACTCGGCGAGCAGCACCAGGCCCTTGAGGTACGCCGCTTCGGGAAACGCCAGCGGCACAGGGTGATCGCTCGGCTGATCGAGCCGGCCGACGATGCGCAGGTCCCGCTTGGCATCGAGCGCTGCGCCCGCCACCACCTTCTGGAACAGCTCGGTGCTCACCCCGCCGCTGCAGGAGAACGTCATGAGGATCCCACCAGGTGCCAGCAGCTTGGCGGCCAGCAGGTTGAGGTCCTTGTAGGCCCGCGTCGCGCGGGCCACCTGGGCCTCGGTCTGGGCGAGCTTGGGCGGATCGAGCATGATCAGGTCGTACGACTTGGCCCGGTCGCGCAGGGTGCGCAGCTCAGCGAACGCGTCGCCCTCGATGACATCGCCCAGCTCCACCCCGTTGAGCTCGGCGTTGCGCGCGGCCCCTGCCAACGCCGGTCCCGACGAGTCGAGGCTCGTCACCGACGCCGCGCCGTGGCGCGCCGCGATCACGCCGAACGCGCCGGTGTACGAGAACGCGTTGAGCACGCGCCGTCCCTCGGCGACCCGCGCCACGGCGTCGCGCGCGTTGCGCTGATCGAGGTAGAAGCCCGTCTTCTGGCCCTCCGTGAAACCGACGGCGTATCGCAGATCGCGCTCGGTGATCACGCTCTCCGCGTCGGGCTCGTTGCCGCGCAGCAGTCCCGTGCGCGGAGCGAGGTCCTCGCGTTGGCGGGCATCGATGTCGGACCGCTCGTACACACAGCGCACGCCGGGCAGCGAAAAGAGTGCATCTGCAACGACTTCTCGCCAGCGGTCGGCGCCGGCAGAGCCCATCTGCACGACGACCGATTCGCCGTAGCGATCGGCGATCACGCCGGGCACGCCGTCGGCCTCGCTGAACACGAGGCGGGCCGCGTCGGTGATCGGCGCCAGGCCGCTGCGGCGGGCCGCAGCGGCCACCACGCGGGATGCCACCAGCTCGTCGTCGACGACGGTGTCGGGATCGAACGTCCACAACCGAGCACGCAGCTGCGACGCCGGTGCGTACGACGCTCGTCCGAGCAGATCGCCCGTCGCGCTGACCACGCGCACCGTGTCGCCCGGCGCAGGGGAGCCTTCGACGCGTGCGACGCCGCCGCTGAAGATCCACGGATGGTGCCGGCGGACGGACTTCTCGCGCCCCGGGCGCAGCACCAGTGTCGGTTCCATCTGCAGCAGGGTACGGCGCGGCGCCGAACCCCGACAGGTGCTCAGTGAATCAGACGGATGCCTCGGCGCAGCTCGCCAGCCAGCCGTGGTCCTGCAGCTGTCGCTCGAACATCACGGCGATCGAGTTGGCGAGGTCTTCCTGGTACTTCAGGGTGATCGCGAACTGACGGGTGAGCTCCTCGAAGCGGCTCTCGAGCAGCGCGATCCGGTCCGGTGTCGTCGACGGCGTCGGCTCGGCTGCGGGCAACGTCTGCCCGTGCCCGGTGTGCAGCTCCTCGCGGACCCGCTCGACGAGCGAGATCACGGTGGCCTTCTCACGATCGAGATCGGCCCGGGACTCGGCGCGGGCGGTCTCGATCGCCTGCTGCGAGATCTGCGCGTATGCCGCCATCGAGGTGAACTGCGAACGGAGTTGCTCCTCGACCATCGCCAAGCGCTCGCGGACGTCGGCCGCCGCATCGGACGCGGCCTGTTCGCCCTCGCCCGGGAGGAACGGCCCAGTGCTGAAGTCTTCCCACATGTCGCTCTTGCGTCGCATCTCCGTGTCCACCTCATTCCCACTCGATCGGGTCGCGGACAGCGCGTCGCGACGGCCGCTTCTCCGGCAATCCATGTATCGGTCGACCGCGCCCCGACCTTGAATCGGCCAGTTCCAGAGAACTCCTTGACCAGCTCAAGAGGCCTTCTTGAGAGTGTGACCGTTGTGCAAGCACTGAGTCATCGACCGGACAACAAAGGGCTCAAGGTGCGCTCCAACCGTGCCGAAGAGATCTCAGCACCGAGCTGAGATTGGGTTGATCTCGGTGTGTTTCGTGGGACAACAACTTTGCGGAGGAACGCACCAAATCATGGAAAACCACATCGAAATTGAAGAGTCCAGCAGCAAGCGCGACAAGGGTTTCACCCTCGTCGAGTTGCTGATCGTCATCGTCATCCTCGGCATCTTGGCCACCGTCACGGTGTTCGCTGTCCGCGGCATCACCGACAAGGGCACCACGAGTGCCTGCAAGACCGACAAGTCCACCATCATCACCGGTCTCGAGTCGTTCTACGCCAACAACACCGGCACAGCGTCGTACCCGGCCACCCTTGCAGCGCTCACCCCGGCCTACCTTGCGTCGGCACCCGACACGCTCAAGTGGACCTACGCCCTGAACGGTGTCACCCCCGCCGCCCTGAACTCGTCGTACTCGCTGACCGGCATCGGCACCTGCGCAGGCTTCTGACCTGAGATGAAAGCTGGCGTTCGATCGTCAGCACATGTGCTTGTGATGACGAGCCGGTCCTTCGGGACCGGCTCGTCGCCGCAGGAGCACCAGACCAGGTGTCGCGGATGGGCGGCGCGCTGTCGGACCGTTGCCAATCCTTGGAAGGGACACCGAACGAATGCACACCTCCACCCGAACCCCCGCCGAAGGACCGACGACCGACCGAGGCTTCACGCTCGTCGAGTTGCTGATCGTCATCGTGATCCTCGGCATCTTGGCCACCGTCACGGTGTTCGCCGTGCGAGGCATCACGGACAAGGGCACGTCGAGTGCCTGCAAATCCGATCGGAGCACCATCGTGACCGGACTCGAGTCGTACTACGCGAACACGACGAGCACAGGTTCGTACCCGGCGACGCTCGCTGCGCTGACGCCGAACTACGTCGCGTCCGCGCCCGACACTGCGAAGTGGACGTACACGCTGACCGGCAACCCCACGCTCAACACGGCGTACACACTGGTCGGCATCGGCAAGTGCGTCGGCTACTGATCGGACACCAGGGACGTGGCGCTGCGGCCGGCAACTCGGGGCATCGCACCATCGAGGCCTGACGACTCCGACCCCAGCATGCCCGATCGTTCTGCCGGCGGCTGGCGAGGTGCTTGCGGGCGTGCGATCCGAGCTCGGCACCTGCTTCTGGCGCTGTGGGCAGGCGCCTGCGCGGTCCTGGCCGGCGGCCGTGGGGACTGGGACGTGTTCGTCGACGGCGGGCGCGCGCTCATCGGCAGCGAAGGCCTGAGCGTCTACCTCAAGAACCCGGGCATCCAGACCGGGCCCGTGAGCCTGCTGATCTCCGTGGCCGCGTCGGCGACCCCGCGGAACGGCTTCGTGATCGCTGCTCTGGCCAGCGGAGTGCTCGGCTTGCTCCTGGTCGGATTCCTCGAGCGCAGCGAGACGAACATCTCGGCGAGCGACCCATTTGGCGCTCAGGCCAAGGTGCTGATCGGCGGCTGTGTGCTGATGTTCTGGTGGGCGAAGCTGGGCGGATACGGACATCTCGATGACGCGCTCGTGCTGGCGGCGACGACCGGCGCTTTGCTGTTGACCTGCCGCCGCCGATGGGTGCCGGCCGCGGTGCTGATCGGCATCGCGATCGCGATCAAACCCTGGGCGATCATCTTCCTGCCGTTGACGATGCTGCCAACCGGTTCACTGCGAGCGCGAATGAAATGGCCAGCGTTGAGCGCCATCGTGGGCGCCTCGTGGTGGCTGCCGTTCCTCATTGCGTATCCGAAGACGTTGCGGTCCCTGCGCCCGGCGGTGGCACTGTCCGCCGACTCCCCACTCAGCCTCCTCGGCCTCACTGCCGGATCGGTACCTGCAGCGCTGCGCTCGGCCCAGCTGGTCTGCGCGATCGCCCTGGTGGCCGTCGCTGTCGTGCGTGGCCGCTCGAGCGGGGTCGTCCTCGTCGGAGTCGCCGCTCGCCTGATGCTCGACCCCGGGACGTGGAGCTACTACACGCCTGGGCTCGTGTTGGGCGCTCTCATCTGGGATGTCCTGGAGACGGACACAGTCGTGCCGATCGCCACGATCTTCGCCGGCGTGATGTTGGTCCCGGCCTGGGTGGTCACGGACGCCTCGGCTCGCGCTGTGCTCCGGACGGCAGCTTGTGCCGGGGCGATGGCCGTGGTGCTGTGGCCGCGCCTCGTCCGCAGCTTCAGCGAACGATCTCGACCCGCAGTCCGTTCTCGTCCCACGATGGATCCATCGGCAGCCGGTTGATCGCACGTCCGATCGCTCGACGTGCCGTCCACAGCAGACCGCTGGCCTGGACGACATGGTACTGCCCCGCACCGGCAGGGGGGGTGCGCTGGATGATCTCCTCGACACCAGGGAGCTTGCTGCGGATGAGACCCATGCGTTCGATGACGCCCTCCTGCTGGAACGGGGAGGTCTTGAGTGGCCGGTCGTCGTTGAGGAGCGTGTAGGAGAGCTCGGGGTTGGCCGAGAAGAAGCTGCGCTGATGGAACGGCTGGAAGGTCTTCTCCGCCTCCCGCAGCCAACGGAAGCGACGGAGGTCATCGTTGGTCAGCCACGGCTCGATGGCTCTGGCTTCCGCCTTCGTCGTGGTGCGCAGGGCGGCCCGGGAGGGGATGTCACGGACCGCGACGCAGCGGGGCCAACCCACCATGGCTCGTACCTCGCTCTCGCAGTCGCCGTTCTGCTCCGGGTGATCACGAAACCCCATCGGAATGTTGATCGCGGCTGCGTCGAACTTCGGACGGAAGTCGACCACCTCGTACAGCGTCCGGACCACCATGCAGTCCTCGACCACCACGGTGACGCCGGCGAGGCGCGCCGGGACGATGAGCCAGCCCTTGGGGCACGGCGTGATGCCGGCGATCCACTTGTAGGGGAGCTGCTTCATCATCGACATGTCGAGCGACCGCCCGGATTCATGAGCCGCGACGACCCGTGGGCGCAGCGGCGGCCGCCGTGACGAGCTCGGCGTTGCCCGACGTGGCCCCCTGTCCGGCGTTGATGGTGGCATCGGCCTGGATCTGGTTTCGCACCGTGGACGCGTGCGCCATGATCTCCTTCGGGTAGGCGCTGATCTCGCTGGCGGCATCCATGGTGAGCAGACCGGACACGACCAGGCGGGCGAGGTCCATCTCGATGGTCTGCATCCCGTCCTTCTGGCCCGTGGTGATGAGGTTGCGCATCTGCCGGCTCTTGCCCTCGCGGACGAGGTTGCGGACGGCGTCGGTGCCCATCAGCACCTCATAGGCGGCCACACGTCCGCCACCTTCGACCGCGACCAGACGCTGGCTGATGACGCCCTGGAGGCAGCCGGCGAGCTGGATCTGGATCTGGTCCCGGCGTTCTGCGGGGAACACGTCGACGATGCGGTCGAGGGCCTGCGAGGCGTCGTTGGTGTGCAGCGTCGCGAACACGAGGTGACCGGTCTCGGCCAGCGACAGGGTGATCGAGATGCTGTCGAGGTCGCGCATCTCACCGAGCAGCACGACGTCGGGGTCCTCACGCAGGGCGCTGCGCAGGCCGTCGGTGAAGCTGAGCACGTCGGTGCCGACCTCGCGCTGGTTGACCATCGCGGTCTTGTGCACGTGCAGGTACTCGACGGGATCCTCGATGGTGAGGATGTGGCACGGCCGTTCGTCGTTGATCCGGTCGATCATCGCCGCCAGCGTCGTGCTCTTGCCCGAGCCGGTGGGGCCGACGACCAGGACGAGTCCGTACGGCTTGTTGAGCAGATCGATGCACGCTGCGGGCGCGCCGAGCTCTTCCAGCGAGCGGACGCGGAACGGGACGACGCGAAGGGCCAAGGCCATGGTGCCGCGCTGCATGTAGGCGTTGGCACGGAAGCGGCCGACGCTGGGGATGCCGAACGAGAAGTCGACCTGGTGGTTCTCGGCGAGCTCCACTTTGTGGCGATCGTCGAGCAGCGACATGACGATGCGTTCGATCTCGCTCGGCACCAGCACGGGCACGCCCTCGAACTTGACCAGGTATCCGTCGCGGCGGGCCGTTGCCGGACGCCCGGCGCTGAGGTGGAGGTCGCTCGCGCCGGCGGCGACCGTTGCCTGGAGCAGGGTGTGAAGGACGGGGTCGGGGGTGCTCATCTGGCTAATCTCCGTGTTGGAACCGCAGGCTGCGGTGAGGTGAAGGACTCATGGTCATTGCGTTTACGACGATCCTCGGGCTGCTGATCGGGTCGTTCTTGACGGTGGTGGTGGATCGTGTGCCGGACGGACGGTCGGTGGTGGCGCCGGGTTCGGCCTGCGGCAACTGCGGTCTGCAGTTGGGGTTCGTGGACCTCGTGCCGGTGTTCAGCTGGCTCGCGCTCCGTGGACGATGCCGTCGCTGCAAGGCCAAGATCGGCGTGGAGCCCTTGGTGCTCGAGGTCGCCAACGCGGGCGTCTTCCTTGCATTTGCAATCAAGTTCGGACTGTCGTGGGAGCTGGGCGCGTTCTGCGCGCTCGCAGCCGGGCTCGTCGCGCTCAGCTGGATCGACCTGCGCACCAAGCGGTTGCCGCGCGAGATCATCTACGTCACTGCACTGATCGGCGTCCCGCTGCTGGGCGTCGCGGCGATCGTTCGCCACGAGCCGCGCCGGATCTGGATGATGCTGCTCGGTGCTGCGGTTGCTCTCGCGTTCATGGGCGCCGTCTACGTGCTGAGCCGTGGTGGCATGGGTGATGGCGACGTGCGTCTGTCCCCACTGCTCGGTGCGTACCTCGGCTGGCTCAACCCCGGTTTCGCGGCGGTGGGTTTGTTCCTTGGCTTCCTGGCCGGTGCAGTCGTCGGGCTCGCGCTGATCGCGGTCGGCCGGGGCGGTCGCAAGACCGCCGTGCCGTTCGGTCCCTTCCTGGCGCTGGGGACGATCATTGCCGTGTGGGCTGGCCAACCGATGATCGACACGCTGCTGCATCGCTGACATCAGCGTGGCTCAGGTCTGCGTCTTCATGTTGTCGAGCACGCCGTACATCGCCGAGACCAGGGCAACGGCGACGAAGCCGACGATGAGGCCGACGAACACGATCATGATCGGCTCGAACATCGTCGTGAACTTCTTGATCCGGCTCTCCAGCTCGCGGTCGAAGTAGAGGCTGGCCACCTCGAGCTGGTCGTCGAGCGTTCCCGTCTCTTCGCCGACCTTGAACATCTGCTTGGCGGCGCCGGGGAAGAGACCGGTGTCGGCCAGCGGACGAGCAAAGCCGCCACCTTCGAGCATCACGGCCTGTGCTTCCTCGAGGCGCGCCTTGTACACCGTGTTGCTCGTCGACTCGGTGGTCGTCCTCAGCCCCTCCGGCAGCGGCACGCCCGCTCGGATCATCGCTCCGAGGATGCGGCAGAAGCGCTCGAGGATCGAGTACTCGACGATGCCGCTGATGATCGGGATCTTGAGCACCAGCCGGTCGCGGACGAGACGTCCCTTGGTCGACTTGGTCAGCCACAGCACGGCAGCGACGAAGACGGCGATGACCGACGCGGGGATGTACCAGAGCACCGTGAACAGATCGGCGACGAACAGCAGCATGCGCGTCGGCAGCGGCAGATCGGCGTGGAGCTCGGCGAACAGCGGCTTGAACTGCGGCAGCACGTAGCCGGCGAGCACACAGACGGTGAAGAACGCCATCACCATGACGACGCCGGGGTAGGAGAGCGCGGAGACGACCTTGGCGCGGGTCTCGACCTCACGCTCGATGTAGCCAGCGAGGCTCTCTAGCGTCGTGTCGAGACGGCCCGTCAGTTCGGCGGACTCGAGGATGCCCATGTAGTAGATCGGGAACGCCTCGGGATGCTTGCGTGCTGCGGCGGAGAGCCGGCCACCGTTGCGCAGGTCTTCGACCATCGAGCTGAGACAGCGGCGCAGGGCGAGGTCCTCGGTCTCGTCGCCGATGGTCTCCAGTGCCTCGGTGATGGGGATGCCGGCCTTGACGAACACCGCGAGTTGACGCGTGAAGTGCATCAGCTCCTTCTTCTTGACCTTTTCCTTGGTGAGCTCGAACTGCAGCGCGCCCTTGTGCTCGGTGAGCTTGGTGGGGAACAGGTTCTGTGCCATCAGGTTCTGGCGCGCGTCGCCGATGGTCTCGGCCTTGGTGACTCCCTCGACGGCACCGCCCGTTGGGTCGATGGCGGCGTATGCGAACTTGGGCATGGCGGATCCTTGGTTGCAGCGGCGACTAGTTGGCGAACAGGGTGCGGACGACTTCGGGCACTGTGGTGACGTCGTTCTCGACGAGTTGCATGGCCTCGCGGAGCATGGTGCGCATTCCCTGGGCGACGGCCAGGCGGCGGAGCTCCTCGGTGGTGGCCCAGCCGACGATCAGGCGGCGCAGCTCGGGTGTGATGCGCAGCAGCTCGTACACGCCGATGCGGTCGCGGTAGCCGGTGCCGGCGCAGTAGTTGCAGCCCGCGCCGTGGAAGAACTGGGTCTTGTCGCTGCCGCCGCTGTGCTGGCGGAACACGGCGATCTCGTCGGCGCCGGGGCTGTACGGCTCCTTGCACGAATCGCAGATGCGGCGCAGCAGACGCTGGCCGATGACGCCGACGACGGAGGAGGCGATGAGGAAGGCCTCGATGCCCATGTCGAGGAAGCGGTGCAACGCGGCGACGCTGTCGGTGCCGTGCAGGGAGCTCAGCACGAAGTGACCGGTGAGCGCGCTCTGGATCGCGATGCGGGCCGTGTCCGCGTCTCGGATCTCACCCACCAGGATGACGTCGGGGTCCTGACGGAGGATGGCCTTCAAGCCGGTGGCGAACGTGAGGCCGGCCTGCTCGTTGGTCTGGATCTGGTTGATGCCCGGGAAGACGTACTCGACCGGGTCCTCGACGGTGGTGACGTTCTTGCCGCTGGAGTTGATCTCCTGCAACGTCGCGTACAGCGTGGTGGTCTTGCCGGCGCCGGTGGGGCCGGCGCAGATGACCATGCCGAACGGCGCGTGGACCATCTTCGAGTACTGGATGTAGGTGTCACGGGGGAAGCCGAGCTCGGACAGGCCGATCATCGACCGGCCCTTGTCGAGGATTCGCATGACGACCTTCTCGCCCCACACCGTGGCGACGCTGGCGACGCGGACGTCGACCTCCTTGCCGTCGATCACGGTGGAGAACTGGCCGTCCTGCGGGCGACGCCGCTCGACGATGTTCATGCCGCTCATGATCTTCAACCGGCTGGTGAGCGCGGCGTGCACGCCGATGGGGAGGCTGAACGCCTCGACGAGGTTGCCGTCGATGCGGAACCGGATCCGCAGCGACTCGTCGAGCGGCTCGACGTGGATGTCGCTCGCGCGGTCGAGCATCGCCTGGCCGACGATGAGGTTGACGAGCTGAACGACGTGCGCCTGGTCCTCGACGTTGACCTCGTTCGCCGCGGCGAAGCCGCTGCGCTGGTCGTCGGTGACCTCGAACGACTTGGCCAGCCGGTCGACGTCGGCGTCGGCGCGGAACATCTTGTCGATGAACGTGCGGACCGTGGCGAAGTCGCCCACGAACCAACGCAGCGGCCGATTGGCGGCCGCCTCGACCGCAGCGCGGCGGAACGGTGACGGATCCGAGGTGAGGACGATCAGGGTGTCGCCGTCGAGCGTGATCGGCAGCACCTGGTTGGCGCGGATGATCTTCTCGTCGAGCAGGGCGACGGTGTCGGGGTCGAGCGTGATGCCCTTGGTGTCGGCGGCGGGCAGGCCGAAGACCTGGGCGACGGCGAGCGAGATCTCGGGGCGGCCGACGGCGAACCGGCTGAGCGCGAGCTCGCCGAACGCGAGCACGTCGCCGGCGGCGAGCTGCAGCGTGGTGGCGAGTGCCTCGGGCGTCATCTGGCCGCTCTCGACCAGCAGCTGGCCGATCTGCATGCACTCGGCACCGCTCTGCCCGACGGCGTCGTGTCCGTGCGCGGGAAGGTCCGAGCCGGATGCGGGTGCGTCTTTGTGGGATTTGGTGAACAGTGCCATGAGGCGTCTCCGGAGAGTGGAAGGTCAGCGATCCGTTCGTCGGGGCACGGTCACCACGACGAGAGGTTGGATTCGGACGAGAAGCCGTTGGCGTCGCTGCCGTACACGGGCGGCGGCGCCGGGGGTGCGGCCGCGGGCGGAGCTGCGGCAGACGGTGCCGATGATGGCGGCGGGCTGGGCAGCTCGGTCTTGCGCAGGAACTGCGACGGGTCGAGCTCGGCGAGTGCCCGCTCGATCTCCTCGAGGCGCTCGAGCTGCACCGCCGTGCTGACGTCCATGTCGGTGTCGGCGATCTGTGCGGCGAGCTCGCCGATGCGGGCGTTGATCTTGTCGAACTGATCGCCGGTGCTGGTGGCCACGCGCTCGAGCTCGATGCGTACGAGCATCGACTCGCCGATCGCGGCGGACATCTGATCGCGCAGCTGGGTGACGGCTTCCTCGTCGACCTTGCTGACCGCCTCGGCGACGGCGTCGAGGCGAGCGGCGAGCCCGTGCTGCACGTTCTCCAGCTCGATCACGCGGTGGGAGAGGGCGACGATGGCCTCGTCGATTCCGCCGCTGATCCGGCCGATCGTGGCCTCGACCGCGGCGAGGCGAGCGCCGGTCGTCTCGTTGATCCGCTCCTCCATCGCGAGGAGGCGATCGACGACGCGCGCATCGGTCTCGTCGACCTTGCGGCCGACGGACGTGACCTGCTCGGCGACGTGGTTGCGCATCACGCCGAGTGCTTCGTCGACGCGCTGGCCGACGGCGCGGGTGCGCTCGTCGACGTGCTCGCCGAACGCCCGGCTGGTGTCGTCGAAGCGGCGGGCGATGGTGGCGGTGGTCTCGTTGACGTGGTGGACGAGGCCCGCGGACTGCTCGTCGAAGCGGCGCGCGGCGACCTGCAGCTCCTCGATGCGTGCGGCGAGGAGGTTGGTGGTGAGGTCGAAGCGCTCTTGCAGCGGTCCCGACGCCTGCTCGAGCTGGCTCGGCAGGCCGATGGTGAGGTCCTGGCTGACCTTCTCGAGCCGACCTTCGAGCTCGCCGAAGCGCCAGTGCTGGCCGGCCGCGAACTCGGTGAGGCGCTCCTCGATGGCGGTCTGCAGGGCCTGCTCGTACGCCTCGTTGGCGGCGTGGGCCTGGTCGAGCTCGGTGCGCAGGACGTCGATCTGCTGCTGGAAGTGGGTCACGAGCTCGCTGCGGCCGGCCTCACCGGCCTGCTGGACGGCGTCGGCGCGCGCGGACATCGCCCCGAAGTAGCGGGTGAGCTGCTGCTCGACGGCGGTGAGGATGGCGGAGGTGGTTGCGTCCGAGACCGCCTGCTGCTGAACGGGGTTCGGCAGTGCAGACGGTCCCGACGCCAGTGGGACCGGCGCCTCGGCAGCCTGGGGGAACGGCGCTGACGGCTGGTCGCTGTATTGGTTCCTCGCCACGGTGAAACAATCGGCAAGATTGAGGCAAGCTTGAGGAATTGCAGCCGTGTAACTCGACCTCACTGACAGGCCCGACGGTCGCCCGAGAGGCGGCACCGGGGTGATGCAGAGGCGGTGCGGCGAGCCGGTCCGGCGTGCCAGACTCGGGCCGTGACGGATCCCTCGACGTTCTCGGTCCACCTGGTCGATGGCACGTACGAGCTGTTCCGCCAGCACTTCGGCCAGATGGGCCGACACGAGGAGGAATCGCCGTTTGCCGCGACGATCGGTGTCCTGTCATCGACCCTGCAGATGCTCGCTCAAGGGGCGACGCACATCGGCGTGGCCAGCGACCACGTCATCGAGAGCTTCCGCAACGACCTGTGGGCGGGCTACAAGACGAGCGCCGGCATGGCCGAGGAACTGCTCGTGCAGATCCCGCTCGTCGAGCAGGCGCTCGTCGCGATGGGCGTGACGACCTGGGCGATGGTGGAGCACGAGGCCGACGACGCGCTGGGCGCAGCAGCGGCGCTCGCCGACCTCGATCCCCGGGTGAACCGGGTGCTGATCGTGACGCCCGACAAGGACCTCGGGCAGTGCGTGCGCGGCACCCGCGTCGTGCAGTACGACCGCCGCAAGGACGAGATCGTCGACGAGGCCGGGGTGCGCGCCAAGTTCGGCGTCGGACCGGCCTCGATCCCGGACTACCTCGGCCTCGTCGGCGACACCGCCGACGGCTTCCCCGGACTGCCCGGTTGGGGCGCGAAGGGCACGTCCACGGTGCTCGCGGCGTTCGAGCACATCGAGAACATCCCGGCGCAGGCGGCCGACTGGCACCTCAGCGGGCTGCGTGGCGCGGAGAAGTTGGCCCAGACCCTGCGCGAGCACCTCGACGAGGCCCTGCTGTTCCGCACGATCGCGACCGTGGTGACCGATCTCGACGTCGGCACGATCGACGAGTGGCGTTGGGCCGGCCCGACGGCGGAGTTCGCGTCGTTCGCCACCGACCTCGGCGCGCCGCAGCTGGCCGACCGGGCCGAGCGCCTCGCCGCCTCCCGCTGAGCGGTCCCGGGACGCGGGCGATCCCGTGGAGTGAGGTGACGGCCAGGCGACCTGCGGCACACAGGCGGTACCGTTGAAGGCTGCTGCATCCCTGCCCTGACCTGGTTCCCGGACGACTGTTGCACAGGACCCGGCCGTCACCTCACCCGACGGGATCGAACGGTGCGCTCAGGTTAGCTGGGCGCTACCCTGCTCACACCTGTTCGGCATCATCGAGCGATCGGCGGCAAGCAATTGACGGCGATTGGTTGATGGTGGTGTCGGCACGGAGGGTTGCGAGAGCGGCCGAATCGGCACGCCTGGAAAGCGTGTGAAGTGCAAACTTCCGTGGGTTCAAATCCCACACCCTCCGCCATGTCATCTTCGCCGCCCGCCGACCGTGGGCCGGCCGCCGCGGCGCACCCGGTCGGGCGGCCGGTGCGCTCCGACGTCGAGGCGATGGAGATCGCCCTGGCCGAGGCCGTTGCTGCCGAGGCGCACGACGATGTCCCGGTCGGCGCCGTCGTGGTCCTGCACGGCGTCGTGATCGCGGCGCGGCACAACGAGCGCGAGCTCACCGGCGACCCCACCGCGCACGCCGAGATCCTCGCGATCCGCGATGCGGCCACGGCCATCGGCAACTGGCACCTCGACGACTGCACCGTGTACGTCACGTTGGAGCCGTGTGCGATGTGCGCGGGCGCACTGGTCAACGCTCGAGCTCCCCGGGTCGTCTACGGCGCCACGGACCCCAAGGCGGGCGCCGGCGGGAGCGTGTTCAACGTGCTCGCCGACGCCCGGCTCAACCACCGCTGCGCGATCGAGTCCGGCGTGCTCGAGGAGGCGTGCGGATCGATCCTCCGCTCGTTCTTCGCCGCACGTCGTGGGGCCAGACGCGAACGATCCGCCGACGGCTGAGCCGTCGACGGATCGTCGGGGGGATCGTGAGGCTGCTGTCGGTCAGCGACGACGGATGCCGTCGATCAACCGGCGCAGGGCACCGCGGCGCTCGTTGGCGACGACGGGCTCCTCGACCGTGATGTTCGGCAGGTGCGGTGCACCGTCGGCGAGCGTGCCCATCGGGGGTGCGAAGTCGGTGCCGACGAGGGCGTGACGGCCGGTGTTGTTCGCGCCGAGCGACATCAGCGGAGCGATGTTGCCGGAGCCGGTGGGGATCGACTCGATGCCCGTCGGTGCCGACGAGTTCCGGTCGAGGCCGACGGCACCCAGCCGTGCCGGCGCCAAGGTCGGTGCGCCCAGTGCCGGCGCCGGCGCGGCCGGGGCTGCGATGGCGGGCACCTGACCCGACGGGTTGATGCCCGGCGAGGTGACGCGCATCGCCCCGAACGACACGGGTGCGGGTCCGGTGTTCAACGTGGCGGCTTCGATGGCGGCGATCGCCCGGCGAACCGCAGCGGCGACGTCTTCGGGCACGGGGGTCGAGCCGAGCGGCGGGATCAGGTGATCCGGCGCGGGCGTGGGCTGCACCGAGTACGCCAGCGGCACGGCGACCGGCGCAGGGGCGGAAGCCACGAGGTCGGGGACGAACGCCGGCACTGGCACGGGCGGGGCGACGGCTGACAACGACGTCAGCGGCGCCAGCGGTGTCATCGGCGCGAGTGGGGCCGGCTGCTGCATCGAGGCCGGGGCACCGGCCGCGGTGACGCTGCCCGTCATCGGGGTGAGCTGGCTGAGCGGGGTCAGCGACGGCATCGGCGTGAGCGGGGAGAGCGATGCCAGCGGCGTGAGCGTGGGCGTCTCGACGGCGGTGGGAGCCTCCGCGACCGGCTGCTCGACCGGAGCCTCGACGGACGCCTCGACCGGCGTCTCCGTGGGCACGGCGCCCGGCATCGGCAGCCGCGGGGCGTTCTCGTCGAGCACGATCTCGGGTGCCGCGTTGGCCAGCACCGAGCGGGTGCCGAGCGGCTGGGCCGAGACGCGGGTGGTCGGTGGGGTGGTGTACACCGGCAGGACCGGCGTCGGCAGGTCGGCCGGGATCTCCGGTGCGACGTCGAACGCCACGGGTGGCTGCCACGGGCTCGGCAGCGTCGCGCTGGGCGGCTCCACCGGGTCCGGCGTCGGCTCCACGATGTCGGCGACGATGACGTCGGTCACCGGGGCGATCTCGGGCTCGATCTCGGGCTCCACCTCGGTGTCGGACTCGACCTCGGGGGTCGCAACCTCGGCGCCCGGAACCTCAGCGACCGGTGTGCTGGTCGACCAGAAGTCGCCGTCGAGGGTGACGGGCCAGGCCGGCTCGGTCGCCGTGGCGCCGGGAGCGTCGGCCGGCGTCGTATCGTCGAGGCGCAGCTCGGGTTCGACGGTGCCGTGCGGGTCGGAGGCGGTCTGATCGGACGAGGCCCAGAGATCGGCCCACACATCGGAACCGTTGACGGTGCTGGTGCCGATCGGCCGGAAGGGATCGATGTCGGCGGGCTCGGGATCGAGCAGCAGTGGCTCGGGCACCGGGACGGACGGGGAGGACAGCAGGGTGGCGAGCTCGATGATCGGCGGGTTGTTGCGGATCGGTGCCTCGGGATGGGCCGGTGCCGGCTTCGACTCCTGGGCGACGAGGGCGGCCAGCGCAGCGGTCATCGGATCGTCGTCGGGGGTCGGTGCGTCGGACGAGTCGACCTCGAGGGTGGGGGTGTCGTCGGTGTCGGCGTGGCTCGCCGGGATCTCGAAGGCCTCGGGCTCGTACTGCGGCACCGCGGCGTCGGGGACGACGACCTCGGCGGGAGGCGTGGGCGAGACCGGCTGCATCGAGACGAGCGGCTGGAGCGGCCTCAACGGCTGCAGCGATGTGAGCGGCTGAAGCCCGGTGGTCGCCGCTGGCGGGGTCGGGGTGGTCGGCTCCTCAGCGATCAGTGAGGACAGCGACGTCATCTCGCCGAGCGACACCATCGGTGTGCCTGCGAACGGCGTGGTGTCCTCGATGGTCTCGACCGCAGCAGGCTCGTCGTCGACGTGTACGTCGGCCGAGGAGGCCGGCGGGGCGGTGGGCTGCTCGAACATCGGCTGCAGCGCGGCCGGCTGGGCCAGCGCGGCTGGCTGCTCGAACACGGGCTGCTCGAAGACGGGCTGGTCGAACGTGGGCTGCTCGAACGTGGGCTGGGGGACCGCGACCGGCGCCTCGAACGCAGCGGGGGGCGCTGCGACCGCGGTGTCGGTCGCGGGGGTCCGCTCGACCACCGGGACGATGGTGACGATGGGCGCACGGTTGGTGGCGACCTCGGCCTCGGCCGACTGCTGCGAGCTGTACCAGCGGTGGATGCCCGACGAGTGGTGGCGGTACATGGTGGTGCGCGACGAGTGCACGATCTCCTCGGCGATGGCCGTGAGCGTTTCCTCGGTGATGGACTCGATGGCGATCTCGACGCCGTCGCGGTCGATCGTGCTGTCGCGGTCGAACACGCGACCGAGGTGCTCGACGCCGTTGATCTTCATCGCGCCGTTCTGCAGTTGGTGCTGGGTGAGCGCGCCGACCTGCACGAGGCGGTTGCCGAGTGAGTCGTCGGCGTCCTGCTCGGCGAAGTAGACGAGGCCGTTCATCAGGTAGATGCGCGTCTTGACGGCCGAGGACGTGGTGAGCGCGAGCTCGCCGGTGACGTGGCCGTTGCACGCGTCTTCGATCACCTGCCACGCGGTGCGTCCGGATCCGGCGGCCGCGGCATTGCTTCCGTTGGTCGAGAACCTGTGGTCGTGTGTCATGGTCATGCGGCTCCTCCCGGGGCTGCGAGTGCCAGGTCTGTCGCCTCGAGCAGCGCGACCAGGACCTCGGCGACGACCTCGCGGCCGGACTCCGGGTCGATCAGTTGGCAGGGTATGGCAGGGACATCGGTTGCGGCGCCGAGCTCGTCGGCGACGGCGCGGGCGGCGCTGCGCTCGTCACACCGGTTGACGGCGATCACGAGCGGCACGCGGAGATCGCGCATCACGAGGGTGAGCATGCTGCGCGCCTCGGCGAAGGTCTCGGGGGCGAGGCCGTCGACCACGAAGGTGACGATGTCGACGTCGGCCTTGAGGATGTCGGTCATGAACCGGAACCGCTCCTGGCCGGGCGTGCCGAACATCAGCAGGTGGACGACCTCGTCGCCCTCGGTGAGCGGCGCGAGCGCGAACGTGCCGAAGTCCATCGCCACGGTGGTGTTCGCCTTGACGGCGGCTTCCTCACCCGACGTGTGCACTTCGGTGCTGACGACGGGGCTCTGCGAGATCGCCTGGATCAGCGATGTCTTGCCGGCCGCGAACGGGCCGGTCACCAGGATCTTGAAGGTGTGCTCGGGCACCGCGATGTCGGCCATGGTCATGCTCCGCCAGAGACGGCAGAGCGAAGGCTCTCCCTGCGGGCGCGGACCTCGGTGGTGATGTGGTGCAGGTTCGTGTTCGGGCGGGCGAGCACGGTGAGCACGCCTTCGTCGCCGATCGCGCAGACCACGACGTAGCCGGCCTCTGACCGCACGACGACCTCCTCGACCTGGCTGCCGCCGACGGCACCGACGAGCTGAGCGGCGAGGCCCATCGTGGCAGCGATCATCGCCGCGCGACCGGCATCGTGGGTGAGCTGATCGGAGTGGGCGACGCTGCGCCCGTCCGGCGTGGCGATGGCCGCGCCGATGACCCCGGCGACGGAGCGGACCAGGGCGTTCAGGATCGCCTGGGGATCGAGTCGCTCGTGCACGAGCGCGGCGAGCGAATGGCTCGTCACGTCGGGATTCGAGTCGATCATCGAGAGTTCCGCCACGAAGGAAATATCGGCAAGCACCGGGCAACCTTGAAGGGAAAAATTGACAGTATCTCGACAATTGGAGGGCCACAAGGGCACCTCGGCCATCAGCGATCGGGCCGTTCGAATGTGCCGAATCGGATGTCCGTCGGCGACACCAACACCGCTAGTCTTGCGGCCGGAAGGGTGCCAGAGCGGACGAATGGGCCGGTCTCGAAAACCGTTGAGGCGTTCTGCGTCTCCGTGGGTTCAAATCCCACCCCTTCCGCCATCCAGGCTCAGCCCGCCGACGCCGTGTGCGTCGGCGGGCTGCAGTCCTTCGTCGTGGCTCGCGCCGAGTGGTCAGCCGCAGCGGGTGCCCTTGGGCGGCACCGTCAGGTCGACGAGGTAGTGGTCGACGGTGTCCATCGAGCACTGGTTGACGTTGTAGCCGGTGTGCTGATCGGCCACCACGGTGAGCAGCACGCCGTTCTCGAGGTCGTTGGCCATGTTCTGGCTGCTCGCCAGCGGCGTGGCCGGGTCACCCGTCGTGCCGACCACGAGGATCGGACCGGCACCCTTGCCGGTGATCTCGACCCGGGGGCTGTCGCTCTTCGGGAAGAACGTGCAGAAGTAGGTGCCGGTGGTGCCGGGCGACAGCCGTGGGGCGACCGCGGTGTACTGCGCGGCGGTGGCGTCGTCCTCGGCGACGGTGGGCCGCTCGGCGACGTCCATGCACGAGATCACCTGGAACGCCTCGAGCGAGTTGTCGTAGGTGCCGTCGGGTTGGCGTTGGTAGTACTCGTCGTAGAGCGCCAGGAGCCCCTTGCCCTTGCCCGCCTTCGCGTCGGCGAGGGCCTGGGCGAGATCGGGCCACGACGACTGGCTGTACATCGCTTCCACCACGGCGCTCAGCGCGACCTGGAGGTTGACGTCGGGCCGGCCGGTCTCGCTCGGGATCGGCTTCGCGTCGATGGATTTCATCAGCGCGTCGAACGCGCCCTCGGCATCGCCGTTGCTGTGGAACGCGCACGACTGGGTGGTGCTGCACGACTTGAGGAACGTGTCCAGCGCGTCCTCGAAACCCTTCTCCTGCTGCAGCCCGCTGGTGAGGAAGTCGGCCTTCGGATCGGCCGCACCGTCGAGCACCGCGCCGCGCACGGTGTCGGGGAACAGGGTGGCCCACGTCGCGCCGAGCTCGCTGCCGTAGCTGAACCCGAAGTAGGTGATCTTGGCCTCGCCGAGCGCCTTGCGGATGGAGTCCATGTCGCGGGCGGAGTCGTTCGTGCCGACGTGCTGGATGATGGCCGAGTTCTTGGTGGTGCAGTCGGTCTCGAACTCCTTGGCGAGGTCGACGATCTGCTGCTTGGCCGCATCCGAGTCGGGCGTGATGTCCTCGCTCGCGAAGTACTTGTCGTAGTCCGACACGCAGTCGATGAACGGCGTGCTCTTGCCGGTGCCGCGGGGGTCCCAGGCGATGATGTCGAAGTGGTCGGTGAGGTACTGGCTGTAGTTCGAGTCGGCGTAGATGCCGAAGTCGCTCCCGCCGAACCCGGGGCCACCGGGGTTGACGAGCAGGCTGCCGATGCGCTCGCTCGGGTTGCCGGCCTTGTGGCGCACGACATACAGGGTGAAGTTGCCGGCCGACGGATCGTTGTAGTCGATCGGGACGTCGAGGTGGCCCTCCTGGATCGTGTCGTCGCCGGGGTTGTAGTCCGTCCAGCCGAAGTTGGCCATCGTCGGATCGTCGGTGGAGCTGGTCTCGCCGGTGCCACCCGTGGTGTCGGAGGTGCCGGTGCTGCCCGTCGTGTCGCCGGTCGTGTCGCCGGTCGTGTCGGGCGTGGCGGTGCCGCCGCTGTTGTCACCGGTCGTGCTGCCGGTGGTGTCGATCGTGGTCGTCTCGGCGTCGCTCCGGCGCACGGAGACCCCGTTGTAGGAGTCGGCGCACGATGCCGCGAAGACACAGGCGGACATCGTGACGGCGAGCACCAAGCGAGAACGCATCGGGCCGATGGTAGTGGTGCGATGCACTGCGCGACCGGGCACGTCGGCGGGCCCGTGAGGTGATCCGGTCAGCCGGTGCACTGCAGGCCGTCGACCGGCACGGTGCGGTCCACGAGGTAGTCGTCGACCGCCGAGTCCACGCAGTCGTTGACGCCGTAGCCGGTGTGCTGGTCGGCGGTGACCACCACGAGGTGGCCGTCCTGCAGCGCGTCTGCCTCGGCCTTGGTGCCGGTGAGCGGGGTGGCCGGATCGCCCGTGGTGCCGACCACCACGACGGGGCCGGCGCCAGCTGCGTCGTCGGGAACCGGTGGCGCGGCCGGAACCGGCCACTCGGCGCAGAACACGAGCTCGAGCATCCAGCTCGTGCCGAGCCGGGGCGCGTCCTTCGCGAACTCGCCCTGCAGCGCGTAGTCGGCCGCCGGGTCCTTGGTGCCCGGATCATCGAGGCAGTTGATCGCGAAGTAGGCCTCGAGCGAGTCGTCGTACGTGCCGTCCGGCTGGCGCTCGTAGTAGTCGTCGTAGAGGGCGAGGATGCCAGCGCCGTTGCCGTGCTGCAGCTCGTCGAGCGCCTTCTCCAGGTCCGGCCACGAGTCCTGCGAGTACAGCGCGTCGGTGACAGCGGTCGTCAGCACGCCCTGGGTGATCGCCGGGCGACCCTTCGTCGTCGGCGTCGGATCGCTGTCCATCTTCGCGCTCAACGCGTCGTACGTCCTGCCCGGATCACCTCCGTTGTGGAAGGCGCAGCCGGCGTCCTTCGCGCAGTGGGCGAGGAAGGTGTCGAACGTGTCCTCGAACCCGATCGCCTGCTGCAGGTTCTGCTGGAGGTAGCCGACGGTCTGGTCCGTCGACCCGTCGATCACCATCGCCCGCACCGTCTTCGGGTAGAGGCTCGCCCACGCGACCCCGAGCTCGCTGCCGTAGCTGAACCCGAAGTAGCTGATGGTCGGCTCCTGCAGGGCCCGGCGGATGGAGTCCATGTCTCGGGCGGAGTCGGCGGTGGACACGAACGGAAGGATCTTCCCGCTGCGCTGCTCGCAGGCGGCACCGAACTTCTTCGCCGCGTCGATGATCGCTTGCCGCTCGGCGGGCGTGTCGGGCGAGGAGTCGATCGCGAAGTACGAGTCGTACTCGTCGACGCAATCGACGGCTGGCGTGCTCTTGCCGGTGCCGCGCGGGTCCCACGCGACGATGTCGAAGTGGTCGAGCACGTCCTGGCCGTAGATGTCGGTGGCCTGGTCGGCGAGGTCGGTGCCGCCGTACCCGGGACCGCCGGGGTTGACGAGCAGCGATCCGATCCGCTCCTTCGGCTTGCCGGCGAGGTGGCGTTCGAGCACGAGCGAGAACGAACCCGTGGCCGGGTTGGCCGGATCGATCGGCACCGACAGCGAGCCGCGCTCGAGGCTCGGCCCGATGCTCGACCAGTGGAACGCCGCCGAAGTGTCGGGGCGGGTGACGTAGTGCGAGGAGGCTGCGGTGGAGCCGGTGGTGGTCTTGGTGGTGGACGCTGTCGAGCTCGTGGTCGACGCGCTGCTCGAGCACGACGTGATCGCGATCGTGGTGACGACGAGCAGCGTGGCGCTTCGTGACCACGCGGATCGTGACCATGACGGCCGTGAACGGTGCGGTGTCGGACCCGGCGTTGGCACCGGGTCAGCGTAGGCAGGCGCGCCCGTAGCCTGACGGGATGCGGATGGGCCCCTCCAACATGCGTCCTCGGGACAAGACGGCTGTCCAGGGCGTGAAGATGACTCGGCACGCGCTGCGTCGGATCTGGCAGTTCGCGCGTCCGTACCGGCGCAGCCTGCTGGGGTTCCTCGGCACCATCGTGGCCTCGGCACTGCTCGCGCTCGTCGCGCCGTTCGCGTTCAGGCGCATCCTCGATCACTCGATCCCGTCCAAGGACCGCACCGAGATCACGGTGCTCGCGTGCATCGTCGTCGCCGCTGCGCTGTTCGACGCCGGACTGTCGCTAGTCCAGCGCTGGTACTCGGCCAGCATCGGTGAGGGGCTCATCTACGACCTGCGCGTCTCGCTGTTCGACAAGGTGCAGCGGATGCCGATCGCGTTCTTCACCCGCACCCAGACGGGCAGCCTGATCAGCCGGATGAACAACGACGTCATCGGCGCGCAGGCCGCGCTGACGAGCACGCTCGGCAGCGTCGTCAGCAACATCGTCGTGCTCGTCACCACGCTGATCGCGATGGCGTCGCTGCAATGGCAGCTCACCCTGCTGTCGCTCGTGGTGCTGCCGGTGTTCATCATCCCGGCCAAGCGGATCGGGCGCCGGCTGCAGGACATCTCGCGCACCAACATGGAGTACAACGCGCAGATGAGCACGCAGATGAGCGAGCGGCTGAACGTGAGCGGCGCCCTGCTCGTCAAGCTGTTCGGCCGTCACGACCGCGAGGTCTCGTCGTTCTCCAAGCGCGCTGCTGGCGTGCGCGACACGGGGATCCAGTCGGCCATGTACGGCCGGGTTTTCTTCGTCGCGCTCGGCCTGGTCGGTGCGCTGGGCGCCGCCGCCGTGTACGGGATCGGCGCGCACCTCGCCGTGTCCGGCTCGCTGTCACCCGGCACGCTCGTCGCCCTGGCGACCCTGGTGGCCCGGGTGTACTCGCCGCTCACCGGGCTCACCAACGCCCGGGTGGATCTGATGACGGCGTTCGTCAGCTTCGACCGCGTGTTCGAGGTGCTCGACGCGCCGGTGTCCATCGTCGATGCGCCGGGTGCGATCGACCTGATCGCGCCTCGCGGCGCCGTCGAGTTCGATCACGTCACGTTCCGCTACCCGGGCGCGAGCGATGTCTCCATCGCGTCGCTCGAGGCGCCGGGGCCGCCCGGCCTCGATCCCGACCGCGACGTCCTGCACGACCTCAACCTCTCCATCGCCCCCGGTGAGACCGTGGCGCTCGTGGGTGCGTCGGGCGCCGGCAAGACCACGCTCGCATCGCTCATCACCCGGCTGTACGACGTCACCGATGGCGCGGTGCGGGTCGACGGCAACGACGTGCGGATCCTGACGGGTGAGTCGCTGCGCGCCGCCATCGGCGTCGTGTCCCAGGACCCGCACCTCTTCCACGAGAGCATCGAGTCCAACCTGCTCTACGCCAAGCCCGACGCGACCCGCGCAGAACTGGACGCTGCCTGCCGCGCGGCCCGCATCCACGACACGATCGAGGCATTGCCCGACGGGTACGAGACCGTGGTCGGCGAGCGCGGCTACCGGCTCAGCGGCGGTGAGAAGCAGCGCCTCGCGATCGCGCGGATGCTGCTCAAGGATCCCGCGGTGATGATCCTCGACGAGGCCACCAGCCACCTCGACAACGAGAACGAGGCGCTCGTCCAGGCCGCGCTGGACCATGCCCTGCAAGGCCGGACCGCGCTCGTGATCGCCCACCGGCTCTCCACCATCCGCGACGCGGATCGCATCGTCGTGCTCGACAACGGTCGCCTCGTCGAACAGGGCACCCACGACGAGCTGATGGCGCTCGACGGGCTCTACGCCCGCCAGGAGCACGTCGCCCAGACCTCGGCTCCCGACCCCGCCGGCTGACCCGCCACGGCAGCGGTCCCGCTCGCGTCGCGGCTGGTCCCGACGCTGTGGAGGAGGCATCCCGCTCGACTGTCACACCCCTCCGCGAAGATGTTCGACATGTCCGCAGCCGTCGTTGTCCTCGTCGCCGTGCTGGCGCTGATCGCCGGCGCGGCCATCGCCCTCGCGTCGGCCCGTCGCGCCGGCCCGGTCCCGGTGGACCGTCCCCTCCAGGTGGATCATGCCGCCCAGCTCGCCACCGAGCTGGCGGCGGCCCAGGCCGTCGCCGCTGCCGATGCGCGTGCCGCGGCGGCCATCGCCCAGGCCGATGCCCAGGCGGCAGCGAGCGCGGCGCAGGCCGCAGCCCAGGCCGACGCCATCCAGCGGGCGCTGTCCGCGGCGATGTCGTCGCTGCAGGTCCAGGCCGCCAGCGAGCGCGATGCTGCGGTGCAGGCCGCGCTCGCCCAGGTCGCGCTCATGGGGCGCGAGCAGCTCGGTGCCGAGACCGCGGCTGCGTCGGCCGACCTCACGGCCAAGAAGGACGTCATCGAGAGCCGGCTCGGCCAGATCCAGCACGAGGTCCACCAGGACCTCGATCGGCTCACCCAGCTCGTCGGCCAGCTGGGCGAGGCCACCTCCGAGCGGTTCGGCCAGGTCGACTCCTCGTTGCGGGCGCATGCCGAGATCACCCAGCACCTCACGAGCACGACGCAGAGCCTGCGCGAGGCGCTGGCCAGCCCGAACAACCGTGGTCAGTGGGGCGAGCGGATGGCCGAGGACATCATCCGCGCCGCCGGGTTCATCGAGCACAAGCAGTACCGCAAGCGCACCGCCGTGAGCGGCGCCGGCCAGGGCATCCCCGACTTCACGTTCATCATGCCCAAGGGGCAGGTGCTGTTCATGGACGTCAAGTTCCCGATGGCCGCCTACCTGCGCTACCTCGACGCCACCACCGAGGCGGAGAAGTCCACCCACCGCGCCACGTTCCTGCGCGATGTGCGGATGCGGGTGCGAGAGCTGGCCAAGCGCGAGTACGCCGCCGCCGACGATCGCCCCGCGGTCGACAACGTGCTGCTCTTCGTCCCGAACGAGACGCTCAGCGCGTTCATCCACGAGACCGATCCCACTTTGATCGACGAGGCGATGCGACAGAGCGTCGTCATCTGCTCGCCGCTCACCCTGTTCGCGTTCCTCGGCATCATCCGCCAGGCGTTCGACAACTTCGTGATGGAGCAGACCAGCCAGGAGATGATGCAGCTGCTCGGCAAGTTCGCCCAGCAGTGGGGCAAGTACAGCGAGTCGGTCGACAAGGTGAAGCGCCAGTTCGACACGGTCAGCAAGTCGTTCGATGAGCTGGCCACCACCCGCCGCCGGGCCCTCGAGCGGCCGCTGAAGGACCTCGAGGCGTTGCGGCTCGACCGTGGCGTCCCCGTCGATGGCGAGCTGTTCGCCGCCGACGTGCTCGAGATGGAGGGCTACCGCGAACTGGGCGCCTGAGAGGTTGGTGACGATTTCTCGGTTCCGTCCGTAACGCGCGCCGGCGCCGAACACACTGTCGATGATGCCTGCGTGGATCCAGTGACTCCGACGATGTTCGCCAGCGTTCCCACAGCCGACGCCGCATCCGCCGCCGGATCTGATTGGATCGTCGACTGATGGCTCAGATCAAGGCGGCGGAGGCGACGGCCCGGCATCGCCCACCGCGCTGGTGGGGCGCCCTCGTCGGGCTGGTGGCCGCAGGCAGCGGGCTCGCCGTGGGCGAGTTCGTCGCCGGGTTCGCCCGCTCGTTGCGTTCGCCGGTCGTGAGCGTCGGCGACCGCGTCATCGATCACGTGCCGACGTGGATGAAGAACTTCGCCGTGCGCAACTTCGGCACCAGCGACAAGGTCGTGCTCGTCTGGACCATCCTCGTGGTCATCGCGATCTCGGCGGCGTTCGTCGGCATCGCCACCGTGCGCGGCCGCACCCGGGTCGGGGTCGCGTTCGCCACGGCCTTCGGCCTCTTCGGCGCACTGTGCTCGGGCTTCGGGCGCAACACCCACTTCGTCGGGATCTTCCCATCGCTCGTCGCCGCTGCCGTCGCCGGCGGCGTGCTCCTGTGGGGTCACCAGCTCGCCCTGCCACGGCCGGTGCCGGTGATGAACCGCCCGCGGCAGCCGAAGGGCGCGGCCCCGCCGCCGCCCGTGGTCGATCGCCGCCACTTCATGGTCGTCACGGCGACGCTCGGGATCGGCGCGGCGTGCGTCGCGGTGATCGGGCGCAACATGCAGGGCCGCTTCGCCACGGCGCTGGAGCGCGCCGGCGTCAAGCCACCGGTTGCGAAGGAGCCGCTGCCGGCACCGCCGGCAGACCCGGCCCTGCTGCCGGCCAACGACGGCCTGTCGCCGCTGATCACCCCGATCGCCGACTTCTACCGGATCGACACCGCCATCTCGTTCCCCTCGATCTCGCTGGGCTCGTGGAAGCTGAAGATCACCGGGATGGTCGACAACCCGATGAGCCTCACCTACGACGACATCATGAGCCGCGAGCTGATCGAGCGCGACATCACGATGTCGTGCGTGTCGAACGAGGTCGGCGGGGATCTCGTCGGCAACGCCCGCTGGATCGGTTGCCGGCTCGACGACCTGCTCAAGGAGGCCAAGGTCCAGAGCGGCGCCGATCAGGTGATGGGGCAGTCGACCGATGGCTTCACCGCCGGGTTCCCGGTCTCGGTCCTCGACGGGCGCGACGCGATGATCGTGATCGGGATGAACGGCGAGGCGCTGCCCGTCAAGAACGGCTTCCCGGCGCGCATCATCGTGCCCGGCCTCTACGGCTACGTCTCGGCGGTGAAGTGGCTGTCCGAGATACGCCTGACCACGTTCGCCGACGAGCAGGGCTACTGGGTGCCGCGCGGCTGGTCGGCGCTCGGCCCGATCAAGACCGAGTCGCGCATCGACCGCCCCGGTGACACCATCGATCCCGGCACGGTGGCCATCGCCGGCGTCGCGTGGGCGCCGACGCGCGGCATCTCCAAGGTCGAGGTCCAGGTCGACGACGGCGAGTGGATGGTGGCCACGCTCGGCCCGATGCTCGCCAAGACGACCTGGGTGCAGTGGTGGGTGTCGTGGGAGGCCACCGCGGGCAAGCACACCCTGCGGGTGCGGGCCACCGACGGCAACGGCGACACCCAGACCGAGCAGACCGCCGACGTCGCCCCGGACGGCGCCACCGGCTGGCACGCCGTCCGGGTCACCGTTCGTAGCTGACGCACGACCGGGTCGGCGTCGCAGGCTCCGCCGGCGGGAGGCCGACGAACGTCACACCGTTCGGGCAGACTCTGGGCGTGAGCCAGGCAGCCTTCGACTTCGACCTCGACGACGGCGGCGAACCGACGTACACGGTCGGCGAGCTGGCCGACGCGGTCAACGGCGTCCTCCGTCGTCAGTTCGGTGATGGCGTCTGGGTCCGCGGCGAGATCCAGGGCTACAGCGAGAAGAACGGCCACGCCTACTTCAAGCTCGTGGAGTCCGGTGGCGAACGTCGGGCCGTGCTCGACGTGTCGTTCTTCGCCAACGTGCGGATGCGCCTCCGCCCGTTGCTGCAGAAGCATCGCCTGTTCCTGGCCGAAGGGATGAAGGTCCGCGTGTTCGGCGTGCTGGACCTCTACGCCGCGAACGGGCGGCTGAGCCTGAAGATGGGCGGCATCGACCCGCGCTACACGCTGGGCGAGATGGCGATGGAGCGCGACGACGTCATCCGGCGACTCGTCGCCAGCGGCCTCTACGACGCCAATGCCCAGCACCAGCTCGCCGCGATGCCGCTCCGCGTCGGGCTGGTCACCAGCGTCAACAGCGCGGCCTGGCACGACTTCATGCACCAGCTGCAGAGCAGCGGCCACGGCTTCGGTGTGCGCGTCATCGACGTCCGGGTGCAGGGCGACTTCGCCCAGGAGATGCTCACCGACGCGATCCGCACGCTCGGCCGGCGCAGCGACATCGACGTGCTCGTCGTCATCCGCGGCGGAGGATCGCGCACCGAGCTGGCGATGTTCGACGCCGAGTCGATCGCGGTCGCCATCGCCGAAGCGCGCATGCCGGTGTTCACCGGGCTAGGCCACGAGATCGACCGCAGCATCGCCGACGAGGTCGCCCACACGGCGTTCAAGACGCCAACAGCTTGCGCCGTGGCGCTGATCGAGGCCGTGCAGAGCTTCGCCATCCGGGCAGAGTCGGCGTGGTCGGCCATCGCCGCCACGTCCACCCGCCAGGTCGAGCGGTCCAACGCCGCGTTGCTGGAGACCGCGCGGCGGATCGAGCAGCGCACCATCGGTGCCGTCGAGCGTGCCGGGCTGCGGCTCACCGATCGCGCCCACCGTGTCTCGCTGTCGTCGGTGCGCGTCCTCGACCACGGTGAGGCCGGGCTCGTCCGCGCCGCCGACCGTCTCGGGAGGCGCCCGCTGCAGCACGTCGCCCAGGCCGCCCAGAGCATCGATCAGATCGAGGCGCGCGTCCGGCTGCTCGACCCCGTCCACACCCTGGCGCGCGGCTGGTCGCTCACCCGCACGGGCGACGGGCGAATCGTCCGCTCCGCCGCCGATGTCGCGCCCGGCGACGAGATCGTCACCACGCTCGCGACGGGCTCGATCACGAGCCACGTCGACACCGCCACGCCCGAAGGGACTTCGACATGAGCAGCAGCAACCCGCCGGCCACGCCGGGCAGCGAGGACCGCCCCGGCTACGCCGAATCACTCGCCGAGCTGGAGCGCATCCTCGCCGAGCTCGAGCGCGACAACGTCGACGTCGATCGCCTGGCCAGCCAGGTGCAGCGCGCCGCCGAGCTGATCGGCATCTGCCGCGAGCGCATCGGCAACGCACGCATGCAGATCGAGCACGTGGTCGCCGATCTCAGCACCGCGGACACCGGCCGGGGCGATCCTGGCAACCGCGGCCCGCGGGCATAGCCTCACAGCGTGATTCCCGAGGCCCCTCCGTCGCTGGCGCTGATCGCCGCCCGCGTCGATCAGCGCCTGCGCCAGCTGATCGACGCGGAGGACGCCCGCTGGACCCGTCTCGACCCCGTCCTCGCCGATCCCTTCACGGCCATCCGCAACCTCGTGCTCGTCGGCGGCAAGCGGCTCCGCCCGGCGTTCTGCCACTGGGGCTTCGTCGGCGCGGGCGGCGACCCGGACGACGACCAGCTCATCGACGCCGGCGCGGCGCTCGAGCTGCTGCACGCGTTCGCGCTGTTCCACGACGACGTGATGGACGGCTCGGCCACCCGGCGCGGGCAGCCGACCGTGCACACGGTGCACGAGGAACGCCACGGTGGACGGTGGGCCGGCGAACCCCGCCGCTACGGGGAGGGCGTCGCGATCCTGGTCGGCGACCTCACGTTCGTCTACGCCGATCAGCTGATGCGCGGTGCCTCGGCGGCCGCGTGGGTGATCTGGAACGAGCTGCGCGTCGAGTTGAACATCGGTCAGTACCTCGACATCGTCGGCTCCGCCACCCGTGAACGTCGCTGGGCCAAGGCCGAGCAGATCAGCCGCTACAAGAGTGGCAAGTACACCATCGAACGCCCGCTGCACATGGGCGCGATGATGGCCAGGCCCGACCAGGGCGACGATCTGCTCGTCCCGCTGTCGGCGTACGGGCTGCCGCTCGGTGACGCGTTCCAGATGCGCGACGACGTGCTCGGTGTCTACGGCGACACCGTCGTCACGGGCAAGCCGGTGGCCGACGACCTGCGCGAGGGCAAGCCGACGCCGCTGATGGCACTGGCGTGGGAGGCGGCCACCGCCGCCCAGGCCGCGCTGCTCGACCGCGTCGGCGCGCCGGATCTCGGCGACGCCGAGATCGCCGACATCCAGCAGGTCATCATCGACACCGGCGCGCTCGACCGTCTCGAAGCCCACATCACGTCGCTCACCGAGCAGGCCCTTGCCGCGCTGCCGGCCATGCCGCTCACCGAGCCGGCCAAGGCCGAGCTGGCGTTGCTCGCCGGCTACGTCAGCTGGCGCGAGATCTGACCGGCATCCGACCCCGGCGCGACGGCGTGGGTCCTCACGCCGCGTCGAGCAACCCGGCCTCGGTGACCACCTGGCGGGCCGCGTCGATGTCGGTGCCGAACGTGTCGGACATCCCCTTGTAGCCACCCCACGCGCTCAGCGAGTTGCCGTTCGCCGAGTAGAGCGCGAACGCCGCGTTCATGTTCGTCTGCCCGTCGAGCAGCTGGTCGTTGCTCGTCAGCCCGAACTGCTGCAGCCGAGCGGGCCCGAGGCCGCCGATCATGTTGATCTGCATCAACCCGTACGAGCGGTCTTGTGTCCCTGTGTTGCCGTTGAACGCGCCGGGCTTCCAGTTCGATTCGCGCTTGGCGATGGCCACCACGTTCACCAGGTCATCGCCACGGAAGCCGGCGTTGTACGCCAGTTCGGCGACCTGCTCACCGTCCAGCGTGCTGCCGCCACCGTTGCCCGCGCCGAGGGAGGTCGCCGCACCCGATTCGCCGGAGCGGCTCGCCCGGCCGGGGACGCGGGTCGGAACGCTCTCGACCCGGTTGCCGGCGCCGTCCCCGAAGCCATCGGCCGTGGTGGCCGACGAGGTCGGTGGCGCGGCCTGCTGGAGCGCCTGCTGGTACGCCGCGCCGAACGGGTCGAATGCCGGCGTGTTGTCGTTGCCGATGCCGGCGGCCGAGGCGGCTCCTCGGGCCGAGCCGCCGCCCATCGCGGTGATCCGGTCGCGGATCTCGCGAATGCGTGAGTCGACACCGGCGATGGCCTGGATCACGGGCACGTGTCGACGGTGTCGTCGCCCGTGCCGCTGTCAAGCAACGGTGGCGTAGGCGGCCAGCGCGTCGGGGACGCTGCCCTCGGCGACACCCACCTCGTCGGCCACCGCGGCGAGCCACGGCGGCCGCAGCACGGAGCTGACCGTGAGTGGTGTGGCCAGGCCGGACCGCTCGACGGCCAGCCTCGCGTACACGGTGGCGTAGTCCGGCGGTCGCAGGTCGCGGGTGAGCTCGAGCAGCGCGTACGGATCGGGTGTCCTCGACCGGGCCGGGAGGTTGGTGAAGTACGTCGACGCCGGCTGCACGCCGCCGCCGGCCAGACCCGGACCGTCGGTGAGGATGGCGCCGCGCACCATCGCCGCTCGTGCGCCGGCGAGCAGCAGTGCGATGTACGCGCCGAGCCCGTGGCCGACGACGGTGGCCGTCCCGAGTGCCGACAGTGCGGTGTCGGCGTCGGCGAGGAGGATCTCGGCGGTGTAGCCACCGCCGCGTGGCACCGATGAACGGCCGTGCCCGGTGAAGTCGAGTGCCACGATCGGTCCCGGCCACGCCGCGCTCCAGGCCGGCGCGACGCGTGGCGAGCGATCGCCGAGCCCGTGCAGCAACAGGAGCGCGCGACCGTCGCCGTCGCGCAGGGTGTGCAGCGCCAAGCGGACCTTGCCGTGCACGAGCATGGTCGTCTCAGGCATGGTCGTCTCGGACATGGTCGTCGCACCGTCGACTGCGTCCGGGCTCATGACGTGGCCACGAAGTCGAGCACGGCGGCGGCCACGCGGTGGGGTTGCTCGATGTGCACGAAGTGGCCGGCGTCATCGAACACCTCGCAGCGGGCTCGCGCGGGCAGGAAGCGCTGGATGTCCTCGACGCGGGTGCCCCAGCCCATCGCCTCGGGCTGCGTGGCGAGGATGCCGAGGAACGGCATCGGCAGGCCGGGCATGCGCGAGACCGTCCACTCCGGGCGCCACGGCCCGAAGCCGCCGATGCGCATCGCCGGATCGATCTTCCAGCGCCAGCCGTCGGCGTCGTGGCGGGCGCCGACGGTGACGAGGCGGCGCAGCCAGTCGTGCGACAGCCGCGGGTTCATCACGCCACGGCGCTTGGCGAGACCGTCGAGCGTGTCGGGCTTGCGTGAGGCGAGCGCCACCCGGCGCCGGTGGTCGAGCCAATCGGACACGTCGCTGCTCATCATCCGTGTGCGCTCGTGATCGGACACGTCGGGGCTCGCGGTGCGGTACGGGATGCCGTCGATGTTGACGAGGTGGCTGAACCGGTACGACTGCGCGTCGGCGAGCTGCAGCATCATCGCCCCGCCCTTGGAGTGGCCCACCACCGGCGCGGGCGCATCGGTGACGGCGTCCATCACGTACATCGCGTCGCGCAGATCGGCGTCCCAGGAGTACAGATCGACATGATCGCTGTCGCCGTGGCCACGCTGGTCCCAGCTCACCACCCGCCAGCCCGCAGCCGCGAGGACCGGCGCGAAGACGTCGAAGGTGCGCGCGAAGTCGAACCCGCCGTGGACGAGGAACAGCGGCGGCGCGTCTGCCTCGCCCCACTCGTGCACCGCGATCTCGAACGAGCCGGCGGTCAGCCGCCACTGCCGATCCGGTGCCACGGCCCCGGGAAACGGCACGACCTCGGTGCTGGCGGCGGGATCCACCGGATCGAATCTACGCGTACGATGCTGGCGATGAGCGATCTCGGCCAGCCTGCCCCCAGTCGGTACCCGGTGCGGATGGGTGCGATGCTCGCCGCGGCGCTCATCGGCGCGCTCGTCGCGTGCGGCAGCACCAACAGCCACGCCAACGACACCCTGCCGCCGATCGCCACCACGACCACCACCACGACGCTGCCGCCGACCACCACAACGATCCCCGACAAGTACGTGATCAAGAAGGGCGATTCGCTGTCCGGCATCGCCAAGATGTTCGGCGTCACCACCCAGGAGCTGGCGGCCTACAACGGCATCACCAACCCTGAGCACATCGAGAGCGGCCAGACGATCAAGATCCCCCAGCCCGACCAGACCGCCACCACGATCGCGGTCACCACGGTGCCGGGCACCGGCGGCGCGCCGAGCAGCACTGCCCCCATCAGCGCACCCTGAGCCCGTAGACTTTTCGGATGAGCTCGTTCTGGCCCACGCAGGAGCACTGGTCGGTGAAGATCCCGCTCGACACGCCGCACTCGCGCCTCGCCGCGCTGGCCGAGCACGGTTGGGTCCAGCTCGCCGACGCCGAGGTCGAGGTGCCCGCCGCCGAGTGGGAGTCGCTCGAGTACATGGACTGGAAGAGCGGTGGCGACACGAACTTCGCACCGCTCGCATCGGCCGACGGCGAGCTCGACTGCCGTGGCTTCTGGGACAAGGGCAAGACCGACAAGGACGCGCTCTGGACCTCGAACGCCGAGATCGCGCCGACGCTGCGCGGGTACGTCGACGAGATCGGCGCCAACTTCGGCCGTGTGAGGGTCATCAAGCTCGAGCCGCAGGATCACGACACCGCGTTCCGCAGCATCCACCGCGACGACAACAACCGGTTCAACCCCGAGGACGAGGGCTGGGTCGTGCGCACCTGGCTCGAGCTCACCGACAACCCCGACAGCTACATGTTGTTGATGGACAACGCGGCCGACGGCCTGCCCGATCCATCCACCGAGGTGCGCGTCCCGCTGCACCGCGGGGCGCGGTTCCTGGTCGACTCGCAGCGGCTGTGGCACGTGGTCGTGCACAACGGAACCGCGCCGCGCTACTCGCTGATCACCAGCTTCGAGACCGGTCCCGAGCTCGAGACGTGGGTCGAGCGCTCGATGCCGGTCGCAGTCCCGAGCAACTAGGAACGGTTCGCGACGGCGACGTCGATGATGTCGCGCATGATCTTGGCCAGCTCGTAGTCCTTGGGTGTGTAGACGCGGGCGATGCCCATCGCGATCAACCGCTCGCGGTCCTGCTCGGGGATGATCCCACCGAGCACGATCGGGATGTCGACGCCGAGGTCGGCCAACGCCTTCTGCACATCGGGCACGAGCGCGAGGTGCGAGCCGCTCAGGATCGAGAGGCCGATGACGTCGGGATCCTCGTCGCGGGCCGATGCGGCGATCTGCTCCGGCGTGAGCCGGATGCCGCTGTAGATCACTTCCATGCCGGCATCGCGTGCGGCGACGGCGATCTGCTCGGCGCCGTTCGAGTGCCCGTCGAGCCCCGGCTTGGCGACGAGGAACTTCGGTGGTCCGCCGGGGATCGACTTCGCGTACTCGGCGACGGCGGCGAGATCGTGCGACCGCCCGCCGCTGGCCGCGCCGACACCGGTGGGGCCGCGGTACTCGCCGAAGATCGAGCGCAGCTCGTTGGCCCACTCGCCGGTGGTGCCGCCGGCCTTGGCCAGCTCGATCGAGGGGATCATGATGTTCTCGTCCGACTCCGCTGCGGCGCGCAGTGCGAACAGCGCGAGGGCGACGGCGTCGTTGTTGCGGCCGGCGCGCCACCGCACGACATCGTCGATGGTCTCCTGCTCCACCGCCGGATCGACGATGAGGATGTTGCCCTCGCCGTCGAGCGGGCTGTCGGTGTGCTCGGTGAACTTGTTGACGCCGACGACGGTCTGCTCGCCGGATTCGATCCGGCGGGTGCGCTCGGACATCGACTGCACGAGGCGGCCCTTGAGGTAGTCGACGGCCTCGAACGCGCCGCCCATCTCGAGGACCTCGCTCAGCTCCGTCCACGCCGCGTCGCGCAGCTCGGCGGTCTTGGCCTCGATCACCGCGGACCCGTCGAAGATGTCGTCGTACTCGAGCAGGTCGGTCTCGAACGCGAGCACCTGTTGCATACGCAGGCTCCACTGCTGGTCCCACGGGCGGGGCAGGCCGAGTGCTTCGTTCCAGGCCGGCAGCTGCACGCTGCGCGCCCTGGCCCGCTTCGACATGGTGACCGCGAGCATCTCCAGGACGATGCGCTGCACGTTGTTCTCCGGCTGGGCCTCGGTGAGCCCGAGCGAGTTGACCTGCACGCCGTAGCGGAAGCGCCGGGCCTTGGCGTCGGTGACGCCGTAGCGGTCGAGGCCGATGCGGTCCCACAGATCGGTGAACGCGCGGAGCTTGCAGATCTCCTCGATGAAGCGGATGCCTGCGTTGACGAAGAACGAGATCGAGCCGAACACCTGGGCGAACTCGTCCGGCTCCACCTGGCCGCTGTCGCGCACCGCATCGAGCACGCCGATGGCCGTGGCGAGCGCGTAGGCCAGCTCCTGCACCGGCGTCGCGCCGGCCTCCTGGAGGTGGTAGGAGCAGACGTTCATCGGGTTCCACTTCGGCGCGTGCTTGGCGCACCACGCGACCATGTCGACGATCAGCCGCCTCGACGCCTCGGGCGGGAAGATGTACGTGCCGCGGCTGAGGTACTCCTTGACGATGTCGTTCTGGGTCGTGCCGCGCAGCGCCGCCGACGGCACACCCTCCTCCTCGGCGTTGGCGACGTACAGCGCCAGCAACCAGGCCGCCGGGGCGTTGATGGTCATCGACGTGTTCATCTGCGCCGGTGGGATCTGATCGAGCAGCGTGCGCATGTGACCGAGGTGGGCGACGGGCACGCCGACCTTGCCGACCTCGCCGCGAGCCTTCGGATCGTCGGGGTCGTAGCCGGTCTGAGTCGGCAGATCGAACGCGATCGACAGCCCGGTCTGGCCCTTGGCGAGGTTGTTGCGGTAGAGCTCGTTCGAGGCCGTGGCGGTGGAGTGGCCGGAGTACGTGCGCATCAGCCACGGCGCGTCGCGTTTGACCGTGGGTGCATCCGAGCCGGTGCTACCGGGAGGCGGGTTGCTCGTGCTGCCGTCGCTCATCCCGCCAGTGTTACCCGTCGGTAGGGTGCACTTCCACCTGCGCCGTCCCGCCGTTGGCGGCCGGCACGTCGCGAGCCGTGATGACCCATCCGTCGACGGTCCACGAGGCGCCCGGATCGCGCAGCAGATCGGTGTGCGGTGCTGCGCTGCCCTCGGCCGTCTGCTCGCGGTCGATGCCCGTGCACGGCAAATCGATCGACGTCGCGGTCGCTGCGGTCGAAGCGGTGATCGGGATGTACGCGGCGGTGCACCCCGACGGCGATTCGTCGATGCGGTGCACGGCGATGCCCGACATCGGCAGGAAGTCGTCGAGCCCGTCGTCGGTGAGGTACTCGACGGTGAGGAACGAGTGATCGTCGACCGGCAGCACGAGCAGGCGGGTGCCGGATGCGCCGGCGGAGGGCGAGAGACGCTGCGTCCCTCCGTTCGCAGCGGCCACGACGACGGCGGAAGGAGGCAACCAACCGAGCTCGAGCCGATCGATCGCGATCGTGCCCTGGGCGCTGCGTCGACCCGGCTGGACGTCACGCGGTGCAGCACTGTTGCTCATCACGTCGAGCGCGCTGTCGTACTGCCCGCCGCCATCGCCGCTGTGGGGCAGGTCGAGCGTGTGGCCGATCTCGTGCTCGATCAGATCGAGCAGCGGAGCCGTGTTGCCGTCGGGGTAGAAGTCGGACGCGCCGACGTACGCGGCCCGCCGGGTCGCGGCAGCGGGGCACGACGTCGTGGCGCAGGCTGACCCGGGACGCCCCCATCCGCCGGGTTCGGTCTCGAGGTGCTCGGCGTCGGCGACGACGAACACGGTCGTCGTCGTGGGAGCGCTCGCATCGAGCGCGGCGTCGACGCACTGGTCGTGGGTCTCGGATGCCGTCATCGTCAGGGTCGTGCCGCCGGTGAAGTGCGGGCTGTAGTGACCGTTGGACAACGTCTCGAAGTACGGGCGCACCCCCGCGTCGAGCTCGGTGGCGATCTGCACGGGGTCGAGGTGCAGACGCAGCGGCAGCCGTCCGTAGATCGGGTCGGTCGTGTCGGCGGGCACGGCGCACACGAACACCTCGATGGTGTCGGTCGCTGGTGCGTCGGGATGCTCGATGATCTGCTGCAGCGGGATCGGGATGGTGGTTCGCGTGCTGGATCCGCACGCCACCGCCACGGCGCTGAGCAGGCACGACGCGGCGATCGAGCCCGCCCGCGAAGATTTCCGAGATTTCTTGGAGAAATCGCTCAAGTTCCGGATCGGTCCTGCCGATAAGCCTGCAGATCACCGGTTGCAGGGTTGCCGACCGCATCGGCCAGGCGGGTGAGGTAGTCGTTGCGGGGCACGTCGACGGCGCCGAGCGAGATCAGGTGCGGGGTGGTCCACTGCACGTCGAGCAGTCGGATGCCGGCGGCGTTCAGCGCGTCGACGAGGGCGACCAGCGCCACCTTCGATGCATCGCGAGCCACGGAGAACATGCTCTCACCGGCGAACAGCCCGGCGATCCGCACGCCGTAGAGCCCGCCGACGAGCTGGCCGGTGGCATCGAACGTCTCCACGCTGTGCGCCCAGCCGAGCTGGTGCAACCGCTCGTAGGCGTTGATGAACGGCTTGTTGATCCAGCCGTTCGGCCGACGCGGATCGCCGCATCGGGTCATCACTTCGCGGAAGCAGGTGTCGACGCGCACCGTGTACTTCTTGCAGCTCTGGCGCAGCGACGACGAGACCCGCAGACCGTCGAGCGGCAGGACGCCACGCGGGTTGGGCGACCACCAGCCGATGTCGCGCCGGCCCATCGGCATCGGGAACAGACCGGATCGATAGGCGGCGAGCAAGGTGCCGGGTTCGAGATCGGCACCGACCGCGACGAGGCCCTGCGCGTCGGCGATGTGCGGCGGCGGCAGACGCCAGCGCGTCGGCGGTGGCTCGACGGGCACGGCGGTGAACGGGCTCACCTGCCCAGCATGCCGCGAACCCGGGGGTTCGGCGAAGCAGCGCGTCAGCGCGCGTAGTCGAAGAAGCCCTGGCCGCTCTTGCGTCCGAGGCGTCCGGCGGCCACCATCCGGCGCAGCGTCGGCACCGCTGAGTAGTTGGCGTCGTGGAACTCCGCGTAGAGCGCGTCGAGGATGGCCAGCGAGGTGTCGAGGCCGACGAGGTCGAGCAGCGCGAACGGACCCATCGGGAAGTTGCAACCGCCCTTCATCGCGGTGTCGATGTCGGCCACGCTGGCGACGCCCTGCTCGGACATCCGCACGGCGTTGTTGAGGTACGGGAACAGCAGTGCGTTGACGATGAACCCGGCCTGGTCCTTGACCTCGACGGCGTCCTTGCCACAGGCGGCCGCGAAGGCGAGGGCGGCGGCGATGGTGTCGTCGCTGGCCGTCAGCGGACGGACGATCTCGACCAGCTTCATCGCCGGCGCGGGGTTGAAGAAGTGGACGCCGCAGACCTGATCCGGTCGCTGGGTGGCCATCGCCAGCTCGACGACGGGCAGGGTGCTCGTGTTGGTGGCCAGGATCGCGCTGGGCTTGATGACCTGGTCGAGCTCGGTGAACAGGGCCTTCTTGACGGCGAGGTCCTCGACCACGCTCTCGATGATCAGATCGCAGCTGACGAGGTCGCCGAGGTGATCGGTGGCGCTGACCCGGCCGAGGATCGCGTCGCGCTCGTCGGCGTCGAGCTTGCCGCGCTCGACCTGCTTGGCCAGACCCTTGGCGACCGAGGCCACCATCGCGTCGGCGGTGGCCCGCGAGCGCGAGCGGACGATGGCCGTGAACCCGGCGCGTGCGGCCACCTCGGCGAGGCCCGATCCCATGATCCCCGAGCCGAGGATGCCGACTGTCTTGATCTCCGTCATGGCGACGCAGGCTACATTACCCGCCGGTAACAACGTCAAGCCCCAGCCCACGGGCAGCGAGCACGGGTGTGCTGTTCGCCGGGCGTTCGCCACCCGATCATCTCCCGTTCACCCGCTCCCGGTACGGTTTGGCGGTGACCTCGACGACGGATTCCCGAGACATCGACGCCGTGCTGAACGACGATCGCCGCATCGTCGCGCTCGACGGCGTGCACAACTTCCGCGACCTCGGCGGGTATCCAGCACACGGTGGCACCACCCGCTGGGGCCTCGTCTACCGCGCCGACGGACTCGGCCGGCTCACCGCCGACGACGTCGCGCTGCTCGAGCAGCGCGGGCTCGGCACGGTCATCGACCTCCGCACCGACCACGAGCTGGCCGAGCGTGGCCGCTACCCCGTCGAGCAGCATGCCGTCACGTTCCACCACCTGCCCGTGCTGGACCAGACCTGGCAGGCCGAGGACGTGCCCGACGTCGAGAACGCCCATGACTTCCTGATCTGGGCCTACCGAGACATGCTCCGCGCCGGATCCGACAAGATCGCCAAGGCCCTGCTGCTCATCGCCGATCCGTCGATGACACCTGTCGTCTTCCACTGCGCAGCGGGCAAGGATCGCACCGGCCTCGTCGCGGCGATGCTGCTGGCCGTCCTCGGCGTGCCCGACGAGTACATCGCCGCCGACTACGGCAAGACCGCCGACGGCATGGTCAAGATGCGTGCCGGCTGGGCCAAGTACGCCGCCGAGCAGGGCGACGAGGAGCGGGCGAAGATGGACAGCGCGCCGGCGTACTACTTCGAGTGCCCGCCCGAGGTCATGACGGCGCTGCTGATCGAGCTGCGCGAGACCCACGGTTCGCTGGTCGACTACGTGCGCAGCCTCGGCATCACCGATGCGCACATCGACGCGCTGCGCACCCGCCTGATCGAACCGGCCGCCTGAACGACGGCGCTCTAGGGTGAGCGCCATGACCGGAACGATTGCACTGCTCGGCGGCGGCCCCTTCGTCGAGAACGACGAGCTCGATCGGCGGCTGATCGCAGCGAGCGCTGCGACGGGCGTCGTGGTGCTGCCGACGGCGGACGCGTTCGAGCAGCCGCGCAAGGCGATCGCGGCCGCCGAGACGTGGGGAGAGCGGATGGGCGTCACCATCGACGGTCGCCTCGTGCTCCGCCGCGCCGACGCGAACGAGAGCTCACACGCGGGCGCTGTCGCCGCGGCGCGAATGGTCTACCTCGTCGGCGACTCGCCGCTGCACCTGCGCTCGGTGCTGAAGGACACAGCGCTCTTCGCCGCATTGCAACAGGTGCTCGACGCGGGCGGCGTGGTGGCCGCCACGGGCGCCAGCGCGGCCTGCCTGTGCGATCCGATGACCGACCCTCGCGGCGGCGCGTTCTCGCTCGGCCTCGGCCTGGTCGAGGGCCTCGCCCTGCTGACCGAGGTCGAGACCTGGTCGCCGGAGCGACTGCACCGCACCCTCAAGCTGGCCAACGGCTTCGCAGTTGGTGTGCTCCCCACGGGCAGTGCGCTGCTGCACATGGGCACGACCTGGGAGACCATCGGCAAGGCCGAGGTCCACGGCGATCTGATCGGCTGACGCCGGAGGACGTGTGCCGCGCCCGACTGGCGCGCCCGGCCTCCAGCCGGATCAGGCGACGGTGACGGTGACGGTCTGGATGGTGACGGGCGTCGAGGGCGTGCCGGAGGCGGAGCCGACGGCGTCGAGCTTGGCCACCACGTCGAGGCCGCTCGTGACCTGACCGAACAGCGAGTAGCTCGGCGGGAGGGCGATGCCGTCGTTGCCGGAGATGACGAAGAACTGCGAGCCGTTGGTGTCGGGGCCCGAGTTCGCCATCGCCAACGAACCGAGCTTGTACTCGCCGGCCTTGGGCAGCTCGTCGGCGAAGCTGTAGCCAGGGCCACCCTGACCCGTGCCGGTGGGATCGCCGCACTGGATCACGAAGCCCGTGATGATGCGGTGGCACGGCGTGTTGTCGTAGTAGTGGTAGAGCGCGAGGTAGACGAAGTTGTTGACCGTCTTCGGCGCCTTCGAGGCATCGAGCTCGGCCGTGTACGCGCCGAGGCTGGTGGTGACCGTCACCGTGTACTTCTTGGTGGTGTCGATGCACATGCTCGGCGCCGCGGGGAACGTGGTGGTCTTGGTGGACGACCCGTCGACGTTCGGGCAGGGCAGCGGCACGCCGGGGGTGCCCGAGGTGGTGCTCGTCACCCCAGTGTCGGTGGCCACCGACGAACCGGTGGTCGAGACGGAGTTGGTGTTGTTGTCGTTCGAGAAGAGCCGCACGAGCACGAACACGAGGATGATCAGCACGGGGACGCCGACGCCGATCTGCAGACCTCGCTTCTTGGTCTTGCGCTTGCGTGCGTCGCGCGCCATCTCCTCCAGCTTCAGCTGCCGGTTGGCCTTCTGACGTTCGCGTTTGTCGGTACCCACAAGGGCGACACGCTACTGCCTCGCACGCGTACTCGTCCCAACGCCGAATCGCTTCCCGAGCAGCACCATCGTGCCCGTTTTCGATCCGCCCGGACCTTCGCCGACCATGCCGAGTCGCGATGGGATGTCCGAGTGGGGACGACCGCGCCGCGCCCGCCTGACCAGCGGCGCGACGTCCCTCGTCGCGGTCGTGCTGGCGTGCGGCGCGATCTCGATCGGCTTGCTGACCGACGTCGGTGCCGCCGCACCACGCTCACCATCCGCTGCGAGCTCGAGCGGTCTGACGACACGTCTCGCTCCCCCTGGAACCGGTTCGTCAGTGCGCTCGCTCGCCTCGGCACCGATGCCTGCGGGGCACCTCCCCGTCTCCGCGGGCATCGGTGGACCACCGGTCGGCGTCTGCTCGAGCAGCCCGGGCCATGACGGTGTCGCCGGTACCGCCGACGACGACTACGTCGCGGGGTCGCCCACGCCGGCCAGCTCGGACATCGCCAGCTCGGATGTCGGTGCCTCCGGCGGCGGCAACGCCTGCTGGTCGTCGTCCGAGCCACCCGTGCCCGTGCCGGTGAACCAACAGTCCTCGCCGCCGGTGCCGGCCGCCGTCGGTCCGGCTGATGTCGCGGTCGCGCAGGTGGCCGACGACGGCGTGCCACTGCTGCAGATCGAGCGGAACAGCGCCGTGCTGCGCCGCGTGCCGACGTTGACCGCCGACGCGGCGGTTCGCTCGGGCCAGTCGGACAGCGCGGTCGTCCCGAGCCTGATCGTGATCGCCGTCGGTCTGGTGCTGACGGCAATGGTGATGTTCGGGAGTCCGATCAGTCGCCTTCGTCGCCTGATTTGGCGATGAGGTAGCCGATCGCCCGCTCGGCCTTCGGATACCGGTGAGCGATTCGCCAGAACGCGTCGGAGTGGTCGCCGACCTCGAGGTGGGCGAGCTCGTGGACGAGCACGTAGTCGATGACCCAGTCCGGGAACTTGGCGATGCGCGAGCTGATCCGGATCGTGCCGGTGCCCGGTGTGCACGACCCCCAACGTGACTGCATGTCGTCGGACCACTTGATCTCGCGCGGTCGCGGCAGATCGTGGCGACGGGCGAGGGCGAGGGCGCGGTCGTGGAGATCGATCCGGTCGGTCGACATCTTCCGGCGGAACCGGCCGGTCATCACGTCGACCCAGTGATCCTCCTCGGCGCGGCTCATCCACGCGGGCACCACGATCGTGAGCACGTCGCCGACCATCTGCGCGCCGACCGTGCGCCGCCGGCGCGCCGAGCGCTCGACGACCACCGTGAACTCGTCGCCACGGTCCGCAGGCACACCGGCCGGTGGCGCGTCGGCGGGCTCCCGCGGCGGGTCCGCCTCGGGGCCGACGCGCGGGTGCGCCGGGGTGAAATCGTCGCCGAACAGGCGGAGCTCGTCGGTCATCGACCGCTGTCCGTGGTCAGAGCGCCATGCCGCTCGGCTCGGCATCCGCGAGGTTGACGACGTCGCCGGCCGTGACGGCTTCAGCGGTCACGGTGAACCAGCTTGCGCCGAGGTTGGGCAGGCGCGCGTCGGACGCCCCGAGCAGTCGGCGCACGGCGCGGATGGCCCCGCCATGGCTGATGACGAGGACCTCCTCGCCGGGCGACGCCGCGGCGATGTCGACGAACGCGGCGATCATCCGCGCGGCCGCATCGTCGTACGGCTCGAACCCCTCGGGCCGACGGTGATCTTCGAGGAACCCCGGCCAGCCGGCCTCGACCTCGTCGTGGGTCAATCCCTGCCACGGACCGACGTCTGTTTCTCGTAAACGTGCGTCAAGCAGCACCGGACCGATGCCGATGATCTCGGCGATGATGGCCGCGGTGAGAGAAGCTCGTTCGAGGTCGCTCGACCAGATGGCATCGAACATGCCGAGCTGCAGTCCGGCGCCGGCCGCTTGGCGCATGCCTTCATCGCTGAGGGGCACATCGGCTTGGCCCTGCCAACGGCCGACGGCGTTCCACTCGCTTTGCCCGTGCCGGGCCACGAGCAGCCGTGCGGGCGCTGTGCGGGGTGGCGACGGAGACATCCACGGCGAGGGTAGCGCCACGGGTACGATCTGGGAGTGGCTATTCTCCGGCTGTTCGCCTCTGCTCGTGAAGCGGCGGGAACCGGGCGCGACGAGGTGCCGGCGCAATCGGTCGGCGAGCTGCTGGCGGTCGCCGGCGAGCGGTACGGACAGGTCTTCGTCGACGTCCTCGCGACGTGTCGAATCTGGGTCAATGGAGAGTCGGCTTCGCCCGACACCGTTCTGACTGCTGGGGACGAGGTGGCCGTGCTGCCGCCCGTCTCCGGTGGTGCATGCTGAGGGAGCGCAATGGACAACACACGAACAATCGATCCTGCCGAACTGTCGCTCGACGAGCTGCGTGCGCTGCGCAACGAGCTGCAGCACGAGGACGACGCGTTGAGCTACGTGCGGCGCATGGTGCAGGCCCGGCTCGACCTCGTCCAGGCGGAGCGTCGTCAGCGGGTCACCGGCCATGAGCTGAACGTCACCGAGGACCTCCCGGTCATCCTCGGCCAGCACCTCACCGGTGGCGGCGATGCGCTGCCGCGCCCACCACGTCCCACCGACGATGCCAGCGGGCACCCGCTCTCGGTCGAGCTCGACGAGCTGTGCAGCCGCCTCGGCGCGAACCACGTCGAGCAGCTCACCGACGACGAGCTGACCGCGCTCGCGACCGGCCTCGACGACTTCGAGCATGCCCGCTCCCACGAGCGCCGCGAGCTGTTCGGTCGTCTCGATGCGCTCAGCGCCGAGCTCGTGCGTCGCTACCGCGACGGCGAGGCCAGCGTCGACGGACTCCTGGCCGAGTGAAGCCGTCCGACGTCTCGTCGGACCTGCGCGCCGGGATCGAGGAGCGGTTCGGCGACGTCGGTGATTTCATCCGCAACCAGCGCGAGGTGGCGAGCATGTCGGTGCGCCGGCTCGCCGATCTCGCCAACGTCTCCAACCCCTACCTGTCGCAGATCGAACGTGGGCTGCGCCGTCCGTCCGCCGAGATCCTCCAGCAGATCGCCAAGGCGCTGAAGATCTCGGTCGAGACGCTGTATGTGCGCGCCGGGATGTTGCCCGACGACGATGCGCCGGCGGTCGGTGTGCGCGAGGCGATCGGCAGCGACCCGCACCTCACCGCCGAGCAGAAGCACGCGCTGCTCAACGTCTACGAGAGCTTCGTCGCCTCGAGACCCTGACCGGCGATGTCACGGGCGCGCACCGCGACGATCGTCGCCCACGGTGTGATGTTGCCTCGGTGTGCGGGACGACACCACCCTGAGGGCGGCCTTCGTCCCAGCGCCGACTGGCGTGCGTCGCCGGTAGCGTGTGCGTCGTCCTCCCCCGACGTTGTTCGACGAAGGGGAACGTGATGCCCAGTGAGTCTCTGGCCCTGACCAACGACTGGTTCGCCCGACACAACGGAGTCGCCAGTCTGGCGACGCTGACCACGCTCGGCCTGTCCCGGAGTGCTGTCTACAGGAGGGTCGATCGCGGCGCCTTGAAGGTGCTGCAGCCCGGTGTGTTTCAGAGCACTCAGTGGCCGACCGATGACATCCAGCTGCTCACGGCGATGTGCGCGCGGTCGTCGCACATCGCCGTCGGATTCACGACCGCGGCGCGCGAGTGGACGTTCCGATCGATGCCGAAGGATCGGCTGCTCCATGTCGTCGTTCCGCACGGCTTCTCGCCGATGCTGACCGGCGCGGTGGTCCATCGCTCGCGACGCATCGATCTTGTCGACATCGTCGAGCGCGATGACGGGATCCGACTGACGAGTCCGACGCGCACCCTGTTCGATGTCGCCGACTTCGTTGGTGACATCGTTGCGGCGTCGATCCTCGAGCAGTTGATCAGCGACGGTCGGGGAACCATGGCAACCCATGTCGCGACCGTGGCTCGGCTCGGGCACGCCCAACGGCACGGCTCGCAGACGATGGCGCGAGTGATCGAGTCGCGGCCGAAGTGGTCGGAGGCGATGCAGTCGGGCCTGGAGGCGAAGGTGCTCGCGGAGATCCTCCGGCAGCAGCTGCCAACACCCATCGTCCAGTTCCGGCTCGACCTCCGTGGTGGAGGGTGGATCCGCTTCGACTTCGCCTGGCCCGATCAGCGGGTGGCGCTCGAGGTCGACCATCCCTTCTGGCACGCGGGCGGCGAGGCCTCACACCTCGACAAGCAGCGCGATCGACTGGCGGCGATGGAGGGCTGGTCGACCATGAGGGTCACCAGCCTCGATGTCGAGCACGGCCTCCGGTTGGCGATCGAACAGGTTGCGACGATCCTCCGCCGAAGTCGCTGAGCAAGAGACCGGGACGAATGTCGCCCACGGTGTGATGTTGCCTCGCTGCGCGGGACGACACCACCCTGAGGGCGGACTTCGTCCCAGCGCCGACACCGTCGGACGGCCGATCGAGCCGTGAGCGCCACGGTGAATGGAAACGTGACCGGATGGGTAGGGTTTGGCTCCATCGTGCAACGGGTCGCTGTGCTCTCACTCCACACGTCGCCACTGGCCCAACCAGGCTCGGGCGACAGTGGCGGCATGAACGTGTACGTGCGCGAGCTGGTGTCGGCGCTCGCCCAGGCCGGCGTCGACTGCACGACGTACACGCGGGCCACGCGACCTGACGTCCCCGAGGTCGTCCAGGTCGAGCCCGGGCACCGGGTGGTGCACCTGCCGGCGGGTCCGTTCGACCTCGCCAAGGAGGACCTCCCGAAGGTCGTCGAGCAGTTCGGCGACGAGGTGATCAAGCACCTCGAGAACGGTCCGGGCGCCGACGTCGTCCACGCCAACTACTGGCTGAGCGGCCTGGTGGCCCACCGGGTCAAGCACGAACTCGAGCTGCCGTTCGTCAGCACGTTCCACACGCTCGCCCGGGTCAAGGCAGAGGGCGGCGACCTCGAACCCGAGTGGCGCGATCGCGCCGAGGCCGACATCATCAACTGCGCCGACGCGATCTGCGTGAGCTGCACCGAGGAGGAGAGCCAGTTCCGGCGCCTCTATGGCAACCCGCCCGGACGGATCGAGATCGTCGCCCCGGGTGTCGAGCACGCGTTCTTCGCGCCGGGCGACAAGCGCGGCGCGCGCCATGCGCTCGGGCTGCCCACCGGGCCGGTGCTGCTGTTCGTCGGTCGGATCCAGCCGCTGAAGGGCGTCGACGTCGCGGTGCGCGCGCTGGCCGAGCTGCGCCGGCCTGAGGCGCTGCTGCTCGTGGTCGGTGGCGCGAGCGGGCTCGAGGGCAGCGCCGAGGTCGGACGCGTGCTCGCCCTCATCGACGAGCTCGGCGTGCGCGACCAGGTCCGCTTCGTCGAGCCCCAGCCGCACCACATCCTCTCCACCTACTACCGCGCCGCCGACGTGGTGGTGGTGCCGAGCCGCAGCGAGAGCTTCGGCCTCGTCGCGCTCGAGGCTGCGGCGTGCGGCATCCCGGTGGTCGCCAGCGCGGTCGGCGGATTGCTGACCCTCGTCGACGAAGGGCTCACCGGCTACCTCGTCGCCGGCCGTGATCCCGCCCACTTCGCCGCACGCATCCGCATGATCCTCGACAACCCGGCGCTCGCCGCATCGATGAGCGTGCGTGCCGCCGACCGCGCCCGCCGCTACACGTGGGGGTTCGCTGCGGCACGTCTGCGGCGCGTGTACGCCGATCTCGCCGCGCACGAGCTCGTCGCCTGCCGATGAGCGACCTGTTCGATCCGAGCGCGCTCGTCATGTTCGAACGGCGCATCGACGAGTGGCTCGCCGCGTTTGCCGCCGACAACCCGGTCATCGCCGCGATCGACCGCGGTGAGGTGAGCGCCGCGGGTGGCGACGAGCCGCGCTGGTACGTGCGGATGCGTGGCGAGGAGAAGGAGTTCATCACGGTGTGGCTCACCCTCGGCCAGCGCACGCTGCGCTACGAGGCGTACGTGATGCCCGCGCCGGAGGAGAACGCCGAGCAGGTGTACGAGAACCTGCTCCGTCGCAACGAGTCGTTGATCGGCCTGCACTTCGCGATCGGCATCGAGGACGCCGTGTTCCTCCGTGGCGACCTGCCGCTGTCGGCCCTCGACGAAGGCGAGCTGGACCGCATCATCGGCTCGCTCTACGCCACCACCGAGCTCGTGTTCCAAGGCCTCCTGCGCATCGGCTTCGCGAGCCGCTTCGCCTGACCCGCCGCGAGGCGGGCACCGGACGTACTGTCGCCGGGCATGGGGGAGCGGGTGCTGGTGATCGGGGGCACCGGGCCGACCGGGCTGCCGCTGGTGCGCGGTCTGGTCGACGCCGGCACGACGTCACGATCCTGCACCGCGGCTTGCACGAGCACGACGAGACGCCGGCTGTCGTCGAGCACCTCCACGCTGATCCGTACGACGTCGAGTCGTTGCGCTCGTGCCTCGACGGGCTGACGTTCGACGCGACGATCGTGATGTACGGGCGCCTGCGCCGCATCGCCGAGCTGATGGTGGGTCGCACCGGTCGGTTCCTCAGCATCGGCGGCGTGCCCGCGTACCGGGGCTGGATGAACCCGTGGCTGGACGAGCCGAACGGGCTGCCCGTGCCCGTCGCCGAGGACGCGCCGACGGTCGACGTCGCGGCCGAGGACGAGAAGGGCTATCGCATCGTGCGCACCGAGGAGGCCGTGTTCGCGGCGCATCCCGGCGCCGCCCACTTCCGCTACCCGTACGTCTACGGGCCGCACCAGCTGACGCCGCGCGAGTGGTGCGTGGTGCGGCGCGTGCTCGACGGCCGGCGGCGCATCGTCGTGGCCGACGGCGGCCTCACGCTGCACCACCACGGCTACACGGAGAACCTCGCCCACGCGGTGCTCCTCGCGGTCGCCCAGCCCGACGCTGCGGCGGGCAAGGTGTTCAACGTCGCCGACTCCGAGGTGCTCACCGTGCGCCAGGTGATCGAGCTGATCTGCACCGAGCTGGATCACGAGATGGAGATCGTCTCGATGCCCTTCGAGCTGGCGACGCCGGCGATGCCGATGCTCGCCCAACCCGCGCCCACGCACCGCGTGCTCGACCTCGGGCGCGTCACCCGCGACCTCGGCTACACCGATCTCGTCCCGGCCCGCGTCGCCGTCGGCCGCGCCGCACGCTGGCTCGCCGAGCATCCGCCGCTGCCCGGTGGCACGGAGGAGACCGTGCTGATGGATCCCTTCGACTACCCGGCCGAGGACGCGCTGATGGACGCGTGGGCTGCCGCGATCGCGACGATGCCCGACGTGCCGTTCGCGGTGCGGCCGGGACCGGGCCTCGCCTACAGCGGACCAGGTGGTCGGCCCCGATCGCAGAAGGAGTTCACGCCATGAGCGAGACGCGCCCGACCGAGACGAGCACACGCGGGGCCAACGGGCCGATGCAGGGCATCCGCATCGTCGACTTCTCCACCGCGCTGACCGGTCCCTACGCCGCCGCGCTCCTCGCTGATCAGGGTGCCACCGTGGTGAAGGTCGAGCGTCCCGGCATCGGCGACATCGCCCGGTGGGTGGGCGTCGCGGTCAACGGCATCTCCGCGCTGTACCAGGCGTACAACCGTGGCAAGCGCTCGATCTCGATCAGCCTCGACACGCCGCAGGGCGTGGCGATCGCCAAGCAGCTGGTGCGCGAGGCCGACGTCGTCGTCGAGAACTTCCGGCCGGGTGTGATGGACCGCCTCGGCCTCGGCTGGGCCGATCTCAGCGAGGGACGTGACGATCTCGTCTACGCATCCCTGTCCGGCTTCGGCTCGCAGGGTCCGTACGCCAAGAAGGGCGCGTACGACACGGTGATCCAGGCCTACGGCGGCATCGCCAGCAACCAGGCGGACGGTGCCGACGGCGAGCCTGCGTTCCTCCACCAGACGGTGGCCGACAAGGTCACCGCGATGTACGCGGTGCAGGCGATCACCGCCGCGCTGTTCGCACGCGAGCGGGGCCTCGGCGGCCAACACGTCGAGCTCTCGATGCTCGACTCCGTGGTGTCGTTCCTGTGGGCCGACGCGGCCGGCAACGAGATGATGCTCGACTCCGACCGCTCGATGCCGTCGAGCTTCGTGTCCACCGTGCGCGCCTACCGCTTCATCGGCGGGTGGGGTGTGTGCACGCCGACATCGGACGCCGACTTCGCCGGCATGTGCCAGGCGCTGAAGGTGGACGGCTGGGACGACCCACGCGTCGCCAAGATCGCCGATCGCCGCAACGCTCGCGAGCTGATGGCCGACATCATGCACCGCTGCCACGAGTCGGCGACGACGATGACCATCGCCGAGGCCCGCGAGCGGATGGAGCAGTTCAACGTGCCGTTCGGCGAGGTCGTGTCGCCGGCCGGGTTGTCCGACGATCCGCATGCCGCCGCGATCGGGCTGCTCGAGGACTCGGTGCACCCCGCCGCCGGCCGGCTCCGCCAGCCTCGGCACCCAGCGCAGTTCCTCGGCACGCCGGCGGCACTCGGCGACTCGGCGCCGACGCTCGGCCAGCACACCGATGAGATCCTCGCCGAGCTCGGCTACGCGGCCGAGGACATCGCGGCGCTCCGCAGCGGCGCGATCGTGACCTGACGCGTGCCGGGCCGTGCCCTGACCAGTTTGTTTTCCACGTTCGTCCGCTGAGAGCACCCAGCTCGTTGCCGACGTGGACCAAGATCGGGGAAGGTCGTCCGGTCCACGTCGGCGCACACAGCTCCGAACGACTGCATCGGCGACCGATGCGACGCACGCGGTCGAATAGCTTGGCGGCCATGGCCGACACCGCACCCTCACAGCGCAGCACCCTCGCCGTCATCGGCGGCGGCAACATGGGTGCCGCGCTCGCCGGTGGGCTGATCGCCTCGGGATGGATCGCCCCGGCCGACCTCGCCATCGTCGAGGTCGTCGATGCACTGCGCGGGCGACTCGTCGAGCTGTTCCCCGGCGTCGTGGTCACCGATGTCGTGCCGCCGTGCGCGAGCGCCGTCATCGCCGTGAAGCCGCCCGACGCGCCGGCCGCCACCGCAGCGGCCGTCGCCGCCGGAGCGACGCGGATCGTGTCCGTCGCCGCCGGCGTCTCGATCGCCACCCTCGAGGCCGCGGCGGGTCCCGACGTCGTCGTGATCCGCACGATCCCGAACACTCCGGCTCTCGTCGGCAAGGGAGCAGCTGGTATGAGCGCCGGATCGTGCGCCACCCCCGCCGACGTGGAATGGGCGGTCGGCATCCTCGGCGCGGTGGGCACCGCTGAGATCGTCCCCGAGTACCAGCTCGACGCAGTGACCGGGCTCACGGGCAGCGGCCCCGCCTACCTGTTCATGGTGGCGGAGGCGCTGATCGATGCCGGCGTGCTCGCCGGTCTGGCCCGCACGACGTCGGAGGCCCTGGTCACGCAGCTCTTCCTGGGCTCGGCGGAGATGATCAGCCAGCGCGGCAACCCGGCGCTCCTGCGCACCCAGGTCACCTCGCCCGGTGGGACCACGGCGGCGGGGCTGAAGGTGCTCGAGGACCACGCGCTGCGCGCGGCGCTCCAGTCGGCGGTCATGGCGGCCACCGAACGCAGCCGCGAGCTCGGTCGCCCGTCCCACTGATCCGGAGCGTTCGCGCGCAGCGGATTTCCATGGTGGGAACACTCAGGAAATATTTCTTGGTGTGACTCTTTTCTCGCGGCACACACTGTGTCTATTGTGACTGTCCGAGGTCGTCACGGCCTCCGCTTGCGAGAGCAAACGGGAGTCGCGCCCGTCAAGGGCTGCGCCGACAGGGGCTGGTGTCATCGGGGGGTTGACACCAGCCCTCGTCGTATCGCCGGGTTCATCGGGAGGGTCACGAGCTGGCCAGTAGCGTTGCCGCATGGCCCGTCGCTACGACACGATCTCGTTCCTCACCGACTACGGGACGGTCGACGAGTTCGTCGGTGTGGTGAAGAGCGTCATCCGCGACATCGCCCACGACGTCACCGTGATCGACCTCACCCACGAGGTTCCGCCGTTCGACATCCGCGCCGGCTCGCTGACCTTGGCGCGCTGCATCTCGTACGTGCCGTCCGGGGTGGTGCTCGCGGTCGTGGATCCCGCCGTCGGCACCGATCGCCGCGCCATCGCGATCGAGGTCGCTGACGGCGACGGCGTGCTGGTCGGCCCCGACAACGGTCTGCTCGCGCCGGCGGTGGCGATGGCCGGGGGAGCCGGACGGTGCGTCGTGCTGACCAATCCGGAGTACCAGCTCGAGGCACCCGGTGCGACGTTCGCCGGCCGCGACATCTTCGCCCCGGCCGCAGCGCACCTCTGCAACGGCGTGGACCTGTACGAGCTGGGCGAGCCGATCGACGCCGACCAGCTCCTGCCCGGTGTCATCCCGCTGCCGCGCGAGGAGAAGGGCGTGCTCGTCGCCGAGGTGCTGTGGGTCGATCGCTTCGGCAACTGCCAGCTCAACGTCGGGCCCGACGAGGTCGCCGCGTTCGGCGATGCGATCCGCATCACCGTCGGCGAGACCTCTGGCGCGGCCATCGTCCGCGTCGCCAAGCGGTCGGACAACTTCTTCGGCCTCGGCACCGGCGCGCTCGGTCTGGTGACGGACTCGTACGGGATGCTCGCCCTCGCGCTCGACCGTCGCTCGGCCGCTCAGGAGCTGGCCATCGGTCCCCACGACCAGGTGGTGCTCGAGCCGGTGGGCGACGACAACGTCGCCGGCGCGCCCGTCACGAGCCCGGTCAACCTGCGGATCAACCGGTAGCGTCGGCGTCATGCGTCCAGCCACCACGCTCGCCCTCGCACTCCTCCTCGTGCTCATCCTGGTGGCCGGCACCATCTCGCTGATCCGGCTCTGACGCCCGCTCGTGATCCGGGGCAACGGCTGACGGCGCCCAGCTAGCATCGCCGCCCGGGGGGACGACGTGAATCTTGCGAACATGATCGAGGGGCACCCGGCTGAGCGCGTCGCGGTGATCAGCCGCAACCGCGCCACCACATACGGCAGCCTGCGCGAGCAGGTGGCCGACGTGCGCGCCCGGCTGACCGGGCTCGGCATCACCGACGGCGACACCGTCGGTCTGCTGATCGGCAACAACCGCCACTTCGTCGTGTCGTACCTCGCCGTGCTCGGCATCGGCGCGGTCGCCGTACCGCTCAACCCGACCAGCCCGGCGAACGAGATCGAGCGCGAGCTGAAGGTGGTCGGTGCGGTCGCCGTGGTGATCGGCCCGACCGCGGTGCCGTCGTGGCGCAACGTCGAGCGGACCGAGGTGCCCGCGCTGCGGCACGCGCTGCTGTGCGAGGGCGAGCTGTCCGGGACGACGCTGATCGACGACCTCCCGCTCGGCGAGCCGGTGCCGGTGGCCGACGTCGCCGACGACCACCTCGCCGTGCTGATCTTCACGAGCGGCACGGCCGGGTCACCGCGGGCGGCGATGCTCACCCACGGCAACCTGCGCGCCAACATCGCCCAGGCGAACGAGGAGAACGAGACCGGGGCCGGCGACATGAACCCCGACGACGTCGTGTTCGGTGTGCTGCCGATGTTCCACATCTTCGGCCTCAACGTCGTCCTCGGGATCACCCTCTCCGTCGGCGCCACGGTGGTGATGTTGCAGCGGTTCGACCCATCGACAGCACTCGAGACGATCGTCAAGTGGGGCATCACGGTGGTGCCCGGTGCGCCGCCGATGTGGATCGCGTTCTCGACGTTCGACGACGCGCCACGCGACGCGTTCGCCACTGTCCGCAACGCCTCCACGGGTGCGGCGAAGATGCCGGAGGAGGCCACTCGCCGGCTCCAGGAGCGGTTCGGGATCGAACTGGCCGAGGGCTACGGGCTCACCGAGGCCTCGCCGATCGTGACGTCGTCGCGTGGCGTGCCCGTACGGATCGGCTCGGTCGGCAAGGTGCTCGACGGGGTCGACGTGCGCCTGGTCGACGAGTCCGGCGACGACGTGCTCGCTGGCGACGCCGGCGAGATCTGGGTGCGCGGGCCCAACGTGTTCCCGGGCTACCTCGACGATCCGGAGAGCACGGCACGCGTGCTGACGCCGGACGGCTGGCTGCGCACCGGCGACATCGCGATCACCGACGCCGACGGCTACCTGTACCTGATCGATCGAGCCAAGGACCTCATCATCGTCAGCGGATTCAACGTGTATCCGAAAGAGGTCGAGGACGTGCTGATGGAGTACCCGGGCGTGGCCGAGGTGGGCGTCGTCGGCGTGCCCCACCCGCACACGGGTGAGGCCGTCAAGGCGTTCGTCGTCGCGGCCGACGGCGTGCACCTCGACGAGGACGCGCTCATCGATCACTGCATGGACGAGCTGGCCCGCTACAAGTGCCCGTCGAAGATCCTCTTCGTCGACCAGCTGCCGCGCAACGTCAGCGGCAAGCTGCTCCGCCGCGAACTGATCTGAACGACCGACGACGAACGGCGAGACACGTCGAGCCGATCGCCATGATCAGGAGCGCCAGCAGCTGCTGACCGTCGGAGCTGGTGCCGCGGGACTCAGGCCGCAGCGTCGGTGGCCGGCGCAGCGGCGAGCACCCGCCGGCTCGCGCCGCTGCTGGCGACGAGGAACCCGGCGAACAGCACGGACACGCCGATCAGCAGCGTGACCGCGAAGGCCCGGTCCTTGCCGAGCCGCCCGGCGAGCGTGCCGCTGGCCGAGAGCACGAGCGTGCCGACGGCGATCAGCGCGTTGCCGAGGGCGAGGCGCTTGGGGAGCGAGACGGTGCGCTGCGCGCCGGACCCGAGCGCCGGGACGCGTCCGCGTGCGACGCGGATGGCCGACCACACCGCGCCGACGAAGATGAGCGTGGCCGGCACGCCCGAGCCGACGGCCGCGAGGATCCGCGGCCCGATCCCGAACACCTCGCTGCCCTGGGGCAGGTCGGTGCCGCCGACGGGGATCTTCGTCGGCGCGAACAGAATGACGCCGGTGGCCAGGCCGCTGAGCGCGATGAGCCACAGCCGGATCCGGTTGCCCCACTCTCGCCCGGCGAGCAGGTACACCGTGCCGAGTGCGAGCCACGGCACGTCGAGCACCGCGCCGGCGAGGAAGAACAGGCGGAAGATGGCCGTGCCCCAGCCGTGCGATTCGGCCCACCACAGCGAGATGCCACCGATCGCGAACAGCCCGAGGGCGATGGTCCAGGCCAGCTCGTGCTCGCGTCCACGTCGCTGCCAGCGGTCGAGCGTGCTGAACCCGAACGCCACGGCGACGAGGGTCGCGGCAGCGGCCAGACTGGCGTTGAGCGTCACACCGAAAAGCTACCGGCGCGCTTTGTGAACGTGTGCACAACTGCATAGCGTGGGGGTCGCATGCCGGTCGAACGAGTTCGTCGCAGAATCCCAGAGGCCACGGTCGCCCGTCTGCCGGTCTACCTCCGCATCCTCGTCGAGCAGGCCGAAGAAGAAGTCGAGTGCATCTCCAGCGAGGGCCTCGCCGAGCTCGCCGGCGTCAACGCCGCGAAGGTCCGCAAGGACCTCTCGTACCTCGGCAGCTACGGCACCCGCGGCGTCGGTTACGAGGTCGCGTTCCTCGTCTACCAGATCCGCCGCGAGCTCGGCCTCACCCACGACTGGCCCGTCGTCATCGTCGGCGCCGGCAACCTCGGCCAGGCGCTCGCCGGCTACAACGGGTTCGGCGAGCGCGGCTTCCCCGTCGCCGGCATCGTCGACATCGAGCCGGCCAAGGTCGGCAGCGTCATCGGTGGTGTGCGCGTTCGCCACATCGACGACCTCCAGCAGATCGTGCAGTCGCGCCGGGTCAGCATCGGCGTCGTGGCCACACCGCCCGGCGCCGCGCAGGACGCCGCCGAGCGCCTCGTGCGGGCCGGCGTCACCAGCATCCTCAACTTCGCGCCCGTCGTCCTGGCGGTGCCGCGGGGCATCAGCGTCCGCAAGGTCGACCTCGCGGTCGAGCTCCAGATCCTCAGCTACTACGAGCAGCGGCGGACCGGTGTGGGGCTCCAGGCCGTGGGATCGAATGACTCCACGCGCGGCGCGAGCGCGTAGGGTCTCGGGCGGGAACGAAAGGTCGGCGCAGTGTCAATCGTGGTCATCGGCGTGAATCATCGGACCGGCCCCCTGTCGGTGCTCGAGCGCGTCGCGGTGTCCGTGGAGTCGCTCCCGAAGTCGATCGCCAGCCTCACCACACGGGCCAACATCCGTGAGGCCGTCATCCTCAGCACGTGCAACCGCACCGAGGTCTACGCCGTCGCCGAGAAGTTCCACGGCGCGTACGCCGACATCCGCGACTTCTTCTGCGAGCTCGGTGGCCTGGCGCCCGATGAGCTGCATCCGCACCTCTACAGCCAGCACGACGAAGCCGCCGTCGAGCACCTCTTCGAGGTCGCCGCCGGTCTGGATTCGGCCGTCATCGGCGAGAGCGAGATCCTCGGGCAGGTGCGCGGCGCATGGGAGCTCGCCCAGGCCGAAGGCGGCGCCAAGTCCACGCTCAACCTCCTGTTCCGCCACGCGATCGAGACCGGCAAGCGCGCTCGCACCGACACGGCCATCAGCCGTGGCACCGCCAGCGTCAGCTATGCGGCCGTCGAGATGGCCAACGAGCGGCTCGGTTCGCTCGTCGGACGACGGGTCCTCGTCGTCGGGGCCGGTGAGATGGGCGAGGGTGTGGCCGTCGCGCTCGCCGCGGCAGGCGCCAAGGACATCACGGTCACCAACCGCACCGAGGCCCGGGCCCATCAGCTCGCCGAGCGCGTCGGTGGTCGGGTCGTGCCGTTCGGCAAGCTCCCCAGCGCGATCTCGCGGGCCGACGTGCTCCTCACGTGTACCGGCTCGGGCACGGTGCTCATCGATCACGACACGGTCGCGCTCGCCCGCGACGAGGTCGACACCCCGCTGTTCGTCGTCGACATCGCCGTGCCCCGCGACGTCGACTCGGCCGTGGCCGCCCTGCCGGGCGTCACCCTGCTCGATCTCGACGACCTGCGCGACTGGGCGGCCAAGGGCCTCGAGAAGCGTGCCGCCGAGGCCGACTCGGTGCGCGTCATCGTCGGCGAAGAGGTCGAGCGCTTCATCATCGACGTCACATCGCGTCAGGCCGCGCCACTCGTCGCCCAGCTGCAGAAGCACGGTGAGTCGGTGCGCACCGCCGAGCTCGAACGCTTCTCGGCGCGCCTCGCCAGCCTCGACGCCACCCAGCGGTCGGCCGTCGAGGCCGTCACCAAGGGCATCATCGCCAAGCTGCTGCACACGCCGAGCGTGCGCCTCAAGGACGATGTCGGCACGCCCAGCGGCGAGCGCAACGCGGCCGCCGTGCGCGACCTGTTCGATCTGAGCTGAACCGGTGTCCGCGCCCGCGGTGGCCGTGACGACCGTGCTGCGCATCGCGACCCGGTCGAGCGCCCAGGCGCGCACCCAGGCCGGGTACGTCGGCAGCGCCATCACGGCCGCCAACCCCACCGTGCAGATTGAACTGGTCCTCGTCGACACCGTCGGCGATCAGCGTCAGGACGTTCCCCTGCACACCATCGGCGGGCAGGGCGTGTTCGTCAAGGAGGTCCAGCGTGCCGTCCTCGACGGCCGCGCCGACCTCGCCGTGCACAGCGCGAAGGACCTGCCGTCCGCACCGGCCGACGGGCTCACCATCGTCGCGTTCACCGAGCGTCGCGATGCCCGCGATGCGCTCGTCGGCTCCACGCTCGACGGTCTCGCGCTCGGCGCGACGGTCGCTTCCGGCTCGGTGCGGCGGCGGGCCCAGCTCGCTGCGCTGCGTCCCGATCTGCGCTTCGTCGAGCTGCGCGGCAACATCCAGACCCGCCTGTCGAAGGTGCCCGCCGACGGCGCGATCGTGATGGCCGTCGCCGCGCTCGACATCCTCGGCATGCGCGACCGCGTCGCCCAGGTGATGGACGTCGATGCGATGGTGCCAGCCGTCGGCCAGGGCTGCGTCGCAGTGGAGTGCCGCGCCGATGCGAACGACGTCATCGGGATCGTCCGCAGCATCGATCACACCGAGACGCGCCGCGCGGTCGAGGCAGAGCGGGCGTTCCTCGCCGAGCTCGGCACCGGCTGCTCGCTGCCCATCGGCGCCCACGTGCGCGACGGCCAGATCACGGCGTTCCTCGCCGACGACACCGGGCGGGCGCTGCAGACGACGGTGCGGCTCGGCGCCGACTGGAACGCCACGGCCGCGGAGACCGCACGCGGACTGCAGGCCGAGCTGCGCCCATGACCGGCCCGTCCGGCGACGCGGCTGGACGGTTGCGCCTGGCCGGGCGGACCATCGTCGTCACCCGCGCGGCGGCGCAGGCGGGTCCCCTCGTCGAGCGGCTGCATGCGCTCGGCGCCGAAGCGATCGTGGTGCCGTTGATCGAGATCACCGAGCCTTCCGACGGCGGCGCGGCGCTGGCCATCGAGCTCGCCGCGCTCGACACGTACCACTGGCTGGTGGTCACGTCGCCGAACGGCGCAGAGCGCGTCCGCGACGCGCTCGCCGCGGCACCGCCGACCGTCCGCGTGGCCGCCGTCGGCACCGCCACCGCTGCCGCGCTCGGCCGCGCGCCGGACCTCGTGCCTGCGGTGCAGACGGCCGTCGGGTTGGCCGCCGAGCTCCCTGCCGGCCCCGGCCGGGTGCTGGTGGCCCAGGCCGAGGATGCCGAGCCGACACTGGCCGCGGCAGCGACGGAGAAGGGCTGGGAGGTCCACGTCGCAGCGGCATATCGCACCGTGGCCGTCGTGCCCGATGCTGCGCTGACCGCTTCCGTCATGGCGGCCGATGCCGTGCTGTTCGCGAGCGGCTCGGCTGTGCGGTCGTGGGTGGCCAGCTTCGGCACCGCGACACCGAGCGTCGTCGCCGTGATCGGGCCCGCGACGGCCGACGTGGCACGCGACACGGCCCTCAAGGTTCATGTCGTCGCTACCGACAATTCACTGGATGGATTGGTGGTCGCCGTCGCCGAGTTCCTGGAGAAAGACTAGGGTTTTCGACGCGTCCACGAACTTGTCCGACGACCACTCACGCAGGTAGGCGCACGCAGAACTGACATGGCGACACGGACACGACGACGGATGGCCCTCACCGCTGGGCTCGGGATGCTGCTCACCGCTGGCATCGTCGCGCCCGTCCTGCCCGGTCAGGCCAGCGCCCGCGTCATCGCCACCACCGTGCCGTTCTCGCTGGTGTCGCCGGCCGTGGCCACCGATCCGTCGGTGTCCGCCAACGGACAGTTCATCGTGTTCACCAGCGCGCCCGGAACCGCCGACGGCCGCACCAGCAGCGTCTGGCTGAGCGACCAGAGCAACGGTCAGCTCACCGAGCTGTCGCTGCCCAATGCGAACGTGCGCCTCGGCAACAGCATCCATCCGGTCATCAGCGCCGACGGCTGCGTCGTGGTGATGACCACCGAGATCGCCTACGACCTGTTCCGCGACGACGACACGGGCAGCCGGTGGGACATCTACCGCACCACCCTGCCGGCGTGTGGCGGCAAGGTGAACGACTGGACGCTCGTGTCGACGGTGGTCAACGCCGACGGCGTCGCGTCGGCCCGGGACGACGTGAACCCGGACCAGCCCGCGGCAGTGTCGGGCAGCGGCTCCGTCGTCGCCTACGTACGTCCCTTCCGTTCGCTGTCGGGCGTGGTGAATGCCGGGCCGCAGCCGAACGCGATCGACGTCGTCGACCTCACCATCCCGGTCGACGACCCGCACCACACGGTCGCGGCGGCCGGCCTGCCCACCGAGGTCTCGGCCTCCGACACCGTGTACAGCGGCGAGAACACCCCGGCGCTGTCAGCCGATGGCAGCATCCTCACCTTCTCGTCCGATGCCACCTCCGACGCCGCCGTGCCGGACTGGGGCAAGGCGATCGGCGACACCAAGACCGCGGCGAGCGAGATCTACGCGTGGAACCGCACCGACGCCAACCCGTTCACCGCCGTCCAGCTCGTCTCGACCGGCGCCTCGGGTGCGGCCGATGCCAGCGCGGTGACGCCGACGATCTCGTCCGACGGCCGGTACATCGCCTTCTCGTCGGCGGCCAGCAACCTCGTCTCGTCACCCGAGCTGACGGCATGCGCCAGCTCGTGCCTGGCGCAGGTGTACCTCGTCGATCGCGACACCGACGCCAACCAGGTCTTCGGCGAGGCCGGCTCCACCTCGATCACGCTGGTGAGCGCCGTCGCGTCCGCCGACGGCAGCAGCTCCACCGCCGGCAACGGGGCGTCGTTCTCTCCCAGCATCTCCGCCGACGGCACGGCACTCGTGTTCGCCTCGCAGTCCTCGAACCTGCTCCAGCTGCAGACGCCAGGCGGCGGTGAGGCCACGGACGGCGACTTGATCATCGCCGACCTCGTCGCCAAGTCCCTGGACCGCGCGTTCGCCAGTCCGGCCCCCGCGCCGGGAGCGCATGCCCATCCGCACATCTCCGGGAACAGCCGGGTCGTCGTTGCCGACACGCTCGTCGCCGATCGGCTCACCGGCGATCCGTCGATCGTGGGGCGTCACGTGGTCGCCGCCTCCTACGTGCCGTCGATGTCGATGGCCGACATCGACCTCGGCACGGTGATGGTGTCCATCCCCGGTCCGGAGTGGTTCGTCAACATCGTCAACAGCGGCCCCGGCTCGTTCGTGCCCGCCACCATCACCACCGACAACCCCGACTTCGCGATCAGCGGCGGCACCTGCGCCGATCTCACCCCGATCGCCGCCGGGCAGAGCTGCTCGATCATGGTCATCCTCACGCCGAGCGTGCCCGGGCCCGTCTCGGCCACGCTGACGGTCGCCGAGGCGGGCTACGGCGCGATCACCCTGACCTCGTCGCTGCAGGGCGCCGGCGGCGAGCCGGCGCTCGAGGCCAAGCCCACCACCGGCGACGTGGGCACTGCCGTCGTCGGTCACGTCAGCGACACCACGGCCACCTTCGCGATCTCGAACATCTACGTCGGTCCCACCACGGTCACGTCGGTGACGATCGCCGGTGCCGACCCGGACGACTTCGCGGTCACGGCCGACACCTGCATCGGCGACATCCCGATCGGCGCCGACTGCAACCTCACGGTCTCGTTCACGCCCACCGCTGACGGCCGGCGCAGCGCGACGGTGAACGTCAGCACCTCGTTCGGCCAGTACACGTCCGTGCTCGTCGGCGGCACCGGCGTCTACACGCCGCAGCTCGTCGTCCCGCCGACAGCCACACCGGGCCGCGATCTGGCGATCGGTGGCACCGGCTTCCCGGTCGACACCGGCATCGTCATCGCCTGGAACGACGGCACCGGACGCGCCGTGCTGCTCACGACCGATGGCAACGGCAACTTCCTCACCAACTTCCCGGTGTCGCTCAGCCGCCGTCCCGGTGCGGCCACGCTCGTCGCCCAGGTGCCGAGCGGTCCCAGTGCCTCCGGCACCGTGCAGGTCGATCGCCTCCGTCCCCGCCCGACCACGCCCCCCGGCGCCCGCCGCTGACTCAGCCGGTGGTGGCTGTCGGCCCACAGGCCAACGTCGCGCGCTTCGCCATGGGCGGCGGGGCGAACCCATCACGGTTGCCGGCTCACACGCCGACGTCGCGCGCTTCGCCACGGGCGGTGGGGCGAACCCATCACGGTCGCGGGTCACACGCCGACGGACGGCGGCGGGGCCGCCAGCTCAGCCGGTGGTGACGGGGGCGGTCGACGCTGTGGCGTCCGTGGCCGGTGTGGTGCTTTCGTAGAGCGTGCCGCTGACGAGCAGGCCATCGCTGCACTTCCCGGCGCCAGCGGCGCCGACGCCGTCGCAGTGCAGCTGGAACGTGAGCGTGCTGCCCGCCTCGAACACGACCGGGCTGACGAACTGCAGCGGATCGTTGTTGGCGTACGCGGTGGACAGGTTCCACTGCGTGATCACCACATCGTTCTTGAGCACGGTGGCTCGGCCGCTGTCGTCGTTCACGTTCTGGAGGATGAAGTCGGTGAGCCGCAGCTCCTTGCCGGCCTCGACGGTGTAGGTGGCCGGCACCGTGGCGTTGGGATCGGCGTCGACACGCAGCGGCAGGCTGAACGGCACACCGGGGTCGGGCACGGTCGTGGGCGGGACGGTGCTGGCCACCGTCTCCTGTGTGGGTGTGCCGCCGCCGTTGGTGGTGGCACCGACCACCGTGGTGGCGAGGACCACCGTCGGCGAGTAGTCGCGCACGGCGCTCTTGGCCTCGCGGCGCATCGCCGGGCGTATCAGCCCGAACCACGCGCCGCCGAGCGCGGCGGCGAGCACGACGAGGGCGACGAGCCGCCGACCGAGTCGCTCGGGGACCAGCGGCGTCTGCACGAACGTCGCCCGGGCGACAGCGGTCGGGAACCCGGGCTGATCGGCCTCGATCTCGAACGGAACGGTGCGCGAGCCGCGCCGCCACTGGCGACGCACGGCCTTCATCCGCAGGCGCACGAGGCTGGTGCCGCCCGGCTCGATGCCGATGGCCGGCGGGTCGAAGTCGCCGTCGAGCCGCTGCGAGGTGTCGACGAGGTGGAGCCGGCACGTGGCCTGGGAGTTGCCCTGGTTCTCCACCAGGAACTCGAACGTCGCCCGGCGCCGGCTGCGCACAACGGGCTGCAGGAGGTGGACGCGGCGATCGTGGAACGCGCCGATGATGACCGTGGTCTCGGCGATCACGACCTCGTCCGGATCGTCCTGCGGGATGATCCTCACGGTCAGGGGCGCCGGGCCGGCGGGTGTCGAGGGCAGCGCGGGCGGCCGCAGGGTGACCTGGATCTCGGCGTGCGTGCCACCGAACAGCGACACCGTCGGGGGGCTCAGCCGCACCCATCCGGCGACGAGGCCGGCGGGCACCAGGGTGAACGTCTCCGTGCGGCTGCCGAGGTTGACCAGCGTCAGCGTCAGGGTTTCGGTGGCTCCCGGCTGGACCGTGACATCCGAACTCGTGAACTGCGCCTGTGCCGCCATCGCCGAAGGACGCTAGCCGGTAGCGTCCTCGGGCGTGCTGCTCCCCCACGGCGACTCCACCTCGCGCCGGGGGTTGCCGGAGGCGTTGGTCTTCGACCTCGACGGCACGGTCGTGGACACCGAGACGCCGGAGTTCGAGGCCATCCGCAGCGTCTGGTCGGCGCACGGGCTGGAGTACACCGTCGAGCAGTTCGAGCGCATCATCGGCACGGCGAGCGGTGCCGGCGCGTGGATCGACGAGCTCGATCGCGCCATCGGATCGAGCGTCGACCGCGATGCCGCGCGCACGATGCACCGCGCCGTGCACACTCGGCTGACGAACGAGCTCGTGCCGCGCGACGGCATCGTCCAGCTCGTCGACGACGCGTTGGCAGCCGGCGTGCCGATGGCCATCGCCTCGAACTCGCCCCGCTGGTGGGTGCTCGCCCGCATCGAAGCCGCTGGCCTGGTGGAGGCGTTCGCGACGGTGGTGTCGGTCGACGAGTCGTCGGTGCCGAAGCCGCACCCGGCGCCGTACCTGGAGGCGTGCGCGGCGCTCGGCGCAAACCCGAAGTGGTCGGTCGCGTTCGAGGACAGTGCCATCGGCGTGCGTTCGGCGATGGCCGCCGGCCTGTACACGGTCGCCTGCGCCGGGCCGCTCACCCGCGGCCACGATCTCAGTGCGGCGAGCCGGGTGATCACCGCGCACACCGACGTGACGCTCGCCGAGCTGGGGAGGGCGCTGCGGGGTTGACGGCCTACGATGCAGGCCGTGCCAAGAATGACCGGGCAAGCCAGCTTCCCCTCCGCCCGTCCGCGCCGACTCCGACGCACCGCAGCGCTCCGTGAGCTCGTCGCCGAGACCCGGCTGAGCGTCGAGGACTTCGTCGCCCCGTTCTTCGTGCGCGAAGGCATCGACGAGCCGCTGCCCATCGTGTCGCTGCCGGGCGTGTCCCAGCACACCGTGGCCAGCCTCACCGCCGAGGTGGGCGAGCTCGTGGCCCTCGGCGTGAAGGCCGTGATCCTGTTCGGCGTGCCGGCCGTGAAGGACGCCGTCGGCTCCGGTGCCTTCGACCCGAACGGCATCATCCAGGTCGCGCTGCGGGCGCTCCGTGCCGAGTTCGGCGACCGCATCGTGCTGATGTCCGATCTGTGCGTCGACGAGTACACCGATCACGGTCACTGCGGCGTGCTCGATGAGCACGGCGACGTCGACAACGACAAGACGCTCGAGATCTACGCCAAGGCCGCGCTCGCCCAGGCAGCGGCTGGTGCGCACGTCGTGGCGCCGAGCGGGATGATGGACGGCCAGGTCGGCGCGATCCGGGCCGCGCTCGACGGCGCCGGGTACACCGACGTCTCGATCCTGGCCTACTCGGCCAAGTACGCGAGCGGGCTCTACGGCCCGTTCCGCGATGCCGTCGACGTGCAGATCGTCGGTGGTGGCGACCGCAAGGGCTACCAGCAGGACTGGCGCAACGCCCGCGAGGCGCTGGTCGAGGTCGAGGCCGACATCGCCCAGGGTGCCGACATGGTGATGGTCAAGCCGGCGCTGTCGTACCTCGACATCATCGTCGCCGTCCGCCAGCGCACCGATCTCCCCGTCGCGGCGTACCACGTCAGTGGCGAGTACGCGATGATCAAGGCCGCCGCCGCCAACGGCTGGATCGATCACGATGTCGTCGCGCTCGAGCAGCTCACCGCGATCAAGCGGGCCGGCGCCGACGTGATCCTCACCTACTTCACCCGCTGGTTCGCCGAGCGCGCCGCCGGGCGCACGTCGTGATCGCGGTCTGCGACGAGACCCGTTGCGCCGCGGCCGGCTGCGTGCCGACGCTGTGCACCGGTGCCGGGCTGGCCTCGAACACGGAGATCTTCGAGCGCTCGTGCCGGGCGATCCCCGGTGGCGTGAACTCGTCGATCCGTGCGTTCAAGTCGGTCGGCGGCTCGCCCTACATCGTCGCCCGTGCCCAGGGTCCGTACGTGTGGGATGTCGAGGGCAACCGCTACATCGATCTGGTCCAGAGCTACGGCGCGGTCATCCTCGGCCACGCCCATCCGGCCATCACCGCAGCCGTCAGTGCCGCAGCCGCGGACGGCACGTCGTTCGGCGCGCCCACGCCGCGCGAGATGAAGCTGGCCGAGGCGATCGGAGAACGCGTCCCCAGCTGCGAGCGGGTGCGGTTGATGAACAGCGGCACCGAGGCCACCAGCACCGCCGTGCGCCTCGCCCGTGGCGTCACCGGACGCGACCTCCTGGTCACGTTCAACGGCAACTTCCACGGCGCCACCGACGCGCTGCTCGCGGCCGGCGGCAGTGGTGTCGCCACCCTCGGCCTCCCGGGCACCGCCGGCATCCCCAATGCCACCGTCGCGAACACGATGGTCGTGCCGTACAACGTGGTGCCACACCTCGACGAGCGCGTCGCTGCCGTCATCGTCGAGCCCGTCGCCGCGAACATGGGCGTCGTCGCCCCGCTGCCCGGGTTCCTCGAGGGCCTGCGCGCCGAGTGCGACCGTGTCGGCGCGCTGCTGATCTTCGACGAGGTCATCACCGGCTTCCGCCTCGGCTCCGGCGGCGCCCAGGCCAAGTACGACGTTCGTGCCGACATCACCTGCTTCGGCAAGGTCATCGGCGGCGGCCTCCCGATCGGTGCGGTCGGTGGCCGTGCCGACGTGATGGAGGAGCTCACGCCGCTGGGCAAGGTCTTCCAGTCGGGCACCCTCGCCGGCAACCCGATCGCGACGGCAGCCGGTCTCGCCGCGCTGGATCTGCTCACCGATGACGTGTACATGGAGTTGCTCGCCCGCACCCGTCGGCTCTCCGGTGTGCTCCGCGATGCGTGCTCGGCTGCCGGTCTCGTCGCACAGTTCCCGGTGGTGGGGACGCTGCTCGGGATGTACTTCGGCGATGGCGACCTGCCCACCAACTTCGACCAGGCCAAGACCACGAACGAGGCCGCCTACGCCGCGCTGTTCCAGGGAGCGCTGCGCGAGAAGCTGGCGCTCGCGCCAGGCGCGTACGAGGCCGTGTTCGTCGGGATGGGCCACGACGATGCGGTCATCGACGACATCGCCGTCGCCGCGCACGCTGCGGCAACCCACGCCGTCGCGACGCTCGGCTGACGCGCTCCTCGGCAGCCGGCGACCTACGCTCCCTCGATGCGGCAGTTCTTCTCGTGGCGGATCTGGGCCGCCTTCGCCGCGCTCGCCGGGCTCGCCCTGGCGCTGAAGATCGTGCTGCCCGCCGGTCAGGTCAGCGGCAGCGCACCGAACGGCCAGGTCGCGCGGAACGTGCAGTTCGTGTCGCTCGTCTACGCCGTGCAGGTGCCGACGACGTTCACGCTCGACGACGGCGTGGTGAAGGGCCAGGTCGACTTCATCCTCGACGGTCAGCGGACGATGCACATCTACACCGGCACACCCGGCGAGATCACGTGTCCCGATTACTCGGGCGTCGCCCAGTGCGTCGTGCTCGCCGACCTGCTCGGTGATGCGGTCGTGTGGTTCGCGCTCGTGCCGGTGCAGCCGGGGTCGAAGGTGATCGCACCGCCCATCGTCGCGCTGCCGGGTGATGGCATCGCCGAGCTCGAGAACGGCTGGCGTGTGCCGATGGAAGACGTCGTCGATCGCTCGTGTCCTCAGGAAACGGCTTCGCTCACGGACTTCATCCGTGAGTTCGGTCCGCAGAGCACCACCATCATCGACGTCGCGGCGCAGAAGGTCAGCCAGGTCCGCTGCTCGCCGAGCGTCACCGCGATCTCGACACCCTGACGCGTGCCCGCGGCGCCCGGGGTGCGCGTCAGCCGAGGAGCGCGTCGGCGGCGGCGAACCCGGACAGGACCGCACCCTCGATCTTCGGTCCGGCGAAGGCGTCGCCGGCGAGCACGAGGGTGCCCGTGGGGTCGACCCAGCACGGATCGGGCCAGATCCGCCGCGGCGTCGCGAAGCGCCACTTCTTGATCTGCGTCGCGACGATGCCGGCGCTACCGATGAACGCCGCTGCCTCGACCGCCAGCGCGGCGACGAGCTCGTCGGCTGGGTCGTTCCAATGCGCCTCGGACCATTCGGCGTTGGCGTGCACGGTGAGGGCATCAGCGGCGCTGATGCCCTTCAGCCGGTTGTCGGTGACGAAGCTCAGCTGGGCGGTGGGATGTTGCCGACCTCCCGGCGCGTGCATCGCCGACGGGCCGTCGAGCGTGAGCAGCAGCGCGACGGTGCGGTCGTAGTCGGTTCGCACGAGCTCGTTCGGGAGCTCGGTCTCGGCGGTCGTCAGCAGCGAGTACGACTGCGGGACCGGACTGGTGACGATCACCGCGTCGGCGGCGAACACGGTCGCATCGTCGAGCGTCACATCCCAGCGATGGCCGGTTGGTGGTGCGCCGGCGCGGATGCTGAACACCATCGAGTCGGTGTGCACGTCGAGCGGCGCAGCGATGCGCTTGGCGAGCGCGTTCATCCCACCGCTCACCATGAAGCGCGGGTAGCCGTCGTCGCCGTCGAAGCCGCGGCACCACTCGCGCACCAGCCCGTCGTCGAGGTGCGGCTGCACGAAGGCGGCGAACGCATCGCTGCGGATCGTGAAGAACTGCGCCCCGTGGTCGAACGTGGCGTCGTCGATCCGGCGGGTCGCGAGTCGGCCACCGGGTGAACGCCCCTTGTCCAGCGCGACCACCTCGTGCCCCGCGTCGGCGAGGCGGCCGGCCGCGGCGAGGCCGGACAGGCCGGCGCCGACGACGACGACGCGCACGACTACGACGCCGCAGCAGCCGGCGTGTCGCCGGCTGCGTGCTCGGCGGTTGCCCGGCCGGACGCGGTCCGCTCGGCCCGGACGCATCGATCGAGGAAGTCGATCAGCAGCCGGTTGAACGTGGAGGCGTGCTCGACCATCAGTCCGTGAGCGGCACCGGAGATGACGACCAGCTCGGCGTTGGGGATCCGCTCGGCGAGCTCCTCGGAGTCGCCGCGCGGCGTGAGGATGTCCTGGTTGCCGACGAGGATGAGCGTCGGCACCGCCAGCGTGTGCAGACCGTCTGCGAGCGCGTCGTCGGTGGCCAGGATCGCGCGCACCTGCGACACGAAGGCATGGGCCGGTCGGACGACCGACAGTGGACCGAACCAGCCGAGCAGCGGCCAGATCCGGCGGAACGATCGCGGTCCGATCACCCAGCGGGCGGCCTCGCTGGCCATCGCACCCATCCCGTGGGCCTCTGCCTGGTCGGCCCATCCGGCGAGCAGCTCGCGCCGCCATGGGTGGTGGCGGCACGCGGTGCACGCGAGCGTGAGCGAGCGCACCCGGTCCGGGTACTTGAGCGCGAGGACCTGGCTGATGGCTCCACCCATCGAGGCGCCGATGACGTGCGCAGATCCGATGCCCGCGTGGTCGAGCACGGCCACGGCGTCATCGGCCATCTGCTCCAGCGAGTACTCGCCGTGCGGCTTGTCGCTGCGTCCAGCGCCACGGTTGTCGAGCGCGACGGTACGGAACCGGGGCGCGAGCGCGATGCGCTGAAGGTCCCAGCCGTGCTTGTCGGTGCCGAGACCCTGGATCATCAGCACCGGTGGCGCGCTGCGCCGGCCGATGACCTCGTAGTGGATGCGGGCGCCGTCGGATGCGCGAACGAACGTCATGCCGATCGCTCCGTCCGACGGGCCTCGACGGTGGTCGGCACGTGACCGGTGAGCAGATCGACCAACCGTGAGCGAGCGTGGTCGGCGAGCTCGACCTCGGCCAGCGGCCCGCGCCGGACGCGTTGCACCCGCACCGCGGTGGACACCTCGATGTGGCCGACGCGACCGAACCGCGATGTCGTGACCGCGGCGACGTGCATCGGGACGCGCTCGCGCAGCGTCGACGCCACCAGCGCCGCATCGACATCGCCGACACCGTGGGCGTCGATCGTGGGACCGGCGCTGATCACGACGATCTCGCCGGCGCGCAGGGCGCCGGCCACCTCGTCGGGCCGGGCCAGCAGTCCGCCGACGCGTCGCATCAACGGCCCGAACGGGACGATGTCGGGTCGACCGGTGAACCGCACCGGACGGTCGAGCGCGTTGCCGAGCGCCCAGGCCGCGGCGATGCCGGAGAGCGCCAACCGGCGACTGTTGACCACGACGAGTGCGCCGCCGGTCGGCAGATGTTCGAGACCGTCGATCGTGACATCCCAGCGCAGCTGCGCAATCGGTCCGAGCACACCGATCAACCGCGCGTCGCGTCCCCATTCGTCGACCGTCGGCCGTGGCGCCGCCGGTGCGTCGGGCACGGACGCTGCGCTCATCGCAGCGGTGGAGCGGGCCATCAGGCGGCACCCGCGCGCACGGGTAGCAGGCTGGCCCGCGAGACGTGGACCACGGACGGCCAGGCGTACAGGCTGTCGATGACGTCGGGTGTGGATGCTGCTGGCGTGACCCCGAGCAGCGACATGGCGCGACCGCTGTCGACGAGCCGCCCGCGGTGCAACGCCTCGATCACGTGATCGGGCACCGGCGCGCCGAACAGGTGGCTGATCCGGCGGGTGAGCTGCCACTCCGGTCCGACGTTCGGCAGCGGCAGCCGCCGGCCACGGCGGATCGCCTGCCAGGCCGTGATGGCACCGGGCGCGGCGACGTTCACCGGCTCGGCCAGACCCACCCGTGCCGCGGCGACGAGTGCGGCCGCGGCGTCGAGATCGCGGATGACGCCGAACGGCGGATCGGCCAACACGCTGAACGGCACGGCCGGCAGGCGCAGCAGGCGGCCGAGCGGGCTCGGCACGTGCGGGCCGAGCACGGGTGCCAGGCGGACGGCGCCGATGGCCACGCCGGCGCGTCGGCCGACATCGGCAGCCGACGCCTCGAGCCGGGCCGCCATCCGCCCGAACGCGGAGGTCGGCGCGACCGGCGCTGACTCGTCCGGTCGGGTGGGCGAGTTGCGAGCCCGGCCGTAGATCTCCGCCGCGCTGCGCACCACGATGTGCTCGAGGCTCGGGCACTCGGCGGCCGCACCGAGGATGGAGGTGGCGAACGCGTCCGTGAGGTGCTCGGCGGTCCGGGTGTTGACCCGCGCATCGGGCTCCCACACCGCCACGTGGATCACCACGTGTGGATCGAACCGGGTGACGACCTCGATCACCCGGCCGCGATCGGACGGATCGACGCGGTGGAACTCGGCCCGGCGGAGGCGGCGGCGAGGAGGATCGACATCGATGCCCTCGACGGTGTCCACCCATGGCTCGGACTCGAGCAGTGAGGCGACCAGCGAACCGAGCTCGCTCCCCATCCCGCTGACCAGCACCCGCCGTGCACCCATGGGCGGCCACGCTACCGGCGGCGGCTCAGCGGGGCAGGGTCGTGAACCTCACGTCGACCGATGCGTGCAACTCGATCAGGCCGCCGTTGACGCTCATCGTCGGCCCGGTGTCGGCGGCCTTGCTGCGGGCCATCGCCTGCATCGGGGCCACCACGAAGCCGGAAGAGATCGGCAGGTCGCTGACCTCCTCGACGGCGCCTCGCTGCAGGCCGAGTGCGTCGGCGTAGGCATCCGCCCGTTGCACCGCGTCGAGCGCGGCGCCGGCGAGCAACTCGCGCCGTGCAGGGTGCTCGGCCGACACCGACCAGCGCAGGTCACGGATCTGCGCGTCCGCCTCGTCGACCGCTGCGCTGAGCAGTGGCGCGACCGAGTCGAGCGCGATGAGGGTGGCGGTGACGCCGGTCGTGGCGCGGTAGCCGACCCGAGTGTTCGTGTCGTTGCGCCACTCCCACTCCTCGGCCACCGACACGCCCTGGGTGGACCATGCAGTGCCCGGCAGCCCGAAGCGGATGAGGACGGCCTCGACGTCGGCCGACTGGCGGGCCACCTCGGCCAGCGCCGCCGACGAGGTCACGGCGACGTGGGTCAGGCCGAGGTCGAGCGTCGCCCGGTCCGGTGCGACGGATGTGATCGCTGAGCCGCGAACGGTGATGGAGGCCATGCCCGCGATCCTGCCAGCCCGCGCCGGCGGCAGGCGGTCAGCGCCGACCCGACGGAGTCAGCGATCGTCCTGCTTCAACGCTGTATCGACCGAGCATGCCGCTGCGACGACCAGCGACACGAACGGCTGCTGCAGCTGGGTGTGCAGCTGCACGACGTAGTTGTCGGCGGTGGTGAACACGGCCTTGGCGAGGCCCTCGAACGTCTTGGTGATCCGCGCCACCTCGGTGCCGGTGTGGTCCTCGATGCGGAAGTTCCACGCCCGCCAGTTCTCGGCGTTGATCGAGCCGAGGGTCTGCCCGCCGGCTTCGAGGGTGAAGTGGATCTTGCCGAACACGTTGTCCTGGACGATCTTGCCGATCTCGTTGCCCGCCGGGTCGGACACGACGACGGTGGACTTGAACACCTTCGCCGGCCGGGTCAGCTGCAGGATCGGGTTGCCGGCCGCGTCGCTGATCAGCAGCTTGTGCGTCATGTACTGATCGAGGTTGCTGAGCAGGCGGATCGCCTTCTTCGCCTTCGACTGGCCGACCTCGTTGACCGAGCCGATCTGGGTGCCGTCGCTGTTGAACACGGTGTACTGGTTGTTCAGCTCGATCAGCTTGGCCTTCTGGTTGACCACCAGGATCGGTTCGGTGAACAGGGTGCCGCCGCTCTGGAACGCAGCGCCGGTGACGCCGGCACCGCGGTAGCCGGTGCCGCTGACCTGTGCGGCGATCTTGGACGGATCGGCGTCCTTGCCGATCGTCAGCGCGCTGTCGATGCGGTCCAAGCCCCGGGGCTGCTGAGCGGACTGCAGCGGATCGACGCCGGCGACACCGTTGTCGCTCACGTGATCGGACCAGTTCGTGCCGTCCCAGTAGCGCAGCTGGTGGCGGCCGGCCGGGTCGGGATACCAATTCGCAGGAGTCGTGCTCATCACGTCAGATTAGAGCAACGGTCCCGAGCGAGCGTTACAGCCCCGACGGCTCGGAGCGGATCAGCGCAGCGTGTGGGCCATGAGGATGACCTCACGGGCGAAGGGATCGAGCTGGCGCTCGGCGATCCGCTCGGTGATCATGATCGCCTGCGAGCTGTCCTCGACGAGGCCGCTCCAGCGGATGTAGCCGCCCATGATGCCGATGATCTTGTCGCCGACCTCTTCGTTGTGGACGATCACCTTCGTGCCGGCGTCGAGCAACGCCTTGAGCTCGATGTAGAACGACTTCAGCCAGACCGGGAGGTCGTCGCCGGTGAAGGGACGGTGCCGGTAGTTGACGCCGAGCTCTTCGTAGTTGTGCAGGTTGTGTGGCGCCGGGATGATCGAGATCAGGCAGCCGAAGCCGTTCTCACGGATCCAGATGATCTCTTCCTGGCGACGCACCCGGCGATGGTTGTCGCCGTAGCCGCCGGGACGCTCGCACACCGCGAGCTTGTCCTTCAGCACCCAGGTGAAGTTGCGCGGCGTGATGCCGAGCGCCCACTTGCCCCGCAGACGTGGTGGCATCAGCTCACCTCGGCGGTGGATCGAGCCACAGGGAGCGTGAGAGCACAGCAGGACATCGGGGTGCCAGGCTAGCCGAGCCGAGGCGCATCCAGCGAGAGGCGCTGGCGATGTCGTGCGATCCGTCGTCCGTCGTTGGTCTCGCAGGCCTCCGCGTCGCCGCGGGCCACGGCGAGCACGCGCTCGATCGTCGCCAGATCCGGTGGGTGCTCACCGGCCAGCCAGCGCCGCACGGCCCGTCGCGCCAACGGCAGGGGCGCCTGCGCGAGGGCGCGGGCATCCGTGGGATCCAGGTCGGCGGCGAGCGCATCGAGCAGGTCGGCGTCGTCGCGCCAGACGTCGGCCTGCCGAGTCAGCAGCGGCACCAGGTCGCGCCGCGACAGCGCATCCATCAACGGCAGCAGCTCGTGCCGGACCCGGTTGCGCAGGTGGACCGGGAGGTGGTTGGTGGGATCGTCGACCACAGCGATCCCGAGCGCGCTGCACAGCGCGTGGGTTTCCGCGCGGCGAACCTGCAGCAGCGGATGGCGATGTGGGCGCATCCCGCTCAGGCCGTTGAGCGCGCCGCCGCGCAGGAGGTTGATGAGCATCGTCTCGGCCTGATCATCGGCGGTGTGCCCGGTGAGCGCGTCAGCACCGAGCACCGCGTGGCGGACTGCTCGCGCCCGTGCCTCCAGGTTCGGCCCCGGTTCGACGTGCACCGTCTCGCGGCGGAACGCTGCGCCGAAGCGATGTGCCGCCGCGGCCACCAACTCGGCCTCCGCAGCCGAGCCTTCGCGCAGACCGTGATCGACGTGCACGGCGGTGACGTCGCAGCCGGCCGCCGTGGCGAGGACGAGCAGCGCCATCGAGTCCGGACCGCCGGACACGGCGCACACGACGGCCTCGCCGGCGTGCAGCTGCGGGCACCGGGTGAGCAGTTCGGCGACGAGATCGGCGCCGTCCGACACGGTCTCGGGGCGGCTGACGACTTCAGCCAACGGGAGCGACCGCTGCCGGTGCGAACCCCATCCGGTCCAGCCACCGCTGCGGCTCGCGCACTTCGTCGAGCGACGGCAGGTGGTCGGGCGTCTCCCAGCAGCGATCGACCGCGTGCTCGCCGCCGGCGAGCTCGATCGCGGCGATGAACTGCTCGCCGGCTGCGTACTGGTTGAGCTTGCCCTCGAGGCCGACGAGGCGCTGCACGACGCGTGCCAGTGGGTTGGCTCGGCGACGCCGCTCGGCGAGCGTGCGTGAGAACGTCGGCGCGTCGGGCACGAGCTCGCCGCCGGCGCGGTCCATCACCACGTCGCCGTGACCTTCGAGCAGCGACATCAGCCCGGCGATCCGCCCGAAGAGCGCCTGCTGCTCCGGCGTCGACACCATCGCCACGATCCCACCATCGCGGAGGCGCTGCTTGGCGCCGTCGCGATCGTGCATCGCGTCGCGGATGGCCGCGATCATCCGGCTCGGGTCCGGATCGGCCATCGCCAACGTCTCGTGCACCATGCCGAGGAAGTGCTCCCGCATCCACGGGACCCCGGTGAACTGCGCCCGGTGGGTCAGCTCGTGGAGCGTGACCCACAGCCGGAACTGCTCGGGTTCGAACCCGAACCGCCGCTCCAGCCCGGCCATGTTCGGTCCGACGAGGTACACCGCGCCATCGCCCGCGTCGCCGTGCGCGCTGCCGAGGAGCACGTCGTACTGGCCGAGCACCCGCGTGCTCATCCAGCCGAGCATCACCCCGACCTCGGCACCGGCCACCTGCGCGCTGACAGCCTTGGGCACCTTGGTCCAACGGCTCGGTGCGGAGCCGCCCGTGCTCGAACCGGCCTTGTCGGACCAAGTGGTGAGCACGGGGTCGAGCAGGGTCTTGAACGACGCGACGTTCGCACGGATCCAGCCCGCGCGATCGACGACGCGGATCTCCGCATTGCCCAGCAGCGAGCGGAGCCCGGTGGCTTCTTCGACGCGGTCCTCGGCGATGCGCGCGACAGACGAGAAGTCAGTGCTGCCGAGGAGATCGGCCGGAACGTGCGACTGCCGATCGGCAACCGCGATCGCGATGCGCTCGGCGCGGTTCCAATCGACAGGACCCGGCACGAGCGATGGCTCAGCCTTCGCGCTTCTGCTTGCCGTTCGGGTACTTGGCGCCGCTGACCGTCTTCAGGTAGCCGCCGATGAGCCCGACGATGGCGGCGCCACCTGCGAGGAGCAGGATCAGGCCGAGCCAGAAGTGGAAGATGACTGCGATCACGAGACCGATCATAACCATGCGGCCGTCGGAAGGGTATTTGGGGTGTGCCGACGGCTCGTGCACGGGCCTGGCGTGAACTCGGTGGGCGGCTGCGGGCAAGTATCGGACATGGATCGTGGCGAGGTGTCAGGCGTTCGCGTTGCCGACGCGTCGGCGCCGACCGTGGTGGGCCGGACCCGAGTCGCCCGGACCGAGGTCGCTCGGTTGTTCGACCTGCATGCCGCCTCGATCCATCGGTACGCCGCCCGGCGCGTCGGGATCGACGTCGCCGCCGATGTCGTCAGCGATGTGTTCCTGATCGCGCTCGACCGCTACGACACGTTCGTGCCCGAGCGTGGAGGCGCCAGGGGCTGGCTCTACGGCATCGCCAACAACGTGATGCGCCGACACTGGCGCACTGAGCAGCGGTGCCTCGCCGCGTTGGCCCGGCACGACGCTGCGTCGCTTCCCTTCGTCGACCCGCTGCTCGCCGTCGATCGTCGGATCGACGCTGACGCCGAGGTGGAGCGCGTCGTCCGCAACGTCGCGGCCCTGCCGCCCGAAGACCGCGACCTGCTGACGATGTTCGCCTGGGAACGGTTGTCATATGCCGATATCGCCGAAGCGATGGGCATCCCCGTCGGCACAGTGCGTTCGCGCCTGAACCGGGTTCGTCGACAGCTCGGCGAGCTGCGTGTGGAAGGAGTTGTCCATGAGTGACCTCGATCGGTTCACCGCCCTCCGGCCCGACGTCATCGACCCCGCCCCAGACGTGATGGCACGACTTCGCGCCGACCTCTTCGGCACACATCTCGATGGCGCCGACGAGCCCGAGCCCGAGCGCGCCTGCTCGACGTTTCGTGTGGATGCCGGACTGTCGAAGCGTCGTGCTCGTCCTCGTGCTGCGGCTGTCGTCGCGGCTGCAGCGGCCGCCGTGCTGCTCGTGACCGGCCTGGCCGTCATCGGTCTGCAGCGCGGAACCGTGATCGGATCCAGCGGCGCGAGTCGCACACCTCCACCTTCCGCGACCACGGCTCCGGCGGACACCACGGACGTGTCGGCGACGCCGACGTCCGATGTCGCGGCCGGGGATCCGTCCCTACCGCCCGGCGTCGCGCTTCCGGCGGAGGTCCCCGTGCTCGAACCGGCACCTGCCGGCGACTCGCCGGTTCGCAGCGACCCGATCGATCGTTGGGTGCACGGCGACGAGTTCGCCCCCGATCCGGCTTGGTTCATCCGCCGCGATGCCGCCGGTGATGCGATCGGCGGCATACGCATCGAGACTGCCGGCCCGCTGGAGCTCACCAAGTCGCCGGATGCGCCCTCGGCTGACCTGCCCGGTGTCGATGCGCGGATCGTCGGTGGCTCGATCGGTTGGGCGACGCCGGATGGCCACACGCGATTCGTCGTCGGAATCGGCAACGTCTCCTTCGATGAGCTGACCGTGATTGCCGCATCGGTTGCCGCTGAGGGGGCCGGGCCCTTCGATGCGCCGTCAGGGTTCGACCTGGTCAGCCAGCCCACCGAGATCGTGACGACGTCCTATGACACAGCTCACATCGGGCTGACCCTGCTCCACGACCTCGCCGGTGGTTCGGCCGCCGCCCGCGACTACGCGTTCATGTCGAGTGGGCCGGGCAGCACGCTCGACCCGCTCGACGGCGGTTACGTGGTGCGCTCGCAGGAGTCGTCCCTCGCCGTGAAGGCGCTCGCCGACGGTGAGCTGTTGACGGTGTTCGCCCCTTCCCCGACCGACGTCGAGTCGCTGCTGTCGTCGATCACCTTCGCTCCGACGCCCTCCGTCCCCGTGCGACGGCTGGGCTATCAGCTCCCAGCGAACGCCACCTGGCGATTCGGCGAGATCGCTCTCGGCAGATGGGCGGTGGCCACGTTCGTGGATCCCGACGGACGGGACTGTGTCGCCCTGACCCTGGCAGGAGGCGGGCCGACGACGTGTTCTCCGCCGGGATCCGACTGTCCGGTCGTCTCGGCGGGCGGCACTGTCGGAGAGCCCACGACGTTCGTCGTCCTGATCCGACGCGAGGTGCACGACGTGCATGTGACGATCGACGGCGAGCCGGCGCCAGCGACCCTCGAGGCCTCGAACGGCTACACGTTCGCCTACGGAACGACCACGATGGTCCCACTCCACATGGCATTCACCGTCGACGGAGAACCGACGTGCGGCGGAGGTTGACGTGTCAGTCGGAGGATTCGGTGGCGCTCTCGCGGGCGACTTCGCCGGACGGATCGGTGGCGAAGTCGTCGCCGAAGCACTTGGCGATCTTGCTCATCAGACCGGGTGGCATCTCGTCGTTGCGGCACTTGGTGGCGATGACGGTGCGCAGCTCGGCATGGAAATCGAACGCCTGCAGGCAGTCCGGGCAGCCTTCGAGATGACCGTGGATCTCCTCACGGGCGGACTCGGACAGCTCCTGGTCCAGGAAGAGCTCGAGCTCGCGTAGGGTTTCGTTGCAGTCAGGCATGATCGGTTTCCGTTGAGGTGTCACTGTTCGAGCCAGCTGACGATGAGGCGGCGGTGTTGCTGATCAAGCCGCGCTCACTGGCGAAGTCGTACAACAGCTTGTGCATCCCTTTTCTTCCCCGATGCAGGCGGCTCATCACGGTGCCGACCGGGATGTCGAGCATCTCGGCGATCTCCTTGTACGCGAAGCCTTCCACGTCGGCCAGCAACACGGGGATGCGGAAGTTCTCGGGGAGGTCCTCGAGCGCTTGCTTCACCTCGTCGTCGGTGAACATCTCGAACATCGTGTCCTCGGCGCTGCGGTTGCCGAGCGCGGTGTCGAGTGTTCCCAATCGCTTGTAGAGGTAGAGGTCCTCGATGTTGTCCATGCCCGTCTCGTCGGGCCGGCGCTGCTTGGCGCGGTACTTGTTGATGAAGCTGTTGGTGAGGATCCGGTAGAGCCACGCACGCAGGTTCGTGCCCTCCTGGAACGTCGCGAAGCTGCGCCACGCGCGCAGGTACGTGTCCTGCACGAGGTCCTCGGCGTCGGCCGCGTTGCGCGTCAGGCGCATCGCAGCCGAGTACAGCTGCGGCGCGTACTGCATCGCTTGATCCGGGAAGTCGGCGCGGTCGGCCATGGCGAGACCCTACCCAGACGACCCCACGAGTCGGAACTGCTCAGCGGTATCCGCGGCAGCTATTCCGATGGGGCGGGCGCCTCGGTCTGGGCGGCCTCGTGGGGCAGCTCCTTGACGAGATCGTCGAGCTCGCGCACGAACCGGGTGAGCAGGTCGGCGAGGTCGGCTCGCTCCTGCACCGTGAACGCGCTCATCAGCTTGGTGATCACGTAGCCGCGGCGCTCGTCGACGCGCTGATGGAGTCGCCGGCCTTCGTCGGTGGCGCACACCATCACCACCCGGCCGTCCTCGGTGTCGGGGTTGCGTTCGGCGAGGCGCTCCTTGAGCAGACGTTGCACGGCCCGTGTGGCCGTCGACGGATCGACGCGCAGCGCCTCGGCGAGGTCGCTCATCCGCCACGACGGTCGATGGACGAGCACGTCGAGGGTGTCCATCTGGCCGGCGTCGAGCGTCTCGGTCTCGTTGCCGTAGAAGTAGTCGCGCACCGCAGCGTTGCTCGCGCCACGCCGCAGATCGCGCCACGCAGCGCCGATCTTCACCGCGGCGTCGCGATCGCTGGCCGTCGAGAAGTCGACAGCGGTGCGCCTGGTCGCCATGGCCGGAAGGGTACAACGACGGCCGAACGCAGTGAGCACTCAGCTCGCATCACCTCGCGTGCGGTCAGCGTTCGGGTTGTGCGTGGTCGCCCGACCGGGCGACGGTGGAGGTCATCAACCAGGGGCCGCCTGTTCGATCACGTCGGGGAGGTCGGTGAAGGCGCCGCGCGGCAGCCGCACGGATGCCGCAGTGACGTCCTGGGCGAGGCGGGTGAAGCCGTCGACGGGCGAGTACACCCACACGTCGGCCGGTCCCGTGCAGCCGCTCGGTCGCGTCGCGAACACCAGCTTGTAGCCGTACAGCCAGCCGACCGGTTGCACGGTGTCGGAGGTGCCGGCGAGCGGTGAGCCGGCCATCGCACGCACGTCGACGATGCCGTTGGTGAGGACGTCCTCCATCAGCAAGGTGCCCGTCGCGTCGCACGGCCCGGTGGTCCAGGCCTGGGCCCCTTCGAGCGTGCTCACCGTGAGGTGGTCCTCCTGTCGGTCGGCCTGGCCGACCGGCGTCAGCGCCAGGGCGTCGAGGTACAGCTCGTGGACGAAGCCATGGACGAACCACAGCGTGTGGCCGTCGGCCGAGAGGCGCAGGTTGGTGACCGGCGTGGTGGGGTCGTCGACGCTGAGCAGCTGCTTCGGATCCGTGCCGGTGTTGGTCGAGAGCCAGATCCCGTACGCACCGTTGGCGTCGGTGCCGACGGCGATGATCCGCTTGCCGGCGGGCTGGTAGATCGCGGCGTCGGTCCGGGCGAGGAAGCTGATGTCGCTGACCGCGCCACCGGCGGTGCGGTGCATCAACCGGTGAGTCGTCGGGTCGATGCCGATGGTGGCGCTTCCGGTCGGCGCCGACAGGGTGACGGTGGTGTTCGAGTCGTCGAATCCGGTCAACGTCACGCCGGCGGCATTGGCCGAGCTCGACGAGCCGAGCAGCACGCGTGTGGCATCGGACGACCACGCGGTCGATGGTGGCGTGCCGACACCGTCGAGCAGGCAGGCCGGCGACTGGTGGTCGCCCTCGGCGACGAGCCGGCCGTCCTGCACCCAGGCGACCTCGCCCGTCGAGACCGGTGGCGTGAACGCGCACGGGAGGTCGGCGACCGGCGTCGCCGACGCCGTCGTGGTCGTGGTCGTTCCGCCGGGTGAGCTCGTGGTGGTCGACGCGCCTGTGGTCGTGGTGGTGGTGGTCGACGATGGTCCGCTCGACGTCGTCGTCGCTGCGTTCGTTCCCGACGGTTCGGTACGGGGCGACGTGCCCGGTGCCGGGGTCGACGTGGCGTCGGCCGATGACGTCGCGGTGGAGGAGGACGATGGCGATGTCGTCGTCGATCCGCTGCTGCACCCGGCGGCGATGAGCGCGACGGCGAGCACCCATGCCGCACCGATCCGTACCCGCCCCATCATGCAAACCCTAGTGCGGTCGGCGCATGCCGGAATCCACCTCCGTGGATGGTCAGCGGGCGTTGATCGGCGCGTACGCCGCGGTGACCGTCTGGGTGCGCGCGGGCGGCGTCTGTTCGGCGACCAGACCGCGTCGACGAAGGATCGGCAGCACGCCCTCGCCGAACCAGTTGGCCTCCTCGACGTGCGGGTGGCCGGACATGATGAACTCGTCGAAGCCGAGCTCGTGGTACTCCTCGATGCGGTCGGCGACCTCCTCGTGGCTGCCGACGAGCGTGGTGCCCGCGCCGCCACGGACCAGTCCGTAGCCGGCCCACAGGTTGGGCGACACGACGAGGTCGTCGCGCGATCCGCCGTGCAACGAGCGCATGCGTTGCTGGCCGACCGACTCACTTCGGCTCAGCGATTCCTGGGCGCGCACCACCAGCCGATCGTCGAGGCCCTCGAGGAACCGCTCGGTCTCCTCCCACGCGTCCTTCGACCGATCGCGCGTGATCGAGTGCAGTCGGATGCCGAAACGAAGCGTGCGGCCCTGCTCGGCGGCGAGGGCGCGCATCCGGGCCAGGCGCGGCGCCACCATCGCGGGTGGCTCGCCCCATGCGAGGTAGACGTCGACGTGCTTGGCTGCGACCCGCTCTGCAGCGTCGGATGCCCCGCCGAAGTAGAGAGGTGTCGGGACCGGGCCGCCACTGACGGTCGCGCCCTCGACGTGGAAGTAACGGCCGTGGAAGTCGGTCGGCGCGCCGGACAGCGCGCCGCGCAGCACGGTGAGGAACTCGTCGGTGCGGTCGTAGCGCTCGTCGTGGTCGAGCCAGTCGCCGAAGCGTCGCTGCTCGCTGGTGTCGCCACCCGTGACGATGTTGAGCAGCAGCCGCCCGTCGGAGATGCGCTGGAAGGTGGCGGCCTTCTGCGCCGCCAATGTCGGCGTGAGTGAGCCGGGCCGGAACGCGACCAGGAACTTGAGGCGCTTGGTCTCGCGGATGAGCGCGGCGGTCACCAGCCACGCGTCCTCGCACCACGTGCCCGTCGGCGTGAGGACGCCCTCGAAGCCCAGCCGATCGGCGGTCTGGGCAATCTGGGCGAGGTAGTCGATGGTGGCCGGGCGGTAGTGGCCCTCGGGGCCGAACGGCACGACGGTCCGGCTGTCGCCGGAGGTGGGCAGGAACCAGTGGACGGCGATGGGCATGGTGCTCAGCAGCCGACGGTCGATGAGGCGTCGGGCAGGATCTCGGCGCCGGTGCGGAAGCTGTCGTCGGACAGCGGTGGCGAGTAGACGTGGATCGAGACGGCCTCGGTGCGGCCGTGGTTGAGCACCGCGTGCACGTGGTCGCCCGGGAGCTCGACGATGGCGCCGGAACCGAGGAGGCGCGAGATCTGGCGGCCGTCGGCGCCGACGTACTCCTCGTGCAGCTCACCCGCGACCACCTGGACCGCTGCGCTGGAGCCGCCGTGATCGTGCAGGCCGAGCCCGGTGCCCTGCGGCCAGGCGATGACGAGCGCCTCGTAGGAGGCGGTGCGCGCAAGGTGCTGCCAGCGTCGATTCGTGCCGGCCGGCACCTGCGACGCGTCCCACGCGGCGGCCAGCCCGGCAGCGATGGCGACGAGCTCGCCGTGGCCGGGGGCGGTTTCGGTGGTGGGCCTGAGGATCGTTGGAGCTTCCACGAAGCGAAATCTACACCCACCAAGAGAAATGTCGACAAATCTGGTCGACAATTGCCGCCGGCGATCGTACTGTCAGCTCGACGGCGTCGTGGGACGTCGCCACCCACGACAGGAGCGGTGATGTCAGTTCTGCACGAGGTGCTCAGTGCCAACGAGGCCTACGCGGCCGACTTCGGTGACAAGTCCGAACTCGCGCTGCCGCCGGCACGCGGCTTTTCGATCCTCACGTGCATGGACGCACGTCTCGATCCGGCCAAGTACGCCGGCCTGAGCGAGGGGGACGCGCATGTCATCCGCAACGCGGGCGGACGCGCCAGCGACGACGCGATCCGCTCGCTCGTCATCTCCTACAAGCTGCTCGGGACCAAGGAGTGGTTCGTCATCCACCACTCCAACTGCGGCATGGAGTTCTTCACCGACGTGGTCATCCGCGACCTGCTCGCCAGCAGCCTCGAGACCGCAGCGCTCGATGCCGACGGCTTCCACGATGTCGGCACCGGTCCCGGCTCGACCGAGGCGGCGTACATCGACTGGCTCACCATCGGCGATCAGGCGCAGAGCGTCACGGCCGACGTCGAGCGCATCCGCAACCACCCGCTGGTGCCGGCAGGCATCCCGATCTACGGCTACATCTACGACGTCAAGACCGGCCGCCTCGTCGAGGTGCCGACAGCGACCGCTGCCGGAGCCGTCGCGGCCTGAGGACATTCGGCCGGCTGCCGTTTGATCGAACTGGGATTCGGGCAACAGCCTCAGTAACCACATGCCCGTCGTCACAGATGGGCCTTGTACGGAGGTGTCTCATGCTCAGAGGAACTCGACTACGACGCACGACTGCGGCCGTCGGAGGTGTGCTCGCGGTCGCGTTGGTGGGCCTCGTCCCCAATGGCGCTGCGCACGCCACGTCGCCGGCGACCGGTAACTTCGACCGGCTGCACGGGGCCGGGGACGGCGTCAACTGGGCGGTGACCGGTTGGGCCGTCGACCTCGACACCCCGACCACGCCGGTGACCGTCAGCGTCTCGATCGACGGCAGCTCGGTCAAGAGCGCAACGGCGAGCGAAGCCCGAGACGACGTCGCCGCGCGCTACCCCACGGTCGGCGCAGATCACGGCTACACGCTGATGATCCCGATCCCCGCTGTCGCAGGTACTCACTACGTGTGCGTGTACGCCACGGACACCGACGGCAGCGGAGCGACCTCGCTGATCGGCTGCAAGACGGGGTTCTCCGCCGGGATCGTGACCGCGCCGACCACGACTCCGACCACGACGCCGACGGCATCCACCACGCCGACCACGGCCGCGCCGACCACGACGGTGGCCGCGCTCCCGCCGAACCGTCCGGCGTCGGGGTTCTTCGATCGGCTCTTCGGCAGCACCGCAGCCCACACCTGGACGATGACCGGCTGGGCCGTCGATCTGGACACTCCCGGGGCCGCTGTTGCCGTGAACGTCTACGTGGACGGTGTGATCGTGTCCACGTCCAGCGCGAACGGGAGTCGCCCTGACGTCGCGGCCCGCTATCCGTTCGTCGGCGATGCCCACGGCTACGCCATCACGCTGCCGATGCCGGCCGCTGGTCTCCACTTCGTCTGCATCGGCGCCGTCGACACCGGCACCAACACCAGCTCGTTGATCGGCTGCCGCTTCGGCGTCAGCAGCTGACGATCCGGCGTCTCGTCGCGGAACTTGCAGGCACCGCGGATCCCATCGGATCGACGTGCCTGCGAGTTCCGCAGACGCCGATCTGCGGTCGGCGGCGGAGCGGCCAACACTGGAGCCCAGACAGGGAATCGAACCCTGGACCTTTTCATTACGAGTGAAATGCTCTACCGACTGAGCTATCTGGGCGTGGGTGGAGATGTTAGCGGCGCATCCCCGGCGCACCTACGGTCGATTGCCGCGATCGCCGTCGCGCTGGGACAGCTTCGAACCGCGGACGTAGTAGCGGTCGTGCCACATGCCTCGCGGGTCCTCGCCCTCCACCGGCATCCGCCACGACGTCATGTGCGTCGTCGAAGCCGTGAGGTCGACGGCGCACAGTGCTCGGGGCTGATCGTCGGTGCCGTCGACGTAGGCGTTGGCCGCTTCGACGGTGATGTAGCGGGCCGCGATCGCCCGGTACAGGTGCTGCCACAGGCGGTCGCGACCGGGTTGATAGAGGACCTGGACGTGGGCTTGCAACGTGACCTTGCGGTAGGGCAGCTCGTCCTCGTCGACCGAGATGCCGATCCGCGGATCGCGCAGCATGTTCTGCCAGATGGCCGCCGGCTCGCGAGGGGTGAAGCAGAGCAGGTTGCCGTCGAGGATGAACCACAGCGGCACGATGCGCGGCATGCCGCCGTAGTCGACGGTGGCGACGCGGGCGAGGTGGTTCGGCTCGGCGAGGAAGCCGTAGATCTCGTCCTCACTGAGCTTCGGCATGCTGCAGGTCTACTCGATTCAGGCAGGCACGCTGGGCAGCTCGAACAGGAGTGCTTGCAACAGCAACTGTTCGTTCGGGTTCCGGTCCAGCGCCTCGAGCGCCTGGTGGATCCGCGAGATCGCGACGACTGCAGCATCCGGTCGTGGCATCGCGCCCGCCACCATCGCGTCGCGGTACGAGCCGGCGAGCGTGGCGAGGCCGGCGCGCAGCTCGTCGACCCGATGTCGGCGGAGCTCGCGCTTGTGTCGTTCCTCGAGGGCCTTCTTGCCGCTGCCGCGCTCGCCGAGCGAGGCGATGCGCGCCTCCATCGCCGAGACCTCGGCGGCGTGCCGTTCGGTCAGCGGTGCCGCGGCCGCCTCGATCTCGCCGAGCAGCGCGTCGACGGTGGCGAACACGGTGGCACCGGTGCCGTCGAGGCGACTCGGTGTCTGGGCGAACATCGCCCGCCGGGCGGCGAGGTGGGTGTCGTTGGCCAACAGGCGAGCGCGGGTGAGATCGCCCCGAGCGGATGACGCCGCTTCGAGCGCGCGCTCGCCGCTGATGCCCTCGGCGACGAGTGTGGCCACCACGACGTCGTCGCGGATCGGCTGGAAGTCGACGCGGATGCAGCGCGAGGCGATGGTCACGAGATCGGGCGGCATGAAGTCGGCGAGGATGATGAACACCGTGCTGGCGGGTGGCTCCTCGATCGTCTTCAGCAGCTTGGCCGCGGCTTCCGGGCTGAGCAGGTGGAACTCGTCGAGGATCAGTACCTTGCGGTTGCTCTCGTTCGGCGCGAGCGCCGCGAGGCGGATGATCTCGTCGGCCTGGTCCTTGGAGATCGCCGCGCCGACGCGAGCGAACTCGCGCACGTCGGGATGCTGGCCGGCGAGGGCGAGGCGGGCGTCGCGCTGGTACGGATCGTCGACGCCGGCGAGGAGCAGCGCGGCGAACGCTCGCGCCGCTTCGTTCTTGGTGCTGCCGGCCGGTCCGACGAACAGGTAGGCATGCAGAGGATGCGGCGCCGACGCCTCGAGCCGACGCACGGCCGTGGCCTGACCGACGACACCGTCCCAGACGCTCGCATCCATCATGTCGAGCGTCATCAGATGCCGAGCCGGTCGCGCACGGTGCTGCGGATGAGCGCGGCGACGTCGTCCTTGGTGCCCGTGCCGTCGATGACCAACCAGCGCGTCGCGTCGGCGGCCGCCATCTCGGCGAACCCGGCGCGCACCCGGGCGTGGAACGCGTCGTCGGCCTGCTCGAACCGGTCGAGGTCGCGGCTGCTCATCCGCTCGGCGAGGATCTCCGGCGGGACGTCGATGAGCAGCACCAGCTCGGGCCACGTGCCGTCGAGCGCCCAGTCGTTGATCCGCCGCACGGTGTCGATGGCGACGCCGCGGCCGTAGCCCTGATAGGCGAGGCTCGAGTAGGCACTGCGATCGCTGACGACGTGTCGACCAGCGGCGAGCGACGGCCGGATGACCTCGGCGAGGTGCTGGGCCCGGTCGGCGGCGATGAGCAGCACCTCGGCGTGATCGGACAGATGGTGGTTCTCCGTGTCGTGCAGGATGTCGCGGATGGAGGCGCCGATGCGCGTGCCCCCGGTCTCGCGGGTGAGGACGGCGTCGAGCTCGGCCGCGAGCCGCACCGCATGCGTGCTCTTCCCACACGCCTCGGCGCCTTCGAGAGCGATGTATCGGCCCGGCCCGGTCACGACCAGCACCATAGCGGTCGGTCCGATGCGGTCCTCGGGGAACCCGGTTGCCGACGCCTCGGCGTTGCTGTACCATATTCTGGTACTACGATCCCGAAATGTGAGACGACATGAGCGACAACTCGAACCGCAGTGACACCGAGCGGTACACCCACGGCCATCACGAGTCGGTGCTCCGGTCGCACACCTGGCGCACGGTCGACAACTCGGCGGCCTACCTCGCGACCGCGCTGGTGCCGGGGGCAACGGTGCTCGACGTCGGCTGCGGCCCCGGCACGATCACGGTCGACATGGCGGCTCGCGTGGCGCCCGGCAAGGTGATCGGTGTCGATGCCGGCGCGGACGTGATCGCCCAGGCCCAGCAGCTCGCCGCGCAGACGGGTGTGTCGAACGTGGACTTCCGGACCGGTGATGCGTACGCGCTCGGCTTCGCGGACGACACCTTCGACGTGGTCCACGCGCACCAGACGTTGCAGCACGTGGCCGATCCGGTCGCGGTGCTGCGCGAGATGCATCGCGTCGCCAAGCCCGGCGGCGTGGTGGCAGCGCGTGATGGAGACTACGCCGGCATGGTCTGGTACCCGCAGCTGCCCGGCCTCGATCGCTGGATGGACACCTACCAGCGCGTCGCCAGGGCCAACGGCGGCGAGCCCGATGCCGGGCGACGGCTGCGGCTGTGGGCCACCCAGGCCGGGTTCACCGACATCACGTCGACCGGCACGATGTGGTGCTTCGCATCCGACGCCGACCGAACGTGGTGGGGTTCGATGTGGGCCGACCGCGTCCGCGACTCGATCTTCGCCACCCAGGCCGTCGAGCGCGGCGTCGCGACGCAGGACGACATCGAGATGATGCGCGCGACGTGGCTGGCATGGATCGACGCCCCGGGTTCGTGGTTCGAGATCCCCAACGGCGAGATCCTCTGCCGCAAGGCCGGCTGACGCGACCTCAGGCCTTCTTTGCCGCAGCCTTCTTGGCGGGTGCCTTCTTCTTGGCCGGCGCCTTCTTGGTCGCGGCCGTGACGCGCTTGGCCGCGGCCTTCTTGGTGGCGGCGGCCTTCTTGCCGGGCACGCCGCCCTTCTCGATGATGGCTTCGCGGCGGATCGCCAGCAGCTCGTACGCCCGCTCGTTCGGCATCGCGTCGAGACGGTCGCCCTTGCTCAGCGAAGCGTTCGTCTCGCCGTCGGTGACGTACACGCCGAACTTGCCGTCCTTGGCCACCACCGGCTTGTCGCTCACCGGATCGACGCCGAACTCGCGCAGCGGACCCTTCGAGGCGAGCGACGGACCGCCGCGCTTGTAGCTCTTCGGCTGGGAGAAGATCTCGAGCGCCTGGGGCAACGTGATCTCCAGCAACTGCTCCTCGGAGTTGATGTTGCGGTAGTCCTTGCCCTTCTGGACGTAGGGACCGTAACGACCGTTGTTGGCGACGATGGCCAGACCGTCGGCGGGATCGTTGCCCAACGTGCGCGGCAGCAGGAGCAGGTCGCTGGCGTCCTTGACGGTGATCCGGTCGAGGCTCATCGTCTTGAACAGGCTCGCCATCTTGGGCTTCTCCATGCCGGGCGGGAGATCGTCGGGCGTGCCCCACTGCACGTAGGGGCCGTAGCGACCGCTCTTCGCGAACACCGGGAGGCCGTCGATCTCACCGATCGGCGTGTCGCTCTTCGGCTGGGCGAGCAGCACGAGCGCGGCCTCGACCGTGAGCTCGTCGGGCGTCATGTCCTCGGGGATGCTCGCCGTGTCGTCGCCGCGCTTGACGTACGGCCCGTACTTGCCGGGCTTGGCGACGATCTCGACGCCGTTGGGATCCAGGCCGATCGGGAACGTGTTGATCTCCGCGGCATCGATCTCGTCGAGGTTCTCGGTGACGAGCCGCTTCAGGCCCGGCAGCGCGACGTCGGACTCGTCGCCGAAGTAGAAGGTCTGCAGCCACTTGTCCTTCTGCTGCTCGCTCCGCGCGATCTTGTCGAGGTCCTCCTCGATGCGCGCCGTGAACGCGTAGTCGACCAGGCCGTCGAAGTGCTTCTCGAGCAGACCGACGACGGCGAACGCGGTCCAGGTCGGCACGAGCGCCTGACCCTTCTTCCACACGTAGCCGCGGTCCTGCACCGTCTGGATGATGCTCGCCCAGGTGCTGGGCCGACCGATGCCGAGCTCCTCGAGCCGCTTGACGATGCTGGCCTCGGTGTAGCGGGCCGGCGGCGAAGTGGCGTGCCCGTTGGGCGTGATCGAGGCGACGGGCACGGTCTGGCCGATGGTGAGCACCGGCAGCAGTGCTTCCTTCTCCTCCTCGGCGGCATCCTCGTCGGTGGACTCGACGTACACCTGGCGGTAGCCGGCGAAGGTGATGGTGGTGCCGCTCGCCGCGAACTCGCACAGTTCGGCGCGCCCGGCGCTGGATGCGGTGGCTTCGAGGCGCACGCTCACGGTGGTGCCCGCTGCGTCGGCCATCTGGGATGCGAGGGTGCGCTGCCAGATCATCCGGTAGAGCGCGAGCTCCTGGGCGTTCAGCTCGGCGGACACCTGGTCGGGCGCGCGCAGCGGCGTGGTGGGCCGGATGGCCTCGTGGGCCTCCTGCGCGTTCTTGATCTTGGTGGTGAACTGCCGGGGCGCCTTCGACAGGAACTGCTGGCCGTACGCGCGGCCGACTTCGGCTCGAACGGCGGAGAGCGCCTCGTCGCTGAGCACCACGTTGTCGGTACGCATGTAGGTGATGAAGCCGCGCTCGTACAGGCCCTGGGCGACGCGCATGACCTGCGCCGCGCCGAGGCGGAGCTTGCGCCCACCCTCTTGCTGCAGCGTGCTCGTCATGAACGGCGCCTTGGGGCTGCTGCGGTACGGCTTCTCCTCGACCGAGCGGACGGTGACCGTGGCGTCGGAGAGGCCGGCGGCCAGCGCCCGGGCATGTGCTTCGTCGACGACCACGACGTTCTGCTTGGCCTTGCCGTCGCTCGCGAAGTCCTTGCCGGTGGCCACCTTGGTGCTGTCGAGCCCGACGAGCGTTGCCGTGAACGCGGGCGACGTGCCGGTCAGCAGGTCGATGTCCCAGTACCCGGCGGTGACGAAGGCGATGCGCTCGCGCTCGCGCTCGACGACCAGGCGAATGGTGGGGCTCTGCACGCGACCGGCCGAGAGGCCGCGGTTGACGCGACGCCACAGCACCGGGCTGACCTCGTAGCCGTACAGCCGGTCGAGGATGCGCCGGGTCTCGGCCGCATCGACGAGCCCGTAGTCGAGGCCACGCGGGTTGTCGACGGCATGCTCGATCGCAGCCTTGGTGATCTCGTGGAAGACCATCCGCTTCACCGGGATCTTCGGCTTCAGGTACTCGAGGAGGTGCCAGCTGATGGCCTCGCCCTCGCGGTCTTCGTCCGTCGCGAGGTAGAGCTCGCTCGCATCCTTCATCAGGCCGCGCAGGTCCTTGATGACGGTCTTGCCGCGCTCGGTGAGCTCGTAGGTGGGCTTGAAGCCGTTGTCGACGTCGACGGCCAAGCCCTTGCTCGGCAGGTCGGCGACATGGCCGACGGAGGCGCGCACGTCGTACCCACTGCCGAGGAACTTGGAGATCGTCTTCGCCTTGGCAGGCGACTCCACGATGACGAGGGGTTTGGCCATTGGTCCTTCTCGCTAGAGGATGGAGGGTATCCGTGTCAAGGCGCGACCTGCGTGCGGTGTTGACGTCGGACGCCGAAGTCCTTACGGTCATCGGCACGATGACCCGCCCGCCTGAAGCCGCTCTCGGCTGGACTCCGCAACTCGACGAGGCCTGGCGGGCACTCGGTGGACCGGGCACCCCGGGTCGCGTCATGCGCCTCGATCGGGGATGGAGCACGGTGCTGCAGACCATCGGCGACGAGCCGCTGCGGATCCGCAACATCGGTGCCGACGTGGCGGTCGGTGACTGGGTGGTGCCGTCCGACGACGGTGAGAAGGTCGACGCCGTCATCGCTCGCCAGAGCGCGTTCGTGCGCCGCGCATCGCACGAGGGCAACCGAGCGGAGGCGCACACGCTGGCGGCGAACATCGATGTGGTGTTCCTGGTGCACGGTCTGAACAGCCCTCCGAACCAGCGGCGGCTCGAGCGCGAGCTGGTGCTCGCGTTCGACAGCGGCGCGAAGCCGGTCGTGATCCTGTCGAAGCTCGATCTCGTCGATGATCCGGCAGTGATCGCCCGCTCGGTCGCGTCGCTGGAGGAGGTGGCGCTGGGAGTCCCCGTGCACGCGGCGAGCGGCATCACCCACGCCGGGTTGGAGACGCTGCGCGGCTACGCCGCCGACGGTCGGACGATGGCCCTGCTCGGCGCGAGCGGTGTCGGCAAGAGCACGCTCATCAACGCGCTCGTCGGCAACGACGCGCTGCGCACCAACGACGTCCGCTTCGGCGACCAACGCGGGCGGCACACGACGACGGCGGCCGAGCTGGTGTCACTGCCGAGCGGCGGCTGGCTGCTCGACACACCGGGTGTGCGCGCGGTCAGCCTGTGGTTGAGCGGCGACGGGATCGAGCGGGCCTTCGCCGACGTGTTCGACCTGATGGACCACTGCCGGTTCCGCAACTGCAAGCACGAGGACGAGCCGGGCTGCGCGGTGCTCGCTGCCATCGCCGCCGGCACGTTGCCGGCCGTTCGGCTGGAGAGCCTGAAGCGGCTCGTGGCCGAGGAGGCCGCGCTCGAAGAGGAGCAGAAGGTGCACCTGCGCGCCGCGGACAAGCGCGGGGTGCACCGCCCGCGCACGCACAACCGGTTCTGACCGCGGCGGCCGTTCACCCGGTTGGGGCGGCTGGGTCGCGACCGCTCAGCTGGCGATCGTCGCGGTGTCGGGGACACCGTCGATGGTGCCGAACGTGCCGACGGGCGGCAGCGTGTCGTACGACGCGGCCGGTGTGGCGGGCACCACGCTGCCGATGTCGCCAGGGTCGGTCGGGTCGATCACGCGTTGCGGGCAGTCGACCCCCGTGCCGCCGACGCGCACGTCGGCGCCGTACGTCGCCGTGTTGAGGCCCGCGGGGGACACCAGGTCGATCGTCAGCCGTGCGCAGCCCGTCGTCGGTGCAGTGGAGGTCCACACGCCGTCGTTCGACTGGGTGAACGTGCCGAGGTCCCAGGTGATGGTGGCGACATCGGCGCTGTTCGTCTTGATCTCCACCGGACCGCTCGCGTCGAGCAGGACAGGGTTGAAGCTGAAGACGATGTAGCCGTCGCCGGTGATCGTGCCGCACTCGTAGGCACCGACGCCGAACGTAGCGTCGGTGCTCGTTCCGCCGATGATGATCGACGGTGCAGGGATGCGCTCGGCGTCTGGATCGCAGCTGCCGGGGATGGGCGCGGTGGAGCCGGTGGCGATCGAGAGCCCGGTCACCGACGGCGGCGTGGTGGTGGACGTGTCACTCGAGCACGCGGCGACCAGGGCGACCGTCGCGAGCGCTGACACGGCGAGCAGGCACAGACGTGGCGTTCGGCGCATCGGGTCGACGGTAGTCCACGGGGTCGCCCGGGCTCCGGCAGGCCTCAGCCACTGATGCTGGACGCGACCGCGACTGCGCGATCGAACCCCGTGCGCTCCAACCGCTGCCGAAGAGCGCCCGGCGAGCACACGACCCGCAGGTCGCCGCCGGCATCTCGCGCCCGCCCCGCCGCCCCGAGCAGCACGCCGAGCGCCGTGTCGTCGCACGCGTACACGCCGTCGAGGTCGACCACGAGCACGGGTGGGTCGCTCTCGCGCAGCGCCCGGGTGAGCGCGTCGTGGAGTCGAGGCAGCGTGGCGAGATCGATCTCGCCGCTGACGCTGAGCACGGCCCGGCCGCCGACCGTCGACGCGCGCACCAGGAGTTCCACGGCCGCTGACGATACCGATGCGGCAACGACATCACGGAGGATCGAGGATCATCGTCGCCCTGCCCGACACCTCGACGTCGGGCAGCAATGCGCCGATCAGTGGCACATCGGTCCTGCTCGTCGAGGTGACGGTGACGGTGACGTAGGCGCCGTCGACGGCTGTCGACACCCGCGGACCGCCGGTCCCGTCGTGGTCGACGACACCGTCGGCCGCAGCGGCCGCAGCGGCTGCCGCGGCAGCCGGATCCGCGGCCACCGCTGCGGCGCGGGCTCCGACCCGGGCCGCCTCGATCACCGCCAGCTGGTCGCGGACGACCACGACCAGCTGGACGATCCCGAGCAGCAGCAGGCACAGCACCGGCATCGCGAGCGCGAGCTCGACGGTCGCCTGTCCGGCATCGTCGTGGTCCGAGTGGGCCGATCGGCATGTGCGTGGCCGGAGTCGTCTCACACCCGGCTCGTGACCTCGTCGATCACCCGGTCGAACAGCCGGCCGATCTTGCCGGCGCCGCCACCGGAGGTCGCCCACGCCACGACGAGCAGGGCGATGACGGCGGCGCCGAGCAGGACGAGGGCGTACTCGGTGGTGGCCTGGCCGCGGTCCTGCAGCGAGGCGTTCCAACGGCGGAAGCGGTTGGACGTGCGGAGGTGGAATCGGATCAGTTGGTTGCGCATGGCGGCCTCCTGGGCGTCGACGGACGGTGGCCGTTCACGGGGTGAGCCCGCGCAACGACGAGAAGGTCCCGGCCATCAGCGGGACGATGGTGAGCAGCACGAACGACGGCAGCGTGCAGCCGACCAGGGGGAAGGCGAGGCGGATCGGCAGCTGCCGCGCAGAGGCCTCGGCGTTGCGCCGCCGCTGGGCCCTGGCGTCGTCGGCCAACCGCTCGAGCACGGGCGCCAGTGGCGTGCCGTAGCGGTCGGCGAGCGCCAGCGCATCGGCGAACGGCTGGGCGATGACGCCGAGCCCGACGGGCGGATCGCGATGCAGCTCGGCGACGGCTTCGGCGAACCTCGCTCCCACGGTCATGCCGTGCTCGACGCATTCGAGGGACGGACGGATGCACGCGGGCGCGACGCCGCCGAGGACCTGCATCGAGCGCGCCGGCGTGCAGCCGGCGGCGATGGTGAGCACGAAGAGGTCCACGAAGTCCGGGTACGCGCCGGCGATGGCTGCGATCTGCCGTCGTTGGGATCGCAGCCGGCGGAACCGGGGTGTGATCGCGGCGACGACGCACACAGCGGCGCCGGCGATGACACCTGTGACGGCCGCGACCGAGATGGCTCCGACGATGACGACGATGCGTCGGTCGACCCTCGGTCGGTGGTGAGCGTTCACTGTCGGGATCGACGGGAGCAGGCGGATCGGTCGTGGTCGCCAGCGGGCGCCGAGGATGACGACGATCGCCCCAGCGAGCAGACCGACGACGAGGCTCATGTCGCCCCCCGAACCACGCGCTGCATCGCCGCCCAGCCGGCGAGGTTGAGCACCAGCCCGAGCCCGACGCACGCGATGCCGGGTGGCGTGGCGACGAAGTGGCGAACGGAGGCGGTCGTGAGGATCGTCCAGCCGCCGAACGCGACAGGCAGGATCGTCAGGACGCGGGCCGACAGGCGGGCCTGCGCGCTCTGCGCCTGGCGCTCCTGCGCCACGGCCCGTCGTTCCCTCAACGTCGCGGCGGCCCGATCGAGCGACTCGCTGAGGTTGCCGCCCTGCGTCGCGCACAACCAGATCGCGTGGACCGCGAGGCCGATGTGCCGATCGTCGACGGGCTGGCGGGACATCGCCTGCTCGACCGACTCACCGCCCGCCATCGCGGCCGATACCGGCGCGAACGCGAGCGCGATCGGTGAACCGGCGATGGACGCGGCCAACGCGCGACCGAGCGATTCACCGCTCGCACAGTGGCGTGCCGTGCGGTCGAGCAACGCTGCGACCTCACCGGCGTCGACGGCGCGGCGCGCAGCGCGTCGACGTTCGAACGTGTCGACGAGCACGTGCCAACGGGGCGCAGCGTCGCCTCGAGGAGCCACCGATCCCGTCTGTGTGACGCGGCGCCGTGCAGCCCGGCGGGACGATCGCCGGCCTGCCGCTGCACCGACGGCGAGACAGATGAACAGCGCCGAGACGGTGGCGACGACGGTGTTCATCGGCGGCTCCGGCTTCGGACTCCGCACCGTTCGCCACGCTCGACGAGCCATCGATGCGCGTCACCCGACTGCGGCTCGGCGAGCTCGACGATGTCGGTGATCCGTCGCCGGCCGTCGTCGAGCCGGTGGATGTGCACGACGGTGTCGATGCTGGATGCGATGGTGTCGCGGACCGCGTCGAGCGGCCACGCCGGGCTGTGCTGGGCGACGAGCGCTTCCAACCGGCGCAGCGCATCGCGTGGGCCGTTGGCATGCACGGTGCTCAGCGACCCGCTGTGGCCGGTGTTGAGCGCGCCGAGCATGTCGACGACCTCAGCGCCACGCACCTCGCCGACGACGATCCGATCGGGCCGCAGCCGCAGCGCCGTGCGAACGAGATCGGTCATCGTCACGGCGGGCGTGCCGTCGACGGTGGCCGGCCTGGTCTCCAGTCGGAGGACGTGGTCGGCGGCGAGCCGGAGCTCGGCTGTGTCCTCGAGCGTGACGATGCGCTCGTTGGCGGCCACTCGCGATGCCAGCACGTTGAGCAGACTGGTCTTGCCCGATGAGGTGGCGCCGCTGATGAGCACGTTGCACCGCGCATCGATCAGGTCGGCGAGCACGGCGATCGCCGACGGCGCCGCGAACTCGTCGATGGTGCGCCGCCGCACGCCGAAGCGCCGCAGGCTGAGGCACGGCCCGTCGACGGCGATCGGCGGGATGACCGCGCACACCCGCGAGCCGTCCGGGAGCCGGGCGTCGACGATGGGGGAGAGCCGATCGAGGCGTCGGCCCAGTGGGCTGATGATCCGCTCGAGCAGTCGTGGCGCGACGTCGTCGGCGAGACGTCCGGCGAACGTCATCGTGCCGGCCCGCTCGACCCACACATCGCCGCCGTTGTTGACCATGACCTCGTCCACCGAGGCATCGGCGACGAACGCCTGCAGCGGACCGAGGCCATGGCTGTGCGCGACCGCAGTGTGCGCCGTGGCCGTGACATCGTCGTCCGATGCGAGCGGCAACAGCTCTCGAGCGAACGCCTTCGCATGGACCAGGAGCGCGGCAGACGCGTCGTCGTCGGATCGGCGGGTCGATCCGGGCGGGAGCTCGGCGAGGCGCGCGCAGATGGCCCTGACGGCGTCGTCGATCGTCATCCGACCAGGCTCCGCAGAGCGAACGACAGCGGGCGCGGCATGCGCGCGAGCAGGAGCCCCGCGTCGACGGCGCGAGCTACGGCTGGATCGAGGCTGATCTCCGCAACGACCGGGGCATGCACAGCGGCGGCCACGTCGTCGGCCCGCAACGCACGGCCGGGCTCGTGCACGACCACCACGGCCGTCGGGGTGAGACCGCTGGCGGTCGCCCGACGGAGCGCCAGGTAGCACGGTCGGATCACCAGCAACCGGTGCTGGGCGGCCATCAGCAACCCGTCCGGCGGGGCGCCGGTGCCGGCGTCGACGACACACGGCACGGCGCGGTCGGCGAGGTGTTGGCCGATGTCGCGCCAACGCGCATGGTCACCGCCGACGGTGGCCGTGCCTCGCGGCACGACGCGCAACCCGGGCGAGGCCGCCACGCCGAGCGCATCGATGGCGTTCGGGGGCGCCGAGGTCGACGACACCCAGTCGAGCAGGCCCGGCCCGGACGGCTCGGCGATGCCGAGCGCGGCAGGCACATCGCCCGCGGCATCGAGCAGCCACGATGACTCGTGTTCGTCCGCCAGCAGCAGCGCGAGCGCGCACGAGACGACGGTGGTGCCGCTGCCACCCTTGGCGGCCCAGCAGACAGTGAGCACGATCAACCCCCGAACCCGGCTGTCGCATGGGACGACCGTCAGTTGGTTTCGACGAGGGGAAGCTCGCTGGGCAACCTACCGATCGGGGCGGCGCACGCCAACCTCAGTCGGCGCGCCGAACGCTCAGGAGCTCTTGACCTTCTTCGCTGCGAACGCGATGAGACCGACCAGGCCGAGGATGATCAGGATTTTCTTCATGCGGGTCACCATAGACCACGCCGCTCCGCCGGCCGTCCAGCGCCGACGGTTGGAACGCCCGCGCGGCGGGTACGGCGGTGCGTGATCGCAACCCAGGTCGCCGTCCCCGCCAGCGAACAGAACCAGCATCGGATCCGGCACGAGCTGCGCCGAGCCGTGCCATTGCTGCCCGTCATCCCCCTCATGATCCTCGCGATCTGGGGCATCGGCGTGCTGGTGATCCACTCACGCATCGACGACTGGGATCTCTCCGCCGACCGCTGGCTGGCCGGGCACCGAGTCGGATGGCTGAACACCGCGACGGAGTGGGGCACGTACCTCGCCGAAACCATCCCGGTCATCGTGATCCTGCTCACTGCGATCGTCGTGGCCCGTCGCCGCACCGGCAACTGGCGCGCATCGGTGTTCATGGCCGTCGTCGTCGCCGGCGAGAAGATCGTGTACTTCGCGTCGTCGACGCTCGTGGCCCGTGCTCGGCCGCCGCTGCCGACCCTCGACAACACCTACGCCACGTCGAGCTTCCCGTCGGGACACGTCGGCAGCGCCGTCACGCTCTACGCCGCGATCGCGCTGGCCGTCGGTGCGTGGCGCGGCCGCACGTACCTGATCGCGCTGATGGGCGTGATGCTGCTGTGCGTGTGCATCGTCGCGTTCTCGCGGATGTACCGCGGCTTCCACTACCCGAGCGACTGCGTCGCCGGCGCGCTCGTCGGCACGATCTGGACGACCCTCTGCGTCCGGGTGCTCCGCCCGATCAAGCAGGAGTAGGGTCGTCGCCGGAGGTGTCCGGGTGCCTGGTGGACTCCGCCGCCTTCAAAGCGGTTGGGACGAGCGATCCTCGTCCGGCGGGTTCGATTCCCGTCCACCTCCGCCAAGGAACGGCCTCAGCGCGCTGAGCAGTCCAGGACGATCTTGCCGACGTGTTGCTTGGTCGAGAAGAGCGCCTGCGCGGCGACGATCTGGTCGAGGGGGAACGTCGCGCCGACGATCGGTTGCACCTCGCCGCGCTCGATCGCGGTGACGAGGCCGGCGAACACGCCGCGGTCGAGCACCGTGCAGCCGAGCAGGCGGAGGTCCTTGAGGTAGAGGGTCCGCAGATCGAGCGAGACCACCGGTCCGGCGACGGCGCCCGCCACGGCATATCGCCCTCGAACGCGAAGCACCTCCAGCAACGTTGCCCAGTGCGGCCCACCGACGACATCGATCACGACGTCGAACGACCCCCGGCCGAACGTCTCCACGAGGTCCTCGTCGCGATCGACCACCTCGTCGGCACCGAGGCCGAGGAGGGCCGAACGCTTGTCGCTCGCTGTCATGGCGGTCACGTGTGCGCCACGTCGGCGGACGAGCTGGACGGCCGCTGACCCGACGCCGCCGGACGCGCCGGTCACCAGCACTCGGTCGGCGCTCGTCACGTTCGCGCGCTGGACCATGTTCTCGGCGGCCGAGTACGAGCACGGGAACGAGGCCAGCTCGATGTCGGTCAGCGCGCTGTCGATCCGGAGCGCGTGGCGCGACGGGACCGATGCGTACTCGGCGAAGGCGCCGTCGACCTCCGAGCCGAAGTAGCGAACGTCGCCACCGGCGGCGTCGGGGTCGCAGAAGACTGGCTCCACGATGACTCGATCGCCGATCCGGCCCGGATCGACCGTCGGACCGACCGCGACGATCCTCCCTGCTGCGTCTGCACCCTGGACGCGAGGAAACATCGGGACGTCGCCGGACCAACCCAGGTCCGGCGAGTACCAGCCGATCCGCGTGTTGATGTCGGTGTTGTTCACGCCTGCCGCGCCGACTCGGATCAGCACGTCGCCGACGCCCGGTCGCGGAACCGGAACGTCATCGCGCACCTGCAGCTGCTCGAAACCGCCTCGGCCCAGCAGGTGCACCGCCCGCATCACGGGCGGGATCGAGTCCCCGGATCCGATGTCGTCGACCTCCATCTCCACCCCCGATCCTCGCGTCCGACCCACGTCGAATCTGACATACAGGCAGTATCCCGTCCAGCTCCGCAACGCCGTTGGCTCGGCAGTGGAGCTGCCTGTGGGCTCGTCCAGGAACGATCGCGAGCCCAGTTTCGCGTCGGCACCGCGAGGGAAGGGTCCAGGCATGACGAACAGTGACCAAGCAGCCGACATCGATCCGATCGACCGCGAGGCGGCCACCATCGACGCCCGCTCCGACGACGCCCGCGAGCAGATCGCCGAGCTCGTCGAGCACGCCGAGGAGCTCGGCCGCGATGTCGACGACTCGCCGATCCCGCCGGCCGGAGCGGCGCCCACCGAGGAGACCTCTGATGACCCGGCAGTGACCGGTGAGATCGACGGCGACTGATGACGATCTGCCTCGGGAGCACGGTCGTCAACGTCGCCGACATCGAGACGATGACGTCGTTCTGGTCCGACGCGCTACACCTCGTGCCCACGTCGGCGGCCGAGGGCGAAACGTTCCGTCGGATGCGCGGCGAGGGTTTCAACATCTCGCTGCAGCTCGCGGAGTCGCCCGTGTCGTCACGCGATCAGATGCACCTCGACCTGTACAGCGACGACCAGGCAGCCGACGTCGAGCGACTCCGCGGCCTCGGTGCGACGTGGGTGCGCCACGTGCGCGATCCCGACGACGACTACGTCGTGCTGCGCGACCCGGAGGGCAATGAGTTCTGCGTCTGCGCCCGAACCGAACCGAAGGTCGTTGCATCGGGGTTGTTGTCTGGCGATCTGTGAGACCCGATCCCGCAGTTTGCGTGAGCGCTCTCGCGGTCGCACGCGAAATCGCTCACCCGAACGGGGATGCCGAGCTGAAAACTAGCGCTGGCGGCGGGTCGGCAGCACCGAGCGACGGTGATCGGAGCGCGGTGCCGGGCCGGTGTCGTCGGGGAGGAGCGGCCCCTTCAGGGACTCCAGTGACTGGTTGAAGCGCTCGAGCAGCACGCCGAACTGCTCGATGTCGGCGGGGTCCCAGCCGGCGAGGTACTCCGAAAAGCGCTGCCGGCGTTCCGCGTTGACGCTGTCCATCTCGAGCCGGCCCACCTGGGTGAGGCTGATGACCCACACGCGACCGTCGAGCGGATCGACGGTGCGCTCGACGAACCCACGGGCGCGCATCGAGGCGACCTGGCGGGTGACGGTCGAGCCGTCGAGCGACAGTGCGCGCGCGATCTCGTTGACGTTCGACGGGCCTGCCGTGTCGAGCGTTCGGGCGATCAAGTACGCGGCGCGGTCCATCCGGCGGTGGAACGTGGACCGGCGCGAGGCGTTCTCGATGCGGCGGGTCAGCACCACCATCTGTGTCTCGACCCGATCGAGTGGATCAGGGCCGAGCGAATCGCGTTCGCCTGGATCCTGCATATGCCTGTATCATACAGACGTATGGATGAAGCCGGGCAACGGATCGCCGCTGCGGCAGCCGAACCGTTCGAGCCCGGTGATGATGCCTCGCAGGACCCTCGTCGTTGGATCACGCTCGGGATCCTGATCTGCACGGTGGTGCTGATCGCGATGGACACCTCCGTGCTGAACGTGTCGATCCCCACCATCTTGCGCGAGCTGCACACCACGGTGCCGGCGCTGCAGTGGGTGATCACCGGGTACTCGCTCACCTTCGCGACGCTGCTCATCATCGGCGGGCGGCTCGGCGACATCTACGGGCACCGCCGGATGTTCATCATCGGCACGTCGCTGTTCGGCCTCGGCTCGTTGCTCGCGTCGCTGTCCGATTCGGTCGGTGTGCTCATCCTCGGTGAAGCCGTGGTCGAGGGCGTTGGCGCGGCGCTGATGACGCCGGCGACGCTGGCCATCCTCACCACCACGTTCAAAGGCCGTGAGCGGGCGAAGGCGTTCGCCACATGGGGCGCGGCGGCCGGCGCTGCCGTTGCCTTCGGTCCGGTGCTGGGCGGGTTCCTCACCACGAACTACTCGTGGCGGTGGTCGTTCCGCATCAACGTGATCGTCGCCCCGATCGCCGCCATCGGCGCCATCGTGCTGATGCGCAACGGCAAGCGTCAGGAGCGCACACCGATCGACCTCCCGGGTGCGGCGTTCATCGCCTCGGGGATGTTCCTGCTCGTGTTCGCGCTCAGCGACGGCGGCACCTACGGATGGCTGAAGCCGCTGAAGGGGCTCAGCATCGGCGGCACCGAGGTGTGGTCGAAGTCGTGGCCGATCTCGGTGGTGCCGGTCGCGATGATCGTCGGCCTCGGGCTCCTCGCCTGCTTCGTCCGGCTCGAGCGGTGGAAGGAGCGTCGCCAGGCGGATCCGCTGTTCGCGTTCAGCCTGCTGAAGCTGCGCACGTTCCGCTACGGGCTCCTGACGATCCTCATCCTGACGATGGGCCAGCTCGGTCTGCTCTTCGCCCTGCCCCTGTTCCTGCAGAACGCGCAGCACCTCAGCGCGCAGGAGAACGGCCTGTGGTTGCTGCCGCTCGGGCTGTTCATCATCGTCGGTGCGCAGGTCAGCGGACGGCTGACCCGCCGGCTGCCGCTCGCCACGCTCATCACCATCGGCCTCTCGTGCGAGAGCATCGCCCTGGTGCTCATCATCTGGGCGATCCATCCCGGCATCACGTTCTGGGACATCCTGCCCGGGCTGTCGCTGTTCGGCATCGGGCTCGGGTTCGCCAGCTCACAACTGACGAGCGTGATCCTGTCCGAGATCACCCCCGACAAGTCGGGCGTGGCCAGCGGAGCGTCCTCCACGGCCCGCCAGATGGGTGGCGCCTTCGGCGCTGCCGTGATCGGCTCGCTGATCACCGTGCAGATGACGAACCGCGCTGCATCGGCACTGACGGCGTCGGCCGCACTCTCGGACGCGACGAGCGCGACCGCCGTCGCCGGCGTGCGCGCCGAAGGTCCGAACTTCAGCCCGGCTGCGCACCTCTCGGGCACCGATCTCGCCTCGATCGAGAAGATCATCACCCAGTCCCTGGGCACGGCGAGCAGGATCGGGTTGTGCTTCGCGCTCGGCGTCGTGGTCATCGGCGCGTTGCTGTCGTTGCTCATCCCACGCGTGCCGCCCGTGTCGAAGGCACCGATGGAGGAGATCATCGAGACGTTCGAGGCGTTCGAGCCGATGGACGTCGACGCCGCCCATCTCTGACCACGGTCAGCGAATCGGCTCGATGGAGCGCGTCAGAGGGCTCGTGCGTAGCGGACCTCGGCGACGATGCTCGGGGTCGGGACGCCGAACGCGATGGGACCCGCCCACCCGGCCTCCTCGCCGTTCCACGCCCAGCCCGTCCGGGCGTAGAACGCCCGAGCCCGAGGGTTGTCGCGCAGGACCCACAGCGTCGCCTCGGTGAAGCCCGTCTCGCGCAGCCATTCGAGCGATGCGTCCATCAACAGTCCGGCGAGCCCCGTTCCCCACGCTGTCTGCTGGAGGTAGAACGAGCGGATCTCGCCACGGCCGGAGTCGTTCGGGACACCATCGGTCCGTTCGGCACCGATCATCGAGTAGCCGAGGACCCGGTCGTCGACCAGCCCGGCGAACGTGCGCTGCCCAGGCTGGTCCAGCCAACGACCCGAGCGCCACATCTCACGCCGCGACGACTCGAACTCCGGCGCGTCGAGGTACGAGTCGTCGAAGATGTCGCGATAGCCGTCGCGCCAGCCACCGACGTGGGCATCGCACAGCGCGTCGGCATCGCCGAGAGACGCCGGGCGCACAGCGAGGGGCACGACGGGCATCGGCCCATCTTGGCAAACGGGCGCCCGTGTGGGCGCGGCGATATCAGACGGCGAGGAGGTCGCGCGCGCCGGTGTCGCTCGACGGATGGCGCAGCTTGCTCATCGCACGCGCCTCGATCTGACGGATGCGCTCCCGGGTGAGGTTGAAGTGCTCGCCGACCTCTTCGAGGGTGCGCGGCTCGCCGCGGTCCAGGCCGAAGCGCAGCTTGAGGATCTCGCGCTCGCGCTCGTCCAGCGGGGCGAGCAGACGGGAGATCTCCTCGGGCAGCAACGCGGTGGCGGCGACCTCGAACGGCGACTCGGCCGAGCGATCCTCGACCACATCGCCGAGCTCGGCGTCGCCGTCTTCGCGCAGCGGCTCGCTGAGCGACAGGGGCTCGGCCGCGAAGCGCAGTGCCTCGGTGACCTTGTCCTCCGGCATCTCGACTTCACGCGACAGCTCGGCCAGCGTGGCCGGACGGCCGTACTTCAGCTCGAGCCGGCTGCGCGCCTTCTGCAGCCGCGCCAGCGTGTCGCCGGCGTGGACGGGGAGGCGGATGGTGCGGCCCGTGTTGGCGATGCCGCGGGTGATGGCCTGACGGATCCACCACGTGGCATAGGTGGAGAACTTGAAGCCCTTGCGCCAGTCGAACTTCTCGACTGCGTGCATGAGGCCGAGGTTGCCCTCCTGGATGAGGTCCAGCAGCGGCAGGCCCGAGGCCTGGTACTTCTTCGCGATCGAGACGACGAGGCGCAAGTTCGACTGCACGAACGCCCGCTCGGCCTCTTCGCCTTCCTTCGCCGCCCGGCGCAACTCACGCTTCTTGGCTGCCGTGATGTCCTTGCCAGCAGAGTCGAGGTCGACGATCGCCGCCTTGCCCGATTCGATCAACTTCGCCAACCGGACTTCGTCGTCCTTGGTGAGAAGTGTGTATTGCCCGATGTCGGACAGATACAGACGAACCAGATCCTCTTCATCGCGATCAACGCGATCTTTGGCCACGGTTGCTCCTCGAGGTTGTGAGTCGGCGCCGTTCCACGTCTGAAATCCACGTGTTGGGCGGGGCGATGTGGTAACGATACCCACGAGGTCAAGCCCCTCACACGGGCGGACCACTTTTCGATGTGGCATCGCTGTTTGTGATGACCTCAGTTCTCGTATCTGCAACACTGTTGAACGCTGCCGGAAACAAAGGCCGCTGATGCCGAGGGAACTGCGGGGGACGATGGCACCGAACACGCCCACGGAGGCTGGTGCACGACCGCCGCACGCGGTCGAGCTGGCCATCGTGACGATGCGCTTCGACGCTGCCGACGACAGTGCACTGTTGTCCGTGCTGAGCAAGTACGTCGTGATGACGCGCATGCAGCCGGGCTGTCGCAACATCGACCTGTGCGCGTCGGTGACGCATCCCGGCCGCTACCTCCTCATCCAGAAGTGGGACTCGGCCGATGCACAGCGCGAGCACTTCGACAGCGACGCGATGGTGGAGATGGCGCGGGCGTGCGGCGGCATCCTCGCGAGCGCACCCGACATCGATCTGTGGGACGGCCCGAGCGCCCACGACCTCGCCTGAGCAGGTCTCGGCACCGGCCCGCTCGTCATCGTTTTCTCACCGTTTCCACGTCGGGCCGACGTTTGAAGCCTGTGGACAACCGCTAACGTCACCACCAGCAGCGGGCCACGGAGTCCCGCTCCCACGAAGGAGTTCGCAATGGCGAATCCAATTCTCAACGACAAGGCGATGAAGGAAGCCTCCGAGGCCGGCTACGCGTCAGGTCGTTGGGCTCCGCCACAGGGCCGGAGCACCACCATCGACGGCCTGGCTGATGGCGGCATCAGCGACTGGCACTCGCAGACGATGACGGTGCAGGGCACCGCCACCGCCACCGGCGTGCTCTTCGTCGTGCTGCTCGCCGCCGCGGCGCTCGGCTGGGGCCTGGTGAAGACCCAGGGCGACCAGATCACCCAGTTCCCCACGTGGATCATCGGCGGCGTCCTGGTCGGCTTCGGCTGCGTCATCGCGATGCGGTTCAAGCCGCAGTGGGCGAAGTACCTCGGCTTCGGATACGCGATCGCCGAGGGCGTCGTCGTCGGTGCCATCTCGCACGCGTACGAGGCCTACCAGAAGGGCATCGTCATCGAGGCCGTCGGCGTCACCGTCGCCGTCTTCGCCGTGATGCTCTTCCTCTACCGCACGCACATCATCAAGGTCACCGAGCGGTTCCGGCGCATCGTCGTCGGCGCCACCATCGGCGTCATGATCTTCTACGGCATCTCGTTGCTCATCAGCCTGTTCGGTGGCGGCGTCAGCTTCCTCAGCGCCGGCGACACGAGCGCCTTCAGCATCGGCTTCAGCATCTTCGTGGCCGCCCTCGCCGCGTTCAACCTCGCGCTGAACTTCGACTTCATCGAGAAGGCGTCCAAGGCCGGTCTGCCCAAGCAGATGGAGTGGGTCGCAGCGGTCGGTCTGATGGTCACCATCGTCTGGCTGTACCTCGAGATCCTGCGCCTGCTCGCCAAGCTCAACCGCCGCTAGTCCCGGCGCTCTCCAGCAGTTCGTCCGGAGCCCCCGATCGCTGCAGGCGGTCGGGGGCTCTGCGCGTCCGGGCTCAGAGCGTGCGGAGGAAGCCGAGCAGCGCGTCGTTGAACTCGGCCGGCTTCTCCTGCTGGGTCCAATGCCCGGCGCCCTCGATCACCACGGCACCACGGAACCCGGGGAGCTGCTCCTGCATCCGCGGGATGCCGCTGCTGTCCATCACGGTGACGACATCACGCGTGCCGCCGATGAAGAAGCTCGGCATCGTGATGTTCGACAGCGGCAGGTCCTTGACGACCTCGTAGTTGGCGTCGAGGTTGCGGTAGTAGCTGAGTGGTCCGAAGAAGCCGCTGGTGCGGAACTGGCGGGCGTAGTGCTGCAGATCGTCTTCGGTCAGCCAGGCCCACGGCAGCGCGGGCGTGGCCGGCATGTTGGTGAGGAAGCCAGTGCCCTCCATCGGCGGCAGCTCGGTGGGCAGCGCGAACCCTTCGCCGCTCGCACCCCACAGGATCGTGCGCATCGTGGTGTACGGATCGGCCTCGAGCTCGGCTTCGGCGGGACCCACCGGCTGGAAGTAGAGCATGTAGAAGAACCGGTCCTGGTACACCGTCCGGAACAGCTGGGTGGGTGGGCCGGGCCACGCGACGGCGGGCACGCTGACGCCGACGACGGCGCGCACTCGCGTCGGGATGAGCTTGGCGGCCTCCCACACGATGAGCGCGCCCCAGTCGTGGCCGACGAACACGGCGTCATCCTTGCCCGCGTCGTCGAGCAGCGCGGCGAGGTCGCCGGTGAGGTCGCGGATGCCGTAGTCGGCGACCGCTGCGGGCACGCTCGACGAGCCGTAGCCGCGCTGGTCCGGCGCGATCACGTGGTAGCCCGCCGCGGCGAGTGCGGGCAGCTGATGCCGCCACGAGTACGCGCCCTCGGGGAAGCCGTGGCTGAGGATGATGGTGGGGTCGGCGGGGTCACCGGCCTCGAGCACGTGCAGTTCGATCCCGCTCACGGCGACCATCCGTTCGCGGATGCCAGCGTCGGCGAGGGGACCGTCCATCACGATGCGGGCTTGGCGGCCAGCGCCGAGTCGCTGATCGCGCTGAGCTGTGCCCACGTCAGGTTCGAACCGTTCCACAGGCGGTCGAAGGCGAGATCGCCGGCATCGGTGAAGCCGTGCCGGTTGCGGAAGTTGTAGAGCCAGCGCTGACGGTTGGCGGCGACGCCGAGCCGGTCGAGCCGGCCGATGCAGTACGTCTCCCACGCAGCCGTCTGCGGCAGGGTCAGGGCATCGTCGGCCGGCGCATCGTCGAAGCCCCCGCCGAGCCGATCGGCGGCGCGGAGCAGCACCCGGCCGAGCGCGGTGCGGGTGGCGAGCTCGCTCTGCTGGCGCGGCTTGCGAGTGTCCTCGAACGCGCCGCTCGCGGCGTGGATGTGGATGCCGTCGTCGTCGATGGACACCGACGTGCGCGCGAGCGGCGACGTCTCGTCGATGTCGACCGAGATGGCGCGGTCCTGCAGGCCGACCGCGGCCGCGAGCTCGTCGGCGATGCGGTGCACGAGCACTGCGTCGAACGACACGTAGGTGAACGTGTCCGGGGTGACGGTGACGGGCATCGGCGCCTACCCGGCGACCGCGGCGCGAGCGGCGGCGATGCGCGCCTTGCGCTCGTCGAGCGCCTGCATGCTCGCGTCGTTGATCGCGTCCACCTCGTCGTCGGTGAAGCCGGCCAGGGCGCGGAAGCGACGGGCCAGCCCGATCGGCGACTCGTCGCTGTCGCTGCGCGTGCCGCCGTAGCTGAACAGCTTGTCGACCACCGCCTGGAACTCGAGCGCCTTCTTGCGTCGAGCCGGGTCGTGCTCGGTCACCTTGCGCAACCAGTCCGAGCCCATCTTCACGTGGGTGACCTCGTCGGCGAGCATCCAGTCCTCGCAGAACTCGAGGTACGGATCGCCGGCGAGCCCGCCGAACTCCTTCATCGTCGTGAAGACATCGATCGCGAGGCCCTCGAGCGCGCGGTTGACGCCGGCCAGGCGGAGCACGGGATCGTTGCTGCAGGCGGCGGCGAACAGCACGGTGTTCTCGGCGTACTGGCCGATCTCGGTGCCCATCCAGTCGCTGAGTTTCACGCTGATCTCGACGTGACGCGCTTCGTCCCAGCACTGCCGGGCCATGTCGAGCTTGAGCGCGAACGGCACGGCCATGTCGCTCGCGCCGTCGTCGGATGCGGCAGCGGTGGCGCGCGTGCTGCTCGCGGTGTCGAAGTCGAAGCACGTGCGGCCGGCGCCCTCGAGCGCTTGGATCTCGCCGACGAAGATGCCGTGCATCAGGCCGCGTGCGCCGTCGCTGGCGTCGCGTCGATCGGGCGTCAGACGGACCTTGGTGCGTGGTCCGGATGCCTCCACATTGCCGACGGTGAGTGCCGTGCGGTGGTCGTCCATCCGGTCCTGCACCGTGATCGTGCTGAACCGCTCGTCGCGGGCGAGCTGGTCGGCGGGCATGAACCGGCGCACGTCAGCCGCCCAGCGTCCCGGGCCCGGCGATGCCGCCGGCCTCGATCATGATCGTCTCCAGGCGCTGCTGGTGGGCGGCCGCCCGTGCAGCTTCCGCCGGCGTCTCGATCAGGCTCTGCAGCAACATCTCGCCGTCGCGCCAGTCGTCGTGCTCGTCCTGCAGGATCAGCTTCAGCGAGCGGATGGTGGGTGCGTCGGTGATCTCGCTCGTGGCGTTCATGTGGAACGTGTACGCCGCGATGAAGCGCGGGATGAAGACGCGGTAGACACCCGTCAGCTTCTCGATGGTCTGGTCCGGCGCCTCGGGTTCGGTCATCGCCTCGACGAAGCGCACCATCGCCTCGTTGGCCGGCACGATGAGCCGATCGGGGTTCATCTCGCGCAGCTCCGGCATCCGCTTGTGCCACAGCTCGGCGTGCCAGGCGTGCTTGTAGCAGTGCGTGCCGAGCCGCATCTTGACGTCGAGCTCGGGCACCGTGGCCACCCAGCCGCCGAGGGCCTCGAACAGCTTCATCTCCGCCCACGCGTAGTTGCCGACCCGGCGCGCCGTCTCCTCGACGTCGAACAGGCCGGGCAGCGTGCGCCGGTCCCAGGGTGCGAACGGAGCTCGGGCTTTGTACGGGTCTGCCACCGGATGTTCCCCCACGGATCACGTCGCCTGACGACTGGCTGGCGCGAACACTACCGGGTGGCGTGCGTCAGCCATGCGGCGTCGGCCTCGCCCAACGGTGTCGCCGGAGGGGCCCCCGTCTGGTACTCGAGCAGCATCCCGCGCCACGGTGCGGTGACCTCGAGCTTGCCGAGCAACGCCGACACGCCCCACACGACGCGGTCGAGGATGACGAAGCTGGCCGGCATGTTCAGCTTCTCGATGACCGGGGCGTGCGGGCCCTTGAGATCGATCATCGTGGTGAGCGTGTCCTTCATGAACTGCCGGGTGAACGTGAACGTGTCGGTGAGGTACGGCACGTACGGCGAGCTCACGTAGGCGAAGACCTGCTCGGCCGACAGCCCGTGGTTCGGCACGAGGAAGCCGACCTTCTCCATCTCCTCCATCGTCGCCTGGGGGTCGCGCTGCACGATGACGGCGTCGAGCGTGGGTGTGAGCCGCTGCCACTCACCGGGCGACCAGCGCTTGACGAGGCCGAAGTCGAGGAACGTGACCGAGCCGTCGCGCTGGAACCGGTAGTTGCCCGGATGCGGATCACCGTTGAACGCGCCGAGGACGTGGATCGAGTGCTGCGAGAACCGCCAGATCGACTCACCCGCGCGTCGACGCGCGTCCGCATCGGCGACGGCCATGAACTCGTTCCACGACAGCCCGTCGACCCACTCGGTGGCGATGACCTTGCCCGTGGAGAACCGCTCGATCACGTCGGGAACCGACACGAACGGATGGTCGCGGTAGTGCGCGGCGAACTCCATCTGGTTGCGCGCCTCGATCCGGTAGTCGAGCTCGTCGCCCATCCGGTCGCGCAGCTCGTCGACCAGAGACCTCGTATCCAGTCCTTTCAATGCGAACATCCCGAGCATCGCGTACATCGCCTGAGCGTTGTTGAGGTCGGCCTTGATCGAATCGCCGACGCCGGGGTACTGCACCTTCAGCGCCGCCCGCCGTCCGTCGCGGAGGACGACGCGGTGCACCTGGCCCACCGAGGCCGCGGCGATCGGCGATGGCGACCAGTCGAGGAACAGGTGCTCGGGTGTGTCACCGAGCTCGTCGACGACGACTCGACGCGCGGTCTCGTCGGGCATCGGTGGCGCATCGGCGAACAGCGACGACAGCGAGCTCTGCGCCTCGTCGGGCAGCGACTCCATGATGAAGCTGACCATCTGGCCGGCCTTCATCATCACGCCCTTCATGTTCCCGAGCTCGAGCGCGAAATCGTCGGCCGCGCGCGTCGCGAAGCGCTCGTCGATCGCGGCCTTCCGAGACGCACCGACGAAGCGTCGCCGGATCCGCACGGATGCGTACCGCCCCCCGTTGCGGATGGTCAGCCGGGCGATGCGACCGGACCGCTGCAGCTGGGTTCGCAGCGCACGGAGGCGCCGCCGCACGGCTCAGGCCTCCGGCCGCCGCCGGGCGGTGGGCCGGGCCTCCAGGATGTCGTCGTCGAGCGGCTGGCCGGTGACCTCGCACGTCCAATACTGGCCGGACTCGAGCCGGGCCAGCGCGATCTCGACATCGGCGAGGTCGGTTTCGATGGCGTCGAGATCGAGTTCCATGCGCCGAACGCTACCCGGGTGAACAGGCGGTTGCGGATCAGCGAGGGGCTCGCGGGATGGCGTACCCTCTGGCTCGTGGCGACCGTTCGATTGAAGAACCTCACGAAGCAGTTCGACGGTGTCACCGCCGTCGACGGCGTCGATCTCGACATCGCAGATCGTGAGTTCATGATCCTGCTCGGTCCGTCCGGATGCGGGAAGAGCACGCTGCTGCGGATGATCGCCGGCCTCGAGGACCCCACCGAGGGCGAGGTGTTCATCGGCGACGTGAAGGTCAACGACGTGCTGCCCAAGGAGCGCGACGTCGCGATGGTGTTCCAGAGCTACGCGCTGTACCCGCACAAGACCGTGCAGGCCAACATCGAGTTCCCGCTCAAGGTGCGCGGGATCGACAAGGCCGCACGCGCCAAGGCGGCGACGGCCGCGGCGGAGTCGCTCGGCCTCGGCGACTACATGCTCCGCAAGCCGGGTGCGCTGAGCGGCGGCCAGCGCCAGCGCGTCGCGCTCGCCCGCGCCATCGTCCGCAACCCGGCCGTGTTCTGCATGGACGAGCCGTTGAGCAACCTCGACGCGAAGCTGCGCGGCGAGACGCGCGCCGAGCTGATCGCACTGCACCAGCGGTTGAGCTCCACCTTCATCTACGTCACCCACGATCAGGTCGAGGCGATGACGATGGGCAGCCGCATCGCCGTCATGCAGCGCGGCAAGATCGAGCAGATCGGCACGCCGCAGGAGGTGTACGACCGCCCCGCTTCGGTGTTCATCGCCCAGTTCGTCGGCACACCACCGATGAACATCCTCCCCGCCGGCTCGATCGAGACCGGCGACCACCTCGTCGGCGTCCGCCCCGAGCACATCCACATCGCGCCCGATGGCCCGCTGGCGATGACGGTCGCGCTCGTCGAGCAGCTCGGCCACGAACTGCTCGTCACTGGCACGGTCGGCGACCGTCGGGTCATCGTCCGCCAGGCCGCTCACTCCGTCGTGCCCGACATCGGGGCCGAGGTGCGGCTCGTCGTCGACGAGGCGGATCGGCATCGGTTCGATCCCGTGACCGAGCGCAGGATCGACGCATGAGGAGTCGTCGCTGGCGCGACTCGGGGCTCGCCCTCGTCATGCTCGCGCCGTCCATCCTGATCCTCGGCTGGTTCGTGGTCTACCCGCTGATCAAGGCGATGTTCCTCGGCGCCGAGCGGTGCAGCCCGACGGGGAGCTGCCCCGTCCACGGCGGGCTGCAGCAGTACGTCGATGCGTTCCGCAGCAACGAGTTCCAGGACGCGCTCATCGTCACCCTGAAGTACGCGCTCATCACGGTGCCGATCGGTCTGGTGCTCGGCCTCGGGCTCGCCGTGCTGGCCGACAAGTACATCAAGGGCGTCGGCATCTTCCGCACCATCTTCTCGAGCACCGTGGCCACCAGCGTCGCCGTCGCGTCGGTGATGTGGTTCTTCCTGTTCAACCCGAACATCGGCGTGCTCGCCGACATCTTCGGCGGCGTGTTCAAGACGCCCGGCCTCCTGCAGGATCCGAGCACGGCGCTCTTCGCGGTGTCGGCCAGCTCGATCTGGGCGAACCTCGGCTTCACGTTCATCGTGATCACCGCCGGGCTGCAGAGCGTCCCCAAGGACCTGTACGAGAGCGCCTACGTCGACGGCGCGAACGGCTGGGGACGGTTCACGAACGTGACGCTGCCGATGATCTCGCCGGTGCTGCTGTTCGTCACCGTCGTGCTGACCGCCCGTGCGTTCGAGTCGTTCGGCGAGATCGACCTCCTCACCGCCGGTGGTCCGCAGAACAAGACGACGACGCTCACCTACCTCGCGTACGGCAAGGGCCTCCCGACGGCGTCCGACGACGGGCTGCGCGCCACGGTCTCGGTGCTGGTGTTCTTCGTGTTGTTGATCCTCGCCCTGGTGCAGTTCCGCGGGCTCGAGAAGCGGGTGCACTATGGCAATTGACCAGGTCCACGGCGGCCGCAAGGTCGGCCGCTACGTGCTGCTGGTGGTCATGGCCGCCGTCGTGCTGTTCCCGATCTACGTGATCGTCATCGCCGCGCTGAAGCCCGGCAACAAGGTGCTCGATCATCCCCTGCTGCCCGGCAACTTCACGTGGAGCACCATCTCGCACGCCTGGAGCTCGGGCCGACTCGGGCGAGCGCTGGTGAACTCCACGGTCGTCGCGGTCGTCGTCACCATCGCCCAGGTCGTCACGTCGATCATGGCGGCGTACGCGTTCGTCTTCCTGAAGTTCCCCGGGCGCACCGTGGTGTTCGTGCTGTTCCTCGCAACGCTGCTCGTGCCCCTGGAGGCCACACTCACCGTCAACCGGCGGACGATGCAGAGCCTCGGCTGGCTCAACAGCTACAAGGGTCTGGCGGTGCCGTTCCTCGCCACCGCGTTCGGCATCTTCATGATCCGTCAGGTGTTCCTGCAGATCCCGAAGGAGATGCGCGAGGCCGCGTCGATGGACGGTCTCGGGCACGTCGGCTTCCTCCGTGAGGTCGCCGTGCCGCTGTCACGGCCGACGATCGGCGCGCTGGCACTCTTCGCGTTCCTCACCTCATGGAACCAGTACCTGTGGCCGGTGCTCGTCACCACCAACGCCGACTACAACACGGTGCAGACGGGCGTCGCTGCGCTGGAGAAGTCGAGCCTGTCCCAGCCGAACCTGTCGATCGCCGGCACCTTGGTGATCGGCCTGCCGATCTTCGTCGTGCTCGTGCTGTTCCAACGCCAACTCGTGCGCGGCCTCACCGCCGGCGCCGTGAAGGGGTGACCATGCGTCCTCGTGCCGCACTCTGCCTGCTCGTCGTCGGGGGCTTCGCTGCGGCATCGTGCCGCTCGAACCAGAGCCTGTCCAACGCCGGCATCCCACCGCGCACCACCGTGCCGGCGGCGTCCACCACGACGGCCACCACCGCCGCCGTCGTCACACTGCCGCCCGGCGAGACCCTGCCACCCGGCGACACGCTGCCGGCGGCGTCCACCACGACGGCCACCACCGAGGCGCCGTCGACCACCTTGCCGACGCTGCTCAGCACGCTGCCCGGCTGCGACGTGAAGGCGCTCGATGCCGCATCCGCGTCCGGCCCGGTCAACATCACGTTCTGGCACGGCCTCGCCGATGCCAACGGCGTCGAGCTGCAGAAGGTCACCGACGCCTACAACGCCTCGCAGACCAAGGTGCACGTCGATCTCCAGTTCCAGGGCGGCTACGACGAGACCATCGACAAGTACCTGCAGAGCGACGCGACCAACCGGCCCGACATGGTGCAGATGCCGGAATACATGGTCCAGCAGATGATCGACACGAAGAGCATCGTGCCCACCCAGGCGTGCGAGGAGTCCGCCGGCTACGACACGTCGCAGTTCCTGCCCTCGACGCTGCAGGCATATGCGACGCAGGGCGTGCAGTGGTCGATGCCGTTCAACGTCAGCGTGCCGGTGCTGTTCTTCCTCAAGCCGACCTTCGTCAAGGCCGGCCTCGATCCTGCAAAACCGCCGACGAACTTCGCCGAGCTGTTGGCCGACAGCAAGCAGATCGTTGCCTCCAAGGCAGCCACCTACAGCGTCGCGCTGGACAGTGACTTCGACGGCGGTG